>CABXCC010000044.1 GCA_902510475.1 uncultured Bacteroidota bacterium | reverse complement strand
AGTATTTAATGATTTTTTCAACATTTGGGTATTCACAAAACATAAATAATATTTTTCCAAATTTTGATAAGGACGGAATGATTAGTGATATTCTGTATAATCCTTCAAGCGTAAGTAATATCAATAATTTAAAAAACACAACGCATGATTTATATAGTTTTTATCAAGTATATAAATCGATAGCGTTTTCTGATTTTCAACAACGATTGGGTAGTTTAGATAATATAAAAGACATCGCAACGTCTGAATTATTGAGCACAAATATTTCATTAGCGCTTATTTATTCTGAATACGAAACCTTTAATGATGCTGCAAAAAACAATCAATTAATATACAAAAGCACTGACAATAAGTACGCAAGAATTCAAAGTGATTTAGATATTTTCGAACATCACCAAATTTTATCAGCTGCAGCTTTGAAACCATTGCAAAGAGGTTTGGAAGCAACTTTTAATTTATCCTCAACTCTATTTTTTAACACAAGTGATAAAACAATTAATCTTTTAGAAATTGATTTTGGGGACAGTTTTGGCTATAGAACAATAATATTAGATGAAGATTATGATATTACATACGAAGAGGAAGGTGAAAAACAGATTATTTTTAGAATAACCTTAAGTAATGGCGAGGTTAATGAAGTAGTTTCTTCGTTAAAAGTTATTTATTCAAATGAAGAATTAAATCACAAGTTTAATCAGAATATCATTGGGTTCACGTCAGAAACGACCGATCCGCCTAATATTGAACCTTATGGCGAAACTCCCTTTAAAGGTTGGGGAGAAATGGAGATTTTTTACAGTGCCGATAATGTCTTAGACAAACCAATATTTGTAATTGATGGTTTTGACCCATTAGACACAAGAAATATCAATTCAATATATCAAGCCTTAAATTTTGGTTCCGGAAATTTGGGTGACATAGTTAGAGAAAACGGACATGATGTAGTTGTTTTAAATTTTCCTACTTATTTTAGAGAGCAAGATCAAGTATGGGTATATGGGGGTGCTGATTATATCGAAAGAAATGCAATGCTATTAGTAGAACTAATAAAATTGATTAATGATCAAAAAGTTGGAGATAATGAAAATGTCGTGATCGGCCCTAGTATGGGAGGTCTCATTTCAAGATATGCATTAAATTATATGGAAAGTATCGGTATTGATCACCAAACTAGATTATATGTTTCTTTTGATACGCCACATGCTGGAGCAAATGTTCCTATAGGATTTCAGCATATGTTTAATTATTTAGCATACGGGCTGGATACATGGATAGGTGATTTTAGTGTTGAGTCACTTAGGCCTGTAGTTGATGGAATGCTAAAATCACCCGCAGCAAGACAGATGCTTTGGGACCACTTTGAATCACATTTAAGTGATGGTGTAGCTGAATTTGACAATAACAATGCTTTGCCTCAGCCACATCCGTTTTTTTCAATCTTTTATAATGGAATCGACTCAGTAAATTCCTTTGAGTATCCACAAAACACAAGAAATATTAGCATAATTAATGGTAGTGGATCTTTAAATCCGTATTTTGATATTAACGGTAACGCTGTCAATCCAGGATTTCAATCCTTAGATGCAGTTCTGCCTGATGTAACCAATGGAGTTGATGCCTATCTTGATGCTTGGTATACACCTTATATAAATCAGATTATTCCTGTTAGTAATGTTTACATCGATGCCCCGTGGTTTTGTTTTTGTGATATTGAAGCTCAAGCACTTGCACAATCTCATGGCCATACTGATGGAGTTGACTCGGCCCCTGGCGGACTTTTTGACACTGTTTCAATCACAAGTGATTTTACGGGTGAAGACCCAATTATATCCCAATTCACCAGTCAGTTAGCTACAAACTATTTTACGTTTATTCCTGCAATTAGTGGAATGGATTATTTTACAAATAACTGGAACGAATACATGGATAATCCAGATAACACACCTTTTGAGGCGTGGTCTATGCCCGAGCAAAATGAAATACACACACAACTTACCCCAGCAAATGTTGAATTTGCT
>CABXCC010000043.1 GCA_902510475.1 uncultured Bacteroidota bacterium | reverse complement strand
TTTCATCATCTGACCATTCTGACACTTGTTTACTGTGGTCTACACCTGCAATATCTAATATTTTGGAGGCTCTACTATTTCCGATTCCGAAAATATATGTAAGTGATATTACTCCTCTCTTATTTTTTGGTATGTCTATTCCTGCTATTCTTGCCATAATATTAACCTTGTCTTTGTTTAAATCTAGGATTCTTTTTGTTTATAACATAAAGTCTCCCCTTTCTTCGTACGATTTTACAATCCGCACTTCTTTTTTTTACTGAAGCTCTTACTTTCATCTTTTAAAATCTATAAGTTATTCTTGCCTTAGTTAAATCATAAGGACTCATTTCTAATTTTACTTTATCACCAGGCAATAATTTAATATAATGCAAACGCATTTTACCTGAAATGTGAGCAGTTACAACATGACCATTTTCTAATTCAACTCTAAACATTGCGTTAGATAATGATTCTATAATTGTTCCTTCTTGTTCTATTGGTGCCTGTTTTGCCATATTAATCTTATTATATTGCTGGTTTTCTGTCTCTTCCTGCCTTCATCAATCCATCATAATGTTTATTCAATAGATATGAATTTACTTGCTGCATTGTATCAATAGCAACACCAACCATAATTAATAATGAGGTTCCTCCAAAAAATAGAGCCCATCCAGCTTGAACATCCATGAATTTTACAACTACAGCAGGGAATACTGCAACTAACGCAAGAAATATAGACCCTGGTAAAGTAATATGAGACATAATTGTATCAAGTAAATTTGATGTATCGGTTCCTGGTCTGATTCCAGGGATAAAACCACCACTTCTCTTCAAGTCATCTGCAATTTTATTAGTTGGAACCGTAATAGCTGTGTAAAAATATGTGAAAACAATAATTAGTAAGCCAAATACAATGTTATACCACAAACCAAAAATATCAGAAAACTGAATAACCATCCACTGACCAATTTCAGTATCTTTAATCACTCCTGCTTGACCAATTAAACTGGGGACAAACATTAAAGCCTGTGCAAATATAATTGGCATAACACCTGAAGCATTTAATCTAAGTGGTATATATTGCCTGGTTCCTGCAACATTTCTATCGAAACTACCTGAAGCAGTTCTTCTTGCATATTGAACAGCAATTTTTCTAACAGCCATAACCAACATAACTGAAGCTAAAATAATTGCTACCCAGATAACCAGTTCAATGGAAATCATGATTAAACCTCCGTTGGACTCTGTTACCCTTGAAACCCATTCCTGAACAAATGATTGAGGCATCGTGGCTATAATACCAACCATAATCAGTAAAGAAATACCGTTTCCAATTCCTTTATCTGTGATTTTTTCACCTAACCACATAGCAAAAATACAACCGGTAACCAGGATGATTATTGAAGAAAAATAAAACATTCCTCCTTGACCTAATAAAAAGGCATCTTGTGGAATACCTAATGCAGGTAAAGCAGTTAGATATGCTGGAGCTTGTAATAAACAAATTGCGATTGTAAGCCATCTTGTAATTTGGGTAATCTTTTTCTGACCACTAGCTCCTTCTTTTTGTAATTTTTGAAGATATGGGATAGCAATCCCCATTAATTGAACAACAATGGAAGCAGAAATATACGGCATAATACCAAGTGCAAAAACAGATGCATTTGCAAAAGCTCCACCTGTAAATGCATTTAAAAGTCCTAGAATACCTTGCTCAGTATTCTCGGCAATTTGACCCAATTTACTTGCATCAATTCCAGGAAGAACAACCTGCGCACCAAATCTGTAAACAAGAAGCATGGTTAAGGTTAGCATAATTCTATCCTTAAGCTCTGTAATTTTCCAAATGTTCTTTAAAACTTCAATTACTTTCATATTCTTTTTTAAATGTTAACAGCTTCCCCACCAACTGCTTCAATTGCAGATTTTGCGGATGCAGTAAACTTATGAGCCGAGATTTTTATTTTTCCCTTTAATTCACCTCTACCTAGTATTTTTACCAACTCATTCTTTCTAACCAATCTTAATTTAACCATAGAT
>CABXCC010000042.1 GCA_902510475.1 uncultured Bacteroidota bacterium | reverse complement strand
AATTGTCTTATTTAATTATGAATTATTCAATTAATATTTATTAAAAAAATATTTTCATAATTATTGATTGAAAATTTTGAATATTTGACAATATTCTTATTTACTCTTAAAATTAAAATTACTAAATTGTTTACTCTAGAATTAACGACTACTAAATGGATGAGATAAAGTCAAAAATTGATGTTTTAGGTTCAAAATATATTGAAAATTATGCTTCAATGAAGAAGATAGTAAATGAACTTGAATCTTACTTTGAAGTATCTCGCCAAGAGGGTAGTAAGGAACAAATCAAAAGAACACGAAAAAGAAATAAGTTACTAGCTAGGGAAAAAATTGATTTACTACTTGACAAGAGTAAGCCGTTTATTGAATTAATGTCATTAGCAGGATTAAAACATGAAGGAGGTTTCGGGGCAGGCGGCACTACAGTAGTCGTATTAGGTTATGTTTCAGGAGTTCTTTGTCTAATCAATGCGAATGTAGCAACCAGAAAAGCGGGAGCAATTGATTATGCAACCAGTCTTAAAAATTTGAGGTTATCACAAATAGCTTCTGAAAATAAATTATTGACTATAAATCTTGTGGAAAGTGGTGGAGCTAATTTGCCAGATCAAGACAGGGTTTTTAATAACTATGGTAAATTTTTCATGGAAATGTCTCAAAGATCAAAACAAGGAATACCTTCAATTTCTGTAGTTTTTGGAAATGCAACGGCAGGAGGAGCATATGTTCCTGGAATGTCAGATTATACAATCATGCAAAAAAATAATGCTAAGGTATTTTTAGCAGGTCCTCCCTTGGTTAAAATGGCAACTAATGAAGATGCTAACGATGAAGAACTTGGTGGAGCTCTTATGCATAGTAGTATTTCGGGGGCATCTGATTTTTTAGCTGATGATGAAAAACATGCAATTAAAATAGCCAGAGACCTAGTTTCTAAAATTAAAAAACCTAAAATTTCGCAGTATGAGAAAGAAGCCTTGTCTCCAAGGTTTGTTGGTGATGAAATTTTAGGAATAATCCCTTCAAACTTAAAGAAGCCCTTTGATATTCGTGAACTCATCATGCGATTTATTGATAGTTCAGAGTACACAGAATTTAAAGAAAATTATGGGAAAACTATGCTATGTTGTTGGGCAAAAATTAACGGTTACCCAATAGGAATTATTGCTAATAATGGTGTGATATTTATTGAGTCTGCACGTAAAGCAACACATTTTATTCAGCTTGCTAACAAATCAAATACACCCTTACTTTTTATACATAATACCACTGGCTTTATGGTAGGAAAAAAACATGAACAAAACGGTATGATTAATAGTGGTTCTCAACTTATACATGCTGTTGCAGGTAGTACAGTCCCACACATCAGTTTACAGGTTGGTAATTCTTACGGTGCAGGAAATTACGCAATGTGTGGCCGTTCTTTTAATCCACGATTTTTGTTTTCTTATCCTAATGCAAAGTCTGGGGTAATGGGAGCTGATCAGTTGGCTGGAGTAATGGAAATTGTAAAAAGAAAATCAGCTATGTCACTTAATAAAGTAATCGATGAAAATCTTTTATTAGAGGAGAAAAAGAAATTAGCAGAACAAGCGGATAAAAAGGCAAGTATATGGCATACTACTTCAGAAGTTTGGGATGATGGAGTGATTGACCCAAGGGATACAAGGAAGTATTTGTCTTTGGCTTTATCAGCTGTTTATAGTTCAGAAATTAAAGGAACAGACTCATTTGGAGTCTTTAGAATGTAAAATATTTTTATGAATTATTATACAAACAAACAATTATTAAACTTTTGGAATAATAAATTCCATTTTTTGACTATTGATAAAAAAGATGAAGTCTTTTATTTAACTCTAAATAGGGCTAATAAAAAGAATGCTTTACATCCACAAATGCAAAATGAGATTGCATTTTGTTTTGACTATATTTCTCAAGAAAACGAAATAAAATTAGTTGTAGTTCAATCAACTGGAGACACATTTTCGGCTGGAGCAGATTTAAAAGCTTTGTCAAATAATATTGAACCTCACACTTCAACCATTCCTGATCCAAATAAGAAAATTA
>CABXCC010000041.1 GCA_902510475.1 uncultured Bacteroidota bacterium | reverse complement strand
ATCACTAAAGGATACCAATTCAATTCCGGATCCGTTTGTAATATTGTCTTCTAAATTAGAAGAAAGACCAATAAATGACAGTGAGGTGTTATTTGAAGGATTCTGGTTTAAGGTTAAAATCAATTTACTAGAATCCAATTGATAATTAACTATGTTAATCGAAGAGTCGCTAAAAATAAAATCATTGTTCAAACTATTAATGAGTGCGCTTGAATTACTATTATTTGAAACAAGGTTTTCTGAGTCTGTTTGAATCTCTAAAATATTTCCAGATAATGAAATATCAGCTATCATTGGAGCATAAATTGATTCTTGTAATGTCAACCCATAAATATCTTTCATGACCTGTGGGAAAATTCTTAAAGCAAATTTTTCATATCCATTTACAAATGGATAATGACAATAGTCTGAATGAACCTGCATTCCCGTAGTAGGCATTATGTTCAAGTTATTATTCTCTACAGCTAATAATCTTTGAGCTTCCTTAACTAATAATCTACCCGACGAGTTAGTACCACAATTACATTCTCTTGTTTGAAACAGATAATAATGTTCAATATTAGGATAATCTTCTTGCCAAAACATCATTAAATTTTCAAAATAGGTTTTATATTGTTCTACCGATAAATTATTTGTAGCTCCTGCATTGGCCTCGCCCTGTGACCATAATAACCCTCTAACTTTTTCTTTTAAACCTGTCTTTTGTAAACGATAAAAAAGTCTACCGTAATTCGAGTCTGTGGAACTTGTATAATCGGAAGGTCTTTGAAAAAATTCTATTGGCTGACCTCCATGAGCTCCATTAAAAATTGCAACTGGAATATTTAATTGATCCTTAATCATCTTAGCCAGAGCTAGACCCCATTGCCCAGCATTTCCGCCACTATTTTCATTGCCATCACCTTGTGCATAATACCAATTGTCATCAGAAAGTACAGAAGATGAACCTGTATACCCACCTGAGTAAACTCTTAAATAATCATTCTGGTATGCGCCAGATGATCCATTATACATGACGGCGGCAGCATTTGATTGACCTTGAACTATAAAAACATCACCTGCTACAAGGTCATCAATATCCTGAATTAACAAAAATTGCTCTTCTAAATCCTTTACATAAATCTTAACCCTATATTTTGCTAGTTCAGCTAGTATAGGAATCTGAAAATTAAAATCTGCTATCTCTTGATTATATGTTAACGTATTATTATAAGTATTTACAATTGTACCATTTCTTAAAAACTCCACTTTGATTTCAGAATACGCAGTAGTTTCAGAAGATGTTGGGCTAACCCATTTCCAACCCCCACTAGGTTCAGAATAATTAGCAGAGTTAGTGTCGTGATATAAACCAAGCCAACCTCTAAAAAACCCAAAAGAAGAAACTGCAGAATTTTCTTCAGCAGTGTGAAGTGAAGCTAAATAACCTCCCAAATTTTCTGCTGCAGTTTTAGCCTCTAGCCAAGTTAAATATTGTTCGTTTTTAAAATACGAATGTCCGTTAAATTGGCCAAGATATGTCAGGTTGCCCAGCGATTGAATTAAGCCTTCGTACTCAACATATGATGATTTGCCTTCACTCCCATTTGCGTCATTCCACATACCGTATGAATTCACTATCTCAGCATAATCCTCAGGTGCAGGTGCATTATTAGGTTCACCAGAGCTCCAATTTGAGAAATCTAAATCATAGTTATCCCCAATATTTATATATCCAGAAATATCAATCTGTCCATAGTTAGTATTTAGGTCTCTCCCAAATAATTGCTTTTCACTAGGAATACTGGTAAATGTAATTTGACCCGAAACTATTGTTGTAAATAGCAATAATAGCGCAAAGATTATCTTCTTCATTTAGTCGAATGTCAAAAAATAACCCCACAATAATGTGGGGTTATTTTTATTAATATTTACAAATTAAATTATTGAATTAATGCCTTTAATTCATCAATTTGTTCTTGTTGTTCTTTAATAGCATTAATCAGTACAGGGATCATTCCTTGGTAATTTACAGAAAGTGTTCCTTCTTCATCCCCTGCTTGCTTAACCAATTCTGGGAAAGCCTTTTGAACTTCCTGTGCCAAT
>CABXCC010000040.1 GCA_902510475.1 uncultured Bacteroidota bacterium | reverse complement strand
AAAATAGTTTGATTATTAGCCGTAGTGTTTTGATAATTAGTTTCTAAAGCGCTAATACCAGTATTTGCCTCTTCTTGATTTTCGTAATAAGTAATACTAACCCCCGTTTGACCGTCTAAAATAGTTTCATCTAATGAGCTTAAGTCAAATGTTCCAACGCCGTCGTAATTATCATCACAAACTATATATGTTGGCGGAACAATTATTGTCGGTATTGGGTTAACAACAAGATCTAATGTTGTGGTAGCAGAACATGCTGTTTGACTGTTTTCTAATCTTACAAATAAGGTTTGAAGATCGGCAGTTGAATTTGTATAAAGACCTGTAATTGCATTTTCACTATTTTGTGCATCTACAAGAGATGTATGGAAGGAGATGCTTAAAGAATTAGTCAACTCATACAATTTGAATGTAATAGAGCCAGAATTATCACCATACAAACTATCCTCAAAGCCAACAAATATTGAAGTCGAGTTGGCAGTAAACGGATAACTATATGAGTGACTTATTGGATCGTACTCATCAGGTGTCGGTCTTAAGTTTGGATTATCACAAACGAGAGAACTATATATTCCATCGTTACATCCCCAATTTAGTGGATCACCTTCATTTGCTAATTCAGAATTCTGTGTGAAAAAGGCACCATCTACTGCACCTTGGGGATTTCCGCTAACCGCCACTGATCCTGAAATTTCAAGTCTATAGTTTTTTCCGATCTCAGTTTCAAAAGTTTCTTGACCAAAACTGGTTATAGTATGCGTAAATTCACTGATTAGAATTTCACCAGAATTTTCTGAATTAGCAGATAAATCAATTATTTCATTTTCAGAAATAGATAAATCAAAAGAGGTAATTCCATCATAGTCATCATCACATTCTTCTAATGGAGTTAGTTCTATAGCTTCAGGTATCGGATTCACTATTAAATCCAAAATTGTTGTTGAAACACAGCCAGAATCACCATCTTCTAATCTAACAAACAAAGTTTGGAATCCAGCAGTTGTATTTGAGTAAAGCTCGGTAATTGCATTTTCACCATTTTCGACGTTTTCAATAAATTCATGATAAGAAACTTCAACATTGGTTTGTCCGTTTAGTATTTCATCTGTTTTTGAGGTTAGGTCAAAGAATGATACAATACCGTCATAATCATCATCACATTCCTCCAAAGGAGTAGGAGTAATAACTTCCGGAGGGTTAAGTGTATTTAATATAAAACTTGAGATTTGATAACAATCTGGATAGGTATTTTCATAATATCTAAAGAAGATAGTTTGTGAAAAAGGTTCAATATTGTCATAAGTCTCAGGTGTTAATATCTCGTTTGTGTTATTTATTGCATCATCTTCAAATTCATGAAATGAAATCGTGAAATTATTATTAGATAACTGATTTAAAATATTTTCATTTTGAATTGTTAAATCAAATATTGCATCACCATCAACAGCAAAATTATCACACGCATCTAATTGAGGTAGGTCTTCTACAATTTCCGGTGAATAGAATTCAATTAAAATTTCGTCACTGGTACTACAATCCTCTGAAATAACAACATCTACAGAGTAAATCCCATTTTCAGATACAGTTAGTGTTGAATTGTTTTCATCACTAATTTCAGCACCATCAAAATACCAGATAAATGAAGCATTATCCTGATCTAGTTGAGTATCTAAAATTATTTCTCCACCCTGACATTCAGCATCACCATTTTCAACTAAAATATCGTCACCTAAATTAACACCTAGATCAAAACTACCTGCCTCAATAAATACCGCTGAATCATACGAAGAATCAGATGCATCAGCAAC
The DNA here is from genome assembly GCA_902510475.1 of uncultured Bacteroidota bacterium. Classification (GTDB taxonomy): domain Bacteria; phylum Bacteroidota; class Bacteroidia; order Flavobacteriales; family Flavobacteriaceae; genus MED-G13. Next base: position 438 of record CABXCC010000040.1, on the reverse strand, counting down.
AGCCAATTTAATATGATATGTTTCACCAACAAGTACATCTGCTTTAGCGATTAACGGTACAGTTCTACCGTCATATCCGATATCTGGCTCACCAACAGGAGTATAACCATGGAAATATTCTGGATTAGCTGCATCACATTCAAAATTATCAGGATGAATATTTGTTATAGCAATAGGAATATCCGTGTCAGGAAGAACGGCTAGATTGGAAACAGTTCCATCAGGATGAGTTAATAGGAAAGCAAAAACATCAGAATAATTACACTCAAATGACCCTTGGTCATACTCCTCTGATGCCATAATAAACCTAAAACTAAAATTATTTGATATTGGTATAAAATCAAATTCAATTATAGAAGCATTATTCGTATTATCTTCTATTAGATTATCTAAATCAGGATCTCCAGGCCAGCCAAAATCACCTGTTGATGCATCTCC
>CABXCC010000039.1 GCA_902510475.1 uncultured Bacteroidota bacterium | reverse complement strand
ATCCCATTGTAGCAAAATGAATTTTTATCAGGATGACCTATTATAACTAGGTTTTTCATTTTTAACTTTTTGATTACAAATGCTATGCCACGAAAAGAGAAGTGCCTGAAATACTATCAAAATATAAGCTGTTTTGCTATTTATTATAACCCAAAATAAATATCTTAGACTACTTTTTAACTTAATATTTTTAAACTATGAAAAAACTAATTATTGCAGCATGTGTTCTTTTATTGGTATCATGTAAAAATTCAGAAAACAAACAAGTAGAATCAATTTATAACTATGAAACCGTTCTTGTTGTAAATTATCAATTAGAAAATATGACACTCGATCAGCATGCAGAGCTCGGATTAGCTGTAGCTCCAAATTTTACATCTGAAAATGTCCCAGGATTAATTGGAAAATCTTTTATCGGAGATGTTGAACGAGGTATTTTTGGAGGGGTATACTATTTTTCAAGTCTAGAATCTGTTAACACATATTTAGAATCTGAACTATGGAAAGGGGTTGTTGCTCATCCAAACTTAGTAAATTTTAAAACTGATATTTTTAGAACCTTTAAGGGAACAGAGTTGGCAAATGGTTCCCACTCAATGAGAAAAAAATCATCTGAATCTTCTGATGCTGAAAACTTACAAATATTGGTTGTAAACTATACTAATGAAGTTAATCCGTCAGACGAAGAAATGAGTAAACAGGTATTGGAGTATGCTCCTGTTTTTAGCAATGAAAATTTTCCAGGAATGATTGGAAAAACTATGATAAATAGTTTAGATGGAGATATTTATGGTGGAGTATATTATTTTACAAATAGAGCTGCTATTGACGACTATTTTTCGTCTGATCTTTGGATAGGATTTGATGGTGATAAAAACACTAAGGTGTATAAGAAAGACATATATGGTGTAGCCCCAATTTCATCCATTTCTAACGGTTTACCCGTACTATAGTCAAATCAAAAAAATTTCGGTTCTATTCATAACGGCACAAATATTGTAAGTTGTTGATTATGAATAGAATTGAAAATTTACACAATAATGTTTTTTCAAAAAAAAATGTAGAGCTTTTTGAAAAAAACATAATGTTATTGGCAGTGATTGGATTTATAATTCATTTGCTTCTAATATTTATTGAAAATTATTACACTTTAGATATTTTTTCATCAAGAACAAATTTATCTAGCAATCCTATTTCTGCATTATATACACCATTTACATTTATTTTGGTGTATGAAGCTTTTTTATTAATTTATTACTTACCAAGGTCTTTTACTACTTCTGTAGCTAAAGAGTATGAAATAATATCTCTGGTTTTAATCAGGAAGATTTTCAAAGATATCCCTGAAATATCCCTAGAACCAGATCAAATACTTAATGAAAATAATCTTCAGCTGATGTATGATCTTCTTGCTGTTATTGTAATATTTTATTTGATTTATTTATTTAAAAAAACCTGGGTTAACACCCCTAAAAGAAAAACTAATAAAAATTTAGAGAAGTTTATCAATTACAAAAAACTCTTATCAATATTGTTGGTTCCAACCCTACTGATTCTTTGTTTTGTTAATTTTTACGAATGGTTTATTCAAGTATTTATTTCTCAGTCCTACACAGATAACTTAAATGGAGTTTTCTTTATTGATTTTTTTACAATACTGATTTTAGTTGATGTTTTCATATTGCTTATATCTTTCCAATATACCGAAAGGTACTCTCAATTGATCAGAAACACAGGATTTATTATCTCAACAATTTTATTAAGATTATCATTTAGTGCAGAAGGATTATATAGTATTTTATTATTGATTCTAGGCGTTGTATTTGGTCTGGTTATTTTAAGAATTTATAAGTTGGCTGAGGAAAATTATTAAATTTAATGAAAAGAATTTCTCTGTTAAAGGCCTTTGATCACTTGTCAAAGGATCCTGTAATGAACTTTTTAATTGCCAAATTTTCTAAAAGAATTGATTGGGGTAATCGTTTTGATGAAAATAATCCCAAGTCAATTTCAAATCTTATAATTGAACAGCAGATAAGTTTCAAAGCTGCAATAACGGTTAAAAAAAGATTCTCTGATCTCATAAAAAATAAAAGTAATTTAGACGTATTGAATATTCCAAATCATAAAATCCAATCTATAGGATTATCACATAGGAAAGTTGAGTATATAAAAAATACATATAACTTTTTTCACAATAATAAATTTGATTTTGAAAAACTTTCTGACGAGGATGTAGTAAAAGAACTAACAAAGATTAAAGGAGTGGGGGAATGGACTGCTCAGATGTTTTTGATTTTCAATCTTT
>CABXCC010000038.1 GCA_902510475.1 uncultured Bacteroidota bacterium | reverse complement strand
GTGATTTTATTAATTCAAAATTTCCAGATTCATCTGTGATCAGCCCATTATTATTTGAAAAATACACATTAGCGTAAGCAACAGGTTCATCGCTAATTGAGTCAATTACCTTTACATTTAATGTCTGAGAACATAAATTTAAAATCCAACAAGAAAGAAGTAATACTAAGAATGTTTTTTTAATCATTTTTTTTAAAAATATATATTAAACATTTCAGGTCATGTTAATGACTAGTTAAAAAATCATAGTATTTTTATACAAATTATAAACTAACAAATGATGCCTTTTACAAATGATGCAATAGTATTTGGAATTTTAATGATTTCATTGGGTTTTGTTTTTTACACAGAATCAAAAAAACAAGGATTCTGGTTTAAATTTTATAAAGTAATTCCAGGACTTCTAATGTGTTATTTTATACCGGCTATTTTCAATTCTCTTGCAATAATTTCATCTGAAGAATCTCAAACTTATTACATAGCAAGTCGATATCTACTTCCGGCATCATTATTACTGATGACACTAAGTATAGATTTAAAAGCAATTTATAATCTTGGATATAAAGCATTGGTAATGTTTTTTACAGGAACCATTGGAATCATAATTGGAGGGCCTATATCAATTTTAATTTTATCAATATTTTTTCCTGAGTTATTTAACGGTGCAGGGCCAGATGCTATTTGGAGAGGTCTTTCAACTTTAGCTGGTAGCTGGATTGGAGGAGGAGCAAATCAAGCTGCAATGTTAGAAATATTTGAATACAATCCTCAAAAGTATGGAGGTATGGTATTGGTTGATATTGTAGTTGCTAATATATGGATGGCAATGATTCTATTTGGAATTGGTAAAAAAGATGCTATAAATAAGTGGTTAAAGGCTGATACTTCTGCAATTGAAGAATTAAAAGAAAAAGTTAGTTTGTTTTCAAATAGTAATAAAAAAATTCCAAGCTTAACAGATTACATGATTCTTTTGGCTATTGCTTTTGGAACGGTTGGTTTTTCTCATTTAGGGGCAGAATATATATCTGAACTTTTGACATCTAATTTTGAAGCAGTAGCTGATAAAAGCTCAGGTTTATCATCTTTTGCTTCAAAGTTTTTTTGGATGATTTCAATTGCAACATTTGTAGGAATTGGTCTATCATTTACAAAAGCGAGGAATTTTGAAGGAATTGGAGCTAGTAAAATCGGAAGTATTTTTATATATGTACTTGTTGCCACTATTGGAATGAAAATGGACTTAGGATCTATTCTTGATGAGCCCAAATTAATATTAATTGGAGTAATATGGATGTCAATTCACGCAACCCTTTTAATTGTTGTTGCTAAATTAATTAGAGCTCCCTATTTCTTTCTAGCTGTAGGTAGTCAAGCAAACGTAGGTGGTGCAGCATCTGCTCCAGTTGTTGCTGCAGCGTTCCATCCCTCTTTGGCAACGGTCGGTGTGTTATTAGCTGTATTTGGATATGTGGTAGGTACTTATGGTGCAATGATATGCACATGGCTAATGGAATATACTTCAAACTTATAATTAATGGATAAGAAAATAACTCACATATTTAGAAAAGAAAAAGGTCAAATAGTTGTTCATGGCAAGGTCAATTTAACAGATCTAAAAGGAAACAAAATTCCACATGGTGAAAAATTTACATTATGTGGTTGTGCAAAATCCAAAAAACTTCCGTTTTGTGATGGCTCACATAAAGTTGATTAATTAAATCCTGGAATAAAATTTGTGACAATCATTAGTGTGAAAAACATTTTATCATTATTATTATTTCTCCCTACTCTATTATTTTCTCAAATTGATGGTTCAATAAATGGTTACATATATGATTCCAAAAGCCAACTACCACTATTAGGGGCAAATATAATTATTGAAGGAACTGAAAAGGGTACTATTTCAGACGAAAACGGGTTTTTTGAAATCACTAACATATCTCCAAAATCTTATAACTTATCTGTAAGCTATGTAGGCTACCAATCCAAAAAGATTTTTAATGTCATAATTAAAAGTAAAGGAAACCAAACTCTAGAAATTCTTCTTTCTGAATCTTCTGAAGAACTTGAAGAGATTATTTTATATGAAAGCCCTTTTAAAAAGTCTGCAGAAACTCCTCTTTCGGTTAACACTTTTTCAAGGGTTGAGATTGAAAGTTACCCTGGTGCAGATAATGATGTGACAAAGGTAGTTCAAAGTATGCCTGGTCTTTCCCCGTCTGTTGGAGGATTTAGAAATGATATTATAATCAGGGGTGGTGCACCAAACGAAACTGTTTATTATTTAGATGAAATTGAAATCCCAAACATTAATCACTTCAGTACCCAAGGGAGTGCGGGTGGGCCGCAAGGAATGATTAATATTTCCTTTATTGATGAAGTAACTTTAAGTACCTCTGCGTTTGGGGTTGAATATGACAATCCGTTAAGTGGTGTGTTACAGTTTAATCAGAAAAATGGAAATCCAAAGGAAATCAGCGGTAATTTTAGATTTGGAGCAAGTGATTCAGCAATAACCATTGAGGGGCCTTTTTCAAAAAGTGAAGACAATAAGACCACTTTTATTTTTTCTGCAAGAAA
>CABXCC010000037.1 GCA_902510475.1 uncultured Bacteroidota bacterium | reverse complement strand
TCCAGTTAATGGGTTCATGGTGTCCAAACTGTTTGGACGAGTCTCGATATTTATCAAAACTAGCAGAAAAGTTTGATGATATTATGCTAGTTTCAATAGCTTTTGAATTTGCTAAAAATAAAGAACAGGCTTTGAATAATTTAAAAAAATTAAAAAACCATTTAAATATTAATTATGATTTGCTTTTGGCTCAATATGGGTCAAGTGACAAATCTATTGCTTTAGAAAAACTTGAGTCATTAGACACGCTAATCTCATACCCAACCTTGATAGTGGTTGATAAAAATAAAAAAGTAAGGAGAATTCATACAGGCTTTAATGGGCCTGCAACAGGTATAAAGTATGAGGAGTTTAAGAAAGATTTTGAAGAGCTAATTGTTTCATTAAGTATTAACTAATATATTCCCATATATTTTTCTTATCTATAATTTGCTTTAAATAGCTTAAAATCAAGCTATTATTAGGGTTTGTTAGTTTAGGGTCTTTTTCTAAAATTTTCTCAGCAAGAAGTCTTATTTTTTGAATTAATTTAGAGTCTCCGATTAAATTTGTTATCCTTAATGGCATTTCTCCACTTTGTTGTGTACCCATTATGTTTCCAGGCCCTCTCAATTCTAAATCTTTTTCAGCAATTATAAAACCATCATTAGTTGAAACCATTGTTTCCATTCTAATTTTACTTTCCTTTGTTTGTTTATTTCCAGTAATCAAAAAACAGTAACTTTTATGTGCACCCCTGCCAACTCGACCTCTGAGTTGATGTAGTTGGGAAAGTCCAAATCTTTCAGCACTTTCTATAACCATAACTGTTGCATTTGGTATGTCAACTCCTACCTCGATAACAGTTGTTGAGACTAATATCTGTGTTTTGTTTTCGATAAACCTCTGCATTTCATAGTCTTTGTCTTCATTCTTCATTTTTCCATGAACAATTGATAATTGGTATTTTGGCATTGGAAAATCTCTAGAAAAACTTTCATACCCATCCAATAGATCTTTAAAATCTAATTTTTCACTCTCCTTTATTAACGGATAGACAACATATATCTGCCTTCCTTTGTTAATTTCATCTTTTAAAAAGTCAATTAACTTAAGTCTATCTCTATTGGATTGATGTATTGTTTTTATGTCTTTTCTTCCTGGTGGTAATTCATTTATTACAGACATATCTAAATCTCCATACGCAGACATGGCAAGCGTCCTTGGAATCGGAGTAGCTGTCATAATTAAAACATGTGGAGGTAATTTATTTTTATGCCAGAGTTTACTTCTCTGCGCTACACCAAACTTATGTTGTTCATCAATAATTGCTATTCCCAAGTTCTTAAAATCTACTCCGTCATAAATTAAAGCATGTGTACCTATTAATAAATCAACTTCTCCTTTAATTAAGCTTTCTTTAACCTCTTTTTTATATCTAGCTTTACTTGATCCAGTTAGTGTTTTTACGTTGATATTCAACAATTTACATGTATCAATAAATTTATTATAATGTTGATGTGATAAAATCTCTGTTGGGGTCATTATACAGGCTTGAAAACCGTTTCCGATAGCTATTAAAGCGGACATAAATGCAACAATTGTTTTTCCAGAACCTACATCTCCTTGTAACAATCTATTCATTTGTGCTCCGCTTCCTAAATCTCTTCTAATTTCTTTTAAAACTCTTTTTTGTGCGTTTGTTAATTCAAAAGAAAGATGATCTTTGAAAAACTTGTCAAATTCTTTCCCGATTACATTAAATTTATATCCTTTTATTTTTTCTTTTCTGTTAATATTTTTTTTGATTAATCTGATTTGGAGAAAAAATATTTCTTCAAACTTTAATCTATATATAGCTTTTTTTAATTCATCTAGATTTCTTGGTTTGTGAATTATAATTAAAGCTTCTCTTCTAGCCAATAGATTAAACTTCTGCTTAAGATAAGTGGGTAAATTCTCATCAATCTTATTATTTAATGTTATTAATAATTCTTCGATCAAATTAAGTAAGACCTTATTTGTAATACCTCTTCTATTTAATAATTCTGTAGATGGATAAACAGCTGTTAATTTGGTTCTTTTTTTAACGTTTTCATTGTTGTATAATTCAAGTTCGGGGTGAGCAATTGAATGTTTACCGTTATAAGAATTAAGCTTTCCATAAGCGATGTAGTCAGTGTTTAATTTTATGGAATCAATTAACCATCTATTGGTTTTAAACCATACAATATCAATACTCCCTGTATCATCAATTAATTTAGCAATAAGTCTTTTCTTTTTACCGATTCCTACCTCTTTTAAATCAGAGATTTTACCGATAATCTGAATTTCAGAATTGATGGATTGAATTTCTGATATTTTGTGGTATGAGGTTTTATCAATATATCTAAAAGGAAATTGAAAAAGTAAATCTTTAAATGTTGAAATTTTTAGTTCACTATTAAGTAGTTTTGCTCTGTTTGGACCAACACCTTTTAAAAATTCTATCGAAGTATTTAAAATATCACTATTCATCAGATTAAATTTAATATTTTTAATTACAAAAAGATTAAAATTTGTTTATAAATAAGTTAAATATAAACCTCAAATATGTTTAACAATATTTAATTTAACTTCAAATTATTTCTATTGGAAAATTTCCTTAAAAATTTAAACAAATCACAACTAGAATCTACCCTTCAGAAGGACGGACCAATG
>CABXCC010000036.1 GCA_902510475.1 uncultured Bacteroidota bacterium | reverse complement strand
CATGATGATACAACCATTGATTGTATTACAATTAAAAGTGCCTCCGAAATCTATAAAAACCTAAAGGAGACTAGGGTGATTGGAGTAGATGAGGCGCAGTTTTTTGATGAAAAAATCGTTGAGGTTTGTAATAATCTAGCCAATGACGGAATAAGGGTAATTGTTGCTGGTCTTGACATGGATTATAAGGGTGTTCCATTTAAAAATATGGCTAATCTCATGGCTACCGCAGAATATGTCACAAAAGTTCATGCAATATGTCCAAAGACGGGTGGGCTTGCACAATACAGTTACAGAAAGGCGAAAAGTAAAAAGAGAATTCTACTGGGAAAGGGAGATGAATATATGCCATTAAGCAGAGCGGCATATGTAAAAAAATCTATTAAAAAGAAAAAAAAGACATCGGAAAAAAATAAAGATTGAAAAAAACTGTATTAGAAATTGACCTCAAAGCTCTTGAGCACAACTTCAATGTTATCTCTTCTAAACTAAGGCCTAAAACAAAATTCATGGCTGTAGTCAAAGCTAATGGATACGGGTCTAATGATATAGAAATTGCAAAAAAACTAGAATCCTTAAGTATAGATTACTTTGCTGTTGCATTTTCTAGTGAAGGTGTTTCTCTAAGGAAAGCCGGAATTGAAACTCCAATACTGGTCTTACTACCTCAAGTCGAATCATTCACAGAAATAATAAAATATAAATTAGAGCCTAGTCTCTATTCATTCTATTTTCTAGACAATTTTCTAAATTTTTTAGTCTCTAAAAAAATTGAAAAATATCCCTGTCATTTTAAAATTAATAGCGGTTTAAATAGGGTTGGATTTAACGAGGAAGAATCCCAGAAAGCAATGGCCAAGATTCAAAATTGTGAGTGTATTGAATTGATGAGCCTGTACTCTCATTTAGCTGCAACTGACGATTTACAGGAATCAAAATTTACATTATCTCAAATAAATTTATTTAAAAAAATATCCTCAAATTTAATATCTAAGCTTTCTGATAAACCTATGCTTCACATGTCAAATACATCTGGAATTTTTAATTTCCCTGAATGTGAGTTTGATATGGTACGATCAGGTATTGGATTGTATGGATACAATAACCATTTGAATAATGAGCTCGTACCGGTCCATACATTAAAGTCTATTATTTCTCAAATAGTTGAAGCACAAAAAGGAGATTCAATAGGTTATAATCGAGCCTTTATCTGTGAAGAAAAAATGAAAATTGGAATTATTCCTCTGGGGCATGCCGATGGAATTTCTAGGGGTTTTTCAAAAAATGCATATGTGATTGTCAACGGTAAAAAATGTAGAATTATCGGAAATATATGTATGGATGTGTTTATGGTAAATCTTAATGATATTGATGTTGTTGAAGGAGACCAGGTGGTAATATTTGACAAGCAAAATAACGCAGAGTCTTTTGCGCTTTCTGTGGGAACAATTTCTTATGAAATTTTGACAAATTTGTCAGAGAGGATAGAAAGAGTGATTGTGTAGTTTTTTGGATTTTTACTTTCACAATAAATTAGTTAATCTTAATTACACGCTTTGTTGAGATTGAGCTTTTGTCAAATATTTTTATCAAATATACCCCGTTGTCATATAGGCTCATGTCAATTCTTGATACATTGAAATATTTATACAGCCTCTGCCCAGTCAAAGTATAAATTTCAATATCATATTGTTGTGATTGTCCTCTAATGTACAAAATGTCATTTACCGGATTAGGATAAATTTTAACCTGATTGAAGTCTGTTGACGATACAATAGAAAGGTTTTCATTGTTATGTGCATTGGGGCTTCCAAATTCATTTATGCAATCCCAATTTTCTGCAACAGAATTATCCAACTCAGGGTTTATTAGCTCTAAAGTATAGCCTGTACCGTCAGCACACAAAGGCCAGTCTGCAGAGCTGGAAGGGCAAAATGCAAATATATTTTCACCTTCCAAAGTATCTCCATAGTCTCCTGAGGAAATTATATTTCCATCACCATCGATTATTTCAAACGAAACTTCTTCTGACCAATCCCCGTCTATCCAAATTAATTCAATGGAATCACCCAGGGTTGCTTCAAAGACAACACTGTCAAAATCTCCGTTTTCAAAGGTTGCCTGATAAACAACAACCTCTCCGTTTAAAAGAACACTTACAGCATTTCCATTCCATCCATCACCATAAGAGTCAATCATATTAAGTGTGTGATTACAAATAGGATCAGAATCATCAATATCGTAGTAAACTTCGTCAATTAGTTTAGTTGCTGAATTAAATAGTCTTACCGCATCAGAACCACCAAGACCAAACCCTAATTCCCCTATAAACGGAATTCCAGGGAAAGAGTTGCTGAAATCAGACTCATCTCGAACAATTACCAAAAAGCCCTCTGCATCAATTTGCGTTGATTCTGGAATTTGATAAATATGATTGTTATTATCATCCCTGATTTGCCAATCTGATAAGTCTATCGAAAATGGCTTAGGGTTGTACAATTCTATCCAATCATTTGAGCTAAATTCTTCACCAGATCTATAATTAATCTCATTTATTATTACCGATTCAATTTCAACCCGCACCGAATCTTCGAATGAGCAAATGTTTTGTGAGTCAATTACAACGACATTGTAAAGTCCTGATGGTAATCCAGGAAAATAATTATCATCGAAAAAAGTCTGCCCTCCATCAATACTGTATTGGTAGGGGCCAATACCTGAATTTGGGGTTATTGTAATACTTCCCTCAGTGGATGTGCTTGATGGAACCCCTGTAACTTGTATATCTACATTTGTTAAGCTGCAAAATTCTATCGTAACATGTTGTTCAAACTCACATGTGCCAGCAGATCCAATAACCAAAATATCATATTCTCCAGGTGATAAATCTGTGAAACTATTTGTTTCAAAAAATGTTAGCCCTCCGTCAATACTGTACTGAAATGGACCAACACCAGACGACACTATTATTGAGATTAATCCATCATTGGTATCCTCAGAGCTTGTATTTGTAACATTGACTTCGGCTGTAATTTCACATCCACCATCATCTAAACAAAATGTTTCCTGTGTAAAATTGTCAAATACTCCATTATTCTCAAAAATTACACTTCCGCTTGAATTTAGCATCATGAAATTACCTTCACCAAATCCACAACATATTCCATCACCATACGAGTCAAACATATCTAAAGTAAAACAAGATTCATAGTTAACACAAATGTCTTCAGAATAATAATCTGTATTTGAATCTAAAGATCCTGTAGAGATAACTTCATTTGAAATGTTATCATATAATTTCCAAGAAGTTTCTTCTGGGTAATTATCGGCATTTATAATAAGGGTAACGATATCGTAGGTGGAATCAAGCGATGTCGTTGTTGTAACAGTGTCATTAAGAGAATTCTCGTCATTTTGAGAGTTAATTGAAAATATATCTATTGTAACCTCATTAGATTGCTGAAGGTTTTCATCTAAGATTAAAGTTATAATTTCTTGATCAGAGAATGAAATATCAAGCATGTCGAAATTTACAAAAGATGAAATGCCATTTACCTCAGCCTGGATTTCAACTTCGTTAATAACAGTGTCTCCAAGGTTTGAAATAATCAAATCAATTTCAACAATTTCGTCACATAGAACTTGAAGGCTATTTATTTCTAAAGCCGCATCATACTGAAGTATATTGCTTACAGTGATTGTTAATGAATCATTATTCTCATATACATCATCAGGATGGCTAATATTTACCGTAATGTCATAATTACCGCTCTCGGATAAATCTATTGGAGCTGTAAATTGAAAATCTGATTCTTCAAAAGGCTCAATAGTTTCGGTAATTGTGAGTGTTTCAACTATTTCATCGTTAAATATGAGCTCAATATCAAAGTCACTCATATCGTTTAATCCGTAATTTGCAATTGTAGCTGTAACAATCTCGTCATCGCCCAAGCTTGATGATGTCTCGG
>CABXCC010000035.1 GCA_902510475.1 uncultured Bacteroidota bacterium | reverse complement strand
ATATTTAATGTGACTCAGATTAATTTTGAAGTTCTTTTTTCTTATGAAAATTTTACTTCTGCAGTAATGATTTTAGCTGGCTTTAGCTGCTTAATAATTATGAGGATTATGTTTTTAAATGAAAAAATAAAAAAGATTCAAAAGAAATAAATCTCAATTCTATATTTCTATCTGACTTACTTCAACCCCTGCTTTTTCTAAAAAATCAAGACCTGACGTGTCTTTATATTGATCCGCGTAAACAACTCTTTTGATCTTTGCTTGGTGAATCAGTTTACTGCAATCTTTGCATGGAGAAAGTGTTACATACAAGGTGGATCCTTCACTTGATTGGGTAGAAGCTGAGACTTTTGTGATTGCATTTGCCTCGGCATGTAATACATACCATTTAGTATATCCTTCTTCGTCTTCGCATATATTTTCAAAGCCTGTGGGTGCCCCATTGTATCCGTCGGAAATAATCATATTGTTTTTTACGATAATGGCTCCAACTTGACGCCTCTTACAATAAGAAAGCTTTCCCCATTCACGTGCAATTTTCAAATATGCAACGTCATACTTATTTTGTTTCAATTTAGTCATCTAGATTAAAAATAGAAATTTCTTTTTTAAATTCAGCCAATCCACAGTTTAAAAAAGATATATAATCCTCTTCATTGGGTGTATATCCAACAGGGGCATTTAACACCTCATAATTGTTAGGGTCCATCAAAAGATAATATGGCTGTGAATTGACCCCAAAATATTGTGCTTGAAAATATGCCCATTTATGTCCTATATTTTCTAATTTTCTTAAACCAACTCCAGAGGTTCTATTAACAAATAATTTTTCTTTTTCTACTAATTCTTTTTTATCATCCACGTAAAGAGATATTAGCACATAATTTTCTCTAATAATTTTATCAACCGAGGGTAGCGGCCATACATGCTCTTCCATTTTACGACAATTAACACAAGCGTATCCGGTGAAATCCAAAAGTACAGGCTTATTCACTTTCTGAGCATAAGTTATTCCAGTTTGTAAATCCTTAAAACAGTCTAAATTATTAGGGCAATCTTTTGGTGAAAAATAGCTGTATCCAAGAGGCGGAGCTAATCCACTCAATAAAGGCAATGCATTATAAGAACCTTTTTCATTATCATATAATAACCCTGAGGCTAAATAAATAGAAAATCCAAAAACCAATATTGCTGAAATAAGTCTAGCTCTAGATAGTTTTGTTTTAGGATCCTCCTTAGGAAATTTTATCTTACCTAGAAGATAAAATCCAAGTAGTAAAAATATTACAACCCAAAGCACTAAGAATAGTTCTATTTTTAAAATACCCCAATGAGCAACTAGGTCTGCATTAGATAAAAATTTAAGAGCCAAGGCAAGTTCAATAAATCCTAAAGTCACTTTGATGGTATTTAACCAACCGCCTGATTTAGGTAATTTTTCAAGAACTCTAGGGAACATTGCAAATAAAGCAAACGGCAAACCTAGAGCTAATCCAAATCCTCCCATTCCCGCGGTTAATTCCCAGGCTCCGGAGTCACCTGTTAATGATCCCGCTAATAAAGATCCTAAAATTGGCCCTGTACAAGAAAAAGATACAATAGCCAAAGTTAACGCCATGAAAAATATACCAATTATTCCAGCAGCAGATTCATTATTCGATGACTTATTGACCCAAGAAGAAGGTAGGGTTAATTCGTAAAAGCCGAAGAACGAAAAAGCAAATACTAAAAAAATTAAAAAGAAAAATATGTTTAATGAAATATTAGTCGAAATATCATTTAATATGTCAGGGTTAACATTATCTAATAAATGAAAGGGAACACTTAAAGCTAAGTAAACTAAGAAAATAAACAACCCATAAAGGACAGCATTAAAAACTCCATTATCATTTTTATTTTGTTTCGTGAAAAAACTGACAGTCAAAGGAATCATAGGAAAAACACAAGGAGTCAATAAGGCAAGAAATCCTCCAACCAAGCCAATCAGAAAAATATAGGCAATGGACCTGTCCTTATCCTTGATTACAGTGCTATTACTATTATTACAATCTGCACTTTGTTTTATAATATCTTCAGGTAAAAATCCATACAGAAGTAAGTTGTTTTTTATAACATCTTGCTTATTTTGAATTACATTTTTGGCGGCTTCCTTTGTTTCTCCAAAGCTGAAACTAAAATCAACGTCGGTTGGCGGAAGACATTTTGTATCATCACATGTCATAAAGGTCAGAAAGCCCGTAATAGACATGTCTTTGTTTTGCAGTTCAATTGTTTGTCGAAAAACTGCTTGCTTTTCAAACTTTGTGACTTCCATTAAAAAAATGGGGTCCTGCGAAACTTTCTTATTTGTATCATCTTCAATACCATCCCCAAGGAAGTAAAACTCTTTTTCTGAATCGCTATGTTGATTGTACTCAAATGTTACGGGAACTGGGCAAATTTCGATTTCACAATCAACTCCAGTGTTATAAATATCCTTGGAATACACAGCCCAACCGTTTTCAATATCAGCTACAAATGTTAACTCGTATTTGTTTTCTGAAATTTGTTTTTTTGAAAAAGTCCATTTGACAGGTTCAAGAATTTGTGAGCTCCCAAAAGAGGGTGACAATAAAAAACTAAATATAAGTATGTATAATAACCTCATTTGGCAACCGAAATTAGGGATAGCTAATATAGTAAATGTTTTTTCTCTTTACTCAACCATCCAGCTTGTGATTTGTAATCAACAAAGAAAACTTTTAAATCAGCCTGACTTTTATAATCTACAAAGAAAACTTTTAAATCAGCCTGACTTTTATAATCCACAAAAAACCATAATCCTTCGTTTCCTTTGGCTTGACTTCTATAATCAACTTTATAAATCAATAAATCTGCTTGGCTTTTATAATCCACAACAAAAATATTTATATCTGCTTGGCTTTTATATTCTACGGAATATATGTTTTGCGCATTTGAAGTTGTGATGAACAAAAAAAATATGATAATAAATTTTTTCATTTTAAATAAAAATCAATAGTTATGCCATCGATAGAAATAAATTTAGCTTTCTTTAAAGCATATTTAATATTAATAAAATCATTAGCTTTAGAAATAATTCTTCATAATGAATAGTAAGCTACACTGGGAAAATATTTATAAGACCAAGGAAATTGACGGAGTTAGTTGGTACCAAGAAA
Source organism: uncultured Bacteroidota bacterium (assembly GCA_902510475.1). Classification (GTDB taxonomy): domain Bacteria; phylum Bacteroidota; class Bacteroidia; order Flavobacteriales; family Flavobacteriaceae; genus MED-G13. The sequence continues at coordinate 950 of CABXCC010000035.1, read as the reverse complement.
CACCTACTGATTCCCTAGATTTAATCAAAAGATTTTCAAACAATAAAAAAGATAAAATAATTGATATTGGTTGTGGGAAAGGGTTTTTAGTTGATAATCTAATTAACAGCAATTATCAAAACATTACTCTTGTTGATATTTCTGCTAATGCCTTGGAGGAGGTGAAAACGAGGGTTAAAAATGAAAATGTAAATTATATTGAAAGTAATGTTTTGGATTTTTCTCTGAATTCAAAATTTGATATCTGGCATGATCGTGCAGTTTTTCATTTTATTACAGACAAAAAGGGTATAGAGAAATATATTTCTCTTTGCAACAAATATATCCACAAGGACGGGGTGCTAATAATTGGAGCTTTTGCAGAAGATGGCCCACTCAAATGTAGTGGTTTAGAAATCAAAAGATATTCGATAAAAAATTTAGAAACACTGTTTAGCAAAAATTTTGAATTGGTTGAAGGGTTTAAAATGTCACACAAAACTCCGTTTGATACTCAACAAAAATTTACCTTTTGTGTGTTTAGAAAGACTTACTGATCGTTTACACAACAATTTTCATCAGCACACTGACAATAACTAAGATTATAAATATGCAGGGCTGAAAGAGAGAACGCAGAGATAAAAGTAAAAGTTTCAGCAATTCTAAAAACCCCAAAAGATTCATTTAAAATTAAGAGTAAAAGAAAACTCCAAAAAACAAAAAATAATACTTTTACAATCTTATTTGTCGTATTAAAAGCAGACTTGTAAACAGCAAAAAATGATATAATCAAAAAGAGATAACCTATCATTTGTAAACCAAATAATGTGTTTTTGGTTGCTAATTCAGCATTTATGAAAAATAGCAAAGGGGTAATTATGCAATGAATGATACATAAAATACCCGCAACAGCGCCTAAATAATCAGAATTTTTTGTTGTTAGTGTCATAATTTGAGGCACGAAAATATAA
>CABXCC010000034.1 GCA_902510475.1 uncultured Bacteroidota bacterium | reverse complement strand
CTAATGGATTTTAATGTACCCTTTTTACATTATTATTCGATGGGTAAACCAAAAAATATTGTAAAAATTGCTAAATCAGTTTTTTAAAAAAAATTAAATTATGAGTTATTTATTTACGTCAGAATCAGTTAGTGAAGGACATCCAGATAAAGTTGCAGATCAAATAAGTGATGCTCTTATTGACAACTTTTTAGCTTTTGATAAAAACTCAAAAGTTGCGTGTGAGACTTTGGTCACCACTGGTCAAGTTATTATTGCTGGAGAGGTTAAATCTAATATATATTTAGATGTTCAAAAAATTGCAAGAAATGTAATTTCTATAAATGGAGGGTTAAATTCCATTAGCGGGTCAATACTGTCAAAAACAGATTTAATGCTTTGACCTTTTAAAGGAGGGAGTATTTCAAAAGTAAATCTACTTTTGCCTTTCATTTTTTTTATATGCTCTGTTATTTTCATATGTAAAATTTTATAATAAACTGGGTTTTAACCATTTTTCAGCAAGATCAAATGAAATATTTTTTCTCTTACTATATTCAAGCAATTGGTCTTCTTTTATTTTACCGAGTCCAAAATACTTTGAATTAGGATTAGAAAAATAGTATCCTGAAACAGATGCAACTGGCCACATTGCTAAATTTTCGGTTAATTTAACTCCTATTGATTCTTCAACTGAAAGCAAACTCCATATAGTTTTTTTCTCCAAGTGATCAGGACACGCTGGATAGCCAGGAGCAGGTCTAATTCCAGTATATTTTTCTTTTATTAGGCTATCGTTATCTAAATTTTCTTTTGATGAATATCCCCACTTATTTATTCTAATCTCTTTATGCAAATATTCTGCAAATGCTTCAGCTAATCTATCAGCTAATGCCTTAATCATTATAGAATTATAGTCATCATTTGAATTTTCAAATTCTTTAGCTTTTTCTTGACAGCCAAATCCAGTTGTTACACAAAAAGCGCCAATATAATCATTGATTTTTGTTGATTTTGGAGCAATAAAATCTGAAAGTGCAATATTAGGAATTTCAGAAACTTTTTTAGCTTGCTGTCTCAAAGTAATAAAATTACAAATAGAATTATCTCTTTTTTCGTCTTGATAAACCTCAATATCATCCCCTAAAGAGTTAGCAGGAAAAATACCATAACAAGCTTTAGCTTTTAACCATTTTTCTTTTATAATTTTATCAAGCATTTCCAAGGCATCTTCATATAAAATTTTAGCCTGCTCTCCAACAACATCATCTTCTAATATTTTTGGAAATCTACCGTGGAGATCCCACGTTCTAAAAAATGGTGTCCAGTCAATAAACCCTATTAAAAAATTTAAATCTAAGTCTTCAATTATTTCAATTCCAAGTTTTTTAGGTTTGATAATTTTTTCATTATTCCAATTGATTTTTAATTTATTTTCCCTTGCCTGTTCAATAGTTAAATATTCCTTTAAAACCTTTCTTTCCAAGAATCCATCTCTAAGGTCATTATATTCTTTATTAATCTCATCGAAGTACAGTTCGTTTTTATTTCCAATGATTTTATTTACAACAACAACAGCAGAAGATGCGTCTTTGACATGAACCAGACCACTATCGATTTCAGGATGGATTTTAACGGCAGTGTGAGCTTTTGAAGTTGTAGCACCCCCAATCATCAAAGGAATATTTATATTATTTCTTTTTAATTCTTGAGCTAAAAAAATCATTTCGTCTAGTGAAGGAGTGATTAAACCTGAAAGACCTATGATATCAACATTATGCTTTAATGCCTCTGAAATAATTTTTTCAGGAGGAACCATCACTCCTAAATCTACAATCTCAAAATTATTGCAAGCTAAAACAACACTAACGATATTTTTTCCGATATCATGCACGTCACCTTTTACAGTTGCCATTAAAATTTTAGCCTTTGCATTTGCAGACGACTTTTTATCTTTTTCGATATATGGCTCTAAATATGCAACAGATTTTTTCATTACTCTTGCCGACTTTACAACTTGAGGTAAAAACATTTTTCCAGATCCAAACAAATCACCAACTATGTTCATACCATGCATTAGATTATTTTCTATAACCTCTATTGGTTTTTTAGAATTTAATCTTGCCTCCTCTGTATCTTCAATTATATACTTATCAATACCTTTTACAAGAGAATAGTCAATTCTATCTTGTAAACTGTCTTTTCTCCACTCATCTTTCTTTATCGCCTTGGTTGTTTTAGAATCTTTTATTTTTTCCGCATAGTCTAATAAATTCTCAGTTGCATCTTCGTTTCTATTTAATAAAACATCTTCTACGAGAACTAATAATTTATCTTCAATATCGGTATATGGTATCAAAATTGAAGGATTGACAATTCCTAAATTCATCCCATTTTTAATAGCATGATATAAAAATGCGGAGTGCATAGCTTCTCTAACAACATTGTTGCCACGAAACGAAAAGGAAACATTACTGACTCCTCCGCTAACATTAGCATAAGGTAAATTATCTCTTATCCATTTTGTTGCCCTGATAAAATCAAGAGCATTATTTTTATGTTCTTCCATCCCTGTTGCAACAGGAAAAATATTTGGGTCAAAAATAATATCTTCAGGGTTGAAATTAACCTCATTAACTAATATGTCATATGATCTTTTACATATTTCAATTCTTCTCTCATAGCTATCAGCTTGGCCCACTTCGTCAAATGCCATAACTACAACAGCTGCACCATATCTTTTAATTTTATTAGCATATTGCTTAAATAAAATTTCTCCTTCTTTTAGGCTTATTGAATTAACAACTCCTTTTCCCTGAATCAATTTAAGACCTGCTTCAATTATTTCCCATTTTGAGCTATCTATCATAACGGGTACTCTTGAAATATCTGGCTCGGCCGCAATTAGATTTAAAAACTTGGTAATCGAAGAAACTCCGTCAATCATTCCCTCATCCATATTAATGTCAATGATCTGCGCTCCACCGTTTACTTGTTCTCTTGCAACTTCAACAGCTTCTTCGTAATTATTATTTTGAATTAGTTTTAAGAATTTTCGTGAGCCAGTAACGTTAGTTCTTTCTCCAATATTTACAAAATTGGTTTCTGGTGTAACCTTTAAAACTTCTAATCCCGATAATGTTAAATATTTTTTATTATTCATTATGAATTAGTTTATATTTCTAGCATTATAATCATTTGCAATCTCAGAGATCAAAGAAATATGATCAGGCGTAGTTCCACAACATCCACCTATTATATTAACTAACCTATTTTTAAGAAAGTCTTTTATTAGATTTTGCATTTGCCTGGAACTTTGATCATATTCTCCAAATTCGTTTGGCAATCCTGCATTGGGGTGAACAGAAATGGGTAAGTCTGTTGTAAGGGACATTTTTTTTATGTAAGGGAATAGTCCAGCAGCTCCAAATGAGCAATTAAGCCCAATACTTAACAAATTTATATGAGATACAGAGTTTATAAATGCCTCTAATGTTTGCCCTGATAAAGTCCTACCACTTGCATCAGTTAAAGTGCCACTTAACATAGTAGGAACACTCACCGAATTATTTTCATTATAGTTTTCAATTGCAAACAAAGCAGCTTTGGCATTAAGAGTGTCAAAAACCGTTTCAACAAATAATATATCAACCCCACCTTCAACTAAGGCAGATATTTGTTCAAAATAAGAGTCTACCAAATCATCAAAATTAACCTCTCTAAAACCAGGATTATTAACATCAGGGGACATGCTAGCTGTTTTATTTGTAGGACCAATTGATCCGGCAATAAATCTTGGCTTTACTTTTGAGTCGTATTCTAAAACAGCTTTTTTTGCTAATTGAGCAGATTCAAAATTTAAATCATAAACAAGTGACTCCATCTTATAATCAGCCATTGCGATTGGGGTTGAAGAAAACGTATTTGTCATAATTATATCTGCACCAGCTTTTAAATAAGCTTTGTGAATACCTAATATTGCTTCAGGCTGTGTGATTGATAATAAATCATTATTTCCCTTCAAAAGAATATCATAATCTTTAAATCTTTCACCACGATAATCTGATTCGTCAAAATTTAATTTTTGAATCATTGTCCCCATTGCTCCATCCAATACAAGAACCTTAGACTTTATAATAGTGTTAATTAAATCGGGATTTTTCATTATGTTTTAGCTTTTTTTAAAGAGGTGGCAATCAATCAAATTTTTCCTCAAATACTTCTGCAAATATATGACAACTTTAAAGAAAAACAATTAATAAAAAAAAAAATTGTTATCTGTAGTAATTCTAAATTATTATATATTTGCTAATTCAATTTTTTAAAAAAATATCAAAATGAAAAATTTAAAATTATTTATTTTGCTCTCATTATTAATTTTATCATGTTCAAATGATGATAACAATGAAATATTAAATCAACCAAAGTCGTTCACATTTAT
>CABXCC010000033.1 GCA_902510475.1 uncultured Bacteroidota bacterium | reverse complement strand
CAAACTCAAACTTTTCAAGTCTATCCTCTGTAGGTGGTTGGATGAATGGATATAGTATTGGGTTAAATATGTTATTATTGAGAATTAGTTCGGATCATATTCAAGCTTACACAAACTCATGCCCACACAACGGCACAAGAAATCAATGGGTACTTCAAAGCGGTAATATTTTCAAGTGTAATGATCACAACAACTCATACGATTCATCGTGTGAAACCTCTAATTCACTTCCTTGTTATTCCTCTAACATAGATGGAAATAATTTAATTGTAGCGACTTAAATATATAGTGAATTATTTTTTTAAAATTTTGAATGTTTTTACACCAATTCTTACATTATACAATCCTGGTTTAAAAACAGAAATATCAAAAATATTTTCACCGATAATCAAATTAGACTTATAAATAGACTTCCCTGTTAAATCAGAAATAAATATGCGTTTTGTGTTTGATTGATTATTTATTTTTAATAGATCCTGAATTGGATTGGGGTAATAATAAAACTCATGCTGATTTTCAGAGGTGTTAATAGAAAGACTACAATTATCAATTAGTCCATACAAAGAATATTTTGATACAAAATTCCAAATTTCATTATCAGAATTAATATCCATATTTCCAAATGAACCTGGCCAGTCATGTCCTCCACCGTTAACTCTATACTCAACTACAGAAACACATTCATTACCATTTTCCCAAATTCTTTTGGTGATAGTAGAACCATCATTAGTGTTATTATCAGTTAATTCAGTTTCTACAGGATTAATATCCGTATTATTATAATTACTCCAATATTCATGAGTATCATCAGCAGAAATATAGTATGTTACCCCATTGTAGACAACTCCGTTATAAATGGACTCAAAATCTTCTGTACCTAATATTGTCATTACAGAGGTTGGATGTTGAGGATTACAATTTTCATATTGATATTGTCCCATTGTCCTCGCAACGACAGCGCCAGAAGCGATTTTATCATTTAACCTACAGAGTAGCTCATATACAAACTCTCCTCCCAAAGAATATCCACATGCATAAACCCTTGTCGTATCAATAGAATATTGAGCTGAGAGCTCATCAATTAAAGCCTCGATAAAATAAATGTCATCATGATCCGAATCCCCTTTGAAAATCCAATTTAATGAACCGTCATCGGTAGGATCAGCTATTGCTTGAGGATAAACAAGAATAAAATTATTTTCATCAGATAAATTTCTCATGTCAGAAATATAAATTTGCCCATCTATTGTCCCGTTTCCTCCATGAAAATTAAACATTAATGGACTTAATGAATTTTCAGAATAACTACTTGGAATATACAATTTGTATTCTCTTGTATTTCCGTCGTAATCAATTGTTTGATTTATGAAATTTTGAGTGTGAGAAATTTTATATAAAAATATAAGACATATAAAAAGTAAAAACTTAGGCTTATCCATATTTACAAAGATAAAAAAAACCTTCTCGATTTGAGAAGGTTTTTTGCGGTCTGGACGGGACTCGAACCCGCGACCCCCTGCGTGACAGGCAGGTATTCTAACCAGCTGAACTACCAGACCAATTTAGCGTGAGCAAATATACATTTGATTTTGATTAGATCAAATATTTTTATTCAAATTATACAAGCATTATAAAATTAATATATCGGACACCCAAAACAATCTTTATTGTTCAAGAAATCATAAGTGACAGATATTTCTGAAATACCCCCATCACCGCCAATATTACTCATATTAAAATCATAAGAATAACCAAACTTAAAACCTTCCCAAACAAAACCAACTATTGGGTTAATTGAAGTTATAAAATGACTTTCATCAGATGTTTGAATCGGATTTGTTGCAGCTGTTAACGCAAATGAAAATCTATCATATATATACTGAAATCCTAAATCAAACCTGTCATATTTAGCTTGCTTTACAAAATTCATAATAAGATTTACACGATTATCACTATTATATTTTAGAAATGGTAATTCTAATGAGGCATGTGCCGAAATAAATAAATCTAGAGGTAAATCTCCCTGAGATAACATTGAAATATTGGGTTTATTTAAGTGTCTCAGAGTTAAACCAAACCAATGCTGATCATTATATATTAAAAATGAAGCACCAAAATCTGCATATCTAGTATTTTCGTCAAAAGCAATAGGATCATAAGTATTGAGACTAATAATATTTTGATAAATATTTATCTGATCCTCAAAAACTATGTTATCAAAGCCAAAATCTTTAGTAGCAAATCCAAAAGTTATGCTTGGTCTAAAATTCCAATAATAATTAATCTTGACATTATATGTCCAGCTAATATTTAATTGATTTAAAGAATATTTTGTAAATGTCTCTTGGTGATTTATAAAACTTATTCCAACACCACTGTTCAAGTCCGGGTACCAATCGTCAAAGAACATATATTCAGAATTTACATTAAAATCAAAACCATTCCATTGCTGATTTTTATAAATTAATCCAAATTTTGTAGACTCGTTAAACCCTGAAAAGGATGGATTAATAGACTCGGGAACCATAAATGACTGCGTAAATGCAACATCCTGGGAATACATATTCACGTAAAACAACAACAACAATATTGTAAATTTTCTCTTTAGCATAATTTTACCTTAATAAAACAAATACTCCATTTAAATTAATATTCTCTCCTTGCTTTGTTGTTCCATTTACAACCATTAGATAGTTGCCATTCTCAGCTATTTTTCCGTCAAGTATCCCGTCCCAACCCTGCAAATCAATGTTACTTTCATAATACAATAATGATCCAAATGTATCATAAATACTCATATTAATATCATTTACACAATTGTAAACAGGCCTAATAGTATCATTAATTCCGTCATTATTTGGACTAAATGCTGTTGGTAACATGATGTCATATGCATCAGAAACCTCAATTTCTTCAGAGTATATCTCAATACAACCATAATTATACTCAACAGTAACGGTGACCTCAAATACTCCTGCTGTAATATACTGATGTGTAACAATCTCACCAAATGCTAGGGCGCTACCATCACCGAAATCCCATGTTACTCCATATATATCTCCTGCTGATGTATTTGTAAACTCAATCTCGTTAAATATACTTAGTCCACAATCCAAGTTTCCAGTAGTTACATAATCAAAAGATGCATCTTCAAAACTTAATTCGTCAAAATCTACAATTATTTCAGTGTTCACCTCACATCCGTACTGGTCTGTTACCAATACATTGTAAATTCCGTTTTCATAGGCAGTCATCTCTGTGTAATCACCAATATACACAACTCCGTCTGACCAATTAATTTCATATGGCGGTAATCCACCTGAAATTGAAATATTATTTTGTTGAGAAACAATATTAGTGTCACAATCCGCAGTAGTTTGAGTTGTAAGGACTACAACTAAATCATCTTGTCTAAAAATATTATACACTTCAGAGGTGAAACTACAACCTTCAGAATCGGTTATGGTTACAAAATAATCTCCAGAAGGAACACCAACTAAATCTTGATTGGTTGATCCGTCACTCCATAAATATTCGTAAATTCCTGATCCGCCTGAGACAGTAATATCTATAATTCCGCTATTAGGGTCATCACAATCAGTAGCATCGGTTACATCTGCAGTCATTAGTATTTCACTAAGAACCGAAATAATAAAAGTCTCAGAATCTCCAGTACAGGTAAATCCATTGTTTTCATATGTTGGGGTAACTTCTATCGTAGCTACCAGTGTATCGGTCGTATCATTTGTAACAACAAACGATGGGATATCACCTATACCGCCAGCCCCTAATCCAATATCCGTATTGTCATTGGTCCATGCATACGTAGTAGTACCGTCCGTATTGGCAGTTTCAAATGTAATAGTTTGAGTCGAATCACCTACACATATAACCTGACTTACAATAGGACCAACCTGTCCTAAAGGATTCACTGTAATTGTAAAGGTCTCAGGACTACCAATACAAATTACTCCATTGTTCTCATATGTTGGGGTAACTTCTATCGTTGCAATTTCAGAACTAGGTAAAACTAAAGAAGGGGTAAATGATAAAATATCACCTGTACCACTAGCTGCCAATCCAATCGCTGGATTGTCATTAGTCCACGCATACGTAGTCGTACCGTCTGTATTGGTGGTTGTAAAGACAATCTCATCTGTTGAATCACCAACACATAATTCCTGACTCAAAACAGGATTTACCTGGGCTCCAGGATTTACAGTAATGGTAAAAGTCTCTGGATCACCAACACAAGTGAATCCATTATTATCATAGTTAGGTGTAACAACAATAGTTGCTACTAAAGCAGTGTCCGTATCATTTGCAACAACAAACGATGGAATATCTCCATTACCAACAGCATCCAATCCAATATCCGTATTATCCTTAGTCCACGCATACGTAGTCGTACCGTCCGTATTTGCAGTTTCAAATGTAATGGTATCCGTGGAATCACCAACACATAAAATCTGACTTATCACCCCTTCAACCTGAGCTACTGGATTTACCGTAATTGTAAAGGTTTCTGAATTACCAATACACGTTACTCCGTCATTCTCGTATGTTGGGGTAACTACAATCGTTGCAATTTGAGATGTGGTAACTAAACTAGGAGTAAAAGAATCAATATTTCCATCACCACTA
>CABXCC010000032.1 GCA_902510475.1 uncultured Bacteroidota bacterium | reverse complement strand
CTCAGAAGTTATTTTTGAGTTCATTAAAATATTTTCTTGGTCATTGTTGAAAAAAGAAGGAATAACATACTTTAAAAACATCTCACCAAACATTTCACTTGAGTCTCTCGGTAGTTCACAGGGCAAATTATCAACAGCCATTACAGCTAAGGCATTTTTGTCAAGAAAATCACATTCAACCAATTTTTCTTTATGAAACCCATAAGTTGGATTTTCAATAGTTGAAGGTCTAATCGTAGATGCAATAGGGCCGTCAATATCACAACTTATATCTGCTATTACCTGAATATTAAAATCAGGATTTTTAATATCATCGAGTGTAATTAATTTAGGGGCTTTAGGGTTATGGTAATGCCCGGCAAAATAAATATCAGAAACAGATAAAAATTTAGAAAAAGTAGATCTAAATTTTTCTGGATAATTATAAAAGTTGGAAACTGTATTCTCAATTGAATCTGAATAATTATAATCCAACACATCTATGTTCACATAAACCGGCTCGTTATAAGTCTCATTGATAAAATCGTGAGCTGAAACCTGCTTAATTTTTAAAAAATCTAAAACTTCTTTTGTACCGCTCCCAACTCTTCCTTTACCTGTTAGAAGGATTTTAATATTTGGTATAGATAAACTCTTTAAAATTGAATTAAATTCCTGTCTGTCTTTTAAATCAATGGCTTTTGAAATTGAGAAAGAATTGTTTTTTAATCCATAAGCTCTTAATCCATTGTAAGCTCCAATTACGCCTGCATAATATCCAAAGCCTATTAATCTGTTGTTATTGACATCAACAATGGTTTCATGATCAAATAGTTCAATATTTTTTTTGATTATTTGTTGAAGCAGCTTTCTGTTATAAGGTTGCTTTTTAATAGTGTGAGAAAAAAAGAAATATTTTTTATTGTCAATTAGTTTCTCAATCGGCACTTCCTTAACACCTATCAAAACATCACAATTTGAAAGATCAGTAACTACATTTAGACCCATTTCTTCGTATTCTAGATCTGAAAAACAACGGATATCGCTTTTTTCAATAAAAAACTCAACCTGCGGAAATTTTTGCAAGGTTTCTAAACATTTTTCTGGTGAAAAAACAACTCTTTTATCAGGCGGGAGTTTATATTCTTTGATGATACCAATTTTCATGACCCAAAAATAACCCCTTAAAATTCCTTGTACAAGTTTTTTATATATTTGCAGTTCATTTTTTGTTCATTGAAATTATGGGGTCGACTGGTTTTGACAGCAAGTCAAAGTTAGTATTAAGCATGTCGCGCAATAAAATAGTACGCGTTAAAATCAATTTTAAATTTTAAACGGCGAAAATAAATACGCTTTAGCTGCTTAATCTGAATTATAGTAAGATTAGCCTCGTTCCACTAGGTGGAAAAGCTAAATGTTTCATGAAAGCCTTTGTTAACGGCGTTCAATAAGAAACATCGTAAATGTTAACATAGAAAATATGAGTTTCGACATATTTTTGAAATTAAGAAACTAAGTGATATATGGGTTGTTTTTAATCAGTATGTCATCGAAAATTAAATAAAAACTAAACATGTAGAAATTTATTAGTTTTCTTGTTTGGACCCGAGTTCGATTCTCGGCGACTCCACAATTTTCAATATTTTTTATCATGAAACTTTTACAAAATAATCTAAAAAAAATAGTTCTTTTTATATTAATACTCTGTATCTCTTGTGATGAGAAAAAAGATATTATTATTCAAAAGGTAAAAACAACAAAAAAAGATTTAAAAAAAAATAATTTAGAAAATGAATTTAGGCTTTCAGACGATAATGTTATGGAGTTTTTTTTAAATTATGACAAAAATCACAAAGAAAACAAAGTAAGAATATTCACTGATTACGGAGAAATAGATATTTTACTTTTTGAAAATACAAAGTTTCATCGATCAAATTTTATTTATCTAACCAAGAAGAATTATTTTCAAAATACACAATTTTACAGGGTAATCAATAATTTTATTATTCAAGCTGGTAATAGCGATAATAGAAAAATTTCGCAAAAAAGAAAAAAGATCGGAAGGTACCTACTCCCTAATGATCTGAACAAAGGACATACGCACAAACGTGGAATGGTTAGTATGCCAAGTAGTCTTGTTGATAACCCGTATAAAATGGCTTCTCCTTTTGAATTTTTTATTGTTCAAAAAAAGAATGGAGCTCATCATCTAGACGGGGATTATACTGTTTTTGGGAAGGTTATAAAGGGAATGGACACAGTAGATAAAATCGCATCTAGCCCCACTGATAATAGAGATTGGCCAATCGATAATGTCTACATTAAAAAGGTTGAAATAATTGAATAGATATTTAAATAAAGATAAACTTTTTACGGTATAATTATTGTTTAGTTCAGAACATGAACATATTTCCAACAGACTTCGTCGAGATTTTAAAAAAAATTGACCTTGTAGATCCTGTAAAATATGCTAGTACCCGAAATTTTAAAAATGGTAATGTTTCTAGACTTTCCCCATACATTTCCAGAGGAGTAATTTCAACTAGGTTTATCTACGATAGGTTAGTAGAAAAAGGTTTAAACCTAAAAAAGTGTGAAAAGTTCATTCAAGAATTGGCTTGGAGAGACTTTTGGCAACAAATATGGGTAAATAAGGTGGATCTAATAAATAAAGATCTAAAAAGACCACAAGAAGATTTTATCGATAAAAAAATTGTAAAATCTGTAGTAGACGGAACAACAAAAATTAATTCCGTTGATAAGGAAATTAAAAACTTGTATGAATTTGGATATATGCATAATCACATGCGAATGTATGTTGCCTCCATTGCTACTAATATTTCAAAAAGCCACTGGAAAACACCTGCAAAATGGATGTATTATCACTTACTAGATGGTGATTGGGCAAGTAATTCGCTTAGTTGGCAATGGGTGGCAGGGTCTAATTCAAATAAAAAATACTATGCAAATCAGGATAATGTAAATAAGTATTTTAATGATGACCAAAAAGGAACATTTTTGGATAAATCATATGAGGAAATAATAAATATGGATATTCCTAAAGTTCTAGATGAAAAAATAAATTTTGAAAATAAAACTAACTTGCCTGAAATAAAAAAACTAGAAATTGATAATAATCTCCCTACCTTAATTTATAATTATTACAATATTGATCCTAATTGGAGAATTGATGGAAAGGCAAATCGAATATTACTACTTGAACCTGAAATTTTTTCAAAATACCCTGTCTCAAAAAAATGTATTCAATTCGCATTAAAACTTTCTGATAATATTGATGAAATTCAATTCTTTTCTGGATCTTTTGAACAATTAAAAAAAGAATATAATATAAGTGAATTTATATTCAAAGAACACCCATTAAATAGTCATTACATTGGAACCATGGACAACAGGGATTGGCTTTGCAAAATTGAGGGAGATTATTTGTCATTTTTTAAATATTGGAATAAAATAAAGAAAAAACTTATTTAATAATTAGCTTTTTAATATCAGACCTACCATGTCTTGATAGTTTCAAACTATATATTCCTTCGGATAAGACACTTACGTCAATAGAATCAAAAACACTTTTTTGAGAAATAACTTTTCTACCGTTAAGATCAAAAACTTCAATATCCAAGGGGTCGTTAGAATGATTCACAAAATTAATAAACCCATCACTAACAGGGTTAGGATAAATTGAAATATGTAAATTATTGTCATTGATTGAAAGGGATGTAGACTCATAAATATCTTTTACAACATAATATGACTGTTTTGGTACTCTATCTCTTGTTACTATTCCCCAATATTCTTCGTTGGCATAATTATCATAGGGTATTGCATTTGAAAAACCGCCGATGTCCTGCTGATTTGGATTTCCAGCCTTCCACCATTCATCACAAAACTCAAATAATGTAACTCCTACACATAAATCAGATTTTTCGATTATCGCATTTAATATAATTTCTGTTGCTTGGGCCTGCTGTGCCTGATTTTCTGAATTTGAATTTGAATTAAAACTATCCGCACCTGCTTCGGAAATATACATTGCTTTATCAGTTTGAGAAGCTAATTCGTCAATAGCAGAATCAGGACTTAGCCACCTGTAAACATTCATACCCCATACATCCACACTGGGGCAAGAATTTAGTGCTTGAGCATTGGGAACCTCGCCATGACCAGTACTAACGGGATGATTTGGATCGATTGACTTCACTGTTGAAGCACAATTTTCCAAGACATTGTACCAGTTTTGAATATTGTTTCCAAACCATTCTGGATAATAATTAAATTCATTACCAAATTCCCACATTAAAATTGCAGGATGATTTTTATATTGATTAACATACCAAGTATAGCTGTTTTCGTTAAGCATCATAATAACCTTTATTCCAGCATTTGCAAACGCATTTAATTCAGCTGAATTTGTAATCGCTGCATAGGTTCTGATGGTATTAATATTTGCGTCAACCAACAAAGGTATATCATCATTAAAAGTATATCCTGAGTTTTCTCCATTACCCTCCCCTCTGGCATAGCAAATACCATTAATTCTATATTCCTGGTCATCAACAAATATTTTTCTATCCTCAACATAAACTGACTGTGCAGAAAGCTGGACACAAAAAATATAAAATAAAATAAGGACTAAACTCTTCATATAAATTAAATCGAAAACAAAGTTAACAATGCACTATTTAGATCATCATTATTTAAAAAATCTTTAACTCTAGCGTGAAGTAGCTTAATTTTTTCTTTGTGATCGGCTAAACTAATAATTTTTTTTATGTCATTATCCTCTTTAAACTGGTTAATTAAATGTAAGCTTGGAATTTCTTCAATATTT
>CABXCC010000031.1 GCA_902510475.1 uncultured Bacteroidota bacterium | reverse complement strand
ATAAGAAACTTATTGTAGTTGGTAATAAAAAAAACTATTATGCAAATCATGTCTTTGATTCAAGGCCTAATAAAAGATTTAAAAAGGAACAAAATAATTATACTTCACTTAAACAGCATTTTCTTGGTTGGGTTATAAGAACAAAAGAAGCTAAATTTAAAAAGGATTCTTTTGTCTTTATGGATTATAGAATTAGAGACAAAAAACATACAGCCTTCACATATGTTTTACCTTTTAAAGAAAATGAAGCTTTAATCGAACACACATATTTTTCTAAAAATGAATGCGAAAAAAAAGTATATGAAAACTACATTAGAGATTATATGAATAATTATTATCATACATCTGATTATGAAGTAATAAAGTCTGAATTTGGTGTAATACCAATGACTTCTTATCCGTTTTATAGAGATTCAACAAAAAATATAACAAAAATTGGATCTGCTGGTGGCTGGATTAAACCCTCAACAGGTTATTCTTTTAAGAACTGTGAAAAAAATTCATTAAAAATATTAGAAAACATTAAAAAAGGTAAAAGCTTAATAACACATCCAAAGACAAAATATAAATTTCTAGATAACATCTTACTTGGTGTTTTGTCTCAATATAACCACATGGGTGAAATGATTTTTTATAAAATGATTAAGAAAAATAAAACTGAAAATGTCCTTCGTTTTTTAGATGAAGAAAGCAGTTTTCTGGAAGACATAAATATTATTCTTTCAGTAAAGTCTAAAGAGTTTATTAAAGTTTTTTTTCAAAGCTTTTATAAAAAAGCATTATAAATTTTCTTTTTTTATAAGATTTAAAGCTGACCCTTCATCATACCATTCTATTTGAGACTTATTGTAAGTATGGTTCAAGAAAATTATATCTTTAGAACCATCAGAATGATTCAACAGAAGCTCAAGTTTTTTACCAGGTGAAAAACTATCTAAGTTGACGAAAGTGAATAAGTCATCTTCCATAATCAAATCATAATCTTTCTCATTTGAGAATGTTAAGGCTAACATTCCTTGCTTTTTAAGGTTGGTTTCGTGTATTCTAGCAAAAGATTTAACAATAACAGCACAAACACCTAAATGACGTGGCTCCATTGCAGCATGTTCCCTGGATGATCCTTCTCCATAATTATGATCACCCACTACAACAGTTTTAATATTATTAGACTTATACTCTCTTTGAGTATCTGGAACTCCCCCATAGTCTCCGTTTAAATGATTTTTAATAAAATTTGTTTTCATATTAAAGCTGTTGACAGCTCCAATTAAACAATTATTGGAAATGTTATCCAGATGTCCTCTATACCTCAACCATGGCCCTGCCATAGAAATGTGATCGGTTGTACATTTTCCATGAGCTTTTATTAACAGCCTAGCATATTTTATCTCTCTACCAATCGGTAAAAATGGATCTAAAAGCTGTAGTCTTTCAGATTTTGGATCAACAGAAACAACTACTTTACTACCATCTTTTTCTGGTTCAATATATCCAGAATCTTCACAATCAAAACCGTCACTTGGCAATTCAACACCCACAGGAGGATCTAGCATAACTTCTTCTCCTAATTCATTTAAGAGCTTATCTTTTGTTGGATCAAAATCTAATTTACCTGCTATAGCAATGGCAGCAACAATTTCGGGTGAACCAACAAATGCATGTGTATTCGGATTTCCGTCAGCCCTTTTAGAAAAGTTTCTGTTAAACGAATGAACTATTGTGTTTTTTTCTTGGCCTTTTAAATCACTTCTATCCCATTGTCCAATACAAGGCCCACAAGCATTTGTAAATATAGTAGCATTCAAATCTTCAAAGATTTTTAAAATTCCGTCTCTTTCAGCAGTATACCTTACCTGTTCTGATCCTGGATTTATTCCAAAATCAGATTTGGTAATTAAATTCTTATCAATAGCTTGTTTAGCTATTGAAGCTGCCCTTGTTAAATCTTCGTAGGACGAATTTGTACATGAACCAATTAAACCCCAGTCAACTTTTAGCGGCCAATCATTTTCTTTTGCTTTATCTCCAATTTCTGAAACAGGAGTTGCAAGATCTGGTGTAAATGGACCATTTAAATGAGGTTTTAACTCAGAAAGATTAATTTCAATAACCTGGTCAAAATATTTTTCAGGATCATCATAAACATCGGGATCTGCAGTAAGATAATCTTTAATTTTATTTGCCTCTTCCGCAACATCAACCCTATCAGTTGATCTTAAATATCTTTCCATAGACTCGTCGTACCCAAAAGTAGAAGTAGTTGCTCCAACTTCTGCCCCCATATTACAAATAGTACCTTTACCGGTACATGATAGAGATTTAGCACCAGGACCAAAATATTCAATAATACAACCGGTTCCACCTTTAACAGTTAAAATTCCTGCAACTTTTAAAATAACATCTTTAGCTGAAGTCCAGCCATTTAACTCACCCACTAATTTTACACCGATAATCTTAGGAAATTTTAACTCCCATGGCATTCCAGCCATAACGTCAACTGCATCTGCTCCTCCAACACCAATTGCAACCATACCCAAACCACCAGCGTTTACAGTGTGTGAATCTGTACCAATCATCATCCCACCAGGAAAAGCATAATTTTCTAAAACTACTTGATGAATAATCCCAGCGCCAGGTTTCCAAAAACCAATTCCGTACTTATTTGAAACATTCTTTAAAAACTCAAAAACCTCATTACTTACTTTATTAGCCTGAAATAAGTCTTCTTTGGCACCCATTTTAGCTTGAATTAAGTGATCACAATGAACAGTAGTAGGAACAGCAACTTTTTGTTTACCTGCCTGCATAAATTGTAATAATGCCATTTGAGCAGTAGCATCCTGACAAGCAATTCTGTCAGGTTTAAAATCTACATAATCTTTACCTCTTTTGTAAGATTTATTTGTTTGACTCCATAAGTGTGAGTATAATATTTTTTCAGACAATGAGAGAGGTTTATTAACTATACTTCTAACATTATCCACATTTTTTACAATGTCAGAATAAACCTTTTTTATCATTTCAATATCAAACGCCATATCTTATTTTAGTTTATAAAGTTAATTTAAAAAAAAATTAATTTTTTAACCAATTACTAAAGCAATCACAACTTCCAAAATCATTACTTATATTAATATAAGTATCAAAAATTTTATCATTTTGCCATTTTTCAATTTCTTTTAATTGTTTATTCTGTAATGCTAATTTTTGAATCTTAATATAATCCTTAGAAAAATCAGCAACATGCTCGTCATACCTATTTGAAACAGTTAATATTTTAAATTTTACCGGATTATATCTATCTTCATCTTGAAATACAATACTAACTTCACCTTCTTTCAAATTAGCTATTTGGGCATATAATTCTGGATCCATCTTAGTCAATTCAAAATTATAATCTTGTGTTTCAGGATTAATTAGTAGTCCACCATCAAATCTTGTTTCAATTTCATCACTAGCTTCAATAGCAGCATCAGCAAAAGAAATTTCACCAGAAACAATTCTTTCTCTTACATTTACCAATCTACTTTTTGTCTCTTCAATTTCTTTTTGACTAAATTTTGGTCTTAATAATATTGTTCGTATATCATATTCTTGACCTCTGATCTTTTCGAGATAGATTATAAAAAATCCATATTCTGTTTCGAAAGGTTCAGAAATCTCACCCTCAGATAACGAAAAAGCGACTTCGTTAAATCTTTTAACCATTGGGGAATTTTTACGGTTAATTGAATATTTTCCTCCTTTGGTTCTGGAGCCTGGATCTTCACTATACAATACAGCTTTTGAAATAAAACTTGCACCATTATCAATTACATCTGCTTTAAAAACTTTTAATCTATTAATAACATTTTGTTTTTCCTGTTGACTAACAGTAGGATAAACTACTATTTGAGAGACTCTCAGCTCGGTACCAAAGACAGGTCTGTCGTTCTTAGGGATAGAATTAAAAAACTGTCTAACTTCTTCAGGGGTTATCTCAATTTCTTCAATTATAGATTGTTGCATCTTTTTGGCTAGCTCAGAATTTTTATTAAGCTCAAACATTTCGGATCTTAACTCTTGTTCAGAGTCTTTTTTATAATATTCTAAAAGCTTATCCATTGAACCTATTTGTAGGGCAAATGCATTAACTTGCTGATCGACATAGGATTGTATTTCTGCTTGATTGACTTCAATACTATCCTGAATAGCATGATGCTGATATAACTTATCTTCTAGGAGCTTACCAAACACCTGACATTTTGAAATATTCTCCATTGAAACACCCGAAACTCTAAGTTGTGTAAACTGTTTATCTATATCCGACTCGAGAACAACAAAATCACCAATCACAGCAGCAACACCATCAATTTTTTCTCGCTCTTGGGAAAATAAAAATTGTGATAAAAAAAACAGAACGGTTAATAATTTAATATTTCTCATATTTAATAAATTTCTAATTTATTGTTTATTAATGCATCTTTTAGAATATTAGTCTTAATCTTTAACATTACCTCTTTTTTTCTTTGATTTAATGACATATACTCTAGTGTTGATAATACATTTTCAATGGGTGATATCTCACCTTTTATAGCCGAATCAACTATTTTAATCAAATATAAACTTAATGAGTCTTTGTATTGATAAAAATTATAATTTTTTAAGCTTCGGTAGGAGTAAGAATTTAAAAAATCAAACTCATTAAGTAATTTTTTTTCAGAAACCCATATTTTTGTGTCAAAGGAATAATTGTTATATCTAAATGAAATTGAATCTAAAAAATATTGGTCTTTTTCATTAAATCTTCTTATTCTTTTTCTAACCTCATAAGTATCAGAAAAATCTTGAGGCAATTCGACAAAAATTAATCTATATATATCTTCATTTAACAAAAAGAGATTTTTATTACTGTCAAATAAAGATTGAATTTCTGATGAATCTATATCTAAATTAATTGTAGAGTTTACCAATGCTTCTAAATACGAGTCAGACAAAAGATCTGAACGATAGTCATCGACCAATGACTCTATCTCATTTAATCTAGATTCAGTTAAATTTAGTTTGGCTCTTTCAATTAATATTTTATTGATTGCCCAATTATTTATAACATTATTAGCCTTAACTACAGAGTCCTCTTCAGAAAAATTTGTCATCAATTCCGAAAAATCACTTTTATTTAAATATGAATCATTGAATCTAGCCACATTTTGCCCGTCTTCATCACCAGACATTTTACAACCCACAAATAGAATTGATATTATGATAAAAAACTTATTCATATGAATACATTTTTTTTATCCTTCGCAAAGCTTTTTTATTGATTTGAACGGGGTATTTTAATTTTAATTCCTTTACCCAGTCAGATTCAAGTTTATCTTGGAAGTCTCCAATTATTTTTCCTTTATCAGATTCAAATGACTTGTAATTGGTGCTATTTTTATCAAAAAAACTTTTTAATTTTAGAGAATCACTTTCATTATAGGTCCATATTTTATCCTGCATCAAATTAAAAAGCAACAGCCCCTCTCTGTATTCGTTTAACACATTTCGATAATCTGAATTTTCATTTTCTAAATTATCTTTATATATTTTTAACATTTTTGAATTTAAGAATGATCTATACTTTTCTCTTAAAACATTTTGGAGAGATTTTTTAGGACTTTTTGATTGGTTGTTCTTAAGATAATCAGCAAAATCAAGTAGCGAAAAAGTTTTATTTAGAATAGAAACCATGTTGGTCTTATCATTGATTCCTTCAGGAATTTTCCAATTTGCAGCTAGAAAAGAATCATCAACTATCGAATCAAAATATTTTAACCCTTTATTTTCGTATGTCAGATTATATTTTGTCAATAGAGATTTGTA
>CABXCC010000030.1 GCA_902510475.1 uncultured Bacteroidota bacterium | reverse complement strand
ACACAAAATCAATTAGTTAAGAGCTATTGATTTTAATTTTGGTCACTGAATTTTCGATTACCAATGTTTTAATTTTTTTAAATTTTTGGCACAATAATTCTGTTTTTTTGACCGCTTTATTCGCTAAAATTTTATGTTAAAAAGTTGTTAAAAACTTATAGAGCCACGGCTACAAAAGATGATGAAATAAATGAGAACTTTACATTTGCGGTAAATGAAAATTTTTAGAATTCACTATAGAAACATTTAAAAAAACATGGAGATAGAACAAATAATTAAGAGAGATTACAGTACAAAACCCTTTCATTTGGATAAGATTAGTGGAGCTATCCAAAAGGCGATGAATGCAGTTGGTGTAGGTACTGAACAAAATGCACAGGATGTTGCGTTCTCGGTTTATCAAGCATTGCTAGACCGAAAAAAGAATGATGTCGAATATATCCCAACAATCGAGGAAGTTCAAGATATCGTTGAATCTGAACTCATGGAAAGCAAGTTCAAAGAAGCTGCAAAAGCATACATCCTTTACAGAAATAAAAGAACTGAAAGAAGGCAGTCAGATATATTTGAAAAACGAATAAACCTAAAGCCATATGAGTACCCTCATCTTTACGAGTATGTGCCTGCGATAAGACATTCATATTGGATACACTCTGAGTTTAATTTCACAAGTGATATTCAAGATTTTAAATCACGATTGTCTGATACCGAAAGAAGTGCTATCAAAAATACTATGTTGGCAATTTCTCAAATAGAGGTTGCTGTAAAATCATTCTGGGGAGACTTGTACCACAGAATTCCAAAGCCAGAAATTGGATCTGTGGGATCAACATTTGCAGAGAGTGAAGTTCGTCATGCTGATGCTTATTCTCATTTACTTGAGATATTGGGATTGAACTCTGAGTTCAAAGAACTCAAGAAGAAACCAGCAATTATGAAAAGAGTTCGTTATTTAGAAACAGCTCTCAAAAATTCTAGAAGTGAAGACGACAGAGAATATGCAGAATCTATTTTACTATTTTCATTATTCATCGAACATGTTTCTCTATTCTCACAATTCTTAATCATCATGGCTTTCAACAAACATAAAAATATGCTGAAAGGTATTTCCAATGTAGTTGAAGCTACATCTAAGGAAGAGCAAATACATGGAGATTTCGGAATTGACTTAATAAAAATTCTCAAAGAAGAAAACCCTGAGTGGTTTACAGACGAATACCACAAAAGCATACAAGAAATGTGTAAACAAGCTTTTGAAGCAGAGAAAGAAGTCGTGGATTGGATTTTTGAAAACGGAGAGCTTGACTTCTTACCAAAAGCAGTGGTAAATGAATTTTTAAAAAATAGATTTAACAATTCCTTAGAAAGCATAGGGATTGAAAAAATATTTGATATCGATCAAAAATTAGTTTTAGAAACAGAATGGTTTGATGATGAAATTATTGGAACCAAGCATGGAGATTTTTTTGTTAAGAGATCGATAAATTACAGTAAAAGAGCCCAAAGTATAACGAGTGATGATCTATTTTAGAATATGCAGAAAAAACTAACCACACCAAAAAAAGAAACAAACACTCGTAAAGACTTAATCCAAGCAAGAAAAAGTTCAATGAAGAAATTTAACAAAGATTCCGAAAAATCATTTGAGTGGCTAAATGAAAATAGCAGAAAATTTCTTGCTGCCGGATATCTAGGTGATAGCGTAAGCGCAGAACAGCGTATAGCAGACATTGCGGAAAGAGCAGAACAACTACTCGAAATGCCTGGTTTTGCAGAAAAATTTTACCACTACATGTCGGAAGGATATTATTCATTAGCCTCACCGGTATGGTCTAATTTTGGAAAAGAACGTGGTTTGCCAATAAGTTGTTTCGGATCTCATGTTGACGATGACATTGGAAATATTTTATACTCACAGTCTGAAGTTGGAATGATGTCTAAATTAGGTGGAGGTACGTCTGGATATTTTGGTAAAATCAGACACCGTGGAGCTGCCATTAAAGACAATGGTGAAGCATCTGGTGCTGTTCACATCATGAGACTTTTTGAGTCTATGGTGGATGTTGTGAGTCAAGGATCAGTGAGAAGAGGGCGTTTTTCGCCATACCTTCCTATTGATCATCCAGATATTATGGAATTCTTAGAGATTGGAACGGAAGGTAACCCAATTCAAGAATTAACTCATGGTGTTACTGTTAAAGATGACTGGATGCAACAAATGATTGATGGTGATGTAGATAAGAGAACAGTGTGGGCAAAAGTTCTGCAAAGTAGAGGAGAGATGGGATACCCGTATATTTTCTTTACTGACAATGCAAATAATGGAGCAGCAGATGTTTATAAAGATAAAAATCTACCAATTTATGCAAGTAATCTTTGTACCGAAATCATGTTGCCGTCAAATCATGACTGGTCATTTGTTTGTGTTTTATCTAGTATCAATGTTTTACATTATGATAAATGGAAAGACACGGACGCTGTAGAAACCATGATCTATTTTCTTGATGCTGTAATCACAGAGTTTCTTGAAAAACTTGAAGTATATAAAAATTCTGAAGACAGAGACGATCAACAAACATTCTTATTTATGGAGCGTGCCTACAATTTCTCAAAGGAAAATAGAGCCTTAGGTATGGGTGTGCTGGGATGGCATTCTTTACTTCAATCTAAGATGTTGCCTTTTGATAGTCAAGGAGCTTACGACCTTAATAGTGAGGTTTTCAAAAATATAAAAGAGCACTCAAACAAAGCTTCCAAAGATTTGGCTGAAAAGTTTGGCGAGCCAGAATTATTAAAAGGCTATGGCAGAAGAAATACAACGTTAAATGCAGTGGCACCGACTACTTCCTCTGCGTTTATTCTTGGTCAAGTTTCACAAGGAATAGAACCTATCTGGTCAAATATTTATGTCAAGGATATTGCTAAGATTAAAACAACAATTAAAAATCCATTTTTAGTAAAGCTTCTTGAAGAAAAGGGAATGGATACACCCGAGGTTTGGAAACAAATAAGAGATAGAGATGGCTCAGTTCAAGATTTAGACTTCCTTTCTGAAGAAGAAAAAGAAGTGTTCAAAACCTATGCTGAAATAGATCAAATATCAATTATCTATCAGGCTGCAAAAACAGGCAAAATCATATCGATCAAGGGCAAACTCAATATAATTATTCATCCTGATACAACAACAAAAGAGGTTAATAAGATCCATGTAACTGCATGGAAGTTGGGTCTTAAATCTTTATACTACCAACATAGCATGAATGCTGCTCAAAAGTTTAAGCAAAAGAAAGAATGTGAAAGTTGTGAAGGATAGTCAATAAAACTTATCCAAACAAAAAAGCCTCGAAATTCAATTCGAGGCTTTTTTGTTTTTAACACTATATTAATTATTCATCCTTTGGTTTAGCCGGCTTTACAGACTTGTCATATGAAACATAATAATCCTCGATTAGATTCATTATTTCTTTCATTAGGTCTTTGGATTCTTGTAAAATACTAAAGTATAAAGCAGTATTCTTAGGACTTTTTTCCTCTGAAGATCTTGTCCTAGAAATTTGTGTTTCTATCTTATCTTCGATTAATCCAATCGACTTGCTTTTGTCTTTTAGAATATCCTCAATTTCCTTAAATGATTTGTTTTTAAAGGTTGATGAAATGGTTTCAAATAATCCAGACATAACCTCTTGAATCGCTAAAAGATCTCTTATTTGATTCAGAGTCAATTTACTATGATTGTTATTTATGTGCTTGTGTGAAATTTTTGAAATGTATTCAATAGACTGGGTTATATCTTGAAGATAGCCTAGCAAGTTTATATAAAAATTACTCGCACCCAAACTAGACTCATCTAAGTTTTTAATAAAGTAAAATAACTTATCTTTTAAACTATCAACTTCTTCGGAAAGCTTTGAAATCTGTTTCTTATTTTTCTTGAGCTCAGATAAATCATGTCTAGAAAGGCCTTTTATAACGTTGTTATATATTTTACTTGATCTACTTGTTACTTTAGAGATATTTTTAGCGCTCTCATGAATTACACCTTGAAGAGAACTACTTTCTGCCTCAACTAAACTTTCTTCAATAACTCCGTTATTTGTTTTGTTTTTACCCTTGATGTAGTTTCTAACAAGTAATAATATTGCGAAAAATATTAGTACAGCGATCATTAACTGACTGATATTTATAAGGTAAGCAATAGTTCCTGCTGCAGTAAAAGCTATTATCGCTGTTCCAAACCATCCGGCTATTACATTTAACACTCCAGCAACCCTGTATACTGCACTATCACTGCCCCACGCTCTGTCAGCAAGAGAAGTTCCCATAGCAACCATAAAAGTGACATAGGTTGTTGAAAGAGGCAGCTTGTAAGACGTGGCAATTGAAATTAACACTCCCGCTACCATTAGGTTGACCGATGCCCTTATAACATCAAAGTTAGGCCTATCTTCATTAGCTATTTCTTTAGTGTATTTTTCAGGTACTCTAAAACGATCTTCAATCACATTATTCAATGAATCAGGAATTATCTTTGAAAATAAATTTGCAGAATTTGTTGCTAATCTAACCAACCCTCTAGAAAGAAAGTTTGGTTCAAATCTCTCATCAATATTTCCTTGATCAGAAAGATCGAGTGATGTTTTCACAACTTTTTTAGCATTACTTGAAAACCATAATGTAAGTACCATTACTGCTCCAGCACAAACTAATAGAAAATTTGGGGTTGGAACTTTAGTTGCTAATACTCCCATTCCAAATTCGTTTGCTGCCAGACCTGATGCAACCCATGCCTCATACGACTGCCAAGCTGCTATTGGTACACCAATAAAGTTAACAAGGTCATTTCCAGCAAATGCTAGAGCTAGACCAAATGTACCCACTCCAATAATTATTTTATAGATATTAAATTTAAAAAACTGGATAAAAGCATACGAAAGTAAAGACATAAATGCCGAGGTATACATTACGATTTGAAAAACATTATTTTCCAAGAAATCTTTAATTGTAACTCCTCCAATTAAACCAAAGCTCTGCTTTGCATAAGATGTTCCTTTAATACCCTTCATTAAAATGAAGTATGTTAGTGCAGTAAGAGCAACGCCCCCAAATACGGCACCAACCCAACTGGGTTTTGCATCAAAATTGTAGGATAATAAAAGTCTAGAAATCCACTGGACTATTGCTCCAATGGAAAATGCAACGAATACAGATAAGAGAATTCCTCCGATAATTTGGGTTGCTTTTGAAGTATTGATATAATTAACAACATCACCAAAAGATCCATTATCCATTCCGATTTTTATTAATGCCATTGCAACCGATGCACCTAAAAGTTCAAATACGATTGAAACAGTTGTGGATGTAGGCATTCCAACAGAATTGAAAAATTCAAGTAATAATATATCGGTAATCATTACCGCCATGAAGATGATCATAATTTCATTGAAGTAGAATTCACCAGGATTAAAAATACCTTTTCTTGCAACCTCCATCATTCCACTTGAAAAGACACAACCGATGAATATTCCAATACTCGCAACAATCATAATGGTTCTAAACGAAAGAACTTTTGAACCAAGTGCTGAATTTAAAAAGTTTACAGCATCATTGCTTACCCCAACAACCAAATCAGCTACTGCAAGAGCAACTAAGGCAACCAACATTAATAAATATATATTTTCCATTAATTAATTTTTTATAATTTAAATTCAACATTAAAGAATACCTCAAACAAATTAGTGTCTAGGTTTTCATAATTAAATTTTCTTGCATTTAAAGAAAACTTTACCCCATCATTAGCTTTGTATTGAGTTCCAATAATTATTAGTGAACCATCATCATCATAGTTCCAAGAGTTTGAACCACCATCTAAAGTATTAGAGCTAATTTGATCAAATCTAGCAAAAACCTCATATTTATCATTTATAGAATATCTATTATAAATTGAAATTCCATCGAGATTGTGATTATCTATTGGAGTTTTATATGTAGTTCCATTCTCCATTTTATTGTATTCAGCTCCGATACTATAATCTCCTGCCTTATAGCCAGCAAATAATCCGATATTGTTTAAGGATTCTGATGATTCTGAAGCTTGAGTATCATAGTAAATTTTCATTTTTAATTTATCAGAAACGTCATAGATAAGATTGAATCCAATCCTTTGGTTACCATCAGCATCTTGTGGGTTTTTATATCCTTCACCGTTTAAAGCAAAAATATTAGTAGTCAACTTATCACTTAATTTTATTTCTGCATTAACTCCAAGGTCTGCACTAGATCCAAATTTATTTTCGTCTTGTAAAGTTTTATAGATATATCTATATCCCCAAACCTTTTCTTGATCGTTAAATTGCTTTCCGCCAATCATACCCATACTAAGTTTTACTTTTGTGCTTAGTTTGTAATCAAGTTGTGCAATTTTAACAAAGGCAGTGTAATTGCTACCTGAATCATTTTTACCTACATCATAAGTAATTTTTGCACCTAATTCATAAAAGGAT
>CABXCC010000029.1 GCA_902510475.1 uncultured Bacteroidota bacterium | reverse complement strand
TAGATTTGTTAATCATCTAATAAAGATTTATGGCTTGGTTTAAAAGACAAAGCAAGGGAATACAAACTCCAACTGAGAAAAAGAAGGATATACCAAAAGGTCTATGGTATAAATCCCCCACTGGAAAAATCGTTGATACGGAAGAACTACAAGACAACTTTTATGTTAGTCCAGAGGATGATTACCACGTAAGAATAGGAAGTAGAGAGTACTTTTCAATAATTTTTGATGGCAAATTCAAAGAGTTAGATGCTAATTTAACTTCGAAAGATCCCCTTAAATTTGAGGATAATAAAAAATATACAGATCGTTTAAAAGCGGCTAAAAATAAAACTAATTTAAATGATGCGATTAGAACTGCAGTAGGTAAATCAATGGGTAAAGACATTGTTATTGCTTGTATGGATTTTAGTTTTATAGGAGGCTCCATGGGAAGTGTAGTGGGTGAAAAAATTGCAAGAGCTATAGATTATTCATTGCAAAAGAAAACTCCTATAATGATAATTTCGAAGTCTGGTGGTGCTAGAATGATGGAAGCAGCGATTTCCCTTATGCAACTAGCAAAAACATCTGCAAAACTTGCACAATTATCAGATGCCAAGATTCCTTATATATCTCTTTGTACTGATCCAACTACTGGAGGAACAACCGCTTCTTTTGCCATGCTTGGTGATGTAAATATTGGCGAACCTGGAGCATTGATTGGTTTTGCAGGACCGAGAGTAGTAAAAGATACAACAGGAAAAGATCTTCCCAAAGGATTTCAAACTGCTGAATTTGTTCTAGATCACGGATTCTTAGACTTTATTACTCACAGGAAAGATCTTAAGAAAAAAATAAACCTTTATTTAGATTTAATTCTCAATAATCCAATCAGAGAATAAAACTTTTATTTTTCACCCAATCATCTAATTTTTACTATATTTGCGCCGCTGATAACAGCATACATAATAATCATTTAAATAATATTGGAATGTATTTAACAAAAAAACATAAAGAAGATTTATTCAAGAAGCACGGAAAAGATGCTAAAGATACCGGAAGTGCTGAGGGGCAGATTGCCTTATTTACTGATAGAATAAATCATTTAACAGAGCATCTTAAAATAAATAAGAAAGATTATAACACGGAAAGAGCCTTAGTAAAGCTTGTAGGAAAAAGAAGAGCACTATTAAACTATCTTACTAAAAAAGATGTTTTAAGATATCGTGCAATTGTAAAAGAGTTAGGATTAAGAAAATAACTCGTTTCTATATTTTGTTTATAGTTATTCATTGGTAAAAACCACTTCAACACACAATTTAATTTAACCAAAAAATAATTATGATACCTAAAACGTATAAAGAAGTAATTGATCTAGGAGACGGAAGATCCATTTCAATTGAAACAGGTAAATTAGCAAAACAAGCTCATGGATCTGTCGTAGTTCAAATGGGAAAATGTATGTTATTATGTACAGTTGTCTCAAATTATAAAAGTGCAAATGTTGATTTTTTACCACTTACAGTAGATTACAGAGAAAAGTTTGCTGCTGCCGGTAAATACCCAGGCGGTTTCTTCAAAAGAGAAGCTAGACCAAGTAGTGATGAAATTTTAACGATGAGACTTGTTGATAGAGTCCTAAGACCTCTATTCCCAAAAGATTATCACAATGAAACTCAGGTAATGATTCAATTAATGTCTCATGATGAAGATGTTATGCCAGATGCATTAGCTGGTTTGGCAGCATCTGCAGCAATTCAACTTAGTGATTTTCCTTTTGAATGCGCTATTTCTGAAGCTAGAGCCGCAAGAATAAACGGAGAATTTGTTATAAATCCTAGTAGATCGCAACTAGAAGAAGCTGATATTGATATAATGGTGGGTGCTTCTAAAGACTCTGTAATGATGGTTGAAGGAGAAATGGAAGAATGTTCGGAGGAAGAAATGGTTGAAGCAATTAAATTTGCTCACGAATTCATTAAAAAACAATGTGATGCTCAAGAAAAATTAGCCAAAGCTTTTGGTAAAAAAGAAACTCGTGAATATGATTTAGCTGAGGAAGATGAAGAATTAATGAAAAAAGTCAATGACTTTACCTATAAAAAATGTTACGACGTTGCAAAAAAAGGTCTATCAAAGGTTGAAAGAGGTGAAGCATTTGGAGCAATCAAAGATGAATTAATGGAATCTTTTTCAGAAGAAGAATTAGAAGAACAAGAAGATTTAATAAAAAAGTATTTTTATAAATCTGAAAAAGAAGCGATCAGAGATTTAACCTTAGAAAAAGGAGTTAGATTAGACGGAAGAAAAACAACGGATATTAGACCTATTTGGTGTGAAGTTGATTACCTACCCTCTACTCATGGTTCGTCCTTGTTTACAAGAGGAGAAACACAGGCATTAGCAACCGTTACTCTTGGAACTTCAAGGGAAGCAAATCAGATTGATTCACCTACATATGAGGGTGAAGAAAGATTTTATTTACACTATAACTTCCCTCCTTTCTCAACGGGTGAAGCTAGGCCTCTAAGAGGAACTTCAAGACGTGAGATAGGTCATGGTAATCTTGCTCAAAGAGCATTAAAAAGAATGGTGCCTTCAGATTGTCCTTATACAGTAAGAGTAGTAAGTGAAGTCCTTGAAAGTAATGGATCGTCATCTATGGCGACAGTTTGTTCAGGAACAATGGCGTTAATGGATGCGGGAGTTCAACTTAAAAAACCTGTTTCTGGAATTGCAATGGGACTAATCTCTGACGGAAAAAAACACGCTGTATTAAGTGATATTCTTGGTGACGAAGATCACCTAGGTGATATGGATTTCAAGGTTACGGGAACAGCAGACGGTATTACTGCTTGCCAAATGGATATTAAAATCAAAGGATTATCCTATGAAATTCTGATTGAGGCTTTAAATCAAGCAAAAGACGGAAGATTACACATACTAGAAAAGCTTACAGATACAATCAAAGTTCCAAACGGAGATGTAAAAGCTCATGCCCCTAAAATGATTACCAGAAGAATTCCTGGCGACTATATTGGAGCATTAATCGGTCCTGGTGGAAAAAATATTCAGGAATTACAGAAAACAAGCGGTTGTAGCTTGGTAATTAATGAAGATCCAGATACGGAAGAAGGAATCGTAGAAATTCTTGGAACGGATCAAGACGGAATTGACATGGTATTATCAAAAATTGAATCCATGTTGTTTAAACCTGAGGTTGGCAGTGTATATGAAGTTAAGGTTATTAAACTCCTAGATTTTGGTGCTGTTGTTGAGTACATGGAAGCACCAGGAAATGAAGTTCTTCTTCATATTAGTGAGCTTGCATGGGAAAAAACAGACAAAGTTACTGATGTTGTAAACATGGGTGATACTTTAGATGTTAAGTACTTCGGTGTTGATCCTAGAACAAGAAAAGACAAAGTCTCAAGAAAAGCTTTATTACCAAAGCCTGAGGGATATGTTGATAAGCCTAGGAAAACTTTTAACAGAAACAATAACAGAAAAGGTTTTAATAAAAAATAAATAATACTTTTGTAAAGTTTTTATTCTTAAAATCCTTTCTATATAATTCATTATGAGACAATTAAAGATAACCAAACAGGTAACTAACAGAGAAACCGCCTCCCTTGACAAGTACTTACAAGAAATAGGTAAAGTTGATCTGATTACAGCCGAGGAGGAAGTTGAATTAGCCCAAAGAGTCAAACAAGGTGACCAATTGGCCCTTGAAAAACTTACAAAAGCTAATTTACGTTTTGTTGTCTCAGTAGCAAAGCAATATCAAAATCAAGGGTTAACACTTCCGGATTTAATAAATGAAGGAAACCTTGGTTTGATAAAAGCTGCACAAAGATTTGATGAAACCAGAGGTTTTAAATTCATTTCATATGCAGTATGGTGGATTAGACAATCCATACTACAAGCACTTGCTGAGCAG
This sequence comes from uncultured Bacteroidota bacterium, assembly GCA_902510475.1. Taxonomy (GTDB): domain Bacteria; phylum Bacteroidota; class Bacteroidia; order Flavobacteriales; family Flavobacteriaceae; genus MED-G13. The sequence goes on along the minus strand of CABXCC010000029.1, from coordinate 3,587 downwards.
TCTAGAATTGTTAGACTTCCTTTGAATAAAATTGGATCGATTAACAAGATAAATAAAACATATGCCTTTTTGGAGCAATCTCACGAAAGGCCTCCAAGTGCAGAGGAAATTGCTAATGAATTAGACATGACGATTAACGATGTTAAGGAGTCAATGAAAAATTCTGGGCGTCACGTTTCTATGGATGCTCCTCTTGTTGAAGGTGAGGATTCTAATTTATATGATGTTCTTAGAAGTGGTGAATCACCAAATCCTGATAAAGAATTAATTCATGAATCACTTAGAACAGAAATTGAGAGAGCTCTTGAAACTTTAACCCCAAGAGAAGCTGATGTAATCAAACTATATTTTGGCCTTGGAAATCATCACCCTATGACTTTGGAAGAAATCGGTGAAACATTTGATTTAACCAGAGAAAGAGTTCGTCAAATTAAAGAAAAAGCCATTAGAAGATTAAAACATACTTCAAGAAGTAAAATCTTAAAAACATATCTAGGATAAAATTTAAAATGATTTCATTAATAATTACCTTTATTAAAATTTCTTGTTAATGGGTAATCAATTAATAGCTCCTTCTATTCTTTCTGCAAACTTTTCTGATTTAAAAACTGATATTACGATGGTTAATGAAAGTGAGGCTGACTGGTTTCACATTGATATTATGGATGGTGTTTTCGTTCCGAATATTTCGTTTGGAATGCCTGTATTGAAGTCTATTAATGAGCATGCTAAAAAGCCCTTAGATGTTCATTTAATGATAGTGAACCCTGAAAAATACGTCGAAAAATTTGCAGAGCTAGGAAGTAATATTCTTACGGTTCACTATGAAGCATGTATGAATAACATGCATGAAGTAATTAATAGAATTAAGGAAAACGGTATGAAGGCGGGAATAGCGATAAATCCAGATACTGATGTTAATGTCTTAAAAGAATTTATAAAAGATATTGATTTGGTAATTGTAATGGGAGTATTCCCAGGTTTTAGTGGGCAAAGTTTTATAAAACAAACATACGAAAGATGTTTTGAGGTAAAGGAGTTAGTAATTAAATATAATTCCAGTGCATTAATCGAAATTGATGGAGGCGTTACTGTTCACAATGCAAAAAAACTTATTGATAATGGCGCAGACGTACTAGTCTCAGGAAGTCATGTATTCAAAGCTAATAATCCCACTAAAATTATCCAAAAACTAAAGGATATTTAAAAGGCTAATAGCCAGACATTTAAAGACATCCTAATAATAATTACAGAGTAAAATATCAGACATTGTATTAATAATACCAGACATTATACTTTTTTTTTATATATTTGAACAAAGTCTAATTATATATGATCAAGGTTCTATTTATATACATAACAAGTCTTATTTTTGGATTTAACGCTCCTTATTCAAATGAAATCAAAGGAAATTTTGTTTTTGAAACTGATATTGAAAAAAATGAGCTATACATATTTAATAACAATTTAGAACTTCAAACTTTTTCTCTTGAAAGTGGTGTTTTAAAATCTACAATTAAAATAGCCACAGAAAATTCCCAAGAAATAGAAAACAATACATGGGGAGGCTTATATGATGCTTTTCAATTAAATCAAAATGTAGTAAACGGACTACTTAGTAATCTTACTCTTAAAAAATTTAACGATAAATTCTATCTTTTCCATGATGGCGGTGGTCTATTTCTTGAAATTAATGGTGTAGATTTAATCAGAAAGGATAATAGCTTCCCTTTTATGAATAAGTTCTTTGGTGATTTTTTCAGTCACGATAGTAAAATTTATCATTTTGGGGGATATGGATTATTTAGAACAAATAATACCTTATTATTATTTGATGAGGGAAGTTCAAACCAGTGGGATGAGATCACTATAAAAAATGGTGTCCCTAATGAAATTGAAGACGGAATAGCATCTTTTTCCTCTTTACTAATTGATAATGACTATTATTTAATTGGAGGAAATAGCTCTACAAATAATGACCAATATTTTAATCCCTCCATTTTAAAATTTAATTTTGATGATTATAACTGGGAATCACTCGGGGATATAAATTTAGATATTTTTAATAATCCTCATATAATTCCAGCTGAATCATGTTTTTATATTTTTGATCAAGATTTTTTCTACCAAATAAAAATATCAAAACAAAAAATAATCAGATATAATTACCAAAAAGATTTTAATTTCCAATCTGTTGGATACAAATTCCCATACAATAAAGAAAATAGATCATTTGTTTCTATTGATAAAAAAGGAAAAGAGTTTGGTGTAATCAATATTCATGAACTTGAGAGCAAGTATATTCACAGTTTTAAACCCCATAATGGAAAAACTAATGTTTCGATACTTAATAAATTTAGACTGACTAATATTATCGATATTTCCTCAAGAAAAGAAATTCCTCTCTTTAAAATTGAACAATCTAGAAATCAGTTTTTTGTTCCACTATTAATTTTATTATGTATTGTCATAGTCAATATTCTATATAAGGGACTTAAAAAAGATAAAGAAGCTATCCCTGCTAAACTATATAGTTTTGAAGATGATCAATTAGTGTTTTTAAATATATCAATTAACCTAGACAATAATGCCCTTGAAATCATAAAAATGCTTCATGATAATGATTCAATTACAAGTAATGAAATTGTAGCCAGATTAGTTGATAACGGTCTATCCTATGATTATGCTTCCAAAGTTAAAAACAAAATTATCGAATCATTAAATGAAAAATTTCAATTTATTACAGGCTCAACTGACCAATTTATAAACATTAGTAAAAGCTCTCACGATAAAAGAATACAGACGCTAAGTTTGATTAAAAACTAGTTTTTAGCTCTTCTGTTAAAATATTCAAAAAGGATAAGCCAAAATATATTTATTAGAATATAAATTGATGTAAGCTCAAATGAATTGAAATTTGGCTCTATTAGAAAAATTCCTATGCATATCACTCCGTTAATGAAGGTCAAGGTTAGAGAAGTTCTTAAGTGACTAAATCCGTTATTTAAAAGAATATGATGCAAATGATTATTGTCAGCGGAAAAAGGAGATTTTTTATTTATTATACGAACAAACATAACTCTCAATGTATCCATTACTGGGATACTTATCATGGAAATAGCAATTACAGGCATATTTTCAAGTTTGATTGAAAAGATCTGAACAACATTAGCAGTTGTCGCTGATGTGATATGGGTTATAAGAAAGGTTGCCATCCAGAAACCGATAAAAAGAGAGCCTGCATCTCCGATAAAAAGTTTTTTACCCTTTGAAAAATTATATCTAATAAACATTGTACTACTAGCTATTAATGTGACAGAAACAGAAGCTAAAGTATAAAAATTATTGATGTCATTTATTCTTAAAAATGAAATAAAAAAATAGATTGAAAATATAGCTAAATAACCATCAATACCGTCGGTTAAATTAATAGCATTCATTATCGATAGGTAAACAAATGAGGTAAATATAAGCCCAGGAATAAATCCAATAGAGTGAATACCCAAGAATCCATTCAAATTTTGAATTATTGAAATGTTACTATTTGAGTATAATAACATTAAAATTAAAAAAGTTAATATTATGTA
>CABXCC010000028.1 GCA_902510475.1 uncultured Bacteroidota bacterium | reverse complement strand
TTCCAATGGAGAATGTTTCTAAGATAAATTTTGCCTCAAAATCTTATTATAGTAGAGACATAAGAGAGATTGCTAGTGTTATGTGTCATTGTGAAGTTTTTATAGGTGCAGATAGCGGTATGATGCATTTAGCTCATTCTAGTAACACTAAAACAATTGGATTGTTTAATATTACAGAGCCAGAATATTATGGTGTGTATGGTGACCAAAACATTTCAATTAACACAAACATACATGACCACGATTATATACTTAACAAAGTAAGGGAAATAATTTAACCTGATTTGTCTTATAATTTATATTATGTAAAATAGAAAATATAGCCTTACTCCGGTCTTTTTTAATATAGATAGGTTTAATTCTTAATTATTTTAATTACTGAAGATTTATTTTCAAATTGATATTTAAGAAAATAAATACCATTGTTAAGAGACGAAATATCGATTTCTCCGGAGGTATTGCCGTATTTTATTTTTTTTCCTGTAGAATTGTAAATAATATAATCGATTAATAAATCTTTAGAAATAAATATTTTATTGGATGCTGGATTAGGATAAAATACTAAATAATCATTTATTATAGTGTCATCTATTGAAAGGTTATATGACAATGCATCTGATGCATTAACCCTTCCAAACCCATGAAAAATATCAAAACCCTGGGTATCTTCAGATTGATCCCCAACCAGGTCTTCTGCAGTATCCCTGATAATCTGATAAATTTCATTAGGTGTTCTAGCTGGATCTTGGGATAAAAGTAAAGATGCAATTCCAGCAACTAACGGAGATGCTTGCGATGTCCCCCCCCAATATGTATTATAATTTGTGTTTGAGTTAAAACTCAGTCCGTAAATAAAATTTCCTGGCGCAACTACATCTATGTGAGAACCAAAACTACTTCCACCACCCCAAAAAAAAGATGATGTTCTTGAGTCATCAGAGTCTGATGAACCTACAGCAAAAGAATTCAGATAGCCTGCTGGATAATAAATTTGATCTGAATTATCATTCATCATACTTACAAATACTGAAACATTATTATTTACTGCATAATTAACCGCTTCTTCCATAGATTGAGAATAACTATTACCACCAAGAGACATGTTAATAATGTTTGCTCCATTTTCTACAGCGTAATAAATTGCACTAGTCCACCAACTATAGTAACCCCAATTTTCATCATTGAGCACCTTTAATGTCATTATCTTGCAGTTCCAATCCACGCCAGCATATCCCTCAGAATTGTTTGAACTTGCCCCGATGATTCCAGCTACATTAGTTCCGTGACCATGATCATCCCATGGATAATTTTGTTCATTAACAAAATCATATCCGTTGTATAGGGCATCACTTTCCCACAGTCTTCCCTGAAATTCTGGGTGATCTAATTTAATACCTGAATCTAAAACTGCAACAACAATATCAGAACTTCCAGTTTCTATATTCCATGCTAATTCCATATCTACATCTGCATCTGGTTGGGATTGCGAGTCAAAACTACCGTCGTTTAACAAACCCCATTGCCTATTCCAATATTGATCATTAGGTAATATTTGAAATACATTGTTTGTATTTAAGTTTACAGAAGAGATACCTGCTCCATTTCCAATATAATCAGGTTCAACATAGTCAAAAATTGATAAATCTAAGTATTCTGTTAAATTATTTTTTATATTAATTTCATTAATGAATTCAATTTTAAATAGTTTTTTTTCCACATCACCACCCAGAAACTCAATTTTTTTTAGACCATTTTTATAATTAAGATTATCTAATGAAAGAATATTAAACTTATTTAAATCATTATTTAATTTAAATTCTATGTTATCCTTAAATTTTAATATTAAGCTATTTTTTGAATAACCACTTTTATTCTGAGCCATACTATTAGAAAACAAGATGAGAAGCAGAAATAATATTAATACGATTCTATTCATGTCAATAATATATTATCAATTTATTTACAAACGTAATTCCAAGATTTTTTTTTATAAATAAAAGTATATTAATTTTTTTCGATATAAACAGATGTTGATGGGAACGCAAACTCACATTTGTATTTATTTACGATATCAATAATATCATAATTAATCTTTTGCTGAGCATCAATAAGATCTTCCCAATCCGGGCTATTTACATAGTACAAAATCATTATATCTAAGGAACTGGCACCAAAATTTAAAAATCTAACTCTACCATCTTGATTGGTTAAAGAATGATCATCGATCAATTTTTGAATATCATTAACAATATTTTTGATATTTTCAACGGAAGTATCATAAGTAAGCCCAATATTAAACTTAACTCTTCTAACAGGTCTAGCTCCAAGATTATCTAACTCGGTACTGATGATATTTTTATTTGGTACTGTAACTACACTTTTATCAAAGGTTCTAATTCTTGTACTTCTAAAACCAACTTTTTCAACGGTTCCAGTAACTCCTCCTATAGTCACTGTATCACCAACAGTAAAAGGTTTATCAAAGAAAATAGTAAAGGAACCTAATAAATTCTCCAAACTTTCCTTGGAGGCCAAAGCAAAAGCAACACCACCTATTCCTAGTCCAGTAACCAATGCTGTGATATTGACCTCAAAAACATCTCCCAAAATCATAACAACACCCAAAACAATAGTAATAACTTTGGCTAAGTCTATTGCAAAAGGAATTAATTGATCATCTACTTTACTTTCGGTTTCAAGTGCTTTATTTTTTAATTTATATCCGACAAAATCAATAGACCTAAGTATTACCCAAAAAACAGTAGTTAAGAGTAAGAAATTAAATGCCTTTGAAATTAAACTACCAAAGTCAAAACTATCATTATCGTTTACTACGAAATCAGGAATATTTATAAATTTAACAGAGAAAAATAAAAGAATTAGTAAAAGAAAATATTGTAATGGACTATTAAGTAAATTCTTAAATTTTTTCGTGTCTGTATGATTTTGATCCTTACCAAATAAATTAGACAATAGCCTTATAATAAGTGATTTTATTGGAATAATAACAAAAAATCCAATGATTAAGGCCAGTAAAAAAAATAGATAATCTTTTAACGAATTATCAAGAAATTCAATATTTAAAAATTCGATCGTTTCCATAAAATATTTTTTCAAAAATATTAAAAATAAATCTATAGAAGTATTTAATTAATCTAATTTATTATTAAATTCAGGTAATCGAATTATAACTAACCCTACTAATACCTAATTATTTATGAAAAAATTTATTTTAATTACTTGTTTATCGATGTTCATTCTAAACAATTCATGTGAATCACCATTATCATCTGTCGGAATGACTTCATGGGAAGGAGTTAAAGATATGAAATGGCATATAGGAACAGAAGCAACTATCAAAACTGTTGCAGAATTTGAAAATGCTTGGAAATCTAGAGATTATGATAAAATGAAATCAATGTGTACTGATACAACAACATTTGTTTCTGGTGATGGTGTCCCAGAAAGCATAGACGAACTAATCGCAAATGTTAAAAGGCAAAATTCAGTACGTGATTCAATTGGGGCAACACTAACTTGGGAAACTAAACAAGTTTTCTCTGTTGACTTAAAACCTGGTGAAGGTGGAGAACACGTTCACAGTTATATTGATGCAAAGTACAACGAAGGTGAAGCTGTCAATAGATTTAGAGCAATTCAAAGATGGTTTGTTTCAGACGGAAAGATCGTACAACAAAGTTCGTACTGGCAAGATATTGTTGACGAAGAAAATTAATACTAACCAAATTAAATTATTATGAAATTATTTAAAATTACTCTAATTGCTTTATCAACATTATTAATGACTAATTGCGATAAACCTGAGAGATCAATCGGAATGACAACTTGGTCTGATGACGGAACTGAATTTAAATTTTATTTAGGAACCGAACAAGCGATTGATGTTGTTAGAAACTGGGATAAATTACAATCAGAAGGTAAATGGGTAGAATCCCTTGAGTTATTTGTCGATACTGCTACTGTAACCTATCAAACAGGTCAAACGGTAAAAGCTTCAGAGATGACAGAAATGGCTAGAAAAAGAGATTCAAATATGAAAGCGAATAATGTTGATTACGGATGGACACTTCAAGGTGCTTTTTCTGTTGATTTAGACCCTACAAGAGGTGGTGAACATGTCTATGCAGATTTCCTGATGAATTACGATGATGGTAATGAAAAAGGTGCCGTTAACGCTGAATTAAGATTTTATATAATTGACGGTAAAATAGTTACTGTTAATCAATTTAACCAAGGTGTTATTACAGAAGAATAATTCTTAGTTATTAATTAATAATAAAAGCACCGATATAATCGGTGCTTTTATTATTATATTAAAGATATTCTTTAGTTATTTCCTAAAATTAATGGTAAACCATCCTCACCACTTCCAATAATCACAACTTTTGAATTACCTGACTCAGCTAACTTAATTGTAGCTTCTATACCTTTATCTTTAAGTACATTAGTTGTTAAAGAGGCAGCCAGAATTCTGTTTGCATCTGCCTTACCTTGGGCTTCGATTCTTACTTTTTCGGCCTCTTTTGATGCAGTAACTAATCTAAACTCATATTCTAATGACTCTTGTTCTTGTTTTAACTTTCTCTCAATCGCTTGTTTAATCGAAGGAGGAAGAGTTACATCTCTTACTAAAATCTCATTTAATTGAATATATTGATCATTAACAATTTTCTTAGTTTCTTCAAAGATTTCTAATTGTATAGCATCTCTTTTGGATGAATATAGCTGCTCAGGTGTATATCTTCCAACAACACTCCTCGCGGCAGATCTGATAGCTGGTAAAAGAATTCTTTGCTTATATGCCTCACTTTTTTCCTTGTGAAGTTTAGCTAAGTCATCAAATTTAGGTTGGAACCAAGCAGAAGCCTCTAACTGAATATCAAGTCCATTAGAGGATAAAACATTCATTTTTTCAAAAACTTCTTGTTGTCTAACTTCATATACATACACTGTATTCCATGGTAATACTATATGAAATCCTTCATCTAAAGGTGGCTCATCGGTTACAACCCCTCCGTCAAAAAGTTTATATAATACGCCAGCTTCACCACTTCCAATAGTGACAAATGATTTTGCTATTACCAATAATCCAAATGTTAAGATTATTAATAGCGGTACTCCAATTTTTGGTAAATTATTCATATTTATATTTATTTTAAATTAAAATTATTAAGTTAATAAACCACCGTTAACGTGAATGGTTTGTCCTGTTACGTATGATGACATGTCACTTGCAAGCCAAATACACGTATTTGCTATATCTGAGGGGTTCCCTCCTCTTTTTAACGGAATAGAATCTCTCCACTCCTGTACTACTTTTTCGTCTAAAACTTCTGTCATTTCTGTTTCAATAAAACCAGGTGCAATAACATTACATCTAATATTTCTAGAACCTAACTCAAGTGCAATGGATTTTGAAAACCCGATAATTCCTGCCTTTGAAGCAGCATAATTAGATTGACCTGCATTTCCCTTGACACCAACAACAGAACTCATATTTATAATCGATCCAAATCTTTGCTTTAGCATAGTCCTCTGGATAGCTTTGGTCATGTTAAATACTGATTTAAGATTAATCTCAATTACCTTGTCAAAGTCTTCTTCCTGCATTCTCATCAACAAATTGTCTCTTGTAATTCCAGCATTATTTATTAAAATATCGATTACAGGAAATTCTTTAGTAATCTGATCAACTAAGTTTTGGCAATCATGATAGTTTGAAGCATCTGATTTAAATCCTTTAACAACAACATCATTATTTGATAATTCATTTTCAATTTCTTTAGCTAAATCGGAGGAGCTGGAAAATGTAAAAAGAACATTTGCACCATGATCAGCAAAAGTCTTAGCAATTCCACGACCAATTCCTCTCGTTGCACCTGTAATAATAGCTGTTTTTCCTTTTAAAATTTTCATAAATTATTTGTTAAATATTTCTATAACTTTTTTTCCAATTTCTGCAGGGGAATCCACAACATGAATTCCAGATTCCGTTAAAATTCTCTTTTTTGCAATAGCTGTGTCATCTGTTCCTCCTACAATAGCGCCAGCATGTCCCATTGTTCTTCCAGATGGAGCAGTCTCCCCAGCTATAAATCCAATCACAGGTTTATTAGATCTTGAATTTAAGTACCATTTTGCTGCATCAGCCTCTAACTGACCACCAATTTCACCAATCAATACAATAATATCCGTTTCATCATCATTAACAAAAAGTTTGAGGGCATCTTTTACGGTTGTTCCTATAATTGGGTCACCCCCTATTCCAATCGCTGTAGAAATGCCTAAACCTTGTTTAACAACTTGATCTGCGGCTTCATATGTTAAGGTTCCTGACTTAGAGACTATTCCTACATTACCTCTTTTAAAAATAAATCCAGGCATGATTCCAACTTTTGCTTCATCTGGTGTTATTACACCAGGACAGTTTGGACCAACAAGGGTAGTATCTAATCTTTTTATGTGATTATTGACTTTAATCATGTCTTTTACAGGGATACCTTCTGTAATAGCTATAATAACCGAAATACCAGCATCAGCAGCTTCAATTATTGCGTTCCCTGCAAATGCTGGAGGTACAAATATAATACTTGTATTTGCACCCGTTTCATTTATAGCATCTAATACAGAATTAAACACAGGTAATCCTAAATGTTTTTGACCACCTTTTTTAGGAGTTACTCCTCCAACTATATTTGTGCCATATTCAATCATCTGAGAAGAATGGAATGTACCTTCTTTTCCTGTAAATCCTTGCACTATTATTTTTGAATTTTTATCTACTAAAACGCTCATCTCTAATCTTTAAATCTTTCTTTATAATTTCCTTTAATAGTATCTATTTTTATCTTATCTCCTTCATTAATAAATAATGGAACATTAACCACAGCACCGGTTTCTAACGTTGCAGGCTTTGTAGCATTAGTTGCAGTATTACCTTTCACACCAGGCTCTGTTGAAATAACTTCAAGTATAACACTTGGTGGCATCTCAACTGAGAGGGGCATATTTGTTTCTGAATTTGTAATAACAGTCACAACTTCTCCTTCTTTCAAAAGTTTAGGATTATCTAAAAACTTTTCCTCAATGGTAATCTGATTATAATCATCAGTGTTCATGAAATGAAAAGTAGTAGAGTCGTTATATAAAAACTGAAACTTATTTGTTTCTACCCTGACTACATCTATTTTATGTCCAGCAGAAAATGTATTGTCTAATACCTTTCCAGAAGTGAGACTTTTTAATTTAGTTCTTACAAAAGCAGGGCCTTTTCCAGGTTTCACATGTAAAAATTCAATTATCTTGTAAATATCATGATTATGTTTTATACACAATCCGTTTCTAATATCTGATGTTGTACTCATATTAATTTGATTTTGTATACCCTTTCATTATTCCTCTGTGTGAGTTTTTAATAAACATTAAAATCTCATCTCTTTCGTCTGAAGCTTCCATTTCTGCCTCAATAATTGCGCATGCCTGAGTATTATTATAATTTCTTTGGTATAATAATCTATATATATTTTGTATTTCTCTGATCTTTTTAGATTCAAAACCTCTTCTTCTCA
>CABXCC010000027.1 GCA_902510475.1 uncultured Bacteroidota bacterium | reverse complement strand
TTTTCATTCTCGAGAGCTTTCACCTTTTGCTCTTCCTTTAATTTATGAAGATCGCTTTTCTTTTGATCAATTCTTTTAAGCTTATCATCCATCCAGCCATTGAATCTTTTTTCAGCCTCTTGTTCATCAAAAGCACCTTTTGCTACACCACCTAATAAGTGATATTTTAACATAACACCTTTGTACGAAAGTATATTTCTGGCTGTTTTGGTTGGTTGTGCACCATTTTGAAGCCATTTGACCGAATTATCCATATCTACTTCAATTGTAGCAGGATTTGTGTTTGGATTATATACACCTAATTTTTCAAGATATTTACCGTCTCTTTTAGAGCGAGAGTCTGCTGCGACGATCCAGTAAAATGGTTTTCCCTTTTTACCGTGTCTTTGAAGTCTTATTTTTACTGACATAATATTAAATTTTAAGGTCCTCGACCAAGTTTATTAATTAGCTGGCAAATATACTATAAAATTCTTTTACCTAACTAATTCTTTGAATTTTTTGTATTACATTTACTTTAATTGATCATCACAATGAAAAAACTTATAATTATTTCTATTGTTTTTATGTTTTACAACTGTGAAAACGAGTTGAGTAATAAAATTCCAAGTTTTGAAGCAGTGATTAACGATAATTTTAATTGGGTAGCTGATTCTTATGTTGCTACAGTTCAAAATAATCAACTCTCCATCACGGGAACAGGTCAGTTTGGGACAATTGCTATGCAAGTAGATTCTCCTGAGGTTAGATCTTATAATTTATCCAGTTTAACTGATGAATTTGCAATTTTTCAAGATACTTTACAGTTTTCAACTCAGAATGACGGGGTTAATAGTATTGCATTTCTTAGTGACGGATATATTGATATTAATGAGATTGATAATGTTAATAACACAATTACAGGACATTTTCATTTTGACGCGTACAATTTAACTGGAGAATACACAATTAATATTTCTGAAGGAGTTTTTTACAGAATACCTATTACATCAGAAATTCAGGATTAAATTTTAAAATAAATAATGTATTTAATTTTTGATACCGAAACCACCGGTCTACCAAAAAATTGGAGAGCACCAATTTCCGACACGAGTAATTGGCCAAGATGCGTGCAAATTGCATGGCAGCTTCATGATGAATTAGGAAATTTAATCGAAAGTAACAGTTTTCTTATTAAACCTGACGGATATGATATTCCTTATGAATCTGAAAAAATTCATGGAATTTCTACTCAGCTTGCAGAAAAAGAAGGACATAATTTAGAAACAGTTTTAAAGAAGTTTAATCTGTCTATTTCTAAATCAAAATTTATTGTTGGTCATAATGTAAACTTTGATCTAAACGTTATTGGTTGTGAGTTCTACAGAAAAAATATTTCTTCTAATATTGAGCTGACGGATATATTAGATACATGTACTGAGTCTACCGCTTTTTTGTGTAAGCTTCCTGGTGGAAGGGGAGGTAAGTTCAAATTGCCAACTTTGACAGAATTACATGAATTTTTATTTTCAAGCCCTTTTCAAGAAGCTCACAATGCAACCGCAGATGTTGAAGCTACTGCTAGATGTTTTTTGGAATTAATTAGATTAAAAAACTACAAGAGAGAGGAGCTTCACGCAGATGATGAATACTTCAATAAATTTTCCGATAACAATACTGATATAATTCAAAAAATAGGTTTAAAGCATCAAAATCTAAAGAAAAAATCTGAAAATTTAAAAAAAGAGTTAACTCAACTATCAGCTGATAAACATAACATCGAGTCTAAAATTTCTGAAACAGACCTGTCTGACTGTGATTTCACACATTTACACAATCACAGTCAATTTTCGATGTTGCAGTCTACTATTAAGATTAAAGATTTAGTAGACAAGGCTAGCGAAATGAAAATGAAGGCTGTTGCGATTACAGATCTAGGTAACATGATGGGCGCATTTAGATTTGTTGACGCAGTAAAGAAAAAAAATAAGCAAATAAAAGAGCTTAACGATAAGAATCATGAAAAAAATACTTTTATAAAGCCAATAGTTGGTTGTGTTTTAAATGTGTGTGAAGATCATTTAAATAAAAATTTCAGAGACAATGGTTACCAGGTAGTATTTCTTGCAAAAAATAAAAACGGATATAATAATTTATCAACACTTTCATCTTTAGCATATACAAAGGGGTTTTATTATGTGCCGCGTGTCGATAAAAACTTAATTCTTGATTATAAAGATGATTTGATTGTTCTTTCAGGAAATTTGTATGGGGAAATTTCCAATAAAATTCTAACAACTGGTAAAAAAGAAGCCGAAGAATCTTTATTGTGGTGGAAAGAAAATTTTTCTGATGATTTTTACATCGAACTGAATAGGCATAATCAAGAGGATGAAGATACCGTAAATAAAATTCTCATAGAATTTTCTGAAAAGCATGAAATTAAATTAATAGCCACAAATAATACCTTTTACTTGGATAGCGAAAGTGCTGATGCTCACGATATATTATTGTGTGTGAAGGATGGTGAAAAACTTTCAACTCCAAAGGGACGAGGAAGAGGTTTTAGATATGGATTACCAAATAACCAATATTATTTTAAATCCTCTGAAGAAATGAAGTCAATTTTCCTAGATATTCCATCAGCTATATTTAATACTAATGAAGTTGTATCAAAAGTTCAGAGTTTTGATTTGAATAACGATGTATTATTACCAAAGTTTGAAATACCTAATGAATTTATTGAACCTGAAGATAATAATGATGGAGGTAAAAGAGGAGAAAATAAATACCTCAGACATTTAACCTTTTTAGGTGCTGATAAAAGATATGGAAAAATTAATGATAGTCTAAAAGACAGGATTGAATTTGAGTTAGAAACTATTAAAAATACCGGCTATCCAGGTTATTTTTTGATTGTCGAGGATTTTATTAGAAAAGCAAGAGAAATGAAAGTTTCTGTTGGTCCTGGTAGAGGGTCAGCTGCCGGATCTGTTGTAGCTTATTGTCTGTGGATCACAAATATAGATCCTATAAAATATGATTTACTTTTTGAAAGATTTTTAAATCCGGACAGAATCAGTATGCCTGATATAGATATCGATTTTGATGATGTAGGCAGAAACAAGGTTATAAGCTACGTAATTGAAAAATATGGAGAAAATCAGGTTGCTCAAATAATAACCTACGGAACAATGGCAGCAAAATCATCAATCAGAGATACTGCTAGGGTTCTTGATTTACCGCTTGGTGATGCAGACAGAATTGCGAAGTTGGTTCCTAATATGACCAAACTAAGTTCCATTTTTGAAACTGATCACAAAGAGTTAAGAAAAAAATTTAGAGCAGATGATTTAGATAAAATTAATCAACTACTAAGTATTTCTCAGTCTGATAATTTAGAGTCTGAAACAATTAAGCAGGCTAGGTTGTTAGAGGGGTCCTTGAGAAATACGGGAATACATGCATGTGGTGTTATCATTACGCCAGACGATATCAAAAATTTTGTTCCAATTGCAACTGCTAAAGATTCTGATTTATACGTAACACAATTTGATAACGCAGTTGTTGAGCAAGCAGGTTTATTAAAAATGGATTTTCTTGGATTAAAAACTCTGACACTAATCAAAGACACTGTAAAAATTGTTAAGGCTAAATATGATATTGAATTAGATCCAGATAATTTTCCAATTGATGATGAAAAAACTTTTGAATTATTTCAGAAAGGTGAAACTGTTGGGATATTTCAATACGAATCGCCAGGAATGCAAAAACATTTAAAAGATCTTAAGCCAACAGTATTCCATGATTTGATTGCTATGAATGCTTTATATCGTCCAGGTCCGATGGAATACATACCAAGTTTTATCAAACGAAAACATGGAGAAGAAAAAATTGTGTATGATTTACCGGAAATGGAAGAATTTCTAAAAGATACATACGGAATAACCGTTTACCAGGAACAAGTGATGCTACTTTCTCAAAAGATTGGAGACTTTTCTAAAGGTGAAGCCGATATTTTAAGAAAGGCTATGGGAAAAAAGCAGAAAGATGTTTTGGATAAGATGAAGCCTAAGTTTTTAAAAAATTCTGAAAAAAAAGGATTTAAAACTGAGAAGGTTGAGAAGATATGGAAAGACTGGGAAGCCTTTGCTAGTTATGCTTTCAATAAATCACATTCAACTTGTTATGCTTGGATAGCTTATCAAACAGCTTATTTAAAGGCAAATTACCCTGCTGAATATATGGCTTCGGTTCTGTCTAATAATATGAAGGATATCAAAAATATTACCTTTTTTATGGGTGAATGTAAACGAATGAAGCTTGAAGTTTTAGGCCCTGATCTAAACGAGTCATACTTTAAATTCTCAGTTAATAAAGACAATGCCATCAGATTTGGTATGGGTGCAATTAAAGGCGTTGGTGCATCTGCTGTTAAAGCAATTGTAGACGAGAGAAAAGCTAACGGATCATATAAATCAATTTTTGATCTATCACAAAGGGTAGATTTGAGAGCTGCAAATAAAAAAGCCTTTGACGGATTGACCGCTGCTGGAGCTTTTGATTCTTTTGATATAAGTAGAGCTCAATATTTTTACGACAATGGAGATGGAATTACATTTATCGAAAAAATTTTAAGACACGGAAACAAATTTCAGGAGAATAAAAATTCATCTCAGGTTAGTTTATTCGCTGGCACAAATGATATGCAAATATCAAACCCCATAATTCCAGATGTTGATCCTTGGCCAACAATAGAAAAGTTAACAAAGGAAAAAGAGGTTGTTGGTATCTATATTTCAGGCCATCCCTTGGACGATTTTAGAGTTGAAATGGAATCCTTTTGTAACGGCGATGTAAGTGTCTTTAAGTCACCAAAAGAATTTATTAATAAAGAAATTACAGTAGCTGGAGTGATAACCGAAGTCGAACATAGAATTAGTAGACAGGGTAAAGGATGGGCATTTTTCATACTTGAGGATTATGTCGACTCTTATAATTTTAGAATTTTTGGTGAAGAATATTTGAGATTTAAACATTTTTTAAACTTGAATAATTTTTTATATATAAAAACTAAAATCGTAGACGGGTGGCTTAATAAAGAGACAGGTGTAAGAGGAGAGCCAAGAATTCAGTACAGTAATTTTAAATTATTACAGGATGTGGTCAAAACATTTGCTAAAAAAATCTCAATTCAATTAAAATTAGAGGATGTTAACGAAGAAAAAATTAAAACAATTAAAACTTTACTTGGTAAACATGAGGGCAAACATAATTTAGGTTTTGTTGTGTACGATGATGATGAAAAAATCATGGTTGAATTAGACAGTGAAAAGCAAAAGGTTGATATCTCCTCAACACTGTTAAATATGCTTGAACATAATAATATTTTTTATAAGCTTAATTAGATTATTTAGTTATTTTTGATAAAATTTTAAAAATTATGGCATTAGAGATAACAGACAATAACTTTGAAGAAACAGTTTTAAAAAGTGACAAACCTGTGTTAGTTGATTTTTGGGCTGCATGGTGTGGTCCATGCAGAATGGTAGGTCCAATCATTGATGAAATCAGTGATGAATACGAAGGAAAAGCTGTAGTTGGAAAAGTTGATATAGACTCTCATCAGCAATATGCTGCTCAATTTGGAGTAAGAAATATCCCGACCGTTCTTATTTTCAAACATGGAGAATTAGTTGATAGAAAGGTAGGAGTTTCAGCTAAAAGCGATTATACTGGTGCATTAGACTCTCTTATTTAAAATAATTTTTTATTTTGTCATACGTTTATAATGGTATGAAAGGAATTTTAAAGATTATTTTCTTATTTATTTTTTCATCTTCAATTGGGCAAAATATCAATATTGTCTCTTTTGATTCTTCTGCCGATTACAATCCAGGATCTGGTGTTTCGGTACATCTTAATCCCACAGGAATATTTGCTTTTGAAAATATTTCTAATCTGCAAGATTCGAATAATAATAGTTTTATTCTAGAAATTTCAGCACCTGGAGGTGACTTTTCAACTCCAACGGAGCTTAATACAGCACATGATTTTTACACTTCCCTGATGAATGGAGTTCTTCCCGTTGATTTGATTTCAGGTCAGTATAAATTAAGAATTAGATCAACTCAGCCTGTTTCTGTTCAGGAAACAGATTTTTTTACCGTTAACAACACAACAACTAATTCTACCCCTTCATTTGAAACAAACATTTCAGCAAATTCGAGTTATACTGAATGTTTGAATGATGGTTCTAATCTTGTAAATCCTTTTTTTGGTTCCTATAATCAGAACTATAATTCGGTTACAGGAGATATGCCAAGTAGTAATAAGTTTTTCACTGTTTCTCCAACTAGTGCTCAAAATACAATAGAAGTTACTTTAATAGATCTATCGGATGGTAGTGCTGTAATATTGACTCCCGTTGCTGGAGCTGTTTTTCAGCTTCCTGAGACCCTTTCTGTTGGCACCTATAATATTGAGGTTAAGGAAACTTCACCTGCTGGTTTTTCAACTTTTTTTAGTTCGGCATTTGTGTTTCATACAAGCGCTACTATTTTTGGAAATGCATCTTCGGAAACGGTTTGTGTTGGCACCGAAGTAACCTTTAATATTGATGTAGGAGACTTAGGAACTGGTAGCAACTCTATGGGTTCTTACTACATTATTAGTTTTGGAGATGGTTCAGAAGATCTTGTTCTGACTCAAGCAGAATTATTACAACTGTATAGCGATCCCGTAAATCCTATTACACATGCTTTTCAACAGGCATCATGTACCAATAGCGGCGGAACTAGTTATTCAGTATCTTTTAAGTTATTTAACAAAGGTATTAGTGCGCAATGTGATAATTACAGTCAAAACGGTTTGGGCTCATCGAAAGATATCGCGACTGCTGAGGCACCTCAATCGCAGTTTGACCTAGCACTGGAACAATGTAGTTCCGAGGATATTGAGGTGATTAATACAACAATCGCAGGATCTTATCCGACAGCTACAGGTGATTGTGATGGACAAGTTAATTATTCATGGCAATATAAAAAGCCAAGTTTTACAGATTTCTTACCCGTTTCCTTGTTCAATAGTTCATGGGTGGTTGGAGAAAATTTAATAATACCTGCTGCAGATGTGGATGAGGTGGGGTGTTGGGATATTAAATTAATTTCAGTGAATCCCGCAGCTTGTCTGGAAGAATCTCAATTTACTGGTACTATTAATATAGAAGACACACCTGTTGCAGATTTCACTGCCATAGGAGATGTATGTATTGATGATGCAATAAGCCTGTTAGATGATTCAAATATTACATCTGTTCCTTGTGATTTTGAACTTCCGGACGAGACACCAACCCACGTTTGGAGTGTATCGCCTGATTCAGGATATGTTTTGTTAGATGATTCAGAAGGTAATCCTACAACGCTTGAAAGTCAAAATCCAATAATTCGTTTCACGGAGTTGGGTAGCTACACAGTAACTCTAACGGTAACAACCGAATGTGGATCTGATTTTCATAGCGAGACATTTAATGTTTTTGGTAATCCAACTGTTAATATTGAGTTAGATTCAATTTCTTATTGCTCAACATCCTCTTATTCGATTGATTTTGCTAATGAATTGATACCAACTTATTCCGATGGTTTTAGCACTCCCACTGGATATTCTTGGACTGTCACTGGAACAGACGTTGATAGTAGTGATTATGATTTTGTAAATGGAACAGAAAGTGATGATCAATTCCCGACCATTCAATTAAATTCATTCAAAACCTATGATATCACTGTTACAGTTGGTTCTAATTGTGACAATTCAGATTCTGATACCATTGAGATTATCTTAAATCAACAACCAATAATAACGAATTTAGTTAATGAAGAAGAGATTTGTTCTGGGAGTGAATTATCACAAGTAAATTTAATATCTGACACTGAAAACACAACTTTTTCTTGGATATCTACTGAAAACGAAAATTTAACTGGATACATTGAAAGTGGAACTACAAACTTTATTCCTGCTCAAGAAATTTTGAATATTTCAACAGATATCCAGGAGCTTAATTATAGTGTTACACCTATTGCTGATGGATGTACAGGGGATCCATTTAATTACAAAATAATTGTGTATTCAAACCCGGTCGTTTTAGATGAAAACATTGTAATATGCACTGGTGAAACATTTGTTGTATCACCAATTGAAGATTTAGAAACTGAAGTTATTCCTGATGGGACAACTTATTCATGGCCAGAACCTGTGAGTGACCCTGTTGGTGCAATAAGCGGTGGGGCTGCTGCATCTAACCAATCAAATATCAGTCAAACACTTTTTAATACAATTGATAGTGTTTCAATTATTACATACACGGTTACACCAACCTATGATGAGTGTGTAGGTGATCCTTTTGATGTTGTTGTCAGGGTAAATCCAGAGCCCCAGGTAGAAGAAGTTACTAGTATGGTCCTATGTGTTGGTGAATCGACAGGAGACATTGTATTTGAAACTACCAGCACAGACGGTACGACTACGTATGCATGGACGATTGATAACACGGATATCGGAGAAGATTTAGATGCTAGTGGTGATGGAAATATTCCTTCGTTTGTTGTTACAAATGATACAACCAATGCTTTGGTAGCAACTATAGAGGTTACACCCACTTATTTGGATGATGGTGGAGTCGCTACATGTATTGGTGATCCTGAAACCTTTACCATTACGGTAAATCCTGAAGCTCAGGTTGAACCAGTGACAAGTCAGGTTTTATGTGTTGGAGAAACGACAGATGAGATTGAGTTTACAACCGTTAATACTGACGGTACCACTACGTATTCATGGACGATTGATAACACGGCTATTGGAGAAGATTTAGAAGCTAGTGGTAGCGGAGACATTCCGTCGTTTGTTGTTACAAACGATACAGACAATGCTTTGGTA
>CABXCC010000026.1 GCA_902510475.1 uncultured Bacteroidota bacterium | reverse complement strand
GTAAAAAATGTATAATGAATTAATTTCTTTTTTTAAGGATAGATTTGACACTAATGAATTCATTCCTCTTCATATTCCTTGTTTCAATGGAAACGAAAAAAAATATTTAGAAAGCTGTATTGATTCGACTTATGTTTCCAGTGTTGGTCCTTTTGTAGATAAGTTTGAAGAATTTATGAGCTTAATTACTAAAACAAAAAAAACAGTAGCTGTTGTGAACGGCACAGCTGGATTGCAAGTAGCTCTAAGACTAGTCGGAGTCGAAAAAGACAATGAAGTTATCACTCAAGCATTAACTTTTGTGGCAACTGTAAATGCAATTGCATATAATAATGCACACCCGATTTTTATTGATGTAGATTTAGATACAATGGGTTTATCTCCTAGGGCAGTTAATGATTTTTTAGAGGAATTTGGTGAGCTTAGAGAAGATGGATGTTACAATAAAAGTACTGGTCGAAAAATATCAGCTTGCCTGCCAATGCATACCTTTGGATTTCCGGTACATTTAGATGAACTTATTAAAGTTTGTAATTCTTGGAAAATTCCAATTGTTGAAGACGCAGCAGAATCACTAGGTAGTGAGTATAAAAATAAACCTACAGGCAGTTACGGAGAAGTCGGAGTATTTTCATTTAACGGAAATAAAATTGCTACATCAGGAGGAGGTGGAGCTATTACAACAAATAATACTCAAATTGGAGAAAGAGCAAAATTCTTAACAACTACAGCTAAAGAACCACACCCTTATGAATATGTTCACAACGAATTAGGATATAATTTTAGAATGCCTAATATAAATGCTGCTTTGGCTTGTGCACAATTAGAGCAGTTATCTCATTTTCTAGAAAGTAAAAGAAATTTAGCAAAAGAATATCAAGTTTTTTTCAAGAAAAAAGGAATGAATTTTAGAACAGAAACCAGCGACACAAAAGCAAATTATTGGTTAATGTGTATTGAACTTGAGAATAAAAAAGAGCGTGATTTATTTTTAAAAGTAACAAATAAAGCTCATGTAATGACTAGACCAATTTGGCAATTGATGAACAAATTAGCAATGTATAAAGATTGTCAAAAAGATAAATTATTTAATACAAGATTTTTAGAATCAAGGATTGTTAACATTCCTAGTAGTGTTATATTATGAGTAATATAAAACCAAACATAGTATTAATTGGTGGTGGAGGTCATTGTATTTCAGTAATCGATATTATTGAAAACGGAAATGAATTTAACATTATTGGAATCTTGGATTCAAACAGCGAAGAAAAAAATATTTTAGGTTATAAAATTTTAGGGGGTGATGATTTAATCCCTGAACTAGTACATAAAAATACATACTTTTTAATCACTGTTGGACAAATTAAAAATAACTGTCCAAGAAAAAAAATATCAAAAGTTTTAACAAAAAATAACGCCAAAATTGCAACTATTATATCCCCTTTGGCTTATGTTTCAAAACATGCCAAAATTGGATTAGGAACAGTTATTATGAACTACGCAGTTGTAAATGCTAAAGCTAAAATTGGAAAGAATTGTATTATAAATACAATGTCTAATATTGAGCATGATGTTTTAATTGGCGACTATTGTCATATATCTACCTGCGCTGTTATAAATGGTAATAGTGAAATCGGAAGTGGAAGTTTCATTGGAAGTAATTCTACAATTTCAAATAATATTTCAATTAAAGAGAACAGTGTTATCAGCGCTGGAAAATTTATTAAATCTTGAGTAAAACAATAATAATTGCAGAAGCAGGAGTTAACCATAATGGTGATATTAAGATTGCTGAGAGATTAATCGATATAGCATCAGATGCCAAAGTTGACTATGTAAAATTTCAAACTTTTAAAGCGAATAAAATTGTTACTAAGCATGCTAAAAGAGCCATTTATCAATATGAAAATACTAATAATTTAGATACTCAATACGAGATGTTAAAAAAGTTAGAACTTGACAAAGATTCTCATCATCATTTAATAAAATATTGCAATGAGAAAGGGGTTAAATTTTTATCAACTGGCTTTGATTTGGATAGTTTAGAATTCCTTCACGAGATTGGAATTAAGTTAGCTAAGATTCCCTCGGGTGAAATTACTAATTATCCATATTTAAAAAAAGTTGCCCAATTATTTTCAAAGGTAGTTTTATCGACAGGAATGTCTAACATGGAAGAAATTAAAAACGCACTTGATATTCTTTTAAAATTTGGAGTAAAAAAAGAAAACATAACAATTCTCCATTGCAATACTGAATATCCTACTCCAATGAAAGATGTCAATTTAAAGGCAATGCTGCATATTCAAAAAGAGTTTAATGTAAATATTGGCTATTCTGATCATACATTAGGTTATGAAGTGCCAATTGCTGCTGTTAGTCTTGGAGCAAAAATTATAGAAAAACATTTTACTCTTGACAGAAATCTTCCAGGTCCAGACCATAAAGCTTCATTAGAGCCAAAAGAATTGAAAATGATGGTCAAATATATTAGGAATATTGAAAAAGCTATAAGTGGTAATGGACTAAAAAAACCGAGTACTAGTGAACTAAAAAATATAGCAATTGCAAGAAAAAGTATTCATTTAAATAAAAGTTTATCAAAAGGTCATATTATTTCTGAGGACGATATTATTGCATTAAGACCAGGCGATGGCATATCTCCAATGCAATGGAATACCATTATTGGTAAAAAACTTAAAGAAGAAAAAAAGAAATTTGATAAATTATTTTATTCAGATTTTATATGAAAATAGGAGTTTTAACAAGTTCTCGCGCAGACTATGGTATTTATAAAATTTTAATTTCAAAATTATCAAAAGATAGTACATTTAACTTATCAATTATTGTTTTTGGAATGCATTTGCAAAAACAACATGGGGAGACGATAAAAGAGATTGAAAGTGATGGATTTGGAGTCATTCACAAAGTAAACGGAATGCCTGTAAATGATATGCCCGAAGATATTTCTAAAGGTTATGGAAAATTAATTATCGAATTTTCTAATTATTGGAAAGAAAATCAATTTGATTATGTTTTGGCTTTAGGAGATCGTTTTGAAATGAGTGCCGCTGTTCAAGCAGGAATACCTTTTGGAGTATTATTTGTGCATTTACACGGTGGTGAAACTACCTTAGGAGCAATTGATAATATTTATCGTCATCAGATATCATTAGCATCTAAAATTCATTTGGTAGCAACCGATATTTATAGAAATAAGGTGATTGACATTATAGGTGATTCAAGTAAGGTTTTTAATGTAGGAGCACTAAGTTTAGATGCTTTTAAAGATTTGATATTACCGGATTGGAATGATGTAAGATCTAAATTTGGAATACCAGACAAACCATTCATTTTGGTTACTTTTCATCCAGAGACAATTCAAATTGAAAGGAATGAACTCTATAGTTCAATAGTTTTTAAAACCCTTGAGAAATTATGTCAAACCTATCATATAGTAATAACCCTGGCTAATGCTGATATTATGGGTAATAAATATAGAGGTATTGCAAATATGTTGAAGAAAAAATATTCAGATTCCATAAGTCTAGTGGATAGTTTTGGAAAAGAAAATTATTTCTCTGCTATGAAGTCTTCAGAGTTATTACTTGGCAACACCTCAAGTGGAATTTTAGAAGCTGCTTCTTTTGGAAAATTTGTTGTAAATGTAGGTGACAGACAAAAAGGAAGACTCCAAAGTGATAATATTATAAATACCGCTTTTAATACTTCATCTATTTTATTGTCAGTTAAATCCGCTTTGGAAAAAGGCACATTTAAAGGAGTAAATATTTACTACAAAAAAAATGTAGTGAAAAATATTATAAATATTTTAAAAAAAAAAAATGAGAAAATATAAAGATCATTTAATCCTTTCAGGAAGTAAGATTAAAGATGCATTGCTTATTCTAGATGATTTGGCAATGGATGCTATCCTATTTGTTATTGATGATTTAGGTAAGTTGCAGGGATCCCTTACAGATGGAGATGTTAGAAGAGGATTACTTAAAGGGGTAAGTATTAATGATCCAGTTGTAAAAATAATACAACCTAAACCTAAATTTATTCTTAATTCTAATTATGATATTCAAGATATAATTGATTTGAGAAAAAAAAATTATAAAGTTTTCCCTGTAATTGATGATAGTGGAATCGTTATTAATGTGATTAATTTTCGTTTAATAAAATCATATTTACCAGTAGATACGGTTATAATGGCTGGTGGAAAGGGAAAAAGACTACAACCGTTTACTAATGATATTCCTAAACCGTTACTTCCAGTAGGTGACAAAACTATTATGGAACATAATGTTGATAGATTGGTTAAATTTGGAATACAGAATTTTTGGTTTTCAGTATATTATCTAGGCGAGAAAATTGAAGATTTTTTTGGTTCCGGAAAACACCGTAATATAGCTATTAATTATGTATGGGAAAATAAACCACTAGGTACTATAGGAGCTATTTCTAAAATAGATGATTTTAAAAATGAGGATATTTTGGTTACAAATTCAGATATTTTAACTAATCTAGATTATGAACAATTTTATTTAGATTTTATAGAAAGTAATGCTGAAATATCGATTGTTTCGATACCGTATAATGTAAATATTCCATATGCAGTAATTGAAAGAGATGTAAACGGACAAGTTATAAATTTAAGAGAAAAACCGACATACACTTACTATTCCAATGGAGGTATATACCTAATAAAAAAATCAGTTTTAGAGTTGATTCCTAAAGATTTATTTTTTAATGCAACTGATTTAGTTGAAAAATTAATTTCCTTAAATAAAAAAGTTAGAACATATTCTTTCCAAGGTTATTGGTTAGACATTGGGAAACATGACGATTATAAAAAGGCTAAAGAAGATATCAATACAATAAATTTAGATTAATGGGTAATTATATACTTGTGTTGGGTCTTGGCTCAATGGGAAAAAGAAGAATTAGAAATTTAAAAGCTTTGGCGATTAATAATATTGTTGGATTTGATTTAAGAGAAGATCGGCGAGTTGAGGCATTTGAGAAATATAATATTGAAGTTGTGGATAGTTTTGAAGAAGGTATTTCGAGTTTTAAAATTGATGCTTTTATCATTTCCTTACCGCCTGATATTCATCATATTTATATGAAAAAAGCATTAGACTTATCCATTCCGGCATTTATAGAAGCAAGTGTAATTGATACTGATTTTGAAGAAATTATAGCAGAATCTAAAGAAAAAGATATTTGCTTAGCACCCTCTTGTACTTTATTTTTTCACCCTGCCATAAAAAAAATATCTCAAATCATAAAAAATGGAGAACTAGGCGTTATTTCTAATTTTATATATCATTCAGGCCAATATCTCCCTGATTGGCACACCTACGAGAATGTCAGTGAATATTATGTTTCAAATAAAGAAACAGGTGGTGGCAGAGAGATAGTTCCTTTTGAATTAACATGGATAACCTTGGTATTGGGTTTTCCAAAAAGAGTTGTTGGATTATATAAGAATACAATTCAAATTAGTGGAGCAGAACTTATTGATGACACATACAATTTGTTAATGGATTATGAGAGTAACATATTTAATTTGTCTGTTGATGTTGTTTCAAGATACGCTACAAGAAGATTAACGATTAACGGAGACAAAAAACAATTATATTGGAATTGGGACGATAATATGATAAAAATTTATAATCCTGAGTTTGATAATTGGGATGAAATAAAATACGAGTCAATCTCTGCTCAAACGGGTTATAATAAGAATATTACAGAGCAAATGTATATAGATGAGATGTCATCTTTTTTAAAAGCTGTAAATAATGAAAGCTCATTTCCAAATAATTTAGAACATGATCATAAGGTTTTGAAATTATTATACGCCGTTGAAAACTCTGACGATAATAATATTATAAAGAAATTTTAATGACAGGAGTCTTTATAACTGCCCGTTTGGGGTCAACTAGATTAGAGGAGAAGCATTTAATAAAAGTAAATGATAAGCCTTTGATATGGTACCTTGTAAATAGATTTTTAATTGGCTTTAAAAAAGAGATTGAAAATAATGAGTTAAAATTATTTATAACTACATCTGTTAATCAAGAAAATAAAAAATTTGAATCTTTTTTTGATAGAAGTGAAGTAGAGGTATTTTATGGATCTAATGAAAATATTCCCTTACGCCATTTGGAATGCGCTGTTGAGCATGACATTGATTATATATTATCTGTCGATGGAGATGATATTTTATGTTCAACGGAGGCATCAAGATTAGTTATGGAAAGCTTGCTGAATGGTTCCAAAATGGCATATACTAAAGGACTGCCGTTAGGAATGAACAGCACTGGTTACAATTCAGACTTTTTAAAAAGTTCTTTAAAAGGCTTAGAATCAAAAAAGTTGGAAACCGGTTGGGGAAAAATTTTTGATAAAGACAAGGTTGATATTATTCAACTAAATTATTCTGAAAATATCAGAAAAATGAGAATGACATTAGATTATCCTCAAGATGCTGATTTTTTTATAAAAGTGATATCAAATGTTAATGTTTTATCTATTTTAGATAAAGCCTTAATTGATAGCATAAGAAAAAATAATTGGCATTACTTGAATAGTCAACTTGATGATATCTACTGGTCTAATTTCAATAAACTCAAAGAACAAGAAAATTAATTATTTTGATATGAAAAACGATTATTCAAAAAGATTGCACAATGCAATTCCTGGAGGTTGCCACACTTACTCAAGAGGAGATGATCAATTTCCATCTAACGCCCCCCCAATTCTAGTAAGGGGAGAAGGCGCCTATGTATATGACCCTGAAGGAAATAGGTATTTAGATTATGGAATGGGACTGCGTTCAGTAAATATTGGATACGCAAATAGGGAAGTAGCGGATGCATGTAACGATGAAATAATGAAGGGTAACAATTTAACCAGAGCATCATTGACTGAATTAAAGGCTGCAGAATTATTTTGTGAATTAATCCCCTCAGTTGAAATGGTAAAATTTGCAAAACATGGTTCTACTGTTACCAGTGCTGCAGTTAAATTAGCCAGAGCTTACACAGGAAAAAAGTATATTGCATTACCCTATGAACAACCGTTTTTTTCTTTTGATGATTGGTTTATTGGGTCAACTGTTATGAACAAAGGTGTTACTCAGGAAACACAATTACTGACGTTGAGATTTCATTATAATGATATTGAATCATTGAAAAAACTTTATAACGATTATCCAGATCAAATTGCATGTGTTATAATGGAGGCTGCAACGACTTTGAGTCCATGTTTGGGTTCATGTGATAAAAATAATGTTTGTAACTCATGTCCCAGCAATCACAAGAATTTTTTAAATCAAGCAATTTCTTTAGCCCATGAAAACTCATCTTTATTTATAATGGACGAAATGATAACAGGTTTTAGATGGCACATGCAAGGAGCTCAAACTTATTTTGGAATAGAACCAGATCTAAGTACATTCGGCAAAGCAATGGCCAATGGCCTAGCTGTAGCAGCTTTAGGTGGAAAAAGAGAAGTTATGAAACTTGGTGGTATCCTCGAAGAGGGAAAAGAAAGAGTATTTCTAACTTCCACAACTCATGGTGCTGAAATGAGCGCATTAGGTGCTTTTATTAAGACAATGGAAATATTAAAAACAAATAATGTAATAGAGCATTTTTGGGATTACGGTAACAAACTAATGTATGGAATGAATGAAATTTCAAAAAACTTAGGAATTCATAATCATTTTTATGTTGAGGGTTACCCCTGTTCTCCAAATTATATTACAAAGGATAAAAACGGCAATATGTCCTTAGCGTTAAGAACATTATTTGCACAAGAAATGTTAGAAAAAAATGTTATCATGCCTTACATAGCTGTATCTTATTCTCACAAGAATGATGAACTAAAGCTAACTTTAGATGCTGTTAAACATGCATTAACAATATATAAACAAGCATTAGAAAACGGGTCGGATAAATACCTTAAATCTCCTGTAATAAAACCAGTATTTAGAAAATACAACTAATGAAAATAGCTCTTGTATCTTTAAATTCAGTTTGGGAAGACAAACAAAGTAATTTGATTTCTGTTGAAAATTGTATAAAATCCATTGGAAATAATGCAGAATATATAATTTTCCCTGAAATGACATTGACAGGTTTTTCCGTATATAATTTGGACTTAGCTGAAGATTTAGAAAATTCAGAATCTATAAAGTATTTTCAACAGTTAGCGAAAAAATATAATCTCAATATTATTTTTGGTCTATTAATATCCAGAGAGAATAACATATATAATAGTTGTATAGCTGTTAACAAAAATGGACATATTTCAGCAAGCTATGAGAAAATTCACCTTTTCTCATTTAGCGGCGAAGATAAATTTATTAAATCGGGAAATGAGATTATCAGCCTTTCATGGGACGGTGGTTGGGGTTTGAGTATTTGTTTTGATTTAAGGTTCCCAGATCTTTATCAGATATTATCTAAGCAAAATTTAATTTTATTGAACATTGCAAATTGGCCAAAAGATAGAGTTTTACATTGGAAGGCTCTTCTTCGTGCCAGGGCAATAGAAAATCAAAGTTTTATGATTGGTGTGAACAGAACTGGAACCGATGGTAACGGTTTAGAATATGAAGAAAGCTCATATATTTTTTCCCCTTTAGGAAATAATTTAAATCCAGTTATGTCTATCGGAGAAATTAAAATATTTGCATTAAACTTGAAGGAGGCAAAATTGTATAGATCGAATTTTCCGTTTAAAAATGATAGTAAAATATCCTATCAAAAAATCTCTAAAAATTAATTTAAGTTATTATGTTAAAAGATAAGGTAGTTGTTGTAACAGGTGGAGCTGGCCTGATTGGTCAGGAATTCATAAAATCAATAGTTGAAAATAATGGTATAGCGATAATAGCAGACATTAATGAAAATTTAGGATTAAGTATTAAAGAGAAAATTTCCTTAGAATTAGACACAAAAAGAATTGATTTTATAAAATTAGATATTACTTCAAAAAATTCCATTACAAACTGTATTTCTTTTGTTAAAAAGAAATATTCTAAAATAGATGCACTTGTAAATAATGCTTACCCTAGAAATAAAAACTATGGACAACATTTTTTTGATGTCAGTTTTAATGATTTTATTGAAAATATTGGATTGAATCTTGGAGGATACTTTTTAACATCTCAACAGTTTGCAAAATTTTTTTATACACAGTCATATGGGAATATTATTAATATTTCATCAATTTATGGTGTAGTAGCACCAAAATTTGAAATTTATGAAAATACTAAAATGACAACTCCGGTTGAATATGCAGCTATTAAATCGGGGTTAATACATCTTACAAAATATATGGCAAAATATTTTAAGGGATCAAATATTCGTGTTAATACTATTTCATTGGGCGGAATTGAAGATAATCAACCAAAATCTTTTTTGAAATCTTACAAAAAATATTGTTTAAATAAAGGAATGCTTAGTCCCTCTGATATTTCAGGTTCTTTAATTTATTTACTATCGGACATGTCTAGCTTTGTTAATGGTCAAAATATTATCGTTGATGATGGTTTTACTTTGTAGCCAATTTCATAAAAGAAATAGGTATCTCTTTTTAATTAATACAAAGTGTTTTAATATTTAACTATCCTATTGATTTCAAAATTTAAGTCAATTAGAAATACAAATATTAATTGTAAGGAGTAAAAAAATATTGTCACCCTTGATTTAATCAGTGATTTACTAATATGAAAAAAATTGACACTCTAATTGGTATTGGCGGTATATACCAATCTTTTCTTTTTTTAATTAAAATAATTAAACTTTATTTCATAGGGGTTTTTCTTAATTCTGAAGAACTTGGTATTTTCGCTATAATTGCTATTTATGCTTTTCTTTTAGAATCAATTTCAAAAACAGGCGTAGCAGATTATTTAATAGCTAAAAAATTAAATGAAACTGATGATAGTCAATGGAATAACGCATGGACACTTGAATTTTTCAAATATATTATTCTATTTATAATAACTTATTTAACTTCTAACTAT
>CABXCC010000025.1 GCA_902510475.1 uncultured Bacteroidota bacterium | reverse complement strand
TTAGATGTTATTTTTGTACTTGATTTTTAACAGGCGATTTCTGAATGGATCAAAAAAAACTTAGAAGACAATTTTCATTATTTAAGTCTAGCCGACTATCTAACCTAAAAACGAAAATATTTGGTCCACTTTTACTCGCCCTATTTTTTACTTCAACTATAACAATTTTTGCACAAGATGGCGATCCAGTTGCTGGAAAAGCATTGTTTAACACCAACTGTGCTTCATGTCATAAGTTAGACAGAAAAATGACTGGTCCTGCATTAAGGAATGTTGAAACTAGGCTATTAGAAGACGAAGGCCTTGACAGAGAATGGTTGTATGCCTGGATAAGAAACAGTTCTGCTTTAATAAAATCTGGAGATGCTTACGCAAATAAGATTTACGAAGAATATAACAAGTCAGCAATGACTGCTTACCCCCAGCTGACAGATTCTGATATTAATAATATTTTAGCCTACACTGCTCAGGAAAAAGTAGTGCCGATTGCAGTAGCTGCTGCTACCCAAGTTTCAAATGTACCATCCAACGATCTTGGATTATCTGATCAAATCATACTTGGTATTTTTGCTATTTTATTTCTCTTATTAAGCATTGGTCTTGTCTTGGTTGCAAAAACATTAAAAAATCTTGCTGAAATAAAAGGGGTAAAAATTGAAGAAAAGAAAAAAGGTAAACCAATTTGGAAGGCATATTTGGAGAATCAGTTTTTGATGCTTTGTACTGCTGTAATTTTTCTGTTGGTCAGTGCATATGGCTTTTACGGATGGACAATGCAGGTTGGTGTTAATCAAGGGTATATGCCTGTTCAACCAATTCACTACTCCCATAAAATACATTCTGGGGACAATAAAATTGATTGTAATTATTGCCATTCCTCTGCAAGAGTAAGTAAACATTCAGGAATACCTTCCTTGAATATTTGTATGAATTGTCACAAAAGTATTTATGAGTATAACGGAGAAACTACCGAAGAATATTCGAAAGAATTTTACGATGGAGAAATAAAAAAATTATATAAAGCTGTTGGTTGGGATGATGAAGCTCAGGAGTATACAGGTGTTACATATCCAGTTAAATGGGTAAGAATCCATAACCTACCAGACTTTGCTTATTTTAATCACTCACAACATGTTTCTGTTGCCGGTATTGACTGTCAAACATGTCATGGTCCAGTAGAAGAAATGGAGATAATGTATCAACATTCTCCTCTTACTATGGGGTGGTGTATTAATTGTCATAGGGAAACAAATGTCAATATTAAAGACAATGAATATTATGATAGAATTCACAAAGAATTATCAAAAAAATATGGAGTTGAAGAATTAACAGCTGCTCAGATGGGTGGTTTAGAATGTGGCAAGTGTCATTATTAAATTAGATTAAACCAAAATATGTCTAAAAATAAAAAATACTGGAAAAATTTAGCGGAATTAAATTCTGATAATAATGACGTGTTTGACAAGTTACAGAACAAAGAGTTTGTAGAAGAAATTCCTGTTGATGAATTTTTATCTGATAAGGATAATCTAACAGACAGTTCCACATCAAGAAGGGACTTTTTAAAATATATTGGATTCAGCACTGCCGCTGCTACACTAGCTTCATGTGAGGGACCAGTCGTAAAGTCTATTCCATATGTTGTTCAGCCCAAAGAAATTATTCCTGGAGTAGCTAATTACTACGCTACAACCATTGGAAACGGATATGACTTTGCCAATATTCTTATTAAAAATAGGGAAGGAAGACCGATTAAAGTTGAAAAAAATAAATTGGCCCCTGACTCGATGTCTGCAAATGCAAGAGTTCATGCTTCTGTATTAGATCTTTATGATAATGCAAGATTGGCTCAACCTACAAAAGCTAATATGCCAATTTCTTGGTTTGGATTTGAATATGAAACCAAGGCAAAATTGGACGAAATATCTAGAACATCTAAAGAAATTGTTTTACTGACTCAAACATTAGCTAGTCCGTCAACTTTAAAATTAATTCGAGATTTTAAAGCAAAATATAATAATGTTAAACACGTAATTTACGATGCAATTTCTGAATCTAGGGCTCTTGATGCTTTTGAGTCTAGATACGGAACTCGTGGTTTGGCAAATTATGATTTTTCAAATTCTGAACTGATTGTTTCCATTGGAGCAGATTTCTTGGGTGATTGGCAAGGTGGTGGATTTGATTGTTCTTATGCAAAGGGAAGAATACCTGATAATGGAAAAATGTCGAGACACATTCAGTTTGAATCTAACATGACACTTTCTGGTGCAAATGCTGACCTGAGAATTCCCCTTAAACTAAATGAACAAAAACTTGTTTTATTAGAAATATATAAATCTTTGTTAGGTTCAAATAATATTAATATCAAATCTGATATATCAATTTCTGACAAGATTAATAAAATAGTTAATCAAACTATTGCTGAAATAAAATCCAGTAAACAAGGAGCTGTAATTATTTCAGGGATAAAAGACGAAAAATACCAATCTCTCGTTCTAGAGATTAATGAAAAAATAAAAAGTAAATCATTTTTACCCCATCAAATAATATTTAAAAGAAACGGTAATGATGAAGATGTTACTTCTTTGATAAAAGCAATGTCAAGAGGCAATGTTGGAGCAATTATAATGTCAGGTGTGAACCCTGGCTACACTTTATCTAGTTCCAAAGAATTTTTGGATGCATTGCAAAAAGTAGATTTATCAATATGCTTTTCAACAAAGAGTGACGAAACAGCTTCAAAAACTAATTATGTTGCTGCATCAAATCATTATTTAGAATCTTGGGGAGATTACGAATTAACTCATAATGAATATTCATTAGCTCAGCCGGTTATAAAAACTTTATTTGATACAAAACAATTTGAAGAATTATTATTAAAGTGGACGGATAAAAAATCTAACCTACACGATTATATTAAATCTAATTGGGTTCAAAATATTTTAAACACCTCTTCTTGGAAAAAAGCATTACATGACGGAGTCTTTGTGAAAAAATCTTCTAAGCTCTCAAAAAATAGAATTATTTCAAGAGCTTCTAATTTTATTCATTATGATCAAACCTTCAAGATTGTAAATCATGATGAAAATAAATATGAATTAAATCTATATCCAAAAACTGGGATGGGTGATGGACAGCACGCAAATAACCCTTGGCTTCAAGAATTCCCAGATCCCCTAACCAGAGCCACATGGGATAATTACCTTACTATTTCTGAGTATGACGCAAAAGAATTGGGATTATTTTTAGAACCAAGTACTTTTTTCAATCAGTCAAGAAATGATGCTAACGGAGGGCTAAATGGAAAATATGCTATAGTTAAAATCGGAGCAAAAACGATTAAAGCACCTGTGATTATTCAGCCTGGACAAGCCAGAGGTACTGTTGGTTTAGCATTTGGGTACGGAAGAACTAAAGGGGTTAAAAATGAAATGATGACGGGGGTTAACGCCTATAATCTATATTTGGATTTTAATCCTGTTCAACAAGTTGAAATAATATCAACTGAAGAAATTCATGAATTTGCGTGTATTCAGCTTCAAAATACCCTGATGGGTAGAGGAGATATAATTAAAGAAACCAGTTTAGAAGTATTTAATACAGAAAGTGCTGAAATATGGAATAACCAAGTAATGGTTTCATTGAATCATATTGAAACGCCTGTTTCTTCCCCAGATGTTGATTTGTGGCAAGAGTTTGACAGGTCAATTGGGCACCATTTTAATCTTTCTATTGATTTAAATGCTTGCACAGGATGTGGCGCATGTGTAATCGCTTGTCATGCTGAAAATAATGTACCGGTTGTAGGAAAGACTGAAATTAGAAAAAGTCGTGATATGCACTGGCTTAGAATTGATAGATATTATTCATCTGAGGATTCATTTTATGGTGATGATCAAAAGAAAGATGACATTAGCGGATTAGGAAGTTCTTTATCCTCTTTTGGAGAGCTAGAAAATCCTTCTGAAAACCCACAAGTTGCTTTCCAACCAATAATGTGTCAGCATTGTAATCACGCTCCTTGTGAAACTGTTTGTCCTGTTGCTGCAACTAGCCATGGAAGACAAGGTCAGAATCACATGGCTTATAACAGATGCGTTGGAACAAGATATTGTGCCAATAACTGCCCTTATAAAGTTAGAAGATTTAACTGGTTCTTGTATAACGGAAATGATGAATTTGATTATCATATGAATAATGATTTGGGAAGAATGGTAATTAACCCTGATGTGACGGTTAGATCAAGAGGGGTTATGGAAAAATGTTCTTTCTGTATTCAAAATACACAGGCAGTTATCTTAAAAGCTAAACTGGAAGGAAGACCAGTTTCAAAAGGCGAATTTAACGATACCTGTGCTTGTGCATCTGCGTGTTCAAGTGGAGCAATGAGGTTTGGAGATATAAATGAAGAAGGGAGCGAAATTGCAAGATTAAAAGGTAACGAAAGAGCTTATCATTTGCTAGATGCAGTTGGTACAAAACCAAATGTTGTCTATCAAGTAAAAGTGAGAAATACAAAAAATAAAGTATAGATATTAATTATGGGATCCCATTACGAAGCACCAATTAGAAGACCTTTAGTCGCTGGAGAAAAATCCTACCACGACGTGACGGTTGATATTGCAAAGCCTATCGAAACCCGAGCAAATAAGCAATGGTGGATTGTTTTTTCTATATCCTTGATTATGTTTTTGTGGGGTCTTGGTTGTATTATTTATACTGTTTCAACAGGTATTGGTGTATGGGGCTTAAATAAAACAGTAGGATGGGCCTGGGATATTACAAACTTTGTCTGGTGGGTAGGAATTGGTCACGCAGGAACTTTGATTTCTGCCGTTCTTTTACTGTTTAGGCAAAAATGGAGAATGGCGATTAATAGATCTGCTGAGGCCATGACAATATTTTCAGTTATTCAGGCTGGATTATTTCCCATTATTCATATGGGTAGACCATGGCTAGCATACTGGATGCTGCCTATCCCAAATGGATTTGGTTCTCTTTGGGTTAACTTTAATTCACCACTTTTATGGGATGTATTTGCAATATCTACCTACTTGTCAGTTTCACTAGTTTTCTGGTGGACTGGATTACTACCAGATTTTGCGATGATAAGGGATAGAGCTGTAAAACCTTTTCAAAAAAGAATTTATAGTATACTTAGTTTTGGATGGTCGGGACGCGCAAAAGATTGGCAGAGGTTTGAAGAGGTATCGTTAGTTCTTGCAGGTCTTGCTACACCACTTGTGTTATCTGTTCACACAATTGTATCTTTTGATTTTGCTACATCAGTAATTCCAGGATGGCACACTACAATATTTCCTCCTTACTTTGTTGCAGGAGCAATTTTTTCTGGTTTTGCGATGGTAAATACCCTACTAATAATAATGAGAAAAGTTTGTGATCTTGAAGACTACATTACTGTTCAGCATATAGAGTTAATGAATATTGTTATTATGATTACTGGCTCTATTGTCGGAGTAGCCTATATAACTGAGTTATTTATTGCATGGTATTCAGGGGTAGAATACGAACAGTATGCTTTTTTAAATAGAGCAACTGGACCGTATGCATGGGCTTATTGGGCGATGATGAGTTGTAATGTTTTTTCTCCTCAGTTTATGTGGTTTAAGAAATTAAGAACAAGTATTATGTTTTCATTCTTTATTTCTATTGTCGTTAATATTGGGATGTGGTTTGAAAGGTTTGTTATCATTGTAACATCTCTACATAGAGATTATTTACCTTCATCATGGACTATGTTTTCTCCTACATTTATTGATATAAGTATTTTTATCGGAACAATTGGATTTTTCTTTGTCCTATTCTTATTATATGCTAGAACTTTCCCTGTAATTGCACAGGCTGAGGTAAAAACTATATTAAAAAGTTCAGGTGAAAAATACAAGAAACTTAGAGATAGTGGCAAATCATTAGTCGGTACGGGTGCTGATTCAAGGACATCAAAAATTAAAAAAATTAATAAGTAATATGGGATCAACAAAAACATTTCATGCTTTATATAATGATGATGATGTATTGCTTTCTGCCGTAAAGAAGATAAAGGAAAAACATTACGATATTGAGGAGATTTATACTCCTTTCCCTGTTCATGGATTAGATAAAGTTATGGGACTAGAACCTACTAGACTTGCTATTGCAGCTTTTATTTATGGATGTATCGGTATAACAGTTGCCACATTAATGATGAATTATATTATGATTGCTGACTGGCCACAAAATATTGGTGGAAAACCTAGCTTTAGTTATTTAGAAAACATGCCTGCTTTTGTACCAATAATGTTCGAAATGACCATTTTTCATGCTGCCCACCTTATGGTTATAACATTTTATTTAAGAAGTAGAATGTGGCCTTTAAAAGAAGCAGAAAACCCAGATCCAAGAACTACAGATGATCATTTCTTAATTGAGATAATCACTAATAAACCCGTTGCAGCACTTAAGAAACTTTTAAAGGACTCTGGAGCTGTAGAAATTAATGAAGTAAAACCTAAAGAACATTAGCATGAAGTTTAATATAAAAATTTTATTTCTAATTGCTGTTTTAATGCAGTCATGCTGGGGTGATAAAGGTGCACCAAATTATGAATATATGCCTAATATGTATGAATCTTTAAGTTATGAATCATACTCAGAGAATAATTTATTTGAGGATAATTTGTCTGCTAGATTACCTGTAGAAGGCACAATTCCAAGAGGATACTCATTATATGACTATGAAGATACAAATGAAGGATATGAATCAGCAAAAAAGAATTTAACAAATCCTTACATTCTTAATCAAGATGAAATGCTAAAAGCAAAAGAATTATATACTGTATACTGTGGGGTATGTCATGGAAGTAAGGGTGCGGGTCAAGGAATTCTTGTAAAAAGAGAAAAAATTCTTGGTATCCCAAGCTATGCAGATCCAGGGAGAGCAATTACCTATGGAAGCACCTATCATGTCATTTACTATGGAAAAAATACAATGGGTTCATATGCAAATCAATTGAATGAAAAGGAAAGATGGATGGTAACTAGCTATGTAATGAAATTAAAATCAGACTTAAGTAAATAGAATCAAATATGTATATCTTATCTAACAGATTAAAAATCTTTTCTATATCCTTGATAATTATAGGCTCACTAGGTTGGTTCTATTCTTATTCAGCGTCTCATCTTACGTTAGATCAAGTTAAGGAGCTTTTAGCTGAAGAATCACATCATGGCTCTCATTCTGATACAGTTCACTCTATGGAAAATTCTAATGAGAAGCACCATAATACCGATATACATCATGAAGGAGATCATAATGGACATTCTGATGATGCGCATGGTCACGAAGATGAGCATGCCGAACATGTTTTACATCAAATACATAATAGACCTTATGCTGCTTTGTATGTTGCTGCGTTTTTCTTTATGATGATTTCACTTGGGGTTTTAGCATTTTATGCTATTCAATATGCATCTCAAGCTGGGTGGTCACCTGTTTTATTCCGGGTTATGGAGGCCATCACATATTATTTACTTCCTGGTGCACTTATCGTAATACTCATTGCTTATGTTGGAGATAAACATATTTTCATATGGATGGATCCTGAAGTTGTTGCCCATGATGAAATTATTCAAGGAAAAGAAGGATGGCTTAATAAAACATCTTTTTTAATAAGGGCATTAATTTATATCGGTGGTTGGTCTCTTTATAGATATTTTTCAAGAAAATTTTCTATTGCTCAAGATCAGGCAAGTGACAATAAAAACTTTAAAAGAAATTTTCAAATTTCTGCAGGATTCCTAGTTTTCTTTATGTATACAGAATCCATGATGTCATGGGATTGGATTATGAGTGTTGATCCGCATTGGTTTAGTACACTTTTTGGTTGGTATGTCTTTGCTAGTATGGCTGTAAGTGGAATAACCGTAATCGCTCTAATCACTATTTATCTTAAATCAAAAGGTTTATTAGAATACGTTAATGATAGTCATTTACATGATCTTGCAAAATTCATGTTCGGTTTTAGTGTATTTTGGGCTTACTTATGGTTTTCTCAGTTTATGTTAATATGGTACGCTAATATTCCTGAGGAAGTAACCTATTTTGTTACAAGAATTGAAATGTATCCAATTCCATTCTTCACTATGTTTGCCTTAAATTTCCTTTTCCCATTTTTGGTATTAATGAATAGTGATTACAAAAGAGTTCCAATTTTTATAATCATGGCTGGAGTAATCATTTTAATAGGTCATTACATGGATGTATATATGATGATTATGCCTGCAACAGTTATCGACAGATATGGATTTGGAATTGCTGAATTTAGTTCCATATTAATATTTTTAGGCTTATTTTTGTTGCTTGTTTTTTATTCATTATCAAAAGAGGAATTATTAGCTAAGAGAAACCCAATGATTAAAGAAAGTGAAAACTTTCATTATTAAATTTGAACGCATAGTATGACGACTTTATTTATTGTATTAATATTAACTTTTGTTACCATTGCCATATGGCAAATGATCAAGATTTTTGATTTATCAAGAGCTATTTCCGGTATTAAAGTTGATGATTCACAAATTGCAAATGATAAGGATAATAAAACTCAGGCAAAATTAATGCTTGGCTTTCTTGCTTTTATTTATGCAATAACAATTTTTTCATTTATAAAATATGGAAAGTTTCCGCTAATTTCCAACGCGGCTTCTGAACATGGAGAGCAGATAGATTCTTTAATGATTTGGACAATGGTTTTGATTTTCATTGTTCAAACAATAACACAATTCTTGTTATACTTCTTTGCCTACAAATACAAGGGAAAGAAAAATAATAAAGCCTTATTCTACACGGACAATCATAAATTAGAACTTCTTTGGACTATCATTCCTGCTATCGTTTTAACAGGTTTCATTACCTATGGACTGTTAACGTGGTCAGATGTGATGAATATGCAAAAAAATGATGATCCAATGGTAGTCGAATTATATGCTCAGCAATTTAACTGGAAGGCAAGATATGCAGGTAACGATAATGTATTAGGCAAATCAAATGTTAGATTAATTGATATAGATAGAGCTAATATTTTAGGGGTTGACGATAGCGATGTATATTCAGCCGATGATGTTATTACAACTGAGTTACATCTTCCCGTAAATAGACCTGTTCTATTTGTCATGAGATCTCAAGATGTACTTCATTCTGCTTACATGCCTCATTTTAGAGCTCAGATGAATTGTGTTCCTGGAATGGTTACAAAATTTGCTTTTACACCAACTGTTACAACTGAGGAAATGAGACAAAACCCTTCCATGATTGATAAGGTTATCAATATCAATAATATTAGAGAAGATAAAAGTAAAGAACTTGCAATAAAAGGAGAAGAACCTCTTGATCCTTACGAGTTTGATTATTTACTTCTGTGTAATAAAATTTGCGGAAAATCTCATTATAATATGCAAATGAAAATTATTGTTGAAACACAGGAGGAGTTTGAAAGCTGGTACAATAAACAAACAATATTTAAGAATTCATTAATTGCTCAAAACTAATACAATGGCAGAATATATAGAATTTGATAAAAATCATCACGCACATCATCATAAAGAAACCTTTATAACTAAATATATTTTTAGTCAAGATCATAAAATGATTGCTAAACAATATTTATTCACCGGGGTATTTTTCATGGGAATTATTGGAATTTTAATGTCAATATTAATGCGAATGCAAATTGCATGGCCTGAAGAGCCAAATATAATTTTTGATTTTTTGCTTGGAGGATGGGCTCCTGAAGGAGTTATGGATGCTGACATATATTTAGCTCTGGTAACAATGCATGGAACCATAATGGTCTTTTTTGTTTTAACAGCTGGATTGAGTGGAACCTTTAGTAATTTATTAATACCATTACAGCTTGGAGCTAGAGACATGGCATCAGGGTTTTTAAATATGGTTGCTTACTGGTTATTTTTTGTTTCAACAGTGATAATGGTAATTTCTATTTTTGTTGAAGCTGGACCTGCATCGGCAGGATGGACTATTTACCCACCACTTAGTGCATTAGAGCTAGCCACACCTGGTTCTGGTTTGGGGATGACTCTTTGGCTGGTTTCAATGGCATTCTTTATTGCATCTTCTTTGTTGGGGTCTCTAAATTATATTGTAACAGTTCTTAATTTAAGAACTAAAGGGATGTCATTAACAAGAATGCCTCTCACAATCTGGGCATTTTTTGTAACTGCTATTATCGGAGTAATTTCATTTCCAGTACTACTTTCCGCAGCTTTACTTTTAATTATGGATAGAAGCTTTGGAACTTCTTTTTTCTTATCAGATATTTTTATTCAAGGTGAAGTACTTCATTATCAAGGTGGGTCACCAGTCTTATTTGAACATTTATTTTGGTTTTTAGGGCATCCAGAGGTATATATCGTTTTATTACCAGCACTTGGTATTGCTTCTGAAGTCATTTCAACACATTCAAGAAAACCAATTTTTGGATACAAAGCGATGATTATATCAATCCTTGCTATTGCCTTTTTATCTACAATTGTTTGGGGTCATCATATGTTTGTTACTGGGATGAATCCTTTCCTTGGATCTGTTTTTACTTTTACAACCCTGTTAATTGCTATACCATCGGCAGTCAAGGCGTTTAATTATATAACTACATTATGGAAAGGAAATATACAGTTTAACCCTCCAATGCTTTTTGCTATTGGTTTTGTTTCAACATTTATTACAGGGGGACTTACAGGTATTATACTTGGTGATAGCGCCTTAGACATAAATGTACATGATACTTATTTTGTTGTTGCTCACTTCCATTTAGTAATGGGTATTTCAGCCCTGTATGGTATGTTAGCTGGTATGTATCACTGGTTCCCAATTATGTTTGGAAAAATGATGAATAAAAATTTAGGCTATATTCATTTTTGGGTAACTGCTATATCAGCTTATGGTGTATTTTTCCCAATGCATTTTATAGGAATGGCTGGTTTACCAAGAAGATACTACACAAATTCTAATTTCCCATTATTCGATGATTTAGCTGATACGAATCAGATTATTACAATGTTTGCTATTATGGGAG
>CABXCC010000024.1 GCA_902510475.1 uncultured Bacteroidota bacterium | reverse complement strand
CATTGTTTTACCTGTTTTAGGTTGCGAAACGATCATCCCTCTTTGGCCCTTTCCGATAGGTGAGAATAGATCTATAACTCTTGTAGATATTGTGTTGTTTTTATCTGCCAAGTTAAATTTTTCTTCAGGAAATAAAGGAGTTAGGTGTTCAAATGAAACCCTATCTCTAACAATTTTTGGATCGAGTCCATTTATTTTATTTACCTGAATTAAAGGAAAATACTTTTCCCCTTCTTTGGGAGGTCTTACATTACCAAGAACTGTGTCTCCTTTTTTTAACCCAAACAATCTGATCTGAGACTGTGAAACATAAATATCATCGGGAGACGAAAGATAATTATAATCAGATGATCTTAAAAAACCATAACCATCTTGCATTACATCAAGAACACCTTCACTTTCAATAATTGCATCAAATTCAAAATCTGGCTCTTTGTATCTATTTCTTTTGTCTCTATTTCCGTTTGGCTCCGTTTTAGGCGTTCTTTGATAGCCTTCTCTTTTTGAAGAATGATGTTTTTTTTCAGGCTTCATGTTTTTATCTTCAGAAGTATTTTTTTCTTCATTTTCTTTAACATCATCAGTTCTATTAGGCTTGTTTCTTTTTTTGAATTTAGCTTTTGGTTTATTTGCTTTTTCTTCAGCATTATTATCCTTTTCTTCTGGGTTCGAAGCTTGATGATCAAGTATTTTATATACAAGATCTAATTTTTTTAAAGTTTTAAACTTTGAGATTTTTAAATTTTCTGCAATTTCTTGTAATTCAGAAAGTTTTTTTTCTTTTAATTTTGATATTTCAAACATTGTTGTGTTGTTTAATTATTTTGAGAATTATTCCCTAAAATGAATAACTGATATAAGGGAATATGATTTGAAGTTTAATAAATTTTTCTCTGATAGAAGAATTCAGTACAATTATACAACATTATTTTAAATTCAACCTAATTTTTTTTTTAATTCTAGTAAATTTGATTTAAAATTAAATTATTATGATTCAGAGAATTCAGTCTTTATATTTGCTTGTATCTAGTTTGTTTTATTTTAATTATTGGTTTTTTGGAATGGAATGGTTCAAGAAGGGTTTTTTAATTCTTCAGGATAATATTGCTGAAATAACAATTCCAGACTTTATTTTTGTTATAATTTCATACATTCCATTACTTATTTTTATTCTATGCTTAGTAAGCATATTATTATTTAGTAATCGCCCCCTTCAACACAGTCTTTCCAGATTAGCCTTTGGGCTGAGTTTATTTATGTGTTTATTTTCGGTATTTTATTTTTACAATGTTTTACAAGATTTAATTGAAATAATGCCTTCTAAAACGTTAGAATTTTTCATGTATGCTGCGATCCTAAACCCATTTGTATGTAGCTATCTCATATATTTAGCGATGAATTCAATAAAAAAAGATGATGATTTAGTTCGTTCGCTGAATAGAATCAGATAATTACCTGTTGAATTCTATTACCTCTAAATCTTCAATTTTATCCTTATTTATACTAAATCTCACCATGGTTCTTTTTTTATGAAATCCATGCTTTCCTATGGCACCAGGGTTTATATGTAGAAGATTATATTTCTTGTCAAAAATAATTTTTAAAATGTGAGAGTGACCACAAATAAAAAGATCTACTTTATCCCTCTTTAATCCCTCTTTAATTCTTTGTTTGTATCGATAAGGGTAACCTCCGATATGAGTTATCCAAACGTAAGTATCTTCACAATAAAATTTTGAATCAATTGGCAACTCTTTTCTGATTTCGTGATCATCAATATTTCCATAAACACCTTTGAATGGTTTAATCTGTTTTAGCTTATCTATTATTTTAATATCACCAACATCTCCAGCATGCCATATTTCATCTACAGAGTTTGCATATTTAATAATTTTTTCATCCAGGTAACCATGGGTGTCTGATAAAAGAAGAATTTTTCTCAAAGTAATTTCGGTATAATTATTAAGTATATATTTGTTTTACAAACTTACAAATAGATTGAGATATTTCATTGAACTTTCATACAACGGAAAAAATTTTCATGGTTGGCAATATCAACCCAATGCAATGAGCGTACAGCAAACTATTGAAGACTCGTTAGAGATTTTATTAAAACAGAGAATTAAGATATTAGGCGCTGGAAGAACCGATACTGGTGTTCATGCAAAGCAAATGTATGCCCATTTTGATTTTGAAGACACCCTAAATTTGGAAAATTTAATTTATAAATTAAATGCTTTTTTAAATAAAGACATTGTAATTGTAAATATCCATAAGGTAAAATCCGATTCACATGCAAGATTTGATGCAATTTCAAGAGAATATGAATATTATATTACACAAAAAAAAGATGTTTATAGTTACGATAAAAAATATTTTTTTTCGAAGAAATTAGATTTTAATAAAATAGATGAGGCTGTAAATATTTTGAAGAAGACGAAAAATTTTAAATCTTTTTGTAGAACAAAATCTGATGTGACAAATTATAATTGTGATATTTATGACTTTCATTACGAAATAAAAGATTCAGAAATCATTTTTAGAATCCGTGCCAATAGATTTTTAAGGAATATGGTACGATCTTTAATTGGAACGATTTTAGATATCTCACTAGATAAATTACCAATAAAAAATTTACCAGAGATTATAAAAAAATCAAATAGAATATACGCAGGGCCATCTGTACCCGCACATGCTTTATTTTTATCAAATGTTGAATATCCAAAAACAGTTTTTGTCAAATGAGCAATAATAAATCTAATGTATATAACACAAAGTTGTTTAAAAGACTTTTAACCTATGTTAGGTTTTACAATAGAGTCTTC
Organism: uncultured Bacteroidota bacterium; assembly: GCA_902510475.1. Classification (GTDB taxonomy): domain Bacteria; phylum Bacteroidota; class Bacteroidia; order Flavobacteriales; family Flavobacteriaceae; genus MED-G13. The sequence continues at coordinate 11,589 of CABXCC010000024.1, read as the reverse complement.
ATATCATCAATTTTCTCTGTAATTGGATTGTCAGTTTTTGGTGCATTAAGACCTGTTGTGTTAGAAAAAATTGTTGATGAGAACTTAACTCAATATAGTTATGATTTCTTTGCTCAATACATTTTAATAATGATTCTCTTACTGGTATTGGAAGTGTTTTGTAACTACTCTTTTATATATAATGCAGGATTATTAGGTCAATCAGTGGTTAAAGATATCAGAGTAAAATTATTTAATCATATACAGAATTTCAAAATGAAATATTATGATAAGTCCTCGGTTGGTATATTAATAACCAGAACTGTAACGGATATGGAAAGAATTGCTGATATCTTTGGTCAGGGACTCTTTATGATATTAAGTGATATTTTAAAAATGCTGATTGTTGCGATTGTTATGATAAGTATGAATTGGGAATTGAGCTTGATTGTTTTTATTTCTTTGCCCTTTATTTTGTTAGCTACAAAAATTTTTCAAAAGTATATGAAATCAGCATTTGATGAGGTAAGGAATGAGGTTGCTAATTTAAATTCTTTTGTACAAGAAAGAGTCACAGGAATTAATGTTTTACAACTTTTTGCAAGGGAAAAAGTTGAGTTTGAAAAATTTAAACAAATTAATGAAAGACACAAAAAAGCGTGGTTAAAAACAGTGTGGTATAATTCCATATTTTTCCCTGTAGCCGAAATATTTTCTTCCCTGACTTTAGGATTAGTTGTTTGGTATGGAGGAATGAATACCGTATTAGAAAAAACAGCATCTCTAGGTGAACTAACCGCATTTATAATGATGATTCCTATGTTGTTTAGACCATTATATCAAATTGCAAATAAATTTAATACTTTGCTAATGGGTATGGTTGCTGCTGAAAGAGTTTTTAAAATTTTAGATACTGAATCTTCGATTAATGATGACGGAGAAAAAATAGCTAACACTATAAGAGGAAAAATCAGATATGAAAACGTCAATTTTTCTTATAACGAGACCGAAAAGGTCATTGAAAATCTTAATCTCGAAATTAAGGCTGGTACAACAAATGCCATTGTTGGTGCCACAGGCTCAGGAAAGTCGACAATTATAAAATTGCTAAACAGATTCTACAATTTAAATAATGGTACTATTTATATTGATGACATTAATATCGAGGAATATAAAGTATCATCATTGAGAAAAAATATTGGTTTTGTTTCACAGGATGTCCATCTCTTTTCTGATACAATTTTAAATAATATCACTCTTAAAAATACAGATATCCCTTTCTTGAGGGTAAAAAATGCAGCCAAAGAAATTGAAATTGATGAATTTATTAGTAGTCTTCCAGAAGGTTATAATTATAATGTGAGGGAAAGAGGAGCAGGTATATCTACCGGTCAAAGACAGCTTATTTCATTTTTGAGAGCTTACCTAAAAGATCCACAAATTCTAGTTCTAGACGAAGCAACATCTTCTATTGATACAGATTCAGAATTATTAATACAAAACGCGATTGAAAAAATAACTAAAAATAGAACATCTATTATAATCGCCCACAGATTAAGTACAATTATGAAAGCTGATAATATAATAGTTATGGACAAAGGGAAAATTGTCCAGCAAGGAACCCATAGTGGTCTAATAACTGATAAAGATGGTTTCTATAAAAAACTTTATGATGCTCAGCTGAAAAAAGAAGGTAGTTTTATTGCAGATTAAGAAAGATCTTTTTCAATTAATTTTTTTAGATTTTCATTAGAAACAAATTCAATAAACTTTCCGTTTTTAATATAAGAAATCTTTCCGTTTTCTTCTGAAACAACAATTGCAACCGCATCTGTTTTTTCAGTGATGCTTACAGCAGCTCTATGTCTTAAACCATATTTGACAGAAATCTTAGATTGATTATTAATGGGAAGTACTACCCTGGTGGCTTTGATAAAATTATTTGAAATAATAATTGCACCATCATGTAACGGGCTATTTTTAAAAAAAATACTTTCTAAAATAGGCTGAGTCACCATTATATTCATTTCATCACCTGAATCTTCTAAAAAATTTAAATTATTACTTCTTTCAATTATAATTAAGGCACCTGTTTTTGATTCACTCATGTTTTTACATGCTAAAATAACAGATTCAATATCGGTGGTATCTCTTTCTAACCTTTGATTTTTAAAGAATTTTATTTTTTCTAAAAAAGAACCTTTTTTTGAAAGATTTGTTGAGCCTACCATTAATAAAAATTTTCTTATTTCAGGTTGAAAAACGACTATTAATGCTATAATACCCACACTCATAAATCCTCCAATAATACCAGATAATAATTCCATATCTAACAATACGGTAAGCCTCCAGACAAGATAAATTAAAATGATTCCTATAAAAATATTAATAGCTACTGTTCCTTTTAAAAGTTTGTAAGCATAATATAAAAGGCTGGCTACAAGAATGATGTCTAATACATCAATTATAGAAAAATTTAGAATTTCGCTTACAAAGTCCATAATTATTACAAATATAGGATTAATTAATTTTAAGACTTTAATTCATTTACTAACTGAATACATTCTCTAGCTTCTTTCACATCGTGAGTTCTTATGATCTTAGCTCCCTTTAATAATGATATGGTATGTAGCACGGTAGAGCCATTCAATGAATCAATTGGAGATATCCCAAGAGTTTTATAAATCATTGATTTTCTTGAAACCCCGATTAATAATGGTTTGTTTAGTTTTTTTAGAAAGTTTAGATTATTTAAAATATCAAAGTTTTGCTCAGTTGTTTTTGAAAAACCAAAACCAGGATCAATAATAATGTTATTTACCCCAAAGCTTTTAGCCAATTCAATTTTTTGCTTAAAATATTCTTCAATTTCATTAATAACATTTTCGTAGTCTGTTTTATTCATCATATTACTAGGATTTCCCCTCATGTGCATCATAATGTAAGGAACTCCTAAGTCTGCTACTATTTCAAACATTTTTGAATCTAATGATCCTCCGGAAATATCATTAACAATGTCAGCACCATTTTTAACGCATTGTTTTGCTACTTCACTTCTAAACGTATCAATAGAAATTAAAACTTCTGGAAAGTTTTCTTTAATTAATTTAACAATTGGTAAAACACGTTCTAACTCAAGATTAGCAGTAATATCATCAGCTCCTGGCCTGGAGCTGTAGCCACCAACATCTATAATACGAGCCCCTTGGTCAATCATTTTTTTAACTTGACTTAGTACTTTTTTCTCATTGTCGTAAAATCCACCGTCGTAAAAAGAGTCAGGAGTAACATTTAAAATACCCATGATTACTGGACTTGATAAATCTAATAGTTTTTCTTTTGATTTTATTATCATTTAGGGTTGTTTAAAAATTTAAAGATGTTTGTTTGATGATTAAAGATATTTAATCGAAATTTACGTAAAAATTACTACTATTCGTGCAAAAAACATTGAAGCAATACGATAATGTTACCTCCAGATGTAAATCCCTTTTTGAAAAGAAATTACAGGACTATGGAAGTGCATGGAGGATATTAAGACTTTCGTCTTTAACCGATCAGATTTTTATTAAAGCTCAAAGAATCAGAGGCCTTCAACAAAATTCTGTTCAGATGATTAATGAAGGGCAAACGGAAGAGTTTATCGGGATTATAAATTATTCGATTATGGCTCTTATTCAAATTGAAAAAGGAATTGCTGAAGTGCCGGATTTAACTCCAAATGAATCAGTTGAGTTTTATGATTTGATGATGAACAAGACAAGAGATTTGATGATGAATAAAAATCATGATTATGGAGAAGCATGGAGGGAAATGAGAGTTAGCTCACTAACAGACTTAATTCTGCAAAAACTTCTTAGAGTCAAGCAAATAGAGGATAATGAAGGCAGCACGCTCGTTAGTGAAGGAATAGATGCAAATTATACAGATATAATCAACTATGCAGTTTTTGCTTTAATTCACTTAAAATTATGATGAAATTATTAACCGTTATTTTTAGGTATTTTGTTGGTTGCCTTTTTATATTTTCTGGTTTAATTAAATTGAATGATCCCGTTGGTTTTTCTTTTAAACTGGAAGAATATTTTGGCCCCACAGTTTTTGATATTGAGTTTTTAATTCCGACTGTTTTGCCAATGGCAATTGTTATAGTTATTGTTGAGGTGGTTCTTGGTGTGTTTTTAATCATCGGTTACAAGAAAAATCTTACAATATGGAGTTTACTTTTAATGATTATTTTCTTTACTTTTCTTACATGGTACTCAGCATATTTTAATAAAGTTACTGATTGTGGTTGCTTTGGAGATGCAATCAAACTTACTCCGTGGGAATCATTCACAAAAGATGTGGTTCTGCTAGTAATGATCTCATTTTTATATTTCAAAAGAAATTTTATTGAACCTATTTTGAAGCCAAAAATTGAGAAGTATGTTATTGTCTTTTCAATAATTACGTGTATTCTTATTACGTACCGTGTTCTAAATCATTTACCAATTTTAGATTTTAGAGCTTATAAAATTGGAGATAATCTAATGGAGAATATGATAGTTCCAGAAGATGCTCCAAAAGATATTTATGAATACTATTGGGAATTTATGGATGGTAACGAAAAAAAGACGATCATTACAAACGGGGAGTATCCAGACGTTTCAGGGGATTTTGTTAAAGTTGAAACTGAATTAATTGAAAAAGGGTATGAACCTTTAATTTATGACTTTACAATTGAAGTTAATAATAACGACTTAACACTAGAAATATTAAACGAAGAGAAATTAGTAATTTATATTTCGTACAACCTTCAAAAATTTTCAAAAAATTCGATTCAAAAAATGATTGTTTCATCTAAAAAAGCAAGGCAGATGGGTTACAAGGTAATTGGCCTTACCGCTTCATCAGTAGAAGAAAGAAATATTTTTACGAAAACCAACAACGTACTTTTTGACTTTTATACATGTGATGAAACAGCTCTAAAAACTATTGTTCGTTCTAATCCTGGAGCTATTGTTTTAAATAAAGGAATGGTTATAGACAAGAAACATCACATCGATTTTCTAGACTTAAATTTTAAGTAATTGATTAAATATATTTTTGATAAATTTTTTTATTCCCTTTTAACCCTTTTTGGAGTCGTTACTGTGATTTTTTTTCTTTTCAATGTTTTACCTGGAGACCCAGCTCAAATGATGTTGGGGCAAAATGAAAATTCAGAGCAGTTAAGTATTGTTAAAAAGAAATACGGCTTTGATAAACCTATAAGTACACAATATTTTTATTATTTAAATGACTTATCTCCGATTTCAATACATTCTTTAAACAAAAGTGATTATTCTTTTTTTGACAGAAAGAATTATTCGGGGATTGAGCTTTTTAAATTATCAGAATACTCGATTAATATAAAATATCCTTATCTAAGAACGTCTTTTGTTAACCAAGGAAAAAAAGTTTCTGATATAATTTCTGAAACATTACCCAACACGGTAATTCTTGCAATTTCAGCGATTTCAATTGCTATTTTTCTAGGAATTTTTCTAGGAATTTTTTCTGCATTATACAAAAACACGTACATCGATATATCAATTCAATTTTTAAGTACGATTGGAATGAGTATTCCTTCATTTTTTAGCGCAATTATTTTTGCTTGGGTTTTTGGTTTTCTGTTGAAAGATTATACTGGTTTGGAAATGTCAGGAAGCCTTTATGAATTAGATGATTATGGAGAGTCTTTTCATCTTAAATTAAAAAACTTGTTATTACCTGCGTTGGTGTTAGGTATTAGACCTTTGGCAGTAATAAGCCAGCTTATGAGAAATGAGCTCTTAAATGTTTTGAATCAAGATTATATAAGAACTGCTAAAGCAAAGGGGCTATCAAAATTTCATGTAATTAAAAACCATGCAATAAAAAATTCATTAAACCCTGTAGTAACTGCAATTTCAGGCTGGTTTGCATCTTTATTAGCAGGAGCCGTCTTTGTTGAATTTATATTTGGCTGGAATGGAATTGGAAAAGAGATTGTAAATGCGTTAAATTTATTGGATTTACCAGTTATTATGGGATCAGTGATTGTAATAGCATTTATGTTTATATTGATCAATATATTTGTCGATATTATTTACGTAAAATTAGACCCAAGAGTAAAATTAAATTAGAATGAAAAGAAAAAAAATTGTTGCCGGAAATTGGAAAATGAATATGAATTTAGTGGAATCAAAAAACTTGATTTCTGACCTCAAAGAAATATCAGCTGAAAATGTTGATGTTAAAATTGCGCCTAGTTTTACAAATTTATATATGGCAAATTCATCATTAGAATCTTCAAAAATTGAAGTAGTTTCTCAGGACATACATCATGAGCAAAAAGGAGCCTACACGGGGGAAATTTCAGCTGAAATGTTATTGAGTATCGGAATTGAAACCTCAATTATTGGTCATAGTGAGCGAAGAAAATATTTTAATGAAACAGATCTGATTTTATCAAAAAAAGTTAATTCAGCAGTTCAAAATTCGATGAAAATAATCTTTTGCATTGGTGAAGAACTTTCGGATAGAAACAACAGTAATCACTTTGAAATAATTAAATCACAACTTACAAATGGAGTTTTTCACCTTGAATCTAAAGAATTTAAAAGTGTTGTAATCGCTTATGAGCCTGTTTGGGCTATTGGAACAGGAATGACTGCCAATTCTCATCAAATTCAAGAAATGCATGAATTTATTAGAAATTTAATCAAGTCTAATTATGGAGTTGAAATCTCAGAAAACGTTCAAATTCTATATGGTGGCAGTGTAAAGCCTACTAATGCCGAGGAAATATTTTCATTAAAGGATGTCGATGGTGGATTAATCGGAGGAGCTTCTCTTAATTCATCTGATTTTAGCAATATTGTTAAAGCAGCTAATGGCGGATAATTTCATTTCGTTAAATTTTAAGGTTTCCCCAATTTACCCAGGAGTTGAAATTCTAATTGCAGAACTAAGTCTGTTAGAATTTGAAATGTTTGAAGAAATTGACTCAGGTCTAATAGCCTATATTCATTCACGAAATTTTAACAAAAACACTCTTTCCAAAATTAAACTATTAAAATCCTCAGAGTTTAATATTACTTATTCCGTTAAAACAATCCAAGACAAAAACTGGAATCAAGAATGGGAAAAGAATTTTGATAAGGTAAAAATTGGAGATAATTGTGTTATTCGAGCACCATTTCACAAAGCCTCAAAAAAAGAGTATGAAATTGTAATCATGCCTGAGATGAGTTTTGGGACTGGCCATCACGAAACAACACAATTAATGATTGAACATATTTTAAATTCCGATTTAACAGGACTTAATGTTTGTGATGTGGGATCCGGTACAGGAATATTATCTATACTCAGTGAAAAAAAAGGGGCTAAGCGGGTTGATGCTGTTGATATTGACTTGAGATGCTATAAAAATTCATTGGAAAATCTAAAAAGAAATAAATGTTCGAAAGTGTATGTTCAACATTCATCCTCAGAAATACTTTTACAAAATAAGTATGATCTAATTTTATGTAATATAAATCTGAATCATCTAATTGATAACTTTCAAAACTTTGATAAGATTTCAATTCAAAATACGCACTTAATAGTCAGTGGGTTTTATAAAAATGACTTAGAACAGGTTAATGCTGAACTGAAAAAAAATAATTTTGATTTTATTGATTTTACAGAAAAAAACAATTGGGTAAGTTCTAAATATTGTTACAATTTAATTCCATATTAGAATTGTAACAATTTTCATTTAAATTACATTTCAATATTTCGTTAAACCCTTCAGTAATGTTGATCATTGCTTTAAAGCCTAACTTCATTAGTATAGAAATTGCAATTACAGATCTGTAACCTCCAGCACAATGAACATAGAGATTATCTTCATATTTAAGCTCATTAAATGTGTTCTGTAATGAGCTTAAGGGATAGTTAATTGCTCCCTCAATATGCTTATTATCAAATTCTGAATTTGATCTAACATCTAGGATGTTGATTTTATTCAATTTAAGAATATCAACAAATTTTTTAGAGTCAAGTGTTTCAATTGATGCAATAGGGTTTCCTTGATTTTCCCATTCTCTAATACCACCCTTTAAATAACCTAAGCAATTATCAAATCCGACCCTTGAAAGTCTTGTTAGCGCTTCTAATTCCTTGCCATCTGGAATAATAAGTAAAATTTTCTTATTCGTATCTTCAATTATCGATCCTACCCAGGGGGCAAAACTTCCGTTTAAGCCAATAAATATTGAATTTGGAATATGTTTTTGCATAAAATCTTTCTGATGCCTAACATCTAATAAGATAATTTCAGGATCTATTAGGAAATTTTTGAACTCCTGAATATTTAGAGATTTATTTCCTTGCTCAATGACATCTTCAAAAGAATTATAACCTGATTTATTCATCATGGCATTGTCCTTAAAATACTTAGGGGCAAGAGGCATCCCGTCAAGTAGCTCTTTTACAAACTCTTCTTTGGACATGTCTTTTCTTAATGCATAATTTGTTCTTTTTTGAACACCTAATGTGCTAAATGTTTCTTTGCTCAAATTTTTCCCACAAGATGATCCAGCTCCATGTGCAGGGTAAACAATTATCTCATCCTCCAATGGCATTATTTTATTTCTCAACGAATCAAAAAGAATACCGGCAAGGTCTTCAGTTGTTATATTAGAGCTGGTTGCTAAGTCTGGTCTTCCAACATCACCAATAAACAATGTGTCACCTGTAAATATTGCATTATTTTTTCCGTTCTCATCAGTCAATAGATAGCATGTAGATTCAGGGGTATGACCAGGTGTATGAATTGCTTTTATTGAAATTTTACCCAAGGAAAAAATTTCAGAATCTTTCGCATTGTAAACAGGGTAATCGGTGTTTGCATTTGGTCCGTAGACAATCTTGGCTCCTGTTTTTCTAGCAAGGTCTATATGACCAGAAACAAAATCTGCATGAAAATGGGTTTCAAAAACATATTTTATTTCTGCATTGTCATTATTTGCTTTGTCAATGTATTGTTGGGTTTCTCTTAGGGGATCAATTATTACAACCTCATTTTCAGAGCGGATATAATAAGACCCCTGAGATAAACAACCAGTATAAATTTGCTCAATTACCATTCTTTTACAAAATTATGAAATAATTAGCATAATTATTCCACCGATTGCCATTCCTTCAACATAAGATAACCACAAAGCATCAAAAATTGATAAATTCATTTTTTTTAACATATTACCAATTTCATTTTTGTAAGGTTTTGTAAAAAGGTATAGGCCTCCAGCAATTAATAAATAAATCGAAATAATTTTCATATCATAAATTTACAAATCTTTACTTATCAAAGATTTAATATATTTAACTAAAATTATTTTATGTACTCAATTGATTTTGATAAAAATTTAATCCGTGGCGTTAATTTGGTTGATATTGGGCTTTTAAATCCACATGAAAAAGTTATCGAAAAAAAGAAAACTTCTCTTGTAAAATTTATTAAGTCTTATGAAGACCATTACATAATTTCATCAATTGTTTGTTGTCATAAAAGTATGTTGATAATTGATGGTCATCACAGGTATTTTGCATTAAAAGAATTAGGATTTAAAAAAGTTCCCGTTACCCTTATTGATTATTCACATAAATCAATAAGAACAGGAACATTAAATTCAATTGACAAGGAACAAATAATAAAGATGGGTCGAAGTAATGAGTTAATGGAGCCAAAAAGCACTGAACACGCGGTTTATTGTAGCAGAACAAAAAAATGGCAACCCATAATATTATTATCTTCAATGTTTAAAATTGAAACCAAAGATATTTTATAATTAAATTTAAAAAAGATAATCAAACTACAATTCGAAAAGTTATCAAAAATTAGTTTTTCATTAGATTTAAATTACTTTTGCACTCGATAATTGGCCTCGTAGCATAACTGAATAGTGCATCTGATTACGGCTCAAATGTATTCCCCTCTAAATTTACCCTATTAAATATTCCACAAAATAAGTACGTTAAGAGTTTTACTCTGTTAACGCTTCTAAAACTTATTTTTTTTTTGCATATAATAATGCTATATTTGTTAGGCACATTGTCAGGCACATTATATAAAAGTGTTAGGCACAACCAATAAAACAAGAGTGAGAATTTCATTTAAAATAAATAGTCGAGTTAGAAAGGACGGAAAGCAAAACATACGTATAGTAGTTTCAGACGGAAGAAATGTAAAGCCTCTATATGTACAAACACCATTAAACATATTTGTCAAGTATTGGGATAAAGCAGAAAGTAGGGTGTCTAACAAGCATCCTGAGTTTCAAATCATCAACAGAAAGATTAAAGCATATAAAGACAGGAAAGAGCATTGTATAAACAAGTATGACGCTGATGAATGGAGTTTGGCTCAAGTTCGTAACTATATGGATGGACAAAGTGATTATAGTTTTATAGATGATTACGTAAATGAGATATTTAGAAAGAGAAAGACAAACGTAACCTTTACAGATTATCTACAAAAGCTAAACATTCTAAAAGGGCATATGGGTATTAAAGGAAAGTTGAGGTTTAAAGACATTAACAGGAATTTCTTTTTTGAGTTATTGCAAAAGCTACAAACAAGAGGTTTGAGTAAGTCAAGCATCAGGTCTTATTCTATAGCTATAGGAAGTATCTTAAAAGATGCATTTGAGGAGGGAGTAATTCAAGAGATACCTAAAAGACCAAAAGAACTAACAAGAGGAGGTAAAAAAGACAGAAATAGAAAACGAAAGCAAATAGAAACTTGTAGTCCTGAACAGATAGAAAAAGCCATATTAGGTGCTATGAATGTAGCCCAATTACAAAGTGTAGGATTTTGGTTGTTAGCGTTCTGTTTAAGAGGTTTTTATCCTGCGGACATAGTTAAGATGGAAGAAGCTGAGATAGACGAGCCTACGTTATTAAAGCTATTTAGAAACGAGTTATTTATAGAGCATTTAAGGTCTAAGAGTGAGCATACAGACAATGAGCATATGTATATCCATATTGACTTTGAAACTACATACAGGCTTATAAGAAGATTAAAGTTTATGACGGCTTATACTCATCACAATAGACAGGACTTTGTTGCAGATATAGATGATGAGTTAAAGATATTTGATTATAACCCTACGGCTGAATATAAGAAGCATTTAAGTAGGTGGGCAATACACACAAGACGTGTAAGAAAATATGGAATGAGTATGAAAAATGCACGTAAAACATTCCTGACATATGCTAAAGCTATAGGTATTGATGAGGACACACGTTTGATATTAGTAGGTCGTAAGAATGACCCAATATTTTCAGCAAGTTATGATGATAATACAAACCCTATAATTCGTAACAAAGTAACAGAAGCACACAAGCTAATTTTAAAGCGTTTTAACGTGTCTAAATTAGTCAATATGTTCACTGCAAGGCTTCAGGCATTAAACGTGCCTATATGGGTTAAAAAAGAGGCAGATTCAGACACTAAATTTAAGTATGATGATAAATACAAGTGGTATTTCAGACGTTCACAAAGATTCGGTGTAAGTAAGCATTCACACGTACCAAGATTTAAAGAGTTAGTTCAACTAC
>CABXCC010000023.1 GCA_902510475.1 uncultured Bacteroidota bacterium | reverse complement strand
ATATTGAGTTAGTAGAAAGAAATAATCAGTTTATGCAGGGGCTTGAAGAAAAAGCTATAGAACAAGCTGCAAAGTATCAAGACTTAAAGCTTAAGGCTGATTCTATTAGAAGTATTTCTGTGGGATTGTATGATTATTTAGAAAGTATAAAAGAGGGTGCGTTTGTATTAGCAGAATCAAAAGGAATTCAGAGAAATAATTATTCTAAACTAGATAATACAGCATACTACACAACACTGTTTTTTGATGGTGAAGAACTTAAGCCAGATGGTCAAGAGTTTCTTGATCAAATGAACAGGTTTAGAGATTCTTTTGTGCAAATTGCAAGTTCTGATCCTAAGCTTGTCTCGATTGCCGAGGAAGTTAGTACTAAGTTTAGCACGGGTGATATCCAAACTGAAGACGGTAAACCTAGAAAATATCTTGATTACCACTACAAGGAGATGCCACTAATTGTTGGTATTACTAAAATATCCCTTTTACAGTCTACTCTTCAAAATATTGAAGCTCAACTATTATCAACAATGCTAGAAGGTAAATTGAAAATTGAAGCTTCACTTACAAATTTTGATGCAATAGTTATCCCGGACAAATCTTCTTTCTTCGCAGGAGAAAACTTTACGGGTAGAATTATACTTGGTAAAAATGACCCAACGTTAAAAGCGGATAAAGTAATAATTAACGGTAATGAGTTAGACGATGAATCAATGCAGGAAGGTAAAACATTACTGAGTTTTCCAGCTGGCGGAGTAGGTACTAAAAATATTGAGGGTGAATTCCAGTTTACGGAAGAGGGTGAGTTGATTTCTATTCCTGTAAGTACATCCTATGAGGTTGTGCCAAAACCCAATAAAGCTACAATTTCAGCAGATAAAATGAATGTTGTATACAATGGAGTTTCAAACCCATTTACTATCTCATTCCCAGGAATTGATGCAAATAAGGTTTCAGTTAATACTCCAGGACTTAAAAAAGGAAAAACTATTATCGAGAAAGGACGTAAAAAGAAATTAACAGGTTCCTCAGATTATGAACTTGATCTTTCTCAGCTTCCTCCACAACTTAGAGGAAAAAAACAGGTAATTATAAACGTAACAGGCACATTACCTTCTGGACAGAAAGTTACTTCTAAAATACCGTTTAGAATTAAATCTTTACCAGTTCCATACGGAACCTTAGATAGAACTAAACCTAAGTCTCTGAAAAAATCTGAGTTAACTAGTTCGACTGTTACTGCAACCTTTGGAGAAGATTTTGATTTTGATTTACCTCTTAGAGTCAGAGGATTTAAAATTACTGTTGCAGGTGTAGGATCTCAAGTTGTATCCGGAAATGAATTAGATGGTCAAGCCAAATCATTAGTTCAAAGAGCCAGAAACAACACGATCGTTACAATAACCGATATTCAGACCAGGGCCATTGGCTCTACTACTGAAATAAAAGAGGCAACAGACTTATCATTTGTTATAGTTAATTAATATGATTATGAAATTAAAATTAATTCCCTTATTTTTTATTTTATTATTTTCAATCGAGCTAGATGCACAGGTTAATCTTTTGAATGCACAGGACCCTGCTGATATTGGTAAAAGAGATCAGAAGCAGATTAAACAGGATGAAGATAAAAAACTTGAATACGGTTATGTAGATGAAAGAGACATTATGTTTTCAAAAGTTATTTGGGAGATAATTGATTTAGATCAAAGAGTTAATTTTCCTTATTTATACCCAACAGACACCACTGTGGTTGGAAAAGAGAGGAGGCCGCTAATACATTATCTTTTAAAAGGTATTGAATCTGGAGATATTACATTAATATATTCTGACGGTAAGTTTAACGATAAAATTACTTACAATGACTTAGAAGAAAATAATTCATTTTCTTATACTTATGTAAATAATAAAGGTACTAATTACCTTATCGATAACGGTGGAAAATCCGCTATTATAGAAGATAACAACTTATCATTAGGTGCTGAATTTGATAATATATATCAAAGATTCACCGATGATTACGGAGATCCATTTAGTAATAATACAGAATGGTATTTATGGATGGAAAGTGCGGTAGCCAGAGAAATCATGGATAAAGATGTTGCATTAGAACCTTACGAAAATGCACAGGATAAAACAATCGTAAATTGGTTGCAAGAAGAATTTGGAGATAAGTATGTCAGTACGGATAGATTTGAATATGGCATGGTTGATCATTATAAAATTAAAGGAGTTTGGTATTTTGATAAGAGGATAGCCGAGTTAAAATATAGACCCTTAGCAATTGCCCCAGTTGCAAGACAGGTTGTAAACATGAAAGATGATAGAGATATCTCTGATCCTTCTTTAAAAAGTAATCCTACTGAAATGTTTTGGGTTTATTACCCTGACGCCAGAGACGTTCTAAAAGACTCATATGTCTTTAGTGACAGTAATAGTGCTATAAGAAAGTCATTTGACGAATTAATAAATGCTAGAAGATTTCATACTATGATCTACTTAGAGGAAAACATGTATGAAGATCGTGAAATAGGTCAGTATATTTCTGAAAATGCATTTATGAGATTATTAGAATCAGAAAGAATTAAAGAAAAAATTAGAAATTTTGAACACGATATGTGGAGTTGGTAATAATTTCAATTTAAAATTTATTAAAAAGCGCCTTTCTAAAATAGGCGCTTTTTTTATTTCTGTTTAATTTGTTATTGTTAATCTTAAAAACCGTCGTATATTTGTAGACCACATCGCGGGGTAGAGCAGTAGGTAGCTCGTCGGGCTCATAACCCGAAGGTCGCTGGTTCGAGTCCAGTCCCCGCTACTAAAACAATAAAACGGTTATACTTTTATAAAGTGTAGCCGTTTTTTTTAATTTCAAAAGCACACAAAACTACCCATAAAATAAAGAGAAACTCAATAATTCTTTGATAAATTCCAATATATTCAGATGATAAATCTGATCCTAAGGTTATTACAAAAAAAGAGCTAATTATCCCTAATAAAAGGCATTGAATAGAAAAACTCATATAGGTTGATTTTTTTAGCCCGAGTCCAATTAAAATCATAAATAAAGGAGTTAGCACATACATTAATAATGCCGAAAAATTATGAGCTATTTGGGAGAAACTAGGATCAATTAATTCTCTATTACAACCACTATCGCAAGGGAAAATTCCAGTAAATATTGTTCCTAATCCGTAAAAAATTCCGATTCCATAGAACCCTATTTTTAAAAGTGTATTAGGTTGAAAATAGTTAAGTCCAAGAAAACAAAAAAGAGAAATCATAACTCCACCTGGGGCATAACCAAAAACTCTTAAATATATTCCATATTTAGTATCGATTGCATATGATTCGCTTATGTATTGATTGAATATGTCATAATTTTCAATCAAAAGTCCTCCTAAAACAAAAGCTGAAAAAAGAAGACTAACCCCTATTATTCCGATTAAAAAAGTAACTTTTTTATTCATTGAGTTTTAAAGTAATTGAGTAAATCAAAAATAGTGTTTTTAAAAATATCCTACGAGTAATGTTGTGGTTCGATATTTCGATAGAGTTATCTACAAAATAAAAAAAGACCTCAATTTGGGGTCTTTTTTTATTTAATTATAGTTGAGAAATTTATTAATATTATTTATAAGAACTCTCGATAATAAGGTTTGTATTTAAATAATTCTTATTTATATTAAATTTAATAGAGTTTAAAACACTTTTAATTTCTTTGAGTTCTTGCATATATTTTTTTCTATTGGTTTTTAATTTCTTTATAAAGTTCTTAAAATTCACTGGATCAGTATTTTTTAAATTATTATATTTTTTTTCCATTTCATCCCAAGAACTAAATATATTGTTTATATTTTTTTGCAATAAATCAATTTTGTTTTGATAGAAATGCTTACAATTTTCAGTAGATTTATTGTAGCTTTCATCAAGTTGGTCTTTAATAGAACTAATATGATTTTTCCAAATAAGATATTCTTTTGTTTCTCTTAAATCATAAGTTATACCAATAAATGAAAGTAATTTAATAATCCACTTGCTCGGATCAAAAGCAAACCATTTAACTCCATTTCTATAATCCCATTGGAATGTGTGATGATAATTATGGTAACCTTCCCCAAAAGTAAATAAAGAAACAAACCAAGAATCGCGTGCCGATGATTTGTAATCATATGGTCTATTACCAACGAAGTGGCAAAGGGAATTAATAAAAAAAGTTGCATGGTGAACTAAAGTTACTCTTAAAAAACCTGCCCATAAAACTGCTCCTAATGGCCTATTGTATATCAGTCCTACAATTAACGGCAAGATAAAACCTACAATGATTCCTATATGAAAATAATACTTGTTTTGAAATTTTATTGCAGGTTTTGATTCTATATCTTTAATACCTTTAATTCTAGATTGCTTTTCTGGTGTATTTTTTATAATCCAACCAATATGTGCATGCCAAAAACCTTCCATAATTGAATATGGATCATCTTTCGTGTCTGACAAATTATGATGTTTTCTGTGATCTGAAACCCATTTCAAAATTGTGTTTTCAAAAGCAAGTGAGCCAAATATCATTAAAATCCATTCAACAAATGAATTTGTTTTAAAAGACTTATGGGCAAATAGTCTATGATAACCCATAGTAATTCCCATCCCAGAAATAAACCAAAAAATTAGTAATAAAATAGGTTCTTGCCAAACAATTCCATTATGATAAACATAAATAGAGGTACCAAAAATACCAATTAAAGGAATGATAGTTAAGAAGAAAACCATATTCCAATTGTATTTGCTATTATTTTTCATTTGATTCATTTTATATGATAACAATTATTTTAACACTTTTCTATTTGCAAAAATAAGTCATTTGATTGATAAATAATTTATATCTACATGTGGAATTTGTTTTTTTATGTTGTTATTTCTTAAAGCAGAAGCATGTCCTCCTCTTTCAGTTCAGCTATATCTAAACCACGTAATTAAGTTTAACTAACATAAATAGAGCAAAACTCATCTAGAAAATATTTAAGCTTTGAAATAATTTTTAAATCGTTAACCAATAAGTTAGATATTTGAGTGCTTCTCGCTACTAAAAAAATAAAACGGTTATACTTTTATAGTGTAGTTGTTTTTTTAATTTCAAAAGCACATAAAACTATCCATAAGGCAAGGAGAAACTCAATAGTTCTTTGATAAATCCCTATATGCTCAGATGATAAGTCTGAACTAAGGTAAATACAAAAAAGGAGCTAATTACATTTTTAAAAAATGGGTTTAAACATCCCCCTTTAAACATCTTGTAAAGAAAGGAAAATCATCAGTAACTACATAATAATAGATACCTTCAGGAAATTCAGGTGTAACCCCAAATCGTCCGTTGCATTCATCTAAATCTCCTAATCCCTCAACATATTCATAATCTTGAGTAAATGCACCCATTGGAATAGGTGTGTTAGGATTATTTCCACCTCCTGGACCAGCTAATGAAGTTAAAATGTTCGGTCGATTTGTGTCTGCTTGATTTTTTAATCTATAACTTGGTTGTAATGCTAAAACTTCACTAGTAGAATCACTAGCGTTTGAATAACCGTATCTTGCATAAATAGGAAAACCATCGGATGCCCATCCCACGATTGTAATACTTTGATTATCGCCTAAAAAATCTATAAGTAGTTCTGGCATACCATGATAATGATACGCTCCACTAGGTTGAACATGAGCATGATTCATATCGTCTCCAAAATTGAAAGTATCATGCCCTAATGCTTCAATGTTCCAATTACCTTGACATTGAGCTAAACAACACTCCCCTTCATCATTACACCTTCCTGCAGTTCCCGGATCAAATTTGACACTATTTAGGGCATAAGCAATTGCTGAACCAGGACCACCTGCCTCAATTCCATTTTCGTAAACTATTATTGGGCAAAGTGTGAAACTTTTGTTTACATTTTGTTCGCTTATAGTATTTGGGTTATGATTGTTTGGAAAAGTTCCTACCTCATGATTTGGGATTCCATTTCCACTTAAGATTCTATCAACTCCGTCAGAAGACCATGAATATCTACTATAATTATTCACTGATTCATCGTCATTGTATATTTCTTCATTTATATCAACCAATATCCCAGTAGTTGAATAGTCTCCAACACAATCTATACTATTTTCTCCCTGTGAATTTTCATTATTATTACTTCCATTGTTTATATTTTCATCTTTAGAACATGAAAACGAAATAATTAGCATAAGGAGAATAGTCTTTTTCATAATGTATTTGTTTATTTTTTGACCTTATTTAAGTTAAATGTATTTATTTATAATTTAAAAACAGCTAATTTGCGTCTATGATTTCTGTTAATAAATTATCTCTTTATTTTGGTGGTCAGGATATTTTTAAAAATATTTCTTTTAGGATAAATAAGGGCGATAAGATTGGACTAGTTGGAAAAAATGGCGCAGGTAAATCAACTCTTTTAAACTTATTATCAGAAAACATTAAACCTAATGATGGTAGTATATCAATGCCAAATGGTTTAATTCTCGGTTACTTGACCCAGGATTTAGATTTTAAAGATGGTAAAACTATAGTTGAAGAAGCTCAAACAGCATTTAGTGAATTAAATAAAATTCAAGATCGTTTAGACATAATAAATAAAGAGATTAATCAAAGATCTGACTATGAAGCCAAATCGTATCTTGATTTAATTTCAGAATTTCATGATTTAGATGAGCGTTATAGGATTCTTGGCGGAAATGACATCCAATCTGAAATAAGTCAAGTACTAATCGGTTTAGGATTTACAACAAATGATTACGATAGGCAAACAACTGAATTTAGCGGTGGATGGAGGATGAGAATAGAACTAGCTAAGATTCTACTTCAAAAACCAGATATTTTACTTTTAGATGAGCCTACCAACCACTTAGATATCGAATCGATTATTTGGCTTGAGCAATGGTTAAAAAAATTTACGGGAGCTATAGTGCTTGTATCACACGACAGGTTATTTTTAGATTCTATTTCTAATAGAACAATAGAATTATCATTCACTAAAATAAATGATTACAAAGCTAAATATTCAAAATATTTAGAGTTAAGAAAAGATAGAATCGAAAAGCAAATACAAGCAAAGAAAAATCAAGACAAATATATCTCAGAAACAAAAATATTAATCAATAAATTCAGAGCAAAAAAAAATAAAGCTGCCTTTGCGCAAACTTTAATTGCAAAGCTAGATAAGCTTGAAATTATTAATGTTGAAAAAGAAGATGTGGGAAGTATGAAATTTACTTTTCCACCAGCTCCACACTCTGGTAAGGTATCTTTAACAATTAATGAAGCCTCTAAAAGTTATGATGACCTTGATGTATTAGAAAGTATTGATCTAGAAATTGTCAAGGGTGAAAAAATAGCCTTTGTTGGAAAAAATGGAGAGGGTAAATCTACACTAGCAAAAATTATAGCAGGAGAAATTGATTTCAATGGTGAAGTTGTTTTAGGCCACTCTGTTAAAATGGGGTATTACGCTCAGAATCAGGCTGATTTTCTAGATGAAGAATCAACAATTTTAGAAACTATTGAAGATGCTATTTCTGAAAATATTACTAAAAATCCTAGGACAATTTTAGGTTCCTTTCTATTTACTAATGACGATGTTACTAAAAAAATTAAAGTTCTTTCAGGTGGAGAAAGGGCAAGAGTATCATTATGTAAGCTTTTATTAAAACCATATAATTTACTTGTAATGGATGAACCCACCAATCATTTGGATATTACATCAAAAGGTCTCTTAAAACAGGCTTTAATGGACTATGATGGAAGTTTAATTGTTGTTTCTCATGATAGAGAATTTTTACAGGGTCTAACCCAAAAGGTTTATGAATTTAGGGATAAAAATATCAAAGAATATCATGGTGATATTAATACATTTCTTTCTGAAAAAGATTTAAATAATTTTAAACAGTTGGAAATGTCTCAAAATAGTCAAATTAATGGCTTAGATCTTAAAACTAACTCAAAAGGATCCTATCGTGATCAAAAAGATAGAAAGAGAAAAAACAATAAACTTAAGACAAGAATTAGAAATATTGAAAAGGAAATAAATGAAATAAGTGAAGACCTTAAAAATAAAGATTTAGATCTATCTGACCCTGTTAAATTTAAGCAGTTAACTGAGGATAAAGAATTTTTTGAAATTTACGGTCAACAACAAAATAAACTCAAAAATCTTGAAGAAAAATGGACAAATTTGGTTGAGGAATTAGAAAATATTTCTTGAATACTAGATGTTTATTTAAAAAAAACCCCACTTAATTAGTGAGGCTTTTATTATTTTACTCGTTTACAAATTCATCATAAGATTTTAAGTTTAAATTACTTAAATCCACTTTCTTCAATAGTTTGTTGTAAACTTTTTTTGCAGAAGCCATTTCATTTTCAATTAATGCTAAATTATCCAGCTCATTTGATGAGGGTACATCATAACTGGAAGCTACTTTAGAATATAAGTCTGCCATTTTTTCTCTCAACTGTTTTTTTGCAGCTCCTACGTAGTTATCCCCTGTTGTAATCACTAAATTTTTCTTTAAATCATCAAATTTAGATTTTACTTTTTCGTTGATTAAATCGCTTTTTAGAACTTCATCAATGGTGTAAACAGTATAAGCTAAGTCTTCAGTCATATTAAATAATTTCATCACTGTTTCAAATTGAAATTCTCTGTCACCTGAACTTAGACCGGCATTATTCTTATACGATACATTGATTATTTTTTCAAAAGTATCTCTACCCTTTTTTATGATAACTTTATATTTTCCTGCAGGAACAGTAGGAGAGGTAAATCCTCCAAAACTTAAAGTTTTTGCTTTGGCTATTTTTGGAACCCTCATATTATAACCCCAAGACACGGTATTTATTCCTTTGGACTTTCCGGGTGTCAGAGTTGTAATTTTATTACCCTCCATGTCTTGAATTTCCATAGTCATTTTACCAAAAGTATGTCTTTTGGGTAATAAATATTGAATTTCACAACTAAGTGATGAGTTTGCCCCAAAAAATTGAGTTTCACGTCCAAAACTATCAGAGAATCCTCCGTATTCTTGGATTATAAATTCATCATTACTAAAAAAATAGAGTTTTTCGTCTAAGTTTTTTTCATTTATTTCTCTTAACGGAGAAATATCATCAATTATTATAACCCCTCTACCGTGCGTTCCCATAACTAAGTCATTTGTTTTTTCTTGTAGCTCCATGTAATGAACAGCAACGGGTGGCACATTTTTATTAAATCTTGACCAATTTTCTCCTCCGTTAATGGTTATATATACACCTAATTCAGTTCCTAGAAACAACAAATCTTCGTTTACATAGTCAACTTGTATGTTTCTGACAAATCCCGTTACATCGTTATTGGGAATTATATTTTCCCACGTTTTTCCCAAATCACTGGTCTTATAAGCGTATGCCTTCATGTCACCCGATGTATGACCATCAAAGACTGCATAGGCTACATTCTGATCTATTGTACTAGCTTCAATATGGTACACCCAGGTATTATTAGGAACCCCTTCAATATTTTTGATCACATTTTTCCAGTTTTTACCACCGTCATTTGTAACCTGAATGTTTCCGTCGTCTGTACCTACCCAAATTATATTTTCATTTAACGGAGATTCTGTAATCGTAAAAATTGTGGTATGATTTTCTGCACCTGAATTATCCATTGATAAACCTCCAGAGTCTTCTTGGTTTTGCTTTGATTTATCATTTGTCGTTAAATCAGGAGAAATAATATCCCAAGAATTACCCATGTCATCAGACTTGTGTAGATATTGACTTCCAATATAAATTCTGTCTGGATTATTTTTACTTATTTCGATAGGTGCATTCCAGTTAAATCTGTATTCTTCATATCCTTTTACAGGTAAAGGTTGAATTGTTTTAACCAAATTATTATCAACATCATATCTCCATACGTTTTCTGCCCCTTGCATTTCTGAATAAATAATATTTTTAGTCGGGTGTCTAAGAACTCTAAATCCATCACCTTGACCAACAGGATTCCAGTTTTTTGCAGAAATACCACCTGCAGCAAAAGAAGGACCGTACCAAGATCCATTGTCTTGAAGTCCACCGTATATGTTATAAGGTTCTTCATTATCAACACTAATATGATAAAACTGAGATAACGGAAGGTTTTCTACTATCTCCATGGTAACGCCTTTATTCCAAGATCTGTAAACTCCACCGTCAGTTCCAACATACATAACATCAGAATTATTTATGTCAAAAACCATATCGTGGATATCAGCATGCATATTTCCTAAGGATTCAAAAGTCTCTCCTCCATCTTTGGAAATAGAGCCGTATAAGCCAGCTTTTACAACCGTGTTTTCGTCTCTTGGATCAACAACAATTCTGGAGAAATAAAATGGCCTGACAGTTATACCAAAATCATTGTTTTTTTGCTCCCAATTTTTTCCTCCATCAATACTTCTGTAAAGACCTTTATCCTCGCTTTTTTCAGCTTCAATCACGGTATACAAGGTATTAGGATTAGATTCTGATACGCCAATTGCTAATCTCCCTAATTTCCCTTCAGGAAATCCATTGTGAATTTTATCCCAGTTTTCACCTCCGTCTGTAGATTTATACAATGCACTATTGTCTCCTCCTGAATTAAATGACCAGGCGGTTCTTCTAAATTCCCACATCGACGCATACAGGGTGTTTGGATCCGATGGATCCATGGCTAAATCAGCGCATCCAGTTGATTCATTTAGATACAAAATATTTTCCCAAGTTTCTCCTCCATCTAAAGATTTAAATACTCCTCTTTCTTCATTGTCAGACCACAATGCACCTAAAACTGCAACATATATTTCATTTGAGTTTTCTGGATTGATAATTATATTAGCTATTCTTTCAGAATTCTCTAATCCAATTCTATTCCAGTTATTACCTCCGTCTGTTGATTTGTAAAGTCCATCTCCAATCGAAACACTGTTTCTTGGCCATGGTTCACCAGTTCCAACATATATTGTGTTTTCTGGGTCATTGGGGTCTATTTCTAATGCTCCAATTGATTGACAATGGTCATCAAATATTGGATAAAAAGTTGTCCCAGTGTCGTTTGACTTCCAAACACCACCCCCAGCAGATCCTGCATAAATGATCATTGGGTCAGTGGGGTGATTTTCTAAGTCACTAATTCTTCCACTCATCACTGCAGGCCCAATCTCTCTAGCTTTTAGATCACCAAAATAATTTTCAAGTTTAATTTCCTTTTTTTCTTGCGAAAACGAACTCAGTGATAAGCACAATAGCATTATACCACTAAGTAAAGTAGTTGATTTATTTAACATTTTAAATTTTTAAATTTTTACTTATTTTCTTCCTCAGTTGTTTCAGGAAACTCAAATTCACTTTCATCAACTGTCGGGTTTAGTTCAATCGAAGTTATTGTAATGGGTTGACCAGGTTGATCCTTTACTCCTTGAGTCATCGAAAACGGCATGTAAAGTCCTTCAACTTCTTGATAATCACTCATTTTAGATTCCATGATCATTCCTTTTCCAGGCCCGTCCATAACTTCTTCGTGAACCATAATAGGAACAAAATTTTCTGAATCAAAATAGTAAATGGAAACATTAGGAACTTCATTTCCGTCAATTACCATTGGTTTCTTTGTAAGTTTTATTTTAAATACATCTGATCCCTCAACACTTTCTGTGCCCATAAGCTCAGCTGTAAATCCTTTTTCTTTATAATTTAGAAATGGGTCAGGAAACTCGGCAAGTTCGTTTCTAACATTATCAACGTCTTCTTGGTCATTTTTTTCAGCTTTCATTGACATGAAATTTGTTGACCATAAAGTTTCTCCGTCAAAAACACCTTGTTTAATGTCCATACCTTGAACTGAAATTTTTGTATACATTTTATCTTTAAGCTGTACCATTTCAATAGGTATTTCCATACCCATTTGATTTACACTGGCATTCATTTTCATACCTTGAACGTTCTCCCAGTTTTCTGCACCACCAGTGTTCTCAAAATAATTTTCGATAATCTCATCTACTGATTGAGCATTTACCGAAAAAGTCAAAAGTGATATTACTACAGAAAGAAATAAGTTGTTTAAATTTTTCATTTTATTGAATTTAAGTTAAGCCTCAATAATAAATATTTATCCTCGTTTTTTAAAAGAATAAAAGTTAATTTTATCATAAGTTTTTTTTATGAATCAGATTAAAATATTTTCCCCTGCATCGGTCTCTAATTTATGTTGTGGATTTGATATACTAGGCTTTTCAATAGACGGGATTGGAGACGAGCTTACAATCACAAAATCTACTAATAAAGGAATAAATATAAAAGAAATTAAAGGTTATAATGTCCCTTTAGAAAACAACAAAAATACTGCCTCTGTTGCGGCTCAAGCTTTGTTGAATCATCTTGAGATCAACGAAGGTTTTGATATAGAAATTAATAAAAAAATTAAGCCTGGAAGTGGAATTGGAAGTAGTGCTGCTTCAGCAGTGGGAGCTGTTTATGGAATTAATAAACTTCTAGGAAATCCACTAAAACATGAAGAGCTTATAAAATTTGCAATGAAGGGCGAATTTATCTCTAGTAAAACAGCACCTGCTGATAACGTTGCTTCAGCTTTGCACGGTGGAACAATTTTAGTTAATAATAGAGAAAATTACAATGTAATTAAGCTTCCAGTTCCAAAAAATTTATATGCAATCATACATCATCCATTGATTGAGATAAAAACCTCTGACTCACGGGGAATATTGCCTAAATCAGTTGATTTAAAAATTGCTTCTGATCAATTAAGCGCTCTGGGTGGATTTATTCACTCATTACACACGAAAGACTTTGAACTTATGAAAATCTCTTTGAAAGATTATTTAGTTGAACAATATAGGTCAGATTATGTCCCTGCATTTAACGAAATAAAGAGTGTTGCTGATCTTAATAATACAATCTGTTGTTCTATTTCAGGCTCAGGCCCTTCAATCTTCACTTTAGTAAAATCCCTCTCTGAAGCTAAAAGATTAAAATTATTATTTGATGATATATACAATGGTAAAAAACTAGAGTTTAATTCCTATATAACCGGTTTAAATTCAAAAGGGGCTCACGAGATCTGATTATCAACAGTTTAGATTTTTTCAATTTTAATAAATTCTTTTTTTAGCTATTTTTTTTTCATTTTCTCATTTTTAAATACTCTTTTTTGTTGAATACATAAAATTTAAAGAATTATAAATTTTACTAATAATAATCCTATCATTATTATTTATATTTGCGAATTATATAACAAAATAAGAAAATAACTAAAAACTTTTTAATTATGTATGTTAATTTATTACAGCTTTCACTGGAAAATGAACTTTCAATAATGTGGATCACCGTAGCTGGATTTCTTGTATTCTTTATGCATGCAGGGTTTACTTTACTAGAGTCCGGTATGACTCAATCAAAAAATGCCGTAAATATTGCAATGAAAAACATGATGGCTATCTCGGTTGGATCGGTCATTTACTGGTTTATTGGTTATTCTCTAATGTATGGAGATACTTCAAACGGTATTTTCAGATGGTCGGGATTTTTTACCGAAACTCAACCACACGATTTATTCTTTCAAACAATGTTTGCTGCTACCTGTGCTACAATTGTTTCTGGTGCTGTTGCAGGTAGAACAAAATATAATGTCTTTGGAATATTTGCCATAATCATGACAGGTTTGATATATCCTATAGCAGGAGGCTGGGAGTGGAATACTGACGGATGGTTAAATAGTGCTAGTTTTATGCCCGTCGAATTTATTGATCTTGCAGGTTCATCTGTTGTTCATGCTGTTGGTGGTTGGGCTGCATTGGTTGGTGCTTATATGGTCGGACCAAGGATAGGTAAATACGTTAAAGGTAAAGTAGAGGCTATCCCAGGTCATAATAAGACCTTGGCTACTTTAGGAGTTATGGCTTTATGGTTTGGATGGTTTGGCTTTAACGGAGGATCTCAATTAGCTTGGGGAGGAGATAATACCGTAGCTGCAACTACCATTGTCTTGCTTACAAACTTATCTGCCTCAGCAGGAGCGATTGGAGCTTTACTAACCACTTGGATTTGGTACGGAAAACCAGATATTATTCAAACTTTAAACGGTGCACTTGCTGGACTTGTTAGTATCACTGCAGGCGCTGCAAATATGGAAGCTTCTGGAGCCTTCTTTGCTGGTTTAATTGGAGGGGTTTTGGTTGTCTTTTCTATTGAATTTATTGAGAAAAAATTAGGAATTGATGATGCGATTGGAGCATCTTCAGTTCATGGTGTTGTTGGTATCTGGGGTACAATAGTTATTGGTCTCTGGGGTGTTAAGGGTGATACAGGAATAGGTCTTTTTAACGGTGGAGGATTTGATCAGTTAATTAGTCAAGTAATAGGTTCATTAGCATTTTCAATTTGGGCTGTTGTTTTTGCTTTTATTTTCTTTTTTATTCTAAAAAAATCAATGGGTTTACGAGTCACAAAAGAAGAAGAAATCGCAGGGTTAGATATTGCAGAACACGGAATTAGAGCTTACCCTGGTAAAAGAAATAGATAGTGAAATGTCTATAATTCTTGAGAAATAACTTCATGCAAAGAAGTTGGTTTTTAGTTTGTTTTTTTAAAGGGTCCTGTGGTTGGGGCCCTTTTCTTTTAGATCTTATGTAATTAATATACTACCTTTGAAAGATGCATAAATCAGGATTTATAAATATTATTGGCAATCCAAATGTTGGAAAGTCTACTCTAATGAATCGTTTTATGGGGAAAAAATTTTCCATTATAACTTCTAAAGCTCAAACTACAAGACATAGAATTTTAGGTATAGTAAATGAAGAAGATTTTCAATTGGTTTTTTCAGATACACCAGGAATCTTAAAGCCATCCTATGAGCTTCAGGATTCTATGATGGATTTTGTTAAAAATGCATTAGAAGATGCTGACATAATAATTTATATGCTGGAAATAGGAGAAACATCCATAAAAAACAATCAAGTCCATAAGAAAATATTGAATGCTAATGTTCCAATCTTTATTTTATTAAATAAGATCGATCTTTCTGATCAGAAAAATTTAGAAGACCAAGTAATTTTATGGAAGGAATTATATCCAAAGGCTCATATATATCCAATCTCAGCCCTTAACAATTTTAATATAGATATAGTTTTAAAACACTTAATTGAGTTAATTCCACAATCACCTCCTTATTTTCCGAAAGATCAATTGACTGATAAGCCAGAACGGTTTTTTGTAAATGAAATTCTAAGAGAAAAAATATTGTTGTATTACAACAAGGAAATTCCTTATTCGGTTGAGGTGGTAACTGAAGATTTTAAAGAAGAAGACAGCATCATTAAAATTAAATCGGTGATTTTTGTAGAAAGAGATTCACAAAAAGGGATTATTATTGGCCATAAAGGGAGCGCCTTAAAAAAAATTGGCACCAAAGCAAGACAAGCTTTAGAAGTGTTTTTTGGAAAAAAAATCTACATTGCATTACAAGTAAAAGTTAGCAAAAACTGGAGATCAAATGCGAATCTTTTAAAAAAGTTTGGATACAAAAATTAATTCATTAAAAAATAATCCAAATTAACAAACACCTTATTTTGAACCAATCTAAAT
>CABXCC010000022.1 GCA_902510475.1 uncultured Bacteroidota bacterium | reverse complement strand
AAACAAAACATGAAAAAAACTATCTTAATATTACTTGCTATATTTCATTCTTTTAGTATATCATCACAAACTGAGGTTACATTTACTGTGAGTACAGCGAATATAACAGTTGGTGATAATGGAATGTATTTAGGTGGAGGTATATTTAATTCAGCTATTGCTCATGAAATGTCTGATGATGACGCTGATGGTACATGGGAAGTAACTGTTTCTTTAGATCAAGGAACAACTGGTAACTATACCTTCTTGAATAGTCCAGCAGATGCAAGTGACTATGGTACTTCTGAAAATTTAGAAGGTCTTGAGTGTGCAGATCCAGAAAACTATAATGATAGGATATTACCTGAAATTACAGGAGATACGATGATAATTCAACATTGTTTTGGCAGCTGTGAATCAGACGGGACATGTCCAGACCCAGCGCCTACTTCTGAAATTTCATTTAGTGTAGATATGAGTAATTATACAGCTGGATTGGGGGAATCTGATACAGTTTACTTAAACGGAAACTTTAACGGATGGTGTGGTGAATGTAATCCGATGTCAGATGATGACGGAGACGGAATATGGACAGTTATAATGGAGCTTGCAGACGGAGATTATGAGTACAAGTTCACTGTCAACGGATGGTCAGATCAAGAACAATTCTCTGAGGTAGTAGAAGGATGTACAGTTACTGATGGAACCTATACAAACAGAGGCTTAACGGTTACTGCTGAAGACATCGTATTACCAACTGTTTTTTGGAATTTATGTGCGGGTGAAACGCCTGGTGAAGGTTTTAACGTTACATTTTCGGTGAATACATCTACCATTATTGGTGGTGTAGGTGAAAACGGTATGTATGCTGGTGGTGGTATCTTAGGTGGAGCAACTGCATATGCAATGTCTGATGATGACGGAGATGGAGTTTGGGAAGTCACAATTAATCTTAGTACTGATGCGATTGGAGGAAATTATATTTTCTTAAATAGCCCAAATGACGCTGCGGACTGGGGTACAAAAGAAGACCTATCTGGTCAGGATTGTGCGGATACAAATAACTATAATGACAGAACAATACCTGCTTTTACCAGTGATACTAACTTACTTCATTGTTTTGGTGAATGTTCTGGAAATGAAACAGGAGAATGTCCTCAGCAAGGAGATATTTATAATGTAACTTTCTCGGTAAATACTTCTAATATCAATGTAGGTGAAAACGGTATGTATGCTGGTGGTGGTATTTTAGGTGGAGCTACAGCTTACGCAATGTCTGATGATGATGGAGACGGTACATGGGTTGTTACAGTACAAATGGAAGAAGGAACCTCAGGAAACTATACTTTCTTAAACAGTCCAGCAAATTCAGGTGATTGGGGTGCTAAAGAAAATATTTCTGGATTAGCATGTGCTGACCCATCAAACTATGATGACAGAATATTAGCTGAAGTGACGGGTGATATCACCTTATTACACTGCTTTGGAAGTTGTGAAACTGATGGTAGTTGTCCTGAACCGGCTGGTGCATTAACAATCCAAGGTGTAATCGATTTTACGGTTCCTGAAGCTGGCACAAACGGTAAGGCACTTCATATATATGTTAATGAAGATGTTGAAGATATGAGTATTTACTCTTTTAATACATATACAAACGGAAATGATACCCCTAACTCATCAGGGTCTTACACAATGCCCGCAGAATCTGCTACAGCAGGTGACCATATTTTAATTGCGAGAAGTATAGATGCAATGAATAACTACATGGATGCTTCTAATATTTTCACTACTGTTTATGAAGCAGGATTCCCTAATGCAAACGGTAATGATGCAATTGAATTATTAAGTGCTGGAGCAAGTCTTGAAGTATATGGATTTATTGGCACAGATCCTGATACCGATGGTGCTGGATGTGAAACCGAAGATTGTTGGGACACCGAAGATGCTTGGGCTTATAAAGTTAATGGTGAATGGACATATGCTGAAGTAAATTGTAGTGATAATAGTACAACTACTTGTGATTCAGGTTGTCCATATCCTTTTGCAGATTGTAGTGCTAGTTTTAATCTCTATTCTGAAGGTGGATTGAGATATCAATATGAAGTCGCTGGATATAGAGGCGTTGGTCCAGGCGAAGCAATGTCTGCTGAATGGTGGAATTCACAACCATTCGAAGACTTCAACAATGCTGCATTCCCTAACGATTCGGGTGTTAATAATGGTATGGTTGATGATCTTATGTTCTTTACAGAGGATGGAAACTTTACTTATGACACTGGTGAAGATGGAACAATTATGGGTAAAAAACCTGAAGTTGATGCCGCTTTTGATCCTGATGGAAGTAATGCTTATGATGCTGATAATGATTTTAGCGAGTACTTTAACTATCCTCTGGATGACTTTACAGATACATTTTCACTAGGAAACGATGGCACTTACAATACTATTGAGTTTGCAACCATAGGTGCATTAGGTTTCTACACATCAACGGGTGCTCAAGTTTATCAAATTTTAGATGGATCAGCTAATACAATATATGTTAGAAATATTGGATCTGAAGGTAACTCTTGGTACTCAATGTTAACAACTGATGAGCACGCTTTATCTACAACAGAAAATGAAATACTCGAGATGAGAATTTATCCTAACCCGGTGGACGGTAACTATGTTACAATTCTTTCTCCGGTACAAGGTTTAAAACAGATCGAAGTATTCACAATAACCGGTAGAAAAGTAATGGATACTACAATTAATAACAGCACACTTGACGTGAGCTCATTTAATAGTGGATTCTACATAGTTAAGGTTACAATTAACGGTCAAAGTAAAGTATCTAAATTAGTTGTTAGATAATTTATTTAATCAATAATTAAAGAATGCCAGATAAATATTTTATCTGGCATTTTTTTTTGTATAAATTGTCATAAATTTTATTTAGATGAATTTTTTGCTAAAGTATACTATAGGTTTATTTGTAATGATATCAGGTTTAAACCTACATGAAGCAAATAGAAAAAATTTAACCAAAAAACCAAATATTATATTTATTCTTTCAGATGATCACACAACGAATGCTATTTCAGCATATGGTGGATTATATAAAGATATTGCTCCTACTCCGAATATTGATAAAATTGCCCAAGATGGAGCAATTTTAAAAAATACTTTTGCCACAAATTCAATCTGTGGCCCAAGTAGAGCATCAATTTTAACAGGAACTTACAATCATATCAACGGTTATTATAAAAATTACAAAGGAGGTGTTTTTGATAATACACAATGGACTTTTCCGCAAGAACTTCAAAAGCATGGATATAATACCGCATTAGTTGGAAAGTGGCATTTAGCTTCTGAGCCTGTTGGATTTGATTACTATAAATATCATATTTCAAGAGGACAACAAGGATTTTATTGGGATCCCCTTTATAATGATAATGGAAT
Source organism: uncultured Bacteroidota bacterium (assembly GCA_902510475.1). Lineage (GTDB taxonomy): Bacteria > Bacteroidota > Bacteroidia > Flavobacteriales > Flavobacteriaceae > MED-G13. The sequence continues at coordinate 14,285 of CABXCC010000022.1, read as the reverse complement.
TGAAAAAAAGGAAACTGGCTATGCTACAAATTTGACTACAAATTTCGCCTTAGACTGGTTAAAATCTAGATCTAATAATGAAGATCCTTTCTGTCTACTTCTTCAATACAAAGCCCCTCACAGAGAATGGTCACCTGATAAAAAATACGAGAAGCTTTGGGAAGACAAGGAACTCCCCTATCCTTCCACTTTTGATGATGATTACAAAACAAGAGAAAAGACAGCCGGAAATACAGAGATGACAATGGATTATTTCTGCAGAGAAGATATGAAAATGATACCTCCTGATTCTTTAAATAAAAATCAAAAAAGACAATGGCTTGCTTATGGTTTTAAAAGAAATGAAATTGTTGAGATAGATGAGAATGACTCTCCAGAAGAGAATAAAAAACTTAGATTTCAAAAGTATATAAAAGATTATTTAGCAACAATTAGGTCGGTAGACGATAACATTGGAAAAGTAATGGATTATTTAAAACAATCTGATCTTGAGGAAAATACAATCGTTATTTATGCTTCAGATCAAGGTTTTTTTATCGGTGAACATGGATGGTTTGATAAAAGATTTATGTATGAGGAGTCTATAAGAATGCCATTTGTAATTAAATACCCTGGAAAAATCAAGCCGAAAACAATTAATGAAGATATAATTACCAATATTGATTTTGCTCCCACAATTCTTGAAATGGCTGGTGTTGATATTCCTGAAAGTATTCAGGGAAAAAGTTTCTTTAATAACCTTTCCAAAAATAAAAATAAAAACTGGAGACAATCTATGTATTACCACTACTACGAATACCCATTTTATCATCATGTTCAACCTCATTATGGAATAAGAAATGAAAGATATAAATTAATACATTTTTATTACGATATAGACGTTTGGGAACTATACGATTTAAAAGAAGATCCTGACGAACTTAACAATTTATTTTACTCTGACAGACACAAAGATCTCACCATAAGATTAAAGCAAGAATTGTATGAATTAAAAAAACAATACGGAAATAATCTATCTCTAAACGAGATGAGAAAAATATCAGATATGGATTTTGGCGGTCTGGAATCAAACAAGGGAAAAATGATAAAGGAAAATTTAAATTAATTGTCTGATAAAATTCACATTAAATCACCAGGAAGATTAAACTTAATTGGCGAGCACACAGATTATAATGGTGGGCATGTTTTACCGTGTGCAATAAATTTGTCTGTTGATCTTTATTTTGAAATTTCTAAAAATAAATCTAATGTAATCACCGATTTAGGATATTCAATGAATTTTGATGTTAAAGAAAATTATATTAAAAGTGAAAATCATTGGGAAAATTATGTTTTAGGTGTTGTTCAAGAAGTAAAAAAAATCAAAAATGATCTGGTTAATTTTAATTGTGATATAAAATCAACACTTCCTTCTGGATCAGGAATTAGCTCATCCTCTGCCCTAGTTTGTGGTTTAATAAAAGGATTATGTAAACTTAATGATATAGAATTAGATAACTCTGGTATTATTGATTTAAGCAGAAATGTTGAACACAAATATATTGGGGTTTTAGGCGGTATAATGGATCAATTTACAATACTAAACGCAAGAAAAAATACAGCTATTTTACTTAATTGCAGTAGCTTAAAAGTTAAATATATAGATCTTGATTTAAAAGATTACGAATTACTATTATTAAATACAAATGTAAAACACAACCTAGCAAATACTCAGTACAACAATAGGGTTTTTGAGTGCAAAAAAGCACTTGAAGTCATAAATAAGTTAGTAGGTAAAAGTTATTTAAATCTTTCAGAAGCTACATTAACCGAACTTTCATTAGCTAAAGATAAAATGAGTATAGAAATTTATAATAGAGCGTTGTTTGTTTTAAAAGAAAACGGAAGGACTCTTAAATCTGCAGAACTTCTTGAAAGAAATGATTTAATACAATTTGGAAAGTTAATGTATCAATCACATAACGGACTTAAAAATAACTATGAAGTAAGCTGTAAAGAATTAGACTATTTGGTTGAAGCAACTCGTAATCATAAAGATATTTTAGGAGCTAGGATGATGGGGGGTGGATTTGGTGGTTGTACAATCAATTTGATAAATAAAAGTTTTACTAAAAAATTTTTACAAATTATCATACAACAGTATAAATTAAATTTTAAATTAGATTTAGGAGTAATTATTGCCAAACCGCAAGAAGGATTAAAAATTATAAAATAAGCTATGTCAAAAACTGTAAGCGAAGCAATTAAATACAGAAGATCTGTAAGAAAATATAAAGAAACACCATTAGATGATGAAAAAATAAAAAACTGCATCAGAAATGCTACGTTAGCGCCAAATAGCAGTAACATGCAGCTGTGGGAATTTTATCATATCACAGATAAAGAAATATTAAAAAAATTGTCCAAAGCATGCTTTAATCAAAATGCAGCAAAAACTGCAGTTAATATGGTTGTTTTTGTTACCCGAAGAGATAAATGGAAGCAACGTGCAAAACAGAATTTAAACTTCCTTGAGTCTATGTTTGATAAGCAAGAAAAAGAAGGAATAGATGTGGCTAGGAGAAGAAAAGTATCAAGGAACTACTATAAAAAACTAATGCCAATAATTTATAACGATTTTCTTGGATTAATTGGTGTTTATAAGAAGATATTATCTTTTTTTATTGGATTATTTAGGCCCATATATAGAGAGGTTTTATTCACAGATCAAAAAGTAATTATTCATAAAAGTATGGCATTAGCCGCTCAAAATTTTATGTTAAGTATGTCAGAAATTGGATATGATACCTGCCCAATGGAGGGCTCTGATACAACTAGAGTAAAAAAGATATTAAAACTACCCCGAAAAGCTGAAATCAATATGATTATTGGATGTGGTATAAGATCAGAAAAAGGAGTCTATACCGAACAATTTAGAGTTCCATTAGAGGACGTATATAGAAAGATTTAAAATTATAAAAATGAAAACAGTGTTATTAAAAATATTTTTACTCTCGTTTGTTTTTTCTTTTTCGCAGGAAAAAATATTATCCATTGCATCTGAGTCAATAAATATCGAAGAGCTCAAAGAAATGTTATATGTATATTCATCTGATGAATTTGGTGGAAGAGGAACACCAAGCAAAGGACAAGATTTAGCTGTAGAATTTCTTATAGATAGATATAAGAAAATCGGAGTTAATCCATTACAAAAAGGTAATTATCGACAAGAAGTAAAATTACAATTTGATTTTAAACCAATTGTAAATCTTTCAGTTAATGGAAAATCTTTTAAATATTATAATGACTTTATTTCTCATAATAATGGTCCAAAAGTTAAATATAATTCTGAGGATATTATTTTTGTTGGTTACGGAATAGATGATCCCTCATACAGTGATTACAAAAAACTAAATGTAAAAGGAAAAGTAGTTGTTGCATTTGAGGGTGAGCCCAGGAATTCTAATGGTAACTTTTTCATAAATGGTGAAAAAAAATCTGTTTGGTCAAATAACAGAGAAGAATTGAGAAATAAAAAAGCTGCAGCAAAAAATAATGGTGCTAAAACACTCATTTTACTAAACGACTATTTATATAACAGATACAGATACGATTTTGAATCCGCTGAAAAAGGAATAGGAGAAAAAAGAATGTCTCTACAGGATGATTCTCAAAATGGTCCTCACTTATTTTTATTTCCAACTAGATTCAAAAATTTTTTTTCTAATGAAAATCTAAAATTAGATTTAGATTTTGAACCCAATTCAGAACCATTCACAGCTGATAATGTAGCAGCGTATATAAAGGGTGCAGAATTTCCAAACGAATATATTATTCTTACCGCTCATCTAGACCATGTTGGAATACAGAATGGTGAAGTTTATAATGGAGCAGATGACGATGGTACCGGTACAATAGGGATTCTTGAAATTGCAGAAGCTTTTGCTATCGCTGAGAAAGAAGGTTTAAAACCTAAAAGATCCATAATTTTTTTACATGTTACAGCTGAAGAAAGAGGTCTTTTAGGATCTCAATATTATGTGGATTATGACCCAATTGTTCCACTTAACCAAACAATGGTTTGTCTAAATATCGATATGATTGGAAGGACTGACCCTAATAGGGGAATAAGAAATACAAATTATATATACATAATTGGCTCAGATATTCTTTCTGATGAATTACATGAAGTAAATAAAAAGGCGAATGAAGATTATGTAAATCTTGAGTTAGATTACAGGTATAATGACCCAACATATCCTGTTTTTGAATCTGGAAGAACAATTGAAAACCAGTATTATTACAGATCAGATCATTATCATTTTGTTAAAAATAATATTCCTTCAATATTTTTCTTTAGCGGAACACATGTTGATTATCATGAACCTACTGATACAGCTGAAAAAATACTATATAATTTATTTAAGAAAAGGACAAAATTAATTTTTCATACCGCATGGGACTTAGCAAATAGAGATGAGAAAATTACATTAAACAAATAGGATGGCTTAAATCCAAATGAATAATCTCTAATTATTATATTGGTATAAAAAAATTTAATAAAAAACAACGATGAAAAGAAAAGTAAACGCAAAATGGAATGGTAACGGATTAGATGGAAGTGGTGTTTTGACCTCTCAAAGTGGCGCATTCGTTAATTTACCCTATTCCTTTAAAACTAGATTCAAAAATGATGATGGCAAACTTGGTACCAATCCTGAAGAGCTCATTGCAGCTGCACTTGTAGGATGCTTTAATATGAAACTAACCTTTGTTTTAAATGAAGCTAAATTTAATCCTGAAGAATTAAATACCGACGCTACTCTAAACTTTGAAGAAGGAAAAATAGTTTCTATTTTTTTAGATTTAAAAGCTAAAGTTTCAGAAATAAAAGAAGAAAAGTTTGTTGAATTAGCTGAAGAAGCAAAGAATAATTGCCCTATTTCTGGTGCTTTAAATTGTTCTATATCTTTAAAAGCATCTTTAGCCTAAGTTATATTAATTGATCTTATTAAATAAAAAAACCTATTCAAAAGAATAGGTTTTTTTTAAATATTTGTTTGATCTGTAATTTATCTTTTATAAGTTCCAGCTATTTGACTTGGAATACTACTTACATCAAACCAGTCAGCAAAATTGTGAACTTTACCGTCATCATTGAATGCAGCTACTCCCATCCACTTATAAGAAACCTCAACTCCAGTTTCTGGATCGTTAAATGTCCAATTACCATAAATTCTAATTCCATTCGGAGAAGAAGAGGTTTCATCAGTTGAATAGAGACTACCTCCATAATATTCATCTTCAGTGAATGTAATATTATCAAATGTGCTAATATAGAAGTTGACAGCCGCTGTCAAATCTTCTTTTGTTTTGTTAACATTCATTAAAGCTTCAGGATTATTCCACTTTAAGGAATCTGCAAAAATACTCATTACTTTTGAAGGCTCCTCAGATGTAAAACCACTTATAGCTTGTTTCCAAGCCTCAACATTTTTATTAAATGTTGCTGTGTCATCTTCAGATGGAACTGAGCTTGTTGAATTATTAGAACAATTAAAAACAAATGCTAGAGTTAAAATTGATAAAAATATTTTTTTCATAATTAAATTATTTGGTTAGTTAGCTGCAAATATAGTCAAAACAAAAAACTTTCAATTTAATGTATAAATGATCTTAAAGAGAAGAGATTTATTTTAAATTCAAAAGTTCAAATGTTTTTTTGTTAAATCCTAAATAACTAATTAACTTGAAAATAAAAATTGCCATGAAAAAATATTTATTTGTATTAATACTACCTCTCTTATTTTATTGTAGTGATGATCAAAATGATCCAATTTTAGATTCATCCATTTTCTCTGGTTTGTGGTCTGGTATTTTTGAAGGAGATGATAACGGAACATGGACATTTTCGGTTTATGAGTCTGGCAATATTGATGGGACTTTTACTTCCAAAGATGATAATATAATTTACACTTTAGAAGGAACGGTAGATAATACTGGTATTCTTGAAGCTAACATAATTTTAAATTCTGTAGTTGGTATTATGAGTGGAAATTTAAATGATGGATTGTCTTCTGGAGCTTTCCAGAGTACAAATGGAAATAGACATGGAGTTTTTTCGGGAAGGAGTAGTACCGATGAAGAATCTCAAATTTTAAACACTTGGCATTTTTATTCTGCATATGTGCATAGTAGTGAAACAACTAATTATTACGATAATGAATTATTTTGTCAAGATCTTTTTATGCAATTTAATGAAGACGGTACATTTATAGATGATTTTGATATTAATGATTGTGAAGAACCTCAATACTATGGTACATTTTCTGTACAAGATGGATATTATGAATTATTGTATGTTATAGGTGGCACACAAGATATGTCAGATAGTGATATTTTTATTGAATTTCCAGATGAGAATACAATAATATATGACTATAACGGAACAACTTGGACCTATAAAATCGATTTGGAACAATAGAAGTTGATTAGACTGAACAAATGATGATTTACAAAAAACCTCAATTTATAAAGCTTATCTTTTTACTTGCTCCCAATTGTTGATAATCCTTTCGTGAAGTGTACTTCTTTGTGATAACTTAGCTGTATTTATCATTACCCAAATGAAAGGAAAAAATGAAGCAATAATTAGTTTTAGAATTATTGGAGCTTCTCCAGAATAAGGATGAGGTTTTGGGATCGAAAAAAAACATAAATATAAAATTATAATTACTGTTGGGACCCCAAACATTATTTTGTTAATATTAGAAAGCTTTGTTTCTTTAAACTTTAAAGAAATACTATTTTTATTTTTTGTTCTCTCAAATATATATGTTGGACTTGGTCCCTGATGTTGAACCACTGAAACCGTGATTTTATTTTTCTCAAATAATATATCTCCTGAAATTCTGTAAGGAAACATCCATTTACTGTTAGCTCCAAGAAGAGCTATAGCATCATCTCTGTTTTGAATATGGTTTTTAAACTCGTCAAAGTCAATATTTATCTCCATGACAGCAATTTACAATAATTTTAACAGAGAAATATATGCCTAAGGTATTGATTCAGTTGCTTGAGCAGTTGGATAGAACAGTTTAAAATGCACAAAAAAACCCTCAATTTCTCGAGGGCTTACTTTTGGGTGGAAGACCGGATTCGAACCGGCGACCTCCTGAACCACAATCAGGCGTTCTAACCAACTGAACTACAACCACCATATTAGGAATGCAAATGTAATTTTTTTGATTATCTCTACAAAAAAGAAATATAAATTATTTTAGATCAGAAATACTTTCAATTCTTGGAAGTCTAGATGCAATAAACCCTTCAGCATATTCAACTCCAGTTAACCTGCCTAAGTCTCTAGCTCTGTATTCAATACTATCTAAGAAATTTTTAGTTGAAATTGGAGTATCATGAACACTTTCATTACCATTGTAAAACTGTGACTCAAATGCTTTTACTGACTTAATTTTAGTATCAAAATATTCACTAATATCAACCACAAAATCAGGATTTAAATTTTTCCACTGTATGTAATGGTAGATATTTTCTGGTCTCCATGGATTTTGATCTACCCCATCATGATTGGTCTCAATTTTCTTTAGACCACTTAGAAAACACGAATCAACTACTAATTTAGCTCCCTTTGGATGATCAATATGCCTATCATCAATAGCATTGCATAAAACTATTTTAGGCTTATACTTTCTGATTACTTTAATTAACTCTAATTGGTGTGCCTTGTCATTTGTAAAAAAACCATCTTTAAAACTTAAGTTTTCTCTAAATGAAACACCTAATATACTAGCAGCTTTTTTTGCTTCTGAATCTCTAATTTCAGCACTACCTCGAGTGCCTAACTCTCCCCGAGTCAAATCAATGATACCAACTTTTTTTCCTAAAGCAATCTCCTTTGCAATTGTGCCAGAACATCCTAATTCAACATCATCAGGATGTGCACCAATAGCAAGAATATCAACATTTAAATTACTCATTACTTACATTTATTTAGTGCTTGCTCAAAGTCGTAAACAACATCAGGAACATCCTCTATACCCACAGAGAATCTAATCAAATTATCAGTGATTCCTTGAGCTAATCTATCTTCTGGTGTTAACAGGTAATGTGAAGTTTCTGCAGGAGATAACATCGTACTCTCTACTCCTGCAAAACTCATTGAAGGGTTTATCATTTCCAGAGACTTTAAAAATGTCTCAGGATCTATTTTTTTATTTAGTTCAAATGAAATTACAGCACCAAAACCATCCATTTGATCTTTAGCTATATCATGACCTTTGTGCGAGGGTAATCCTGGATAATATATCTTATCAATCATATCACATTTACTAAGATAATTAGCTAATTCAACTGCATTTTTTTGCTGCCTGAAAAATCTTACCGAAAGAGTCTTCATACTTCTTTCTAATAACCATGCGGTATAATCACTTAAACTTCCTCCAATATTTTTAGAAAGATTCCATATAATCTCTCTATGTTCACTGGAGGCTGCTATCGCACCTGCACATATATCACTGTGTCCTCCAAAATATTTAGTAGCACTTTGTAAAACTATATCAATCCCTAATTCATGAGGTTTCTGAATTAAGGGTGTAGCAAATGTATTATCGATAAAAGAAATTAAACCATTCGCTTTTGAAAGTTTAGCTATTTGTTTTATATCAACAATCTTCAATAGAGGATTTGAAGGGGTTTCTATATATATTGCCTTTGTATTTTTTTGAATTTTCTCTTCAAAACTTTTAATGTCTATTCCCTCTGTGAATGAATATTCAATACCATATCTTTTAAATTGAGCTTCAACTAAGTTTCTGGTTCCACCATAAATATCATTTTGTAAAACAATATGATCACCTGAACTTAAAAAAGCCAATAGAGATGTGCTAATTGCTGCCATTCCTGAACCAAAAATCATCGCATCTTCAGTTCCTTCTAATGCAGCAATTTTTTTTGATAAAAATTCTTGATTTGGAGTTGAACTATATCTGGGATATCTGTCTAATTCAATATCAATATATTCATATGATGTGCCAGGATATATTGGTGAAACTGAACCACCAAACTGTTCGTCTTTAACCTGTCCAACATGGGTGCAAATTGTATTTACTCCTTTAAATTTATTTTTTTTAGACATAAGAGTGTCTAATTTAGCGATTATTTTTTAGATAATTTCTATATTTTGGATAAGCTAATAGGGATAATATCATTATTAAAGTAAGTGAAATACCAATAAAAACAAGACTGATTTCTTGATCATCTTTTGCATAGGAATGAAGACCTGCTAAATAAAAATTTACTCCAAAATAAGTCATAATTATTGAACCGAAAGATAAGATTGATGCTACTGTAAATGCAAAATTACTTTTTAATCCAGGGATAAGTCTCATATGAAGAACAAAGGCATAAACCATTATGCTTATCAATGCCCATGTTTCTTTTGGATCCCATCCCCAATATCTTCCCCAACTTTCATTTGCCCACATACCACCAAGGAAATTACCAATCGTTAACATGACCAAACCGATAGTCATAGACATCTCATTAATTAACACAAGTTCCTTTATATTAATACCTAAAATTTCTTTATTCCTTTTATTAGCTAGAATCATTAAAATAAGGGATACAATTCCAAGTATCATGCTTATTGTAAAAGGACCATAACTTCCAACTATAACTGCAACATGAATCATCAGCCAATAACTATCTAGCACAGGCACAAGGTTTGCTATTGCTGGGTCCATCCAGCTCCAATGAGCAATCATAAGAATCATTGAAGTAACAAATGTGGTAGAAGCTAAAGTAAGATCACTTTTCTTTCCAAAATAAATACCAAATAACATCGTGGCCCAAGCTACATATATCATTGATTCATATCCGTCACTCCACGGGGCATGACCCGAAATATACCATCTTGCAATTAACCCTAGTGCATGAATTCCAAAAAGGAAATATGTAACATATTTTGAAAATGTAACTATGGAATTAACAACCCTATTTCTGTTAAAAATCTGTACTATTAGGACTATAAATAGAATTGTGCTTACATATAAATACCAGCTAAATAGGCTTTTAAAAATATCGTATTTATTATATAAAATTTCGGCATCAATTTTATTATCACTTAACATTACCTCTGAACCATATCTATTTTGTGTTTCTGTTATTGCATTTAATATATCGTCAGCTTTTTTATATCCTCCTGTAGTTTTACCTTCATTTAACATAATTAAATAGGCTTTAAATCCGGTCTTAATAAAATTAGAATACAAAGAGTCAATAAAAACTACTTCAGTGTGTCTATTTTCACTGGGTGAAATCCAAGTATTGTTCTCATCTTTGGGAAGTGGGAATATTTTTAAAGTTGTTCCGTTTACAGCATTATATAGAAGGTTGACACGCTGATCAGTTTCTCTAAATTCTTTTTGAAAAGCATTTGGTACTGCAGCTCTATATGCCTCTTCTAAATAAGGACCTAACTTATACTCCCCTGTTGGGGTAAAGAAATCAACTAATGATGCATGTTTTAAATCTTTTGGGACACCAATTATACTCCTAATTGAATCGGCTTTTTTACTTTTTAAATATATTAAAGGAACACTATACCACAATAGTGGGCTTTCTTGCATAGACAAATAAACCTGATTGGAATCAAATTGACTGTAATGATCTTTCTTACTAAGTTTCCTAAGTAATTCTGATGAATAAGTATTAATAGGCATCATTCTTCCCCCTAAATCTTGAATAACCAGCCTACCAAATTTATCAGCTTGCTCCTTAGATGCTATATTTTTAACTAAAATTGAGTCTATTCTTTCAATATCAGAATCAGAAGAACTATGTACTCCAAAGCCTTGTGCATTTAATGAAAGGGAGATTAGTAAAAGTAAAGAGGTTAAAAGTTTGGTTTTTCTACTTCTTGCAACGTCCAACTGCTTTTTGAGAGAATCAAATCTGGTAAATCTTGCAAATAAAATTACAACCAACCCAAAATACAGAAGTATGTATCCAAGATATGTTAAAAATGTACCTAATGAATCATGATTTACAGATAAAATTGTGCCTTGTTCGTCTGGATCAAAAGAGGCTTGAAAAAATCTATATCCTTTATGGTTTAATATGTTGTTCATATATATTCTATAATCAAAAGTTTCATCATCAATGACCGTTACTTCACTAGCAAAAAATGAATAGCTCTTATCTGTACCCGGATATTTTTCAGCGATAAAATCGTTTAATTTTACACTAAAGGGTAAGTCATAAACCTTTGATCCATATCTTATTGTAAAATCTTGCTCACCAACTCTAAAAGTTTTTAAAACATTATTAGTTCCTTTTCCTCCAATAACTCTTACCGTTTTTGTCTCATCAGGTGTAGTTATCAATAATTCCAAACCATCCTGGTCTGATTTTAAGAGTTCTGATTTCTTTACAATATCAAAAAAACCTTTCGTAACGGGTTTTGGGAAAACCACTTGTTGATTGTTTATTATGTACCTGGCTCTAAGGTTCAACGGTTCTTTTGAGTTTTTATTTAAAACTCCTTGAGACATGTTAGCCATAACCATATATTCAGCGTCGAAAGGGGAATTTATATATAGATTTTGCTGATCATCAAAAGTTAAATTTACCGCTCCCACTATGTAATTATTTAAAGTATATAGTATTCCGTGAATATTTTCAGCAGAACCTTCCTTCAAGAAATGATTATGAGGCATTCCGCCGGTTGATTCTACCATTTTTAAGTAATAGTCACCATTTTCATCATAAACTATATCTTCCTCTGCACCATTGATGAATTCTGTTAGTTTAATCGAAATTGGTACATCAGCGTATTGGGCATTGAATCCAAATTTATTTTCCATTCTAGGAGAAAAATCAACAGGCCTTTCAGTGTACCATCTTTGAGGTAATCCATCAACTTCATAATCTCCATCAATGTAGACTGTTAAATATGTTTTTTCGGACAAGAATGAATTTTCAGTAGCTCCTTCTCTAATACTCATTACCCCTTCATAACTGATATACCTTGTAACAAAAGCACCAAGTAAAATAAATATCCAAGACAAATGCAATACTAACACTGGCCATTTTCTCTTATTAAGGAGATTATATTTGAAAATATTCCCGAAAAAATTTATTACGAAAAGAAGCATAATAGCTTCAAACCACCAGGCGTTATAAATAAGGTTTCTAGTGAGAGGTGTTGGTGAAGTGTCTTGGCCTGCATCCATAAAAGTACCAATAGCCATTGCCACAGCAAATACAACAAATAATATCCCTGTCAGCCTGTTTGAAAATAATATTTTTTTTATGGTATTCATATCGGATTAAATGGCTTACAAATTTAATACCATTTTAGATTATTTAATGCCATATTATATTTTTTATTTTGTAATTTTTCATCAATTTATTCTTTATGCTTAAAGTAATTGTTCTTGGTTCAGGAAATGTTGGTTCACATCTTGTGAATCTATTTAATAATTCTTCTCAGATTGACCTTGTTCAATGGTATTCAAGATCACAAATTACCCACAAAAAAACAGAAGTAATAAATAATATTGATTTGCTAAAAGAAGCTGACATATATATTCTTTGTGTAAGTGATAATGCAATTAAAGAGTTAAGTGACAAATTAACTTTCAAAAATAAACTAGTTGTTCATACATCTGGCAGCACTCCATTTCAAGAAATTTCTAAACAAAATAAAAGAGGTGTTTTTTATCCTCTACAAACTTTTTCAAAAACCAAAGAATTAGATTATACTAGAATTCCAATCTGTGTCGAAAGTGAAAATAAAGAAGATTTAGAATTTCTAAAAAAATTATGCGATAAAATAAATTGCAAATATTATGAAATAGACTTTGAACAGAGAAAAACATTACATTTGGCTGCTGTTATTTCAAATAACTTTACAAATTATTTATTTGGTTTGTCAAAAAAAATAATGTTAGATAAAAATTTAGATTTTGAAATTTTAAAACCTTTAATAAACGAAACGGTTAATAAAATTCATAAATTAGACCCTATTGAGTCACAAACTGGGCCTGCTAGAAGAAATGACCAAAATATTATTGATATGCATGTTAAAATGCTTGAAAATAAGGAGCATAGAAATTTGTATAAAATATTTAGTCAAATGATTAAAAATATATATGACAACTAATTACAAAGAAAATTTAATCGATATAAAAGCATTCATTTTTGATGTGGATGGCGTACTAACAGATGGAAAATTGTTAATTTCAGAATCTGGAGAACTACTCCGTTCTATGAATGTTAAAGACGGTTTTGCTATGAAATTTGCTATTGATAATGGCTATAAAATAGGAATCATTTCAGGTGGAACAAATGAGGGGGTTAGAAATAGATTAAAAAAATTGGGGATCGAAGAAATTCATTTAAAGTCACACGATAAAATAATACATTTTGAAAGTTTTGTTAAAAAATACAGTTTTGAGGCCAAAAATATATTGGTAATGGGTGACGACATCCCTGATATTCCAATAATAAAAGCTGCTGGAATTGGCACTTGTCCCCAAGATGCTGTTCCAGAAGTTAAATCTGCTTGTCAATACGTTTCAAAAAATAACGGCGGAAAAGGAGCAGTAAGAGATGTTATTGAACAGGTTATGAAAATTCAAAATAAATGGATTTAAATAATAATAATTGGAGTAAAAATTACACACTGCTATTGTTGGTTAATTTTATATACTTTTTAATCTTTTTATTAATTACCAATACTTATTAAATGGAATCATTAGATTGGTTTGTTTTACTGTCTACATTAACCATAATAGTAGTTTACGGAACACTAAAGACAACAGGTGCAAAAACAGCTAGGGAATACATTCAGGCGGGAAACAACGCAAAATGGTGGACCATTGGCCTATCGGTCATGGCGACGCAAGCAAGTGCCATAACTTTTTTATCTACTCCGGGACAAGCATTTAACGACGGATTAGGCTTTGTTCAATTTTACTTCGGAATTCCAATTGCTGTGATCATAGTATGCTTAATATTTATACCCATTTATCATAAATTAAAAGTATATACCGCATATGAATTTTTAGAAAGTAGGTTTGATTTAAAAACAAGATCTTTAACCGCTAGTCTTTTTCTGATTCAAAGAAGTCTTTCTGCTGGAATAACCATTTTTGCACCAGCAATAATTCTGTCTTCAGTTCTTGGATGGGACTTGCTTACATTAAACATTATTATCGGAAGTCTGGTAATTATATATACAGTTTCAGGAGGTACAAAAGCGGTTAATTACACTCAAAAAT
>CABXCC010000021.1 GCA_902510475.1 uncultured Bacteroidota bacterium | reverse complement strand
CATAATAGAAGTAGGAGTTGAAGGCTTAGGTAACTATGAGTATAGTATGGATAACGGTCCATGGCAACTAGATAATACATTTATAGACGTATCTGCAGGCTTCCATGAAATAAGAGTTAGAGATTTAAATGGATGTGGCATTAGCTCAGCCAGAGTGCTGGTAATTGATTATCCAAGATTCTTTACACCAAACGGAGATGGATATAATGATACTTGGCATGTAGAAGGAATAGAAACAAGACCTTTAGCAACAATATATATCTTTGATAGATATGGAAAATTACTAAAACAACTAAACCCACTAGGAGAAGGATGGGACGGAACCTACAATGGATTAGCACTACCTGCTACAGATTACTGGTTTAAAATAACTCTAGATGTGACTTTCGGAAATAATGAAACAAATATCAAAACATACACAGGACACTTTAGCCTAAAAAGATAGTATCAACTATTTTATAGGAAAATCAAAATATTTTTGAAAAGGTTCATTTTCAAGCGTGTAGTGCCACCACTCCTTTGGATAATTTTTAAATCCATTTCGGGACATGACTTCAAATAGAAGTAATCTATTTACTTTTTGATTTTCTGAAAGTTTGTCAAAAAAAGTGTGAGATTCAACACCAAAATAGTCAAAAACAGTTCCCATATCAAGCTCGTTACCGGTTGAGATTTCAACAAGAGACACATCGACTGTACTACCTCTTGAATGACCAGATTTATATGCAATATATCCTAATTTAAATAATTCTGATTTTTTAATATTAGGATAATAGATTCTTTTATTAATAGTATCATTGAGATTCTTCGACCATTGCACAAAAAAATCAACAGCTCTTTGAGGTCTGTAACCATCGTATAATATTAATGAGTATCCAAGTTTATTAAAATCTTTTTGTGCATTAATAAGTGCTGTAGATGCATCTTCTGATAATATTGCAGAGTTAGATCTGTATCCTCTTACTATTTTTCCCGTAAAGTTTAATTGTGTATTATATTTTAAATCAATGATAATCGTACTGTCAATGTCGTTTAAACGGATAAATCCCTCAGGTAATTCTGATTTATTTAAATAGAAAAATGTAAATGTTAAAAAGAAAATTAATACTCTCATTTTAAAGTTTTGTTAAAGATAAAATTGATATGTAATATTTATATACTTTTGTTAAAATTTAATTTTTTGAAAAAAATAATTTTCTTGGTCTTTTTACTTGTAACAGGTGAACTAATATCCCAAACTATAAAAAAAGAACTGTTTGTAAAATACACAGCTAATGAAATTATTGTTGACGGAGTTCTTGATGAATCTGACTGGAGTAAAACAATTTCTGCTACGGGTTTTTATGAACATTTTCCCAACCATGGTTCACCTGCAAAAAATGAAGCTTCAATCAAAATAATGAACGATGATAATTTTCTATATGTAGGAATTAAAGTTGTAGCTTCTACTAAAAAATTAAAAATCAATTCTTTTAGAAGAGATTTTGAAGCTGGAAATTCTGATAATATAACCATCATCTTTGACACCTTCAATGACGGCAGTAACGCTTTTGTAATCGGCAGTAATCATTATGGAATTCAAAGAGACATGCTGCTGTTTAACGGAGGTGGTGGTCTTCAAGATTGGGATATGACATGGGACGTAAAATGGGTTTCAAATTCAAAAATATATGATGATTATTATGTGACGGAATGGAAAATACCACTTTCAGCTTTTAAATATAGAGAAGGTGAGACAAGATGGGGTGTAAACTCTTACATGAGAAATACAGAAAAAAATACATGGAATTCATGGAATGAAGTTCCTGAAAATTTGATGTTTTTTAATCTGGGTTTCACTGGTATTATGAATTTTGAAAAACCTCTTGGAAAATCTAAATCTAAAAAATCTATTATTCCATATATAAATTCTATTTCTTACAACGATTATGAAAATGTTGAGAAAGGAAAAAGTTCTGAATTTGGAGGTGATGCTAAATTTATTATTGATAACTCACTTACTTTAGATTTAACCGTTAACCCTGATTTTTCTCAAGTAGAAGTTGATCAGCAAGTTACAAACCTTAGTAGGTTTGAAGTTACATTACCTGAAAAAAGACAATTTTTTATTGAAAATAGCGATCTTTTTTCCGGATTTGGAAACAATAGAGAGGCTAGACCATTTTTTTCTAGAAGAATTGGAATTGCTAAAGATAGAAACGGAAATAATATTGAAAATAAAATTATAGCAGGACTTAGACTAAGTGGTAAGATTAATAATAATTTAAGGATAGGTTTATTAAATATGCAAACAAGTCAGGATATTGAAAATGAAATTTCAGCTTATAATAATTCAATCATTACTTTACAACAAAAATTATTTGATAGATCAAACTTTAATATATTTTTCATAAATCGTGAAGCCACAGGTGAAAACGATTATATAGAAGAAAACGATAAATTTAACAGAGTAATTGGTTTTGATTATAACCTCAGATCTAGCGATAGTAAATGGGATGGCAAGTACTATTTTCATAAGTCTTATTCTCCAGAAGAAAACGAAAATTCAAATTCATATGGAATAAGTACGTCTTACGAATCAAGAAATTTTGGATTTAGAGCTGCAGGTTTATACATAGGAGAAGATTATAGATCAGACCTAGGTTATGTAAGGCGAAATGATATAATTAAACTTTACCCTGAAATTAGTTACACCATTTGGCCAGAGAAATCAAAGTTTCTTAATCATAGATTTGAGTTAACACCAGTTTTTATATTAAAGCCAGGTTTAAATAATGAAATGTCAGATTATTATATAATTTCAAAATTTGATACATATGGAAAAAATAGCGAGAGGATAAATATCAGTATGTGGAATAACTACACCTATTTATACGAAGATTTTGACCCTACTGGAACCAATAACGGTAATCCTTTGTCCGCAAACTCAGAATACTATTATACCAATTTTAATATTTCTTATAATTCAGATTATTCAAAAGATTTTAGTTATGAGATTAGACCATCATACGGAAAGTTTTATAATGGAACAAAAACTTCTCTCGATATTGAACTTAGCCAAAGAATAAGGCCAAAGTTCACAAGTTCGATTGAAATGAAATATGATAAAGTTAAATTACCAAAACCATATTCATCTGCGAATATTCTTTTGATTGCTCCAAGATTTGAATTCACATTTTCCAAAAATGTTTATTGGGCTACTTTAATGCAATACAGCAATCAGAGTGAAAATTTAAGTTTGAACACCAGATTGCAATGGAGGTTCGCACCCTTGTCAGATTTATTTTTAGTTTACAACGATAATTACTTCGCAGATAATAGATACAATAGTATTTTTATTCCAAGAGTAAAGAATAGATCAATTAACTTTAAACTTACTTATTGGCTAGACATCTAAATGAAAAAAAAATTAATAATCATTTTTGCTATTGTATGCTCCTGTTTATCTGACAAAGATGAAATAAATATTAGCGGTAAAATTAAAGGATTAAATAACTCTTTTATATATTTAATTCAAGCTGATAGCAATACTTTGTTAGATTCAAGTAAAGTTGAAAATGAAAAATTTGATTTAACAGCTCGTATAAATGAACCTTTAGAATTAGTGCTTAAAATTCAATCAAAAGATTCAGAAAACAGCTTTAGTTTTATTTCAGAGACCTCAGCTAAAATAATATTTACAAGCTCTAAAGAAAAGTTTCAATTTAATGGTGAAATAGAAAATTCTTACTTAAACTATGAGTTTGAAAAATTAAATAGCCACATAAATCGATATAATGATAATGATCTCCAAATGCTTGAGCAACAAATACAAGCATCAATAGAAAACAATAAGAAAAAATACGATTCATTAAATGAAGAAAGACTAAAAATTGAACAAAAGAAAATATTATTTATTGTTAATTATTGTTTAAATAATAACTCAAACATTCTATCCCCCTACTTGGCGCATAAGTATAAGGATAATATTAATCTCAGTTTTTTAGAAAATATATATCAAAATCTCTCAAAAGAGATGAGAGAAACATACTATGGTAGTAAGTTAATTAATCCCTTGAGTAATCGTCTTGAAGACGAATAATATCATCCTCATTTGAAGGGTTGTTTTTATCTGTATGAATCCATATTTCAGAAACAATCCCAGGCTTTGTTAAGCCAACAAGTCGATGCCTTTCTTGTTTATCAAATTGAATCAAGTCCCCCTCACTGTGAATTTGCATTTCGTTTTCTTTATCATCAGTTGATCTAACTACACCAACAGAATTTTTATAAACTTTCCAAATTTCTTTTCTTCTGTGGTGATATTGCCATGATAGCCTTGAGTTTGGATTAACAATTAAGATCTTGGGACTTACCCTACCGTCAATTTTATCTAGGTCATTGGAAATAAATTCATTTATAAATTTTTCAGACTCTAACTCATCGATCAAAAGAAAACCACCCCACGGTCTGTCAAAATCATAACTTGTAATTTTGTAGCCCTTAGATTCAATTTCTTTTTTAACAGAAAAAAATAAATTATTCATATTTAATTTGAAGGATATTTTACAAAATTTCTTGGTGTCTCGTATAAAGTAACCGAAATATCTAATTCGCTTGAAATCTTATTTCTTAAAAGGGTATGGATATAAATACATATATTTTCAGCCGATGGGATTATATCAGCAAAATATTCTATATCTAAATTTAAATTCTTATGATCTAACCTTTCTTCAATTTCATCTTTTATAAATTTTTTTAAAACACCCATATCAATTACATATCCGGTTTCGGGATTAATTTTTCCAGTAACACTTACTATCATTTCGTAATTATGACCATGATAATTTGAGTTATTGCATTTGCCAAATACACTTTCATTTTTTTCATCAGACCAATTTTTATTAAACAATCTGTGGGCAGCATTAAAATGAGCTTTTCTGCTTACTGTAACTTCCATTTTTTTAAAGTTTCTGAATATTTATTAACTATAATTTTGAACCAAGCAGTATATTCTTCAGGATTTTTTTCAATATCAATACATAATTCATCAATTGAAATCCATTTCCATTCGTCAACTTCATCTGGATTAATCTTTGGCATTTCATTGTAAACACCTAACAAAATATGATCAAACTCATGTTCAATTAAACCATTTGAAAAAGAAACCTGGTAAATAAAAGAGTCAAAATCATAAAGATTGGTAACAAAACCCATTTCTTCTTTTAATCTTCTTTTACCTGCCGATATATTATTTTCTTTTTCTCTCTGATGACTACAGCAAGTATTAGACCAAAGATTTGGAGTGTGATATTTTGTAGATGCCCTTTTTTGTAACATCATTTCGCCACTATCATTGAATATGATAACTGAAAAAGCCCTATGTAAAACCCCTTTAAGATGAGCTTCCATCTTAGGCATTAAACCAACTTGATTATTATTTTTGTCAACTAAAACTACCTTTTCTTCCTCCATAAATCAAAAGTAGGAATGGAAAGTGAATAAACCTAATAAATTATGCTTTGCCAGTGGGCCCAAAATTCATTTGAAATTTAGGGTTATCATAATCCTTTATAGAGCCGAAATTATTTTCAAATCTTTTAATGTTATCATTTAAAGCCTTCGAAAGCTTTTTAGCATGTTGAGGTGTAATTATAATTCTGGACTTAACCTTATTTTTTGGGGAACCAGGCATTATTGAAATAAAATCGATAACAAATTCTGAAACAGAATGGTTTATTATAGCCAGGTTAGAATAAGTCCCCTCAGCTATTTTTTCATCTAATTCGATATTAATTTTTCCTTTATTATCTTTTTTTTTGTTCATCGTAAATATTAATTAGTGTTTAATTCCTCTTCTCCTAAACTTGCATCCATTAGCTCATCATAACTTTTTTTAGAACCAACTAATATATCATCGTATTTTCTTAATCCTGTTCCAGCTGGAATTCTATGACCAACAATTACATTTTCTTTTAAGCCGTCTAAATTATCAACTCTTGCATTAACAGCAGATTCATTTAGAACTTTGGTAGTTTCCTGAAATGAAGCTGCAGAAATAAACGACTTGGTCTGCAATGAGGCCTTTGTAATTCCTTGTAAAATTGGAGTCGCAGTAGCAGGACGAGCATCTCTAGCAACCAAGAGATTCTTATCTTCTCTTCTTAAAATAGAGTTTTCATCTCTGAAATCTCTAGATGAAATAATTTGTCCTACTTTAAAACTTTCAGAATCTCCTGCGTCTTCAACAATTTTCTTTCCATAAATATTGTCATTTTCTTCAATAAAATCAGACTTATGTATAAGCTGATCTTGTAAGAAAATAGTATCTCCAGAGTCTTTAATTTTTACCTTTCTCATCATTTGTCTAACTACTACTTCAAAATGCTTGTCGTTTATCTTAACACCTTGTAATCTGTATACCTCTTGAACTTCGTTAACCAAATATTGCTGAACAGCAGATGGTCCTTTTATATTTAAAATATCATTTGGTGTAATAGAGCCTTCTGACATAGGAGTTCCTGCTTTTACAAAATCATTTTCCTGAACTAAAATTTGATTAGATAATTTAATAAGGTATTTTCTTATTTCACCTGTTTTAGCTTCAATGATTATTTCTCTGTTTCCTCTTTTAATTTTACCAAAAGATACAACTCCGTCTATTTCACTAACAATTGCGGGGTTTGAAGGATTTCTAGCTTCAAACAATTCTGTAACTCTAGGGAGACCACCAGTAATATCACCTGTTTTTGCAGATTTTCTAGGAATTTTAACTAGTATTTTACCAAGATCAATTTTGTCACCATCGTTCACAACAAGGTGAGCGCCAACAGGTAAATTGTATGACCTAATTATCTCGTCTTTAGAATTTTTGACAAGTAATGTAGGAATCATTTTTTTATTTCTTGATTCAATGATCACTTTCTCTTGGAATCCTGTTTGTTCATCAATTTCAACTTCAAATGTTAAACCTTGTTCAATGTTTTCATAACTAATTTTACCAGCAAAATCAGAAATAATAACTCCATTGTAAGGATCCCATTCGCATATTAATGTTCCTTTTTTAATTTTCCTTTTACCCTTTACATACAAAAATGAACCATATGGTATATTATTGGTGCTCAAAGTTAGTCCAGTATTTGGATCAGAAATTTTTATTTCAGATGTTCTTGAAATAACTATTTCAACATCGTCCCCGTCATTGTTTTTCCCTTTGACTATCTTAAGGTCTTCAATTTCGATATTTCCGTCAAACTTTGAAGTAACACTGTTTTCTTCAGAAATATTTCCTGCAATACCCCCAACATGGAATGTTCTAAGAGTAAGCTGAGTACCAGGCTCACCAATTGACTGAGCTGCAACTACTCCAACGGCTTCTCCCATTTGAACATTTTTTCCTGTAGCTAAATTTCTTCCATAACACTTTGCACAAATACCCCTTTTTGTTTCACATGTCAATGCAGACCTAACTTCAACAGTATCAACAGATGAATTTTCAATATTTCTAGAAATTTCATCATTGATTAAATCACCTGATTTGATAAGGAGATCTCCAGTAATTGGATCATAAACATCGTGTAAAGAGGTTCTTCCAACAATTCTATCACCTAACTTTTCTACAACCTCTTCATTCTTTTTCAAAGCTGAAACTGCTATACCTCTTAACGTACCACAATCTTCTTCGGTTACAATCACATCTTGAGAGACATCAACAAGCCTTCTGGTAAGATATCCAGCATCTGCAGTTTTTAAAGCAGTATCCGCAAGACCTTTTCTTGCTCCGTGAGTTGAAATAAAATATTCTAAAATTGAAAGTCCTTCTTTAAAGTTTGAAAGAATTGGATTTTCGATAATTTCACCACCACCAGCAGTAGATTTTTTAGGTTTAGCCATTAGACCTCT
Source organism: uncultured Bacteroidota bacterium (assembly GCA_902510475.1). GTDB lineage: Bacteria > Bacteroidota > Bacteroidia > Flavobacteriales > Flavobacteriaceae > MED-G13. The sequence continues at coordinate 10,548 of CABXCC010000021.1, read as the reverse complement.
CATTCCAGTAAGCTGTCTAATCTGCTCTTTGGATCCTCTCGCACCAGAATCAAGCATCATATATACAGAGTTAAAGCCTTGTTGGTCTTCTCTAATTCTTTTCATAGAAAGCTCTGTAAGTTCTGCATTGGTAGAAGTCCAAATGTCAATAACCTGATTGTATCTTTCATTATTTGTAATTAGACCCATATTATAATTTGACTTGATTACATCTACTTGCTTATTGGCATGATTAATCATTTCAAATTTCTCTTTTGGTATAATGATATCCCCTAAACTAAATGAAAGCCCACCTTGGAAAGCAAACTTATAACCTAAGGTTTTTATTTCATCAAGAAATTCAGCTGTTTCTGGGACACTCGTCAACTTAAGTATTTCACCAATGATATCACGCAATGATTTCTTGGTGAGGACCTCATTTATGTATCCAGCAGCTTCAGGAACCTTTTCATTAAATAAAACTCTTCCAACTGTAGTGTCAACAATTTTATCTACTAAATTATTTTTTGAATCAAAATCTTTTGTTTTAACCTTTATGGTAGCATTCAAATCAACTTTTTTCTCATTGTATGCTATAACAACTTCTTCTGGGGAATAAAAAGTCAATCCTTCTCCAAGTACTGTAATATTTTTATCAGAAATCTTCTGTTTTGTCATGTAATATAAACCTAAAACCATATCCTGTGATGGGACAGTTATAGGGGATCCATTTGCTGGATTAAGGATATTATGTGAAGCTAACATTAGAAGTTGAGACTCTAAAATGGCTTCTGGACCAAGTGGTAAATGAACTGCCATTTGATCTCCGTCAAAATCCGCATTAAAGGCTGTACATACTAACGGGTGTAACTGAATTGCCTTACCTTCGATTAATTTTGGTTGAAAAGCTTGAATACCGAGTCTATGCAAAGTTGGCGCTCTATTTAAAAGAACAGGATGGCCTCTTAAAACATTTTCTAAGATATCCCATACTACAGGATCTCTTCGATCGATAATTTTTCTGGCAGATTTGACAGTTTTAACTATTCCCCTTTCCATTAATTTTCTAATTATAAATGGCTTGTACAACTCAGCTGCCATATTTTTTGGAAGACCACATTCAAAAAGTTTTAAATCCGGACCAACAACAATTACAGATCTAGCTGAATAATCAACTCTTTTTCCAAGTAAATTTTGCCTAAATCTACCTTGCTTTCCCTTAAGAGAGTCAGATAATGATTTTAATGGTCTGTTGGATTCAGTTTTTACAGCTGATGATTTTCTGGTATTGTCAAAAAGGGAATCAACAGATTCTTGAAGCATTCTTTTTTCGTTTCTTAAAATAACTTCAGGTGCTTTGATTTCAATCAATCTTTTAAGCCTATTGTTTCTTATGATTACTCTTCTGTATAAATCGTTTAAATCAGAGGTTGCAAACCTTCCTCCATCCAGTGGTACTAAAGGTCTTAGCTCTGGTGGAATAACAGGAATTGCTTTCATAATCATCCATTCTGGTAAATTCTCTCTGTTAAGATTTCCTTCTCTAAAAGACTCAACAACTTGAAGTCTTTTTAATGCTTCTGTTTTTCTTTGTTTTGAAGTTTCATTATTAGCTTTATCTCTAAGCTCATAAGAAAGTTCATCTAAATTTATCCTAGATAGAAGTTCAATTAGACAATCTGCACCCATCTTAGCAATAAACTTTTCTGGATCACTGTCATCCAAGTACATATTTTCCTGCGGTAGAGATTCCAAAACATTTAAATATTCCTCTTCGGTTAAAAAGTCCATTTTATTTAGTGGTTCACCTTCAATATTTTTTGCATTACCAGCTTGAATTACAACATATCTTTCATAATATATGATCATATCAAGTTTTTTAGAAGGAAGTCCTAGAAGATATCCAATCTTGTTAGGTAAAGATCTGAAGTACCATATATGAGCTACCGGTACAACTAAATTAATATGTCCAATTCGGTCTCTTCTAACCTTCTTCTCAGTTACTTCGACTCCGCATCTGTCACAAACGATACCCTTGTATCTTATTCTCTTATACTTACCACATGCGCACTCATAATCTCTAACAGGTCCAAATATTCTTTCACAGAATAAACCGTCTCTTTCAGGCTTGTGAGTTCTATAATTAATAGTCTCAGGTTTTAAAACCTCACCTCTTGAGGCAGATAATATAGACTCAGGAGATCCTAAACCAATTGATATTTTATTAAATTTTATTGCAGTATTATCTTTTTTTCTACGCATAACTTTAGTATAATATATTTTTTATTCTTCTAATCTGATATCTAGTCCTAATCCTTTTAATTCATGCATCAATACATTGAAAGATTCAGGTAGCCCGGGTGTAGGCATTGATTCACCTTTTACAATTGCTTCATATGTCTTGGCTCTACCTACAACATCATCTGACTTAACTGTAAGAATTTCCCTTAGTGTGCTCGATGCACCATAAGCTTCAAGTGCCCAAACTTCCATTTCTCCAAACCTTTGACCACCAAACTGGGCCTTCCCACCTAACGGTTGCTGTGTGATTAACGAATATGGACCAATCGATCTTGAATGCATCTTATCATCAACCATGTGACCTAATTTAAGCATATAGATTACACCAACTGTAGCTGGTTGATCAAACTTCTGTCCTGTTCCTCCGTCGTATAAATAGGTATGACCAAATCTTGGTAAACCAGCCTCATCTGTAATATTATTTATTTGATCTAATGTAGCTCCATCAAAAATTGGAGTAGAATATTTTTTATCAAGTTTTAAACCTGCCCATCCAAGAACAGTTTCGTAAATCTGACCGATATTCATCCTTGAAGGTACACCTAAAGGATTTAAAACTATGTCAACGGGCTTACCATTTTCTAAGAAAGGCATATCCTCTTCTCTAACAATCTTAGCAACAATACCCTTGTTACCATGTCTACCGGCCATCTTATCACCAACCTTTAATTTTCTCTTTTTAGCAATGTAAACCTTAGCTAGCTTCAAAATTCCAGATGGTAACTCATCCCCAACGGAAATAGTAAACTTTTCTCTCCTCAATGAACCTTGAAGGTCATTTTCTTTAATCTTATAGTTGTGAATTATTTGAGAAACTGTTTCGTTAGTAGTTTTGTCAGTTACCCACTTAGTTGAAACTAAATGAGCAAAATCATCTGCTGAGTTTAACATTTTTTGAGTAAATTTTTTGCCCTTAGGAAAAACTTCTTCACCTAGATCATTAAATACTCCCTGAGATGTTTTACCATTTAAGACGGTATATAATTTTTCAATTAAGACATCTTTTAACTCTGAAAATTTAACATCATAGCTATCTTCTAAAGATTTTAAATCTTCTTTGTCCTGTATTCTTTTTCTTTTGTCTTTTACAGATCTAGCAAATAACTTTTTATCAATTACAACTCCGTGTAAAGAAGGTGGAGCTTTTAATGATGCATCCTTGACATCTCCAGCTTTATCACCAAAGATTGCTCTAAGAAGCTTTTCTTCTGGAGTAGGGTCACTTTCACCTTTTGGTGTGATTTTACCAATCAGAATATCTCCGGCATTAATTTCCGCTCCAATTCTAATCATTCCGTTATCATCTAAGTCTTTAGTAGCCTCTTCAGAAACATTTGGAATATCATTAGTTAATTCTTCGTTACCAAGTTTTGTGTCACGAACTTCAATTGAATATTCGTCGATATGTATTGACGTAAACACATCATCTCTAACAACTTTTTCAGAAATTACAATTGCATCTTCAAAGTTATATCCTTTCCATGGCATAAAAGCAACCTGAACATTTCTCCCTAAGGCAAGTTCACCGTTATTGGTTGCATATCCTTCACATAAAACCTGTCCTTTTGTTACTTTATCACCCTTGGAAACAATAGATTTTAAATTTACACATGTACCTTGATTTGTTTTTTTGAATTTTGTCAACTTATAAGTAACAATATCAGAATCAAAACTTGTTAAAACTTCACTTTTATTTCTATTGTATTTAATAACTATTTCATTAGCATCAACATATTTTACAGTACCGTTAGCTTCAGCATTAATCAGAACTCTTGAGTCTGAAGCAACTTGTTTTTCTAAACCAGTACCAACAATAGGGGACTGAGGTAATAAAAGCGGAACCGCTTGACGCATCATGTTTGAGCCCATAAGTGCACGGTTTGCATCATCATGTTCTAAGAAAGGAATCAAAGACGCAGAAATCGAAGCAATTTGATTTGGGGCAACGTCAGTGTAGTGAACATTGTTAGGCTCAGTTAACGGGAAGTCACCTTCCTGTCTAGCAATGACCTTATCATCTATAATTTTTCCAGACTTATCAACACTGATATTAGACTGAGCAATGAGTTTGTTTTCCTCCTCTTCAGCACTTAAATAAACAGGGTCAGAATTCAAATCAACAACGCCATCTTTAACCTTTCTGTATGGTGTTTCAATGAATCCCATGTTGTTAATTTTTGCAAATACACCTAGGGAAGAAATTAAACCAATATTTGGACCTTCAGGTGTTTCTATAGGACATAGTCTACCATAATGAGTATAATGAACATCTCGAACTTCAAACCCAGCACGTTCCCTTGACAAACCTCCAGGGCCAAGGGCAGATAATCTTCTTTTGTGAGTAATCTCAGCTAAAGGATTTGTTTGATCCATAAATTGAGATAATTGGTTCGTTCCAAAAAATGAATTGATAACAGAAGATAAAGTTTTTGCATTAATCAAATCAATAGGAGTAAATACCTCATTATCTCTCACATTCATTCTTTCTCTAATTGTTCTAGCCATTCTAGCAAGACCAACACCAAATTGTGAGGAAAGTTGTTCACCGACAGTTCTAACTCTTCTATTTGATAAATGATCTATATCATCTATTTCTGCTTTAGAGTTAATAAGTTCAATTAAATATTTTATTATTGTAATAATGTCTTCAGTAGTTAAAACTTGTTTATCCATTCCAATGTCTAAACCAAGTTTTTTATTCATTCTATACCTACCTACATCACCAAGGTTATATCTTTGTTCACTAAAAAATAGTTTATCAATTATACCTCTCGCCGTTTCTTCATCTGGTGGCTCAGCATTTCTTAATTGTCTGTATATATGCTCTACCGCTTCTTTTTCAGAATTTGTTGGATCTTTTTGAAGAGTGTTGTGAATGATAGCATATTCTCCCTGCTGAGTTATTTCTTTATGAATTAAAACAGTTTTGACTCCTGACTCAATAATTTCATTTGCATTTTCTTTGTCAATTTCTGTATCTCTATCTAAAACAATTTCATTTCTTTCTATAGAAACAACCTCACCTGTATCTTCATCAACAAAATCTTCATGCCAAGTATTTAAAACACGAGCAGCTAATTTTCTACCATAAAACTTTTTAAGATTGGCTTTGGAAACCTTAATCTCTTCAGCTAAATCAAATATCTCTAAAATATCTTTGTCTCTTTCATAACCAATTGCTCTAAACAGTGTTGTAACCGGAAGTTTCTTTTTTCTGTCAATATAAGCGTACATAACACTGTTAATATCAGTTGCAAACTCTATCCATGATCCTTTAAAAGGAATAACACGAGCAGAATATAGTTTTGTTCCATTTGCGTGAAAAGATTGTCCAAAAAATACACCAGGAGATCGGTGTAGTTGAGATACCACAACTCTTTCTGCACCATTTATACAAAAAGTACCGCTCGGGGTCATATAGGGAATTGTACCTAAATATACGTCTTGAACAATCGTTTCAAAATCTTCATGTTCAGGGTCTGTACAGTACAATTTTAATCTTGCCTTAAGAGGAACGCTGTAGGTTAAACCTCTTTCAATACATTCTTGGATTGAATATCTTGGAGGATCAACAAAATAATCAAGAAATTCTAATACGAACTGATTCCTTGCATCGGTTATAGGAAAATTATCCTGGAAAGTATTATATAGACCTTCCTCAGCACGTTCGTCTGATTTAGTTTCTAATTGAAAGAAATCTTGAAAAGATTTAATTTGAATATCCAAAAAGTCAGGATATTGACTAGCATTTTTAATTGATGAAAAATTAATTCTTTCAGCTAAATTTGATGACATATGTGTTTATATTTAAAAATGAGTTAAAAATCAGTTAAGTACACCAAAAGGCATAGTTATAAATTTAAGTTTATAACTATGCCTTAATGTGTTTAAAGTTAAACTTATTTAAGTTCAACCTCAGCTCCAGCTTCTTCTAAAGATTTTTTAAATCCTTCAGCTTCGTCTTTACTTACTGCTTCTTTGATTGTTTTTGGTGCTCCATCAACAAGTTCTTTTGCGTCTTTAAGACCTAAACCTGTTAATTCTTTTACCAATTTTACAACTGCAAGCTTTGATCCACCTGCTGCTGTAAGAACAACATCAAATTCTGATTTTTCTTCAGCTGCATCTCCTCCACCTGCACCACCTGCTGCTGCAGGAGCTGCAACTGCTGCTGCTGCTGGCTCAATGCCATACTCATTTTTTAAAATATCAGCTAGTTCACTCACCTCTTTAACCGATAAGTTGACCAACTGTTCTGCGAAAGTTTTTAAATCTGCCATTTTTCTGTTTTTATTTTTACTTTATTATTATTTATTTGATAATGTTTGAAGAATCCCTGAAAGCTTACCTCCACTAGATGAAAGTGCAGAAATAACATTCTTGGCAGGAGACTGTAACAACATGATAATATCTCCAATTAATTCCTCTTTGGACTTAATTGTAAATAAAGTTTCAAGCTGCTCATCTCCAACATAAATATCCTCTTCAATCATCGCACCTTTTAAAATTGGTCTTTCAGATTTTTTTCTAAAATTCTTTATAACCTTAGCCGGTGCGTTACTCACTTCAGCAATCATAACTGAAGTATTACCTTTTAGCGTTTCTTTCAATTCACCAAAGTCTTTATCGGAACTTTCCATCGCTTTTTCAAGCAATGTGTTTTTAACCACTGATAATTTTACACCAGCTTTAAAACACATTCTTCTAAGATTTGATGTCTCAAGTGCATTCAATCCAGAAATATCTGTCAAATAAATATTTTGATTTGACTTTAATACGTCTAAGATTTCATTTATTGCTACTGATTTTTCTTCTCTTGTCATAATTACAAATTATATTTTAGGGTCAATAGCTAAACTTGGACTCATTGTAGATGATATGTATATACTTTTAATATACGTACCTTTTGATGATGTTGGTTTCATCTTTATTAATGTTTGTAGTAATTCGTTTGCATTACCTACAATTTTATCAGCTGAAAAAGAAACTTTTCCGATTGGAGCATGAACAATACCTGCTTTATCAACCTTGAAATCTATTTTACCTGCCTTAACATCAGAAACTGCTTTACCAACATCCATAGTAACAGTACCTGTCTTTGGGTTAGGCATTAATCCTCTAGGTCCTAAAATTCTTCCTAAAGGTCCTAATTTACCCATAACACTTGGCATTGTAACTATAACATCTACATCAGTCCATCCCCCTTTAATTTTATCAATGTACTCATCAAGTCCAACAAAATCAGCTCCAGCATTTTTAGCTTCTTCCTCTTTATCCGGTGAAACTAATGCTAAAACCTTCATGTCTTTTCCCGTTCCATTAGGAAGAGAAACTACACCTCTTACCATTTCATTAGCTTTTTTAGGATCAACTCCTAATCTAACAGCTAAATCAACAGATGCATCAAACTTAGTAGTAGTAATATCTTTCAACAAGGAACATGCCTCATCCAAGTTATATAACTTTGAATTGTCCACTTTTGCTTCCGATAATTTTCTATTCTTTGTTAATTTTCCCATATTGATTAAATTATTCAGGTGCTTTACCTCCCTTAACATTTATACCCATTGATCTCGCGGTACCTGCAACCATTTTCATTGCTGACTCAACCGTAAATGCATTTAAATCTACCATTTTATCCTCTGCAATTTTTTTCACCTGATCCCATGATACCTTAGAAACTTTATTAATGTTTGGCTCACCAGAACCTTTTTTAACCTTTGCCGCCTCTAGTAGCTGAACAGCCGCTGGAGGAGTTTTGATTACAAAATCAAATGATTTGTCTTTGTAAACAGTTATAACAACCGGTAAAACTTTTCCTGGTTTGTCCTGAGTTCTAGCATTGAATTGCTTACAAAAATCCATTATATTAACACCAGCTGCACCTAAAGCAGGTCCTACTGGTGGCGATGGATTAGCAGCACCTCCTCTAACTTGTAACTTGAGAACTTTATCTATTTCTTTTGCCATATTACTAATTTAAGTTTCAATGATTTCATTATTGGAAGCAATAAAATCATTTATATTATGTAACATTTATAATTTTTCAACTTGCATATAACTAAGTTCCAGTGGAGTTTTTCTTCCAAAGATCTTAACCATTACCTCAAGTTTTCTTTTTTCTTCATTAATTTTTTCAATAGTTCCGTCAAATCCGTTAAACGGACCGTCAATAACTTTGACACTTTCTCCATGAATAAATGGAATAATAATGTCAGATTCTTCTTGTAAAGCCAATTCATCTACTTTTCCAAGCATTCTATTAACCTCCGATTGTCTCAAAGGAATAGGGTCTCCACCTTTAGTTTCACCTAAAAAACCAATTACATTTGTGACTGACTTGATTACGTGAGGAACTTCTCCTGCAAGGTTGGCTTTAATCATTATATAGCCAGGAAAATAAGTTTTATCTTTAGTAACTTTTTTTCCTTTTCTAATCTGAACAACTTTTTCAGAGGGTACAAGTATTTCTTCTATAAAACTGTCCATACCCATATGAGAAATCTCATTTTCAATATATGTTTTGATTTTGTTTTCTTGACCACTTACTGCCCTTACAACATACCATTTAAAAAGCGAATTCTTATCTGACATATACTTTTTAATTAATGAGATTAAAAAATTCTTTTATAATTCTACTGAATACTGTATCCAATCCCCAAATAATCAATGAAAAAATAATCGAAAACACAGCAACTAAAACTGTTAAATTCAATCCTTCATTAAAGTTCGGCCAACTTACATGAGACCTAAGCTCTTCAAAAGATTCTTTTACATATTTAACAATTCCTGTCATATTATATTATTTTTTGCACGGGTTGAGAGACTCGAACTCCCGACACCTGGTTTTGGAGACCAGTGCTCTACCAACTGAGCTAAACCCGTAAACATAAGTCAAGGTATTTTGCTTATTACTAAACAAAATACCTTAACATAATATTATGGGTTAATTTTTAGTCTAAAATTTCAGTTACCTGACCAGCTCCAACTGTTCTACCACCCTCACGGATTGCAAAACGAAGTCCTATACTCATGGCAATTGGCTGGATCAACTCAACAGTGATAGTTAAGTTATCTCCTGGCATTACCATCTCTACTCCAGAAGGAAGCGCAATAGTACCAGTAACGTCAGTGGTTCTTACATAAAATTGAGGTCTATAATTGTTGTGGAAAGGGGTATGACGACCACCTTCTTCTTTTTTCAAAATATAAACTTCAGCTTTAAACTTAGAATGTGGAGTTACAGAACCTTTCTTGCAGATTACCATACCTCTACTGATATCAGTTTTTTCAATACCTCTTAAGAGGATCCCAACATTATCACCAGCTTCTCCTCTGTCTAATATCTTACGGAACATCTCTACTCCAGTAACTGTAGAATCAAGCTTTTCAGCTCCCATTCCAATGATATCAACAGCGTCACCTGTGTTTGCAACACCAGTTTCAATTCTTCCTGTTGCGACAGTACCTCTACCAGTAATTGAGAATACATCCTCAATAGGCATTAAAAAATCTTTATCAACCTCACGTGTAGGTAACTCAATCCAAGAATCAACATTTTTCATTAATTCAAGAACTGTATCTACCCATTTTTGCTCACCGTTTAAGGCTCCTAATGCAGAACCAGCGATAACAGGACCGTTATCACCATCATATTCGTAAAATGATAATAATTCACGGATTTCCATTTCAACAAGTTCTAAAAGCTCGTCATCGTCTACCATATCAACCTTATTCATAAACACAACAATTCTAGGGATACCAACTTGTCTTCCTAATAGAATGTGTTCACGAGTCTGAGGCATTGGCCCATCAGTAGCAGCAACAACAAGTATTGCTCCATCCATTTGTGCAGCACCAGTTACCATGTTTTTCACATAGTCGGCGTGACCTGGACAGTCTACGTGAGCGTAGTGACGATTCTCAGTCGAATATTCAACGTGTGATGTATTGATAGTAATACCTCTTTCTTTTTCTTCAGGGGCATTATCAATAGTATCAAAATCTCTTTTCTCGGATAAACCAGCGCCAGCTAGAACAGTTGTAATAGCAGCAGTAAGTGTAGTTTTTCCATGATCAACGTGTCCGATAGTACCGATATTTAAATGCGGTTTCGAACGATCAAATGTTTCCTTTGCCATAATATATTATTTTAGTTGCTTTTAAAATGAGCGCAAATATAATTTTTTATATCTAATTAACCAATTTTTTACAATTTTTTTTTTGAAGAGCTTTCTCAGTAGACAAAACTTAATATTTTTTATTATT
>CABXCC010000020.1 GCA_902510475.1 uncultured Bacteroidota bacterium | reverse complement strand
TGGTTCTGGTGTTTTTTTTATTTCCTCAATTTTAGAATCGCTAGTTTCTTCTTTTTCAAGATCATCATCTTTCTTTTTTTTAAAAATTGAAAAAAGTTTTTTGAAAAAGCCCATGTTCTAGTTTAAAGAATTATTATATAAATATATGATAAATCAATATTAATAGATAAGAAATAAGAACAAGAAAATTATTTGTAAACTATTACTTACTTAAAAATTCATTAACTTTTTCCTGGGGAAGAATAGATTCTACAAAAGAATATGCACCTGATTTAGGTGATTTTACCATCTTGATAGCCTTGGTAAGTCTTTTTGATTTAGATTGTAATGATGCTACAGCTTTTTTTGCCATGATTTAAATTTTACTTTATCTCTTTGTGAACGGTCATTTTCTTAAGGATCGGATTAAATTTCTTTAATTCAATTCTGTCAGGAGTGTTTTTCTTATTTTTTGTAGTAATATACCTAGAGGTTCCTGGTTTACCACTATTTTTGTGTTCTGTACACTCTAAAATTACCTGTACTCTATTTCCTTTCTTTGCCATCTAAAATTATTTTAAAAAACCTTTAAGTTTAGCATCTTTTAAAGCTGCTTTAATACCAATTTTATTAATCGTTTTCAATGCTGATGTTGTAATCTTCAGTGTAATCCATTTATCATCTTCAGGGATGTAAAAACGCTTTTTAATAAGGTTAGTATTAAACTTACGCTTAGTTCTATTTAGTGAATGGGAAACATTGTTCCCAACCATTCTTTTTTTTCCAGTAAGTTCACAAACTCTTGCCATAATAAAGTTTTCTGAGTAAAAATATATAATTTCAGCGGCGAATTTACAATTTTTTTGTTATTCGCAAGGTAATTTTTGCAATTTTTATAAAATATTATTTAATAGTGTAATTGATGATTCAATAGCAGAAGAAATATTCTCATTTCTATTACCTGTGAAATTGAATTCTTTCACAATTAATTCATCTTTGAAACTTACAGCTATATAAATTCTACCAACTGGATCATTTGAGTTAATGGAAAGAGGTCCTGCATTACCAGTTGTTGAAATTGAAATATCAGAATTAAATAACTCCCTAACCTTAACAGACATTTCGATTGCAATCTCTTGACTCACTACTCCGTACGAATCAATTTTTTTGGGGTCAATTTTTAAAATTTTAACTTTTGATTTTGTAGAATATGTAACAACTCCTCCTAAAAAAAAATCTGAAGCTCCGGCTTCAGAAACGAATGCAGATGATAACTGTCCCCCAGTACAACTTTCAGCGACCGAAATTGATAAATTTAAGTCTTTAATTTTTTTGATTAAAAGCTGTTTATTCTCCAATTTATTTAATATTTAAATTAAAAATTTTATTATCCTCTATAAATCCTTCCAGATTATCACCTATTGACACTTTTCCAACCCCAGCTGGCGTACCTGTGAAAATTACATCGCCAATCTTTAGTGTGAAGAATGTTGAGATATATGAAATCAATTCGTCAATTTTCCATAGCATCATCTTTGAATTGGTTTTTTGGACTGTCTTACCGTTCTTGTTAAGATTAAAATTGAGGTTGTTAACATCATTAAACTCGGATTTATTTATCCATTTGCTTATAAAACATGATCCATCAAATGCTTTTGATTTTTCCCAAGGTAATCCTTTACTTTTTAAATCAGATTGTAAGTCTCTGGCTGTAAAATCTATACCCAACCCAATAAAATCATAATATTTATGGCTAAACTTTTCTTGAATATGTTTTCCAAGTCTAGAGATCTTTATTATGAGCTCTAATTCATAATGAATATTTTGTGAAAAATCAGGTATAAAAAAGGGCTTATTATTTAAAATGATTGAAGAATCTGGCTTTAAAAAAAGAACAGGTTCTTTTGGCTTGTTATTTTCAAGCTCTTTAATGTGATCAGTATAATTTCTACCTACACAAATTATTTTCATTACAATTAAATTTCTCTGTTAGAATTCCAGTTTTCTAAGTATTCTTTTACAGCTTTAATAAATTTACTCCCCAATGCTCCATTGACAACTCGATGGTCGTAAGAATGAGAAATAATCATTTTTTTTCTGATTCCTATATAGTCACCCTCTTCGGTTTCAATAACACTTGGCATTTTTCTTATGGCACCAAATGCCAAAATACCAACTTGAGGCTGATTAATTATAGGGGTACCCATTATACTACCAAAAACACCAACATTTGTAACTGTATAAGTACCGCCTGAGACATCGTCAGGATTTAAATTATTGTTTCTAGCTCTAGAAGCTAAATCATTAACAGTTTTAGCCATGCCTACTAAATTTAACTGGTCTGCATTTTTGATCACAGGCACTATTAAATTTCCGTCAGATAATGCGGTTGCCATCCCAATATTAATTTTCTTTTTTAATATTATTTTATTTTCATCGACGGAGATATTCATCATTGGGTATTGTCTTAATGCCACAGCAACTGCCTCTATAAATATTGGTGTGAAAGTAAACTTTTGACCCTCTCTGATTTCAAATCCGCTTTTTACTCTACTTCTCCAGTTGTAAATATTTGTTACATCTACCTCAATAAATGATTGAACATGGGCAGATGTTTTGACAGACTGAGTCATATGGTTTGAAATGATCTTGCCCATCTTGGTCATCTCAATAACTTCATCACTAAAATCAGAAACTTCAAATTTATTTACCGATTGAATATCTATTTTTGGCTCAATAGATTTTTCTACAACAACACTTCTATTTGAAATAAAACTTAAAATATCGCTTTTGGTGATCCTGTTATTTTTTCCAGTTCCCGTAATTGATGAGAGCTCATTTGAAGAAATATTTTCCTTTTTTATAATATTTTTTACAAGAGGAGATAAAAAACCAGATTCGGAAATGTTTTCAACCTCATCTTCAGAAATTATATCATTCACGGAGCCCTCTAGTTCTTTTATTATTTCCTTGGGAGATTCCTCAACCTCTAAGGGCTTATTAATTTCAGAATTAAGTTCAGAATTATCTTTAACAGTTTCGTCTATTTCATCTGTTTCAATTATAGCAATTGTTTGTCCAACCTCTACAACATCATCGACCTTAAAGCATTTTTCAATCAAAACACCTTTTTTTTCAGATGGGACTTCAGAGTCAACTTTGTCAGTGGCAATTTCTACAACTGCTTCGTCAAATTGTATCTCATCACCAATATCTTTTAGCCAAGAGGTAATGGTAGCCTCTGCTACACTTTCTCCCATTTTTGGCAATTTTAATTCGAATCTGGACATTAAAAAAATTTGGTAATTGGACCAAAATTAGTGAAAATAGTCCAATTCAGGATTTATAAAATCATAAAAAAACTACTTTACCTTTTTGATTCATACCACATGATTCAATGACGTAAGAATAATCCTTTGACAAAAAGCAAAAATTAATATTATTAGAGGGATTTGAGCTACCTATAATTTCAATAATTTCATTATATGTTAAATAGTTAGGATCAAGAATTATGTTGCACTCATTGTCAGAATGATCAATTTCTTTTTTTAGAATTACATTTCTATAATTTTTAGAAACATTATGATTTACCGAATCGGTTATAAAAAAAGTTTTTTCAAATTTTGATTTGGTTGAATCTGAATTAATAAATAAACTTTTAAAATTTATTATTAGTCTTAAGAAAAACTTAAGGGTAAATAAATTTAATCTTGAAGGTGAAAAAATATTTTTATAATAAATTGCCATGGCACCGTAAAAATTTTTTAAATATTTAATGTTTTTATCTGTACTCTCACCTTTAAAATGTATTAAAGTGTTTTTCCCGTTATAATAATTCTTAAATCCAGTCAACAAAGATTTTTTTGACAATTCGATGTCTTCTCCATACATGAAATATTCTTCGTTAAAACAATTTATCTGATTAAAAACTTTATTTGAAATTAACATGTTGGCTCCACACAAAATTTCTACAGAATCAAAATCAAATTCATCAATATTAGAGTAATAGTTATTTTTTATACCAAGCAACTTTTTAATAACCATTCTTTTAGTCGGTGAATTTCTTTTACTTTCTTTTAAAAACTGTCCCTTTGCGTCAATCATTCTAAATCCTAAAATTCCCATATTATTTAAATCATTTTCTTCTTTGAAAAAAAGATCAAATAAATTTTCAGGAATCAACGTATCAGGATTTAAAAAAAACAAATACTCCCCTTTAGCCGATTTAACCGCTTGATTATTAGCTTTTGAAAAACCTAGATTAATTTTGCTTTCAATAAACTTAATGTTATATCCCTTTGAGCGAATAAAATCTTTTGTATTATCAGTTGAGTTATTGTCAATAACTATTACCTCTCCATGGAAATTTTTTAAAGCAGAAATAACACTTTGAATGCAATAATCAAGATATACTTTACAATTATAACTAACTATAATGACAGATAATTTCAATATTAATTCTTTAAGGAGTTTTCAAAAGGAATTCTGTCAGTGATGCTTCTTCCAAGAGTAACTTCATCTGTATATTCTAAATCGTCACCAATTGAAATACCCCTTGCTATTGTTGAAGTTAGTACATTGTATTTTGAGATTTTTCTAAAAATGTAAAAATTTGTAGTATCACCTTCCATTGTAGTACTTAACGCAAAAATCACCTCTCTTATTTCATTATTTTTAACTTTTTCAATGAGAGAATCTATATTAATATCATCAGGACCAATACCGTCTAGCGGAGAAATCTTACCTCCCAAAACATGATAAAGACCGTTAAAAGAACTAGTTTTTTCAATAGCCATTACATCTCTGATATCTTCAACAACACAAATTAGACCTTGATCTCTTCTTGGATTTGAGCAAATTTCACAATTATCAGAGTCAGATATATTATGACAATTATCACAAAAATTAACTTTTAATCTCATTTCGGAAATAGCATTGGCTAAGTTTACAGATTGCGATTCTGATTGCTTCAAAAGATGTAAAACTAGCCTTAATGCTGTTTTCTTTCCAATACCAGGGAGATTTGATATTTCATTTACAGCTTTCTCGATCAATTTAGAGGAAAATTCCATTAAACAAACTTACAAATTTTACAATCTTGAAGATATTATAATCAAATTCTTTTATTAAAAAATCTATTAAAATTATAATTAACTTAGTTATGTAAAATTTATCAATGAATACCTTAGTAATAATTTATGTAATTGCCTGCTATTTTCTTCTACTTTATGCAATTTCATATTTTACTGGGAAAGATGATAGCAATGCAATTTTTTTTAAAGCTGGAAAAAATTCAAAATGGTATGTTGTTGCCTTCGGTATGGTTGGCGCTTCACTTTCAGGGGTTACATTTATATCAGTCCCTGGCTGGATAGAAGCCTCTCAGTTCAGCTATCTTCAGGTTGTTCTGGGTTATTTTGTTGGGTATTTAGTTGTTTGTTATGTTTTGTTACCAGTTTACTATAGACTGAATGTAACGTCAATATATGAGTTTTTAAATTTAAGGTTTGGGAGGTCTGCCCATCTTACTGGAGCTTTTTATTTTTTTATTTCCAGATTGCTTGGGGCATCTTTTAGACTATTTTTAGTTGCAATTGTTTTGCAGAAATTTGTTTTTGATAATTGGAATGTCCCCTTTCCGTTTACAGTTGGAATATCTATTGCTTTAATATGGGTGTACACATACAAAGGAGGGATTAAAACAATCGTTTGGACGGACACATTACAAACTTTATTTATGATAGTTGCTGTAGTTATTTCTATAGTTTCAATTCTAAAAAGTATTGATCTAACCCTGATTGAATATTTGGTGTCTGACGAATATAATAAATACAATAAAATATTTTTTACTGAAGATATCAATGAAAGAAATCACTTTCTAAAATCTTTTGTTGGAGGGATATTCGTAACAATTTGTATGACCGGTCTTGATCAAGATATGATGCAAAAAAATCTCACTTGTAAATCCATCAAAGATGCTCAAAAAAATATGTTAAGTTTCAGTTTTGTTCTTGTATTTGTTACAGCGCTATTTATGTTTTTAGGTTCGCTTTTATTTACATATAAGAATCAAAATTCAATTTCAATTCCTGAAATGGATGGATCAATAAGGACTGATTTATTATTTCCTGAAATTGCATTAAACAGTGAACTAGGATTAATTTTAGGAGTAAGTTTTTTATTAGGATTAATCGCAGCAGCATATAGTAGCGCTGATAGTGCACTAACTTCTTTAACAACTTCTTTTTGCGTGGATTTCCTTGGAATGAAAGAAGAGGAAATTAACAGCAAAAACAAAAGAAAAAATATTCATGTTTTAATGAGTATTCTACTGTTGTTCACAATTATTCTCTTTAAGTATACACTTTCAAACAATGTTATTGATAGCTTATTAACTGTTGCATCGTATACATATGGTCCCCTTTTGGGGCTATTTACATTTGGTCTTTATACCAAAAGAAAATTGACAGGAAATTATATCTATTTGGTTGTTATCTTAGCACCAATACTGACCTACTTAATTAATATAAGCCCAACCGTTTACACTTTTTTAAATGATCAAATTGTGTTGGATTGTAAAATTAAAACCTGGAGTTGTGCAAATAGCTATGCAGTTGAGAATCTATATATTTTTGGATATGAATTATTGCCAATTAACGGTATAATTACGTTAATTGGACTCTATTTTATTTCTTTCAAAAACAATAATTAAAAATTTATGCCAAAATGTCATACATAAAGATTTGGCATTTTTATTGAATTATATTGTTAAATAAAAATTTTAAAAATGAAAAAAGGTAATATTAATGTCTCTGTTGAAAATATTTTTCCACTGATAAAGAAATTTTTATACAGTGATCATGAAATTTTTCTTCGTGAGTTGATCAGTAACGCAACTGATGCAACATTAAAGCTAAAACACATTGCTAGTATCGGTAATGAAAAGATCAAGGTTGGAGAGCCTATAATTGAGGTTAAAATTGATAAAAAAGGAAAAAAACTGCACATTATCGATCAAGGAATCGGAATGACAGCTGATGAAATTGAAAAATATATTAATGAAGTTGCATTTTCAGGAGCCGAGGAATTTTTAGAAAAATATAAAGATACAGCTAAAGACTCAGGAATTATTGGGCACTTTGGACTTGGTTTTTACTCAGCATTTATGGTTGCAAAGAAAGTAGAAATTATTTCTAAATCATATAAAAATAAACCCGCTGCGCACTGGACATGTGATGGGTCTCCAAATTATTCCTTAGATAAAGGGACAAAAAAAGATAGAGGAACCGAAATCATTTTACATATTGACAAAGATTCCAAAGAGTTCTTGGAGGATAATAAAATTTCTGACTTACTGATTAAATACAATAAGTTTATGCCGATTCCGATTAAATTTGGAACTAAGGAGGAAAATTTACCATTAGATGAAAATGCTAAAGAGGGTGAAAAACCAAAAACAAAGACAGTTGACAATATTATAAATAACCCTAATCCAGCTTGGACCAAACAACCTAAGGATTTAAAGGATGAAGATTATAAGTCTTTTTACAGAGAACTTTATCCAATGCAGTTTGAAGAACCATTATTCAACATTCATTTAAATGTTGATTACCCATTCAACCTAACGGGGATTTTATATTTTCCCAAATTAACAAACGATATTAATATTCAAAAAGATAAAATTCAACTTTATCAAAATCAGGTGTTTGTTACAGATAATGTAGAAGGAATTGTTCCAGAATTTTTAACACTTCTAAGAGGGGTAATTGACTCTCCGGACATACCCTTAAATGTTTCAAGGTCATATTTACAGGCTGATGGTGCCGTAAAAAAGATCTCCGCATACATTACAAGAAAAGTAGCTGATAAACTGTCCAGTTTATTCAAGAGTAACAGAGAAGAATTTGAGAAAAAGTGGAATGATATTAAATTAGTTATTGAATATGGTATGTTAAGTGAAGAAAAGTTTTTTGAGAAATCTGAAAAATTTGCTCTCTACCCAACAGTTGACGAAAAATTCTTCACTTATGAGGAACTATTTAATAAAATTAAGGCAAAGCAAACTGACAAAGACGATAAACTAATAATTTTATATGCTTCTGATAAGCAAGCTCAACATAGCTATATAGAAAATGCAAAAAATAAAGGCTATGAAGTTTTATTGCTTGATTCACCCATTGTTAGTCACTTAATCCAAAAACTTGAATCATCAAAAGAAAAAATTCAATTCGCGAGAGTTGATTCTGATCACATAGATAACTTAATTGACAAAAATGAAAATAAGGTCTCAAAATTGGATGATAATCAGAAAAAAGACCTTGAAGAATTAGTAAAATCAATTATTGCTGATGATAAATATGTGATAAAATTAGAATCTATGGACTCCAACGAAAATCCATTTATAATAACCAATCCTGAATTTATGAGAAGAATGAAAGAAATGCAGCAAACTGGAGGGGGTGGTATGTTTGGAGCTGGTAATATGCCAGATATGTTTAATTTAGTCATAAACACAAATTCTGATCTTATTTCAGAAATTGTTAACACCAAAACAAAGAAAAAACAAGAAAGGTTAATTAACCAAAGTTTAGATTTAGCTAAGCTCTCCCATGGACTACTTAAAGGAGAAGATTTAACAAATTTCATTAAGAGAAGTTTTGAAATAATCAAATAAACTACAGAGAAAATGCCTTAATAATTTGAGGCATTTTTTTTTATATATCTTTAGCGCCTAATAATTGGCGCTGTTTTTGTTTTTAATCAAATATGTTTTATTAATAACAACAGGTTAAATATTACTTAAATGGTTTTGAAAAAAATTATAAAATTATTCTTGTTTTTTTTGATACTTCTTTCAAGTAATCATTTAATTTCCCAATACAGTAAAAGTCACTACATACCTCCGATAACATCAACCGGAAATGGTTCAGCTAATCCCCTAGAACAATATCTGTATATTTCTACCCCAAGTGAAACACCTGTAAATATAATTATCAAACCTATGGGTGGAACTGAAATTACTGGTACTGCGTCTAATAGCAATCCATGGGTCTATTACATTGGATCAGGAACAAATACAAATTTGATCATTACTACTAATCAGTTGAATGGTAACCCTTTTGACAACAAAGGCTATGTGATTGAGGCAGAAGATTTGGTTTATGCTTCTGCAAGACTATTTACAGGAAGTTACTACCAAGCTGGATCAATTGTTAGTAAAGGAACAGCAGCATTAGGTACTGAATTTAGAGCGGGATCATTTGAAAATGAAGGTGATCTAACTGGGGGAACTCCTTCTAATTATTTGAATTTTATAACCGTTTTAGCCACCCAAGATAATACAGAAATAAATTTCTCCGAATTTGGTAATGGCGTTTCAATTTTAAACAATATTCCAACTGAAAATATTATCCTGAATAATGGAGAATCTTACTCTGTTGCCATTACCCCATACCCTTCATCTACTAATTCAGCTAATGCAACAGGTCTTATTGGTGCTTTAGTTGAATCTGATAAACCTATTGCTGTAAATTCTGGATCTTTCACAGGTAGTAACTCAAATTATGACGATGGAGGTGGCCAAGATGTCGGGATAGATCAAGTTGCTCCAGCTAATATCATCGGAGATGAATACATATTTGTAAGAGGTTTAGGGCCTGATGAGGTAGAAAGACCTCTGATTATAGCTCATGAAGACAATACGGAAATTTATGTAAACGGAAATCTTCAAACTGTAATTAATGCAGGTGAATATTACTCAGTTCCGTCAGCATTTTACGGGGTCAGCTATTCAAATACAGTTTATGATTTTTGGGAAAATGTAAATAACGATGGATATCCAGAAACAGTAAATGGTATTTCGGTTAATCCTGCGTTAAACGAGGATGATCAACCTCCAACAAATGAATCAAGTAACATGTATGTGAATACGTCAAAACCCGTATTTGCTTATCAAGTAATAGGTGGTATTCGTCCTGGTTCACAAGGTGCATTTGGAATTACAAACGGAGTTGCCAATGTTGGCCTTTTTTATGTGCCACCAATCAATTGTAAAACACCAAAAAGTGTTAATAATATTCCCGATGTGAGTCAGATTGGAAATGAAATTTTTGGTGGTATCATAACAATTGTGACTGAGTCTGGAGCTGAAGTTACTATTAATGGTAACCCAATTTCATCTTATGGAGCAATTCCACAAACTGTTTTATCTAATCCTACATATGAATCATACACAATTGAAGGTTTAATAGGAAATGTAGATATTGAATCTACTGCTCAGGTCTATGTTGCTACTTTTGGGGCGTATGAATATGCAACTTTTGGAGGATATTATTCAGGTTTTGAATTTAAACCAGAAATCATTTTAGAAACTTTGACTAATGAAGAACAAAGCTGCATTCCTAATTTAAATTTAAGTTTGAGTAGTATATCTAACTACGATCAATATCAATGGTTTTATAATGGAGAGGTGATTAACGGGGCTAATTCTAACAGCTTTACCCCAAGTACACCAGGATATTATCAAATATCTGGTGTAATTGATAATTGTGAAGGCACTCTTCTTTCTAATAATATTCCTGTGAGCGCTTGTCCTAACGACTATGATAACGATGGGGTTAATGATAATATTGACGTTGATAATGACAATGATGGGTTATTGGATTGCTTTGAATCACTTGGAGATAAAATAATAGATTTGACAGGTGATGCTGGAGGTACAATTGAAGGCATTTATAATTATACATTTGGATTAGAATCTTCAGACATCATAAATTCAGATTGGATCGGAGATTCACTCGGTAATTGGCAAACTCTATCTCCACCAGCTACCCTTGATGATGAAAACAATCCAGAGGATGGTTTCATTTCATCTTCTATAACCTTTGATAATGAAATCAGCTTAGCAATTACTTACAGTTCATTTTTTGTTGCCGTAAATAATGAGGATATAATACCAATTGATACAAATACTTTAGGGAATGAAGAATGGTTTAGTTTGAAAGTTCCTTTTGACAAAACTATTACTTTACTGAATCCAGATAATCAAATACTGATTGATACTAACTTTGATGGAATTTTTGAAAGTAGCATTACTAATTTCTCAAATTTCGAAATAAGATTTAGGTTAAATGGTGAAAATCTTGAAAGTGCTGATGCAACTTTTAAATTTTATTCACACCTGACAACCTTCTTTGAATTAACTCATTATAATTCTGATCCAGAAATTACAAACGAAGCAATATTCAATGTTGTTGCAACTTGTGTTCCTATCGATAGTGATGTAGACGGAATAGTTGACGCAAGAGATTATGACAGTGATAATGATGGTATTTTAGATATTATTGAGGCAGCTGGAAATAATTATAATCCTATTTTAAATATCGATTCTAACAACGATGGTTATGATGATGTATTTGGAGAAGATTTTATCCCGAGTGATTTTGATGAGGACGGAGTACTAGATTATTTAGATCTTGATTCTGATAATGATGGTATTTATGATTTACATGAGTCAGGAGCCTTAGAATATGTAAATGATGATAATTTAGATGGTATTATAGACGACATAGATGTAGCTAATAATGGTTTAAGTAATCTGATTGAAGACGGAATTGATTCTGGTACATTAAATTACATAATATCAAATTCAAGTGAAGATAATTTCTTTAACTATATAAACCTTGACTCCGATAGTGACGGATGTTTAGACGTTATAGAAGCAGGATTTACTGATCAAAATGAAGATGGTATTCTAGGAGATACACCTATCACCAATGACATTATTTCTGGAATTATTACCAGTGGGGTTGACGGATATACATTCCCAATTAACGAAGATTACTTAATAAATGCTCCTATCACAATCGATATCCAACCAGAAGAGCAAATTGTTGTGTGTGAAAATAGTACAATACAGATAAGTATTGAATCAACGACAATTGATAGTTATCAATGGGAATCATCAAATGACGGAGTTAATTGGACTATACTTGTAGATAATGAATTATACAGTGGAGTTGATTCAAATACTTTGATAATTAATAATTCACCAACAACTCTTGATAATATCAGTTACAGAGCATTGGTTGACAGAATTGGATATGGTTGTATAGTTTACACTCAAGAATCATTAATTTTTGTAAATCCACTTCCGGATGTTATTGTGCCTACTCCAATAGAGGAATGTGACGATGATTATGACGGGATTGTTTCCTTCTTTGATCTTTCTGAGCGAACAGAAGAAGTATTAAACGGTCAAACCGATATTGATGTTACTTATCATGAAAATATTGAAGATGCTGAAAACGATGAAAATCCAATTACAGATCTTTATACCAATACAACTGCTGATCTTCAAACCCTATTTGTAAGATTAGAAAATAATGATACAGCTTGTTACTCAACGACAACACTTGACCTTATAGTTAATCCAATTCCAACAATAATAGTTCCCCCTATTTATGAGGTTTGTGATGCTGATTATGACGGGATTACTTCATTTGATTTGACATTCCTAGATGAGGTGATTTTAGACGGTCAAACAGGTATTAGTGTGTCTTACTATGAAACACAAGAAGACGCAGATGCAGCTTCGAATGTTCTTCCTTCTGAATATGAAAATAGTGTAGCTTTTGAACACACTCTTTTTGTGCGTCTAGAAGATGATGTAACCGCTTGCTATTCTACTACCACTCAGGATATAATAATCAACATACCTGGGGTTATTGAAGTAGAAGATTATCCACTGTGTGATTATACGAATCCTGGTGATGGAGTTGAAGTATTTGACATAACCAGTAAGGACGAAGAAATTATCAACGGACAGGATGTTACCTTAACATATTTTAATTCTTTAGAAGACGCTCAAGGAAATGTGAATGTACTTTCCGTAGAAGAATTATCAAATTATTCAAATAACGGCTCTACCAATGAAACGATTTTTATAAGACTAGAGCAAAACACTACAGGATGTCTAAGCTTTGGTTCTTTTGATATTATTGTTAATCCCCTACCGAATGTTATTGAAGACACCGATCTGGTACAATGTGATATTGATAGTGTACAAGACGGTATTTCTATATATAATTTAGAAGAAGCTGCAGAAAATATTGTCATTGGAGATGATCCAGAAAACTATGCACTTACCTTCCACTTATCTCAAGAAGAATTAGAAGCAGGGATCAATGCTATTGAAAATCCTACAGCTTATGTAAATCAAACTCCTTTACAAAACATTTACTGTAGAGTAGAAAACATAAATACAACTTGTTACACAACCTCTTATTTCTATCTAGAAACTATTTTCAATCCAATTCCTGACGACGCTGGATTGATTGTTTGTGACAATAGTGAAGGAAATGGAAACGATTACGACGGACTGGGACTATTTACCCTGAGTGATGCAGATGAATATGTATTGTCATTAATCGTTGCCAATCCAAACAACGACATTACGGATGCAAGTCAGTTAACCATTGCATACTACGTAAATGAGGAAGATGCACTGTTAGAGCTAAATCAATTGCCAAACGAATACATAAGTGAAGTACCAGATCAACAGGAAGTTTACTTAAGAGTGGAAAGAGACAATGATTGTTTTGGTATAAATTCAATGACACTAGAAGTATTACCCGTACCCGAGTACAATGAAATTCCAGATGAAATTTTATGTACTGATACACCAGGAACCATTGATATTATTTTAGAAGATTACGATGCACAAGTATTGGGGACTCAACCGGCAGAAGGATATATAATCACTTATCACCTTTCTCAAGAAGATGCTGATTTGGGTGAAAACATGTTAGAGAGTCCTTACTCTGTAGTGGATCAAGCAAATATATTTACTCGTGTAGAAGTTGACAATAGTGATCCTTTTACTGTTGGATGTTTTATCTCCAACATCAACTTTAACCTTACTGTTGAACCAAAACCTGTGTTTACGCCTCCTACTCCACTCATTGTCTGTGACGATGATGAACTAGATGGCTTTACAACAATTGATATTTCTGTGAAAACAGAAGAAATAATGGCCGGTATAGCAGAAAATATTGTGACCTATCATGAAACCCAAGAAGACATGCTTGAAGGAATCAATGCAATTGAAGACATAGAAACCTATACAAACACCTCTAATCCACAGATTCTATATGTTAGAATTGAAGATGATATGACACCTATAACAGGATGTTATTCCGACACTACTTTAGAGCTGTTTGTACAGCTTCCACCTGATGTGAGCAATCCTTCAAGTTTAGAATTCTGTGATGCAGATGCAGACGGATTTGGTATATTTAATCTTACTGATGCTGATGAAGAAATTGCAAATGGAATACCAAACCTATTGATTAGCTACCATGAAACAGCATCTGATGCTCAAAATAATATATTCCCAATCGTTGGAGAATACAACAACATTGTTGCATATGAACAAACTATATATGTAAGAGTTGAAGATACTACCATAACTACAGATTGTTTTAGTTATTTAGAGCTTACGATCCTTGTAAACGACAAGCCACAGATTGATTTTGATCCGTTGCCTTTTGAGGTTTGTGACGATGAGATTGAGGATGGATTTACAATTATTGATTTAAGTCAAACCAACGAACTATTCCTTAACGGATTGGATCCTTCAGACTTTACAATCACTTATTACGAGACACAGGAGAATGCAGGAAATACAGAAAATGCCATTGTTAGTCCTTTTGCCTATACAAATATCAGTGCCTTCAATCAGGTTATTTGGATCCATGTGGAAGACAACGAAACAGGTTGTTTCAATATTACTAGTTTGGAATTGATTATAAACGATCTTCCACAGCTCACTCAACCTACACCACTGAATCTGTGTGACGACAATAACCCTGGAGATGAAGTAGAAGAGTTTACATTAGAGGATCGTATTGAAGAAGTCTTACAAGGACAAACAGGTATTGAAGTTTCCTTCTATACAACACAGGAAAATGCAGACAGTGCAACCAATCCTATTAGTAGCCCTTATACAAATACAAGCAATCCACAGACAATTTATATAAGAGGAGAATACGAGGATACAGGATGTCATTCTACCATTACCTTGGACTTAAGAGTAAATCCGATTCCAAGTCCTGCAGCTGCTGAACCCATTGAAGAGTGTGATGAAGACAATGACGGATTTACCTTCTTTACTATAGATGCTAATGAAGTGGAAATTATCAATGGAGAGTTAGATGTTTTCCTTTCTTATTATGAAACAATCGATAATGCAGAAAATGCAGTGGATCCTATTTTTAGTCCTTATTATAATATTTTATCCGATGGTCAAACTATTTTTATAAGAGCAGAGAATGCCTTGACAGGTTGTTTTACCATTATAGAGCAAGAACTAATCACGAAGCCTTCTCCAGAGCTTCCAGTGATTATAGAAGATATCGAGGTTTGTGATGATGATTATGATGAGATCACTGTATTTGACCTAACACAAAGAGATGAAGATATTTACGGAGATCAAAGTACAACAGACTTTACCTTAAGTTACCACGAGAGTTTATTAGATGCAGAGACAGGAGAGGATCCTATTGTCAGTACTACGAGCTACCAAAATCTATCCAATCCTCAGACAATCTATGTAAGATTAGAAGGGTTTGATAACTCCTGTGTTAGTATAGGAGAGTTTAATCTGTTGGTTTCTCTTCCACCGGTTATTCAACAGCCTGCACCGTTAGAAGAGTGTGACGACGAAGTTGCAGATCAAATTACAGAATTTGATTTAACATCAAAGAACGACGAGATTACAGCAGGAAATACGCTGTGGGATGTGGTGTATTATGAAACAGAGCAAGATGCACTGGATAATACAAATGCCATTGAAAACCCTGAGGCTTATGCAAATACTTCTGTGGGAGGTAATCCTTTCAATCCACAAACGTTATTTGTAGCTATAACAAACGAATTAGGGTGTATTGCCTATACTACTTTAACCATAAAAGTATTACCAAACCCAACACCAAATACAGATCCTGTAGATCTTGAACTATGTGATTATGACAATCCAGGAGATCAGGTTGAAGTATTTGACATCACTTTAAATGAAGCTTATATTATTGATGGAGAGCCAGGAGTGAGTATAACGTATTACGAATCACTCAATAATGCCATTACAGAAACAGATGTTATTGTAGATCCTACCAATTATACCAATACAACACCAGGTCAACAAACAATCTATGCAAGAGTAACTAATGATGCCACGGGATGTTACACAATGGTTGACTTTGATGTAATTGTTAATGTAGTACCTAATATAGCAGCGGTTGGAGACATTATTGCTTGTGAAGTAAACACAGATAATTTCTATGAATTTGACCTAGATAGTGTAACGGGTGAACTGTTAGGTTCTCAAGATCCTGCAAACTTTACGGTTACTTATTATGAAGATTTAGTTGATGCAGAAAATGGTATAAATGCAATTACGAGTCCTTATACAAACCTTACAAATCCACAAGAGCTATTTGTGAATATCACCAGTGATATAACAGGCTGCTTTATTATAGGAGGTGCCTTTAATATAGAGGTTCAAGAGGCAGCTATCGCTAACGGAGATGGTGTTCCTGCAGAAATTTCAATATGTGAAGACGATGCAAGTTCTAACGATGGAATCATGGAATTTGATCTAACAGAGCTAGATACTCAGATTTTAGACGGACAAGACCCAGTAAACTTCACAGTTACTTATTATGAAACTTTAGAAGACGCTGATAACGGTGTGAATGCCTTGGCTACCACTTATGAAAACATTTCTAATCCTCAAGTAATCTTTGCAAGAGTAGACAACGATACAACCATAGACTCTCAGTGTTATGCAATCTCAGAAGCAACACTGGAGGTGAATCTACTTCCTGAGTTTACATTAGAAGATCTGTATATAGCTTGTGTAGATGTGAACGGTTCAGAGTTAGTAGAATCAAGTTTAATGGAGATTGATCTTTCTCCTAGTGAACATACTTTTGAATGGTTTGATCCAACGGATACATTGGTAGCAACAACGCAAAGCTATACTCCACTAATGAGTGGAACTTACACTGCAGTAGCTACTTCACTAAAAGGTTGTAAGTATTATGTTACTACAGAAGTATCAGGTAGCT
Source organism: uncultured Bacteroidota bacterium (assembly GCA_902510475.1). Taxonomy (GTDB): domain Bacteria; phylum Bacteroidota; class Bacteroidia; order Flavobacteriales; family Flavobacteriaceae; genus MED-G13. Next base: position 6,639 of record CABXCC010000020.1, on the reverse strand, counting down.
CCCCAGCAATTGTAGAAGCCCTTGTGACTACTTTAGCCTTTGCTGAAGAACACGTCGTTGAAGCAAATGCAGTGGGAACGGGTGATTATGAATACAGCCTAGATGACGGACCGTGGCAATTAGACGGAACATTTACTGATGTTAGTGCAGGAATACATACAGTAACAGTTAGAGATCTTAACGGGTGTGGTATCGGTATTAAAACAGTACTGGTTATTGACTATCCTAGATTCTTTACTCCAAACGGAGATGGATATAATGATACATGGCATATTGTGGGAATAGATACTAGACCGCTATCAAAAATCTATATATATGACCGTTACGGAAAACTACTGAAAGAACTAAGCCCACTAGGAGAAGGATGGGACGGAACCTACAATGGATATGCACTACCCGCCACAGATTACTGGTTTAGAGTAGAATACGAAGAACCCGGAACGGAAATTATTAAAACCTTCAGAGCACACTTTAGCCTGAAAAGATAATTAATCTACTAAAAGATAGTTGAAATTGAAATAGTCAACATTGAATTGTCAGTTTCAAGTTGAACTTGATTTGTTAAGCCAGTGTCAAATAATCTTTTATAATTTAACCTATTTGTTTTTACATAAGAAAGATCAATCGTACTTTGATTCAGTTTGTATCCTATTCCTAATGAAAAACCATTTATTGAATCGTCAATATTATTATCTGTTGATTTGTAAGGGCTATCTTCGGTCATAAACCCACCTCTGAAACTAAATCTATCTGAAATAATCTCAGCACCAAATCTGTAGGTATTAATTTCCCTGAGCATCAAATTAATCTCATGGTTCAGCTCAGAAAAATAACTATCATTTTCTGGTTTAAATTTCATTGAAGTATAATCCTTTCTTGAATAATCAAAGCTAATTAACCCAAAATTTTTAAAAACTAAAGCACCACTAGCTGTAATTTTTGAAGGCATTTGTATTTTATAATCCTCATAAATATTAATCGCATTAGGATTAGTAATTAGTAATGAGTTTTGATCAAATTCATCAACCATTGAAGTTTCTAGGTATTGTGTGGTTTCCTCGGTAATAGTAAACCAAGTAGGCGTATCATAGGTGAATCCAAGCCTAAGTACATCTGATATTTTACTTATCATTCCAAATTGAGCAGAAAAACCTTCTCCGAAAGTTGAAAGTTTATTTTCAAAATAAATACCGTTTATTCTAAACTGGCCAGATTCACCGTTATCATTTATTTCATTTAAAATGGTATAATTATCGTAATCAATAAAGTGACTGTTCAAATTAAGGCCAAAATATAAATGATCATTATACTGCAAACCAATATTAGCCGTCAATTTTCCGTTATATCCTCTGGAAATTGATCTATAGGTTTGGTTAAATATGCCAGACTGAACATTTGAGTAATAAGAACTATTTTCATTAGTATATTCAAGGGGTTCAATAATAAAAGATTCATAACCTAAAAATGCCTGTTGATGAGAAAATCCGTAAACATTTCCAATATCGATGTAAGCTTCGGTAATGCTTTCACCTTCAAATGCAGAAATTTGATCCAATCTAAGTCCGTCTGCATTATTTAGAAAATAGGAATCAATCGAATTGCTATTTGAAATATTATAAATGGAAAACTCATTGAAATTATTTTTTGTTTGGTTATATGAGATACCCAAAGAAATTTTACTCCAGTTCTTGTCTTTTTCTAAGTTTTCAAAAGTTATAACCCCTCCGATTTGATTAAGGGTTAAGCTGTTTTTATCAAAATTATTGGATGCATTTAATAAAGATGCTTGGTTTGCCTTGTTTTCTGATCCAAAACTAATTGAAAAATGTCCATTATTAAACACCGCAGATCCCGCAGGATTTACAGCTATCGCACTCAAATCTCCTCCAAGTGCTCCAAAGGCACCACTCATAGAGTTAAATCTTGCTGTTCCTTGATAAGAGTTACTTGAATAGTTTAGACCATCCAAAATGCTTTGAGCAAACACAGAAAAAAAATTAACAAATACAAGAACTAAAACTAGTAAAAAGTTGTTTTTCATATAATCAAAATTTAATCTCTAACCGATTTTTCCGCTTCTGGATGAGCTTCCTCTGGACGAACTAGATGAACTACCTCTAGAAAAAGACGAGCTTGACGGTGAGCTATAGTTTGATCTTGAATTATTGCTCGGAGAATATCCAGAATTAGAAGGTTTATAATTATTGCTAGGCCTTGAATATTCACTGTTTCCACTTGGTTTTGAATAATTTCCACTTGGTTTTGAATTATTTGAGCTAGGTTTAGATAAACTATTTGAAGAGCCATTACTACTAAAAGGCTTATTATAATAATTTGGGTTTATCCTAGCTGCGTTATTGATTTTATCAATTCGATTTAATCTATTGTTTAAGCTACTTGATGCAGATCTATTAAATCTATCACTTATTCTTGAATTGTTAATTGATAAGGATCTAGAGGATATTGCATTTCTTGAACCTCTTCTTCCGCTAATTAGAGAAACAGGTGTATTCCAATTCTGTGAATACTGAAAGTTTCTGTACCATGAATTGTATCCATAACCCCACATATTTCCATAGCCATAACCCCACATGTTTCCGTATCCATAAAAGGAATCATAATAACCCCAAAATGGATTAAAGGGATTGTACATGCCTCCATAATGAGCATAAGGTCTTGACCAGTAATTATTGTACCCATACCCCCAAACATTACCATAACCATAACCATAGTTCCACATCCAGTTTGGATACCTCCATCTTGACCAGAAACTGTCATTGTGATGAGAATGTATATTTATAACAATCGATGTTTTGTTTTCACCCCAAGGGCCATATGAATTTATAGAGTCACCTTCGGCGCTTCTGTAATTTTCGACATCAGTAAACAGCTGCTCGTTTGGCTCGTTTTCAGCGTAAGCAATAACTTTTTCTCCGAATGCACTCTTGTAATATTCATTATTTTGTTTGCTGTCTGTAGTGCTTTCATTGACCGAGGCATATTGCTCAGCTGATTCATTAGATTGATAGATTCCATCATTAACATATCCACTGTATTGATATGATCCACAAGAGAAAAAAATCATTGTAAAAAGTAATAAGTATACTATATTTTTAATTTTTAATTTTTTAATCTGATCCATAACATTAATTTTAATTGTTGAACGTACTAAAATTAGTTAGATTTGTAATCTATACATTATAAAATAACAATTGTTATGCCAATTTACGAAAAATGGGGAAGAAACTAGTAACGAGAGAAGAAGATTATTCTAAGTGGTATAATGAGCTTGTTGTTAAAGCGGATTTAGCCGAAAATTCAGCAGTTAGAGGTTGTATGATCATAAAGCCATATGGTTATGCCATATGGGAAAAAATGCAAGCTCAGCTTGATAAAATGTTTAAGGATACGGGTCATGTAAATGCTTATTTTCCTCTTTTTGTTCCAAAAAGCTTATTTGAAGCTGAAGAAAAAAATGCTGAAGGATTTGCAAAAGAATGCGCAATTGTTACTCATTACAGACTTCAAAATGATCCGGATAATAGAGGTAAACTAAGGGTAGACCCCAATGCAAAACTAGAGGAAGAGCTAATCATTAGACCCACGAGTGAAGCAATTATTTGGAATACATATAAAAATTGGATTCAATCATACAGAGATTTACCAATTTTAATTAATCAGTGGGCCAATGTTGTAAGATGGGAAATGAGAACAAGACTTTTTTTAAGAACTGCGGAATTTTTATGGCAAGAAGGGCATACCGCTCATGAAACCAAAAATGAAGCAATTGAAGAAACAAAAATGATTAATGGTCTATATGCAGAATTTGCTGAAAGCTTTATGTCAATGCCTGTTATAAAAGGAATTAAATCTAAAAATGAAACATTTGCTGGTGCAGAAACAACTTTTTGTATTGAGGCTTTGATGCAAGACGGTAAAGCCTTACAGGCTGGTACTTCTCACTTTTTGGGTCAAAATTTTGCAAAAGCTTTCGATGTAAAGTTTGCTGATAGAGAAGGGAAGTTACAACACGTTTGGGCAACCTCGTGGGGTGTTTCATCTAGACTAATGGGAGCATTAATTATGACACATAGCGATGATCATGGATTAGTTCTTCCTCCAAAATTAGCTCCATTTCAGGTGGTTATTGTACCCATTTACAAGAATGAAGATGAATTAAATGAAATATCTTCTGTTGCTGAGACTTTAAAATCTGAATTAATAAAAAATAATGTCTCAGTAAAATTTGACAGAAGAGATACTATTAGACCTGGTCAAAAATTTGCACAACATGAAATTCAAGGAGTACCAATTAGGATAGCAATAGGACCTAAAGATTTACAAAACAAAACAGTTGAAATAGCTAGAAGAGATAATTTAACCAAGGATTATATAAAACTTGATCTTGCAACCGATCATATTATTAATCTTTTAGATGAAATTCAAAGCAATTTATTACAAAGGGCTCTTAAATTTAGAAATGAAAATATCACAAAGGTTGATAGTTTTGAAGAATTTAAGGAGGTATTAGAAAATAAGGGTGGTTTTATTTCAGCTCATTGGGATGGAAGCTCTGAAACAGAAAATAAAATTAAAGAATTAACAAAGGCAACTATTCGTTGTATTCCGGAATCCACTAATAATGAATCTGGTAATTGTGTCTTTTCTGGGAATCCGTCAAACCAAAGGGTATTATTTGCCAAAGCTTACTAACTAATCAGTAGATTTTTTTATTACAGAAGTTGCGACATTTAAAAATAGTTGTATTTTTGCACGCGCAACTATTGTTAAACGATAAATGGCCCGTTCGTCTATCGGCTAGGACGCCAGGTTTTCATCCTGGTAAGAGGGGTTCGATTCCCCTACGGGCTACAAAATAAATATATTATGGCAAATCATAAATCAGCTATTAAAAGAATTAGAAGTAGCGAAACTAAAAAGCAAAGGAACAAATATCAGCACAAGACCGCAAGAACTGCTATGAAGAAGTTTTTTGATATTACAAAAAAGAAAGACGCTGAAAAAGAATTACCTGTACTAAATTCTATGATTGATAAGCTTGCAAAAAACAACATTATACACGACAATAAGGCTTCAAATCTTAAGGCCAATGTTGCTAAGCACGCCAGTGGTTTAAAAAAATAATATAACAGTTTAAACTTACTTAAGGGTCTTTAACATAAATGATTTAGCAAATCTAAATGAGAGTTCTCTGGATTCTGGATTTCCTCCTAAATTAACCCCTCTTTCTACACAAAACAAAAATCCTATCTTTTGCATGATAGGTGACGACATGGGTAGAGATAAATAATTCATCAAAACATCACCTTCCTTGTTTAGTTTAAATAAGCAATCTTTGAAACTATAACCGTTTTCATTATAGCTTACTGGTTCTTTACTGTCAAATGAATGATGAGAATCAGGGTAAATAGTTAAGTCAATATTTGCTGTTTTTGAAATTTTATCTACAAAGTAATTACATGGTTCTGCAGGTGTCCAATCATCAATTTCACCGATTAAAATATGAATCGGAGAGTCAGTAAAATCTGTATTTTCTGGATCAAAAAAACAGGGAGGATAAAAAGCTAAATGTGAAGCAAATTTTAAATCACGTGTAATAGCTTCCTTAATGGGTAACCAGCCAGAAAACAATGCAACTGCACCCCCCAAGCTCCATCCTGTAATTGAAACCTTATTTTTATCAATATTTGGATGATTTGATAACACCTCAAAGGCTTTGTATGCATCTAAAATAATAGCAGCTGTTGTAACTTCAACTTGTGATCCAACAGTTGATTTTACATCTCTACTTTTAAAGCTATTTAGTTCAAATGTTGCAAAACCATTTTCCTGATACATTTTCATATATTCGTGGTGATGAGATCTCCAACCTAAACTTCCAGCAACTCCAATAATTAAAGGAAATTTTTTTTTAGAATTTACAGAGTCAATCGGCAATGTTAATTTACCAAATACTTCTTGTTGTTGCTGGTTCTCTAAACCATTGATGATATCACTCAGGGCAAATGGATTTGCACTCTTAAATGATATGACCTCAGGGTTTTGTGCTTGAATACGAAATGAAATAATGAATAAGAGAATAATGAAAAATCGCACAAATAAAATTTAATCAATGATTTTTAACCATTCATTGATATTAGAAACTCCTCATTGTTAAGAGTTTGTTTAAATCTTTCGTTAACAAATTCCATTGCTTCAACCGGGTTCATATCGGCTAAATATTTTCTCATCACCCACATTCTTTGTACTGTTTTTTCATCCAGTAATAGGTCATCTCTTCTTGTGCTTGAGGACGTAAGATCAATAGCAGGGAAAATCCTCCTGTTAGAAATATTTCTATCGAGTTGAAGTTCCATATTACCAGTCCCTTTAAATTCTTCAAAAATGACTTCATCCATTTTTGATCCTGTCTCAGTAAGTGCAGTGGCTATAATAGAAAGTGAACCTCCGTTTTCAATATTTCTAGCAGCTCCGAAGAATCTCTTAGGTTTGTGTAGTGCATTTGCATCGACACCACCACTTAAAATTTTACCCGAGGCAGGTTGAACCGTGTTGTAAGCTCTGGCTAATCTGGTAATAGAATCTAATAAAATAACCACATCATAACCACACTCTACA
>CABXCC010000019.1 GCA_902510475.1 uncultured Bacteroidota bacterium | reverse complement strand
AATAAGGGCTTAAAAAAATCTAATCAATCATTTTTTTCTAAACTTAATAAAATAGTAGCTGGTAAATCCAAGATTGACGCAGCTGTTTTAGACGATTTGGAAGAGGTTTTAATTTCAAGTGATGTTGGAGTTAATACAACACTAAAAATTATAGATCAAATAGAGAAAAGAGTAGCTGAAGAGAAATATTCAAATTTAAAGGAATTAAATATTCTTTTAAAAGCAGAAATTGCATCACTTTTAATACATAGTGAAGATGAGCTAAAGCCAGATAAAATTGTATTTAATCAAAAACCTCACGTAATTATGGTAGTTGGTGTCAATGGAGTCGGAAAAACTACCACTATAGGGAAATTAGCAAATAGATTTAAAAGTACGGGTTTAAAAGTTGTTATAGGTGCTGCTGACACTTTTAGAGCTGCTGCTATAGATCAACTAGTCACTTGGGCAAATAGGGTTGATGTGCCTATTGTCAAGCAGCAGATGGGTAGTGATCCAGCCTCAGTTGCATTTGATACTTTAAGTTATGCTAAATCAAACAACGCAGATGTAGTTATTATTGATACTGCAGGAAGATTACATAATAAAGTGAATTTAATGAATGAGCTTTCAAAAATTAAAAGAGTTATGGATAAAGTTATTGATAATGCTCCTCATGATGTTATGCTAGTTCTTGATGGATCTACTGGTCAGAATGCTTTTATTCAGGCCAAAGAATTTACAAATTCAACTGAAGTTACCTCACTCGCAATTACAAAACTTGATGGAACTGCAAAAGGAGGAGTAGTTATTGGTATTAGTGATGAGTTTAAAATTCCCGTCAAGTACATAGGTGTGGGAGAAGGTATAGATGATTTACAGGATTTCAATAAGTTAGAATTTGTTGATTCCTTTTTTGACTAAGATTTGAGAACAAAATATTCAGATAAAAATAAGATTAATGTTATTACTCTAGGTTGTAGTAAAAATGTATACGACTCCGAAGTACTAATGGGTCAACTTAAGTCTAATAATAAGAACGTTGTTCATGAAAAAGAGGGTAATATCGTCGTTATTAATACCTGTGGCTTTATCGATAATGCTAAGCAACAAAGTATCGACACTATTCTTGAAAATGTAAAGAAAAAAAAAGAAGGAAAAGTTGACAAGGTTTTTGTAACTGGGTGTTTGAGTGAGAGGTATAAACCAGATTTAATCAAAGAAATTCCAGATGTTGACGAATATTTTGGAACAACTGAAATGCCTTCATTACTGAAGCATTTGGGAGCTGATTATAAAAATGAATTAATCGGAGAAAGACTTTTAACCACTCCTAAGAATTATGCATATTTAAAAATATCCGAGGGATGTGATAGACCCTGTAGTTTCTGTGCTATTCCTTTAATGAGAGGTAAGCACAAAAGTGTCTCCATTGAGGATCTAATAAAGGAAGCAACTCTTTTAGCTAACAAAGGAATAAAGGAATTAATTTTAATAGCTCAAGACTCTACCTACTATGGGTTAGATTTATATAAAAAGAGGGCTTTATCAGAATTGTTAAAAGAGTTGGTTAAGGTAAAAGGTATAGAGTGGATTAGATTACATTATGCTTTTCCAAACGGATTTCCGTTAGATGTTCTAGAAACCATAAAGAAAGAATCTAAAATTTGTAATTATATAGATATTCCTTTGCAACATATCTCAGATAAAATTTTAAAATCAATGAAAAGAGGTTCTTCAATGGAAAAAATAAATAATCTTTTGTCCAATTTTAGAAAAATTGTCCCTGGAATTGCAATTAGGACTACGCTGATAGTAGGTTATCCAGGTGAAACAAAAGAAGATTTTGAAATTCTTAAACAATGGGTTAAGGATACAAAATTTGATAGGTTAGGATGTTTTACATATTCTCACGAAGAAAACACAGGAGCTTATGACCTGGAGGATAATATACCACAAAAAACTAAAAATGAAAGATTAAATGAGATTATGGAGATACAATCTCAAATATCTTGGCAATTAAATCAAACCAAAATTGGAAAAAATTTCAAGGTTTTAATTGATAGAAAAAGAGGAGAATACTATGTTGGAAGAACACAATTTGATTCTCCAGATGTAGACAATGAAGTGTTGATAAACGCTAAATCAAACTTTTTAAGAGTAGGTGAGTATGTAAATGCTAAAATTATTGAAGCTTCAGACTTTGACCTATATGCTGAAGTTAATTAACGTAAAAAATAGAATTTACTAAAAACATTTTTCCGTTTTCCCAGAAGCTTCTAAACATAATATTATCTACAAAATAAATTATATTTCCTCCTCCGATTCTTTCATGACCAAAAACAAGAGAGTTTTTGAATTTATTTTTTACTTTATCTCCAACAAAACCAATGATATTATTGTTATTTAAACTCTCAATTTTACCAACATTAAATCCGTAATCTAATAATTCGTAAGTACTTGTTGATGTTTTTAAAGAATAATATTCACTTCCATATCCAAATGCTAAAGGATGAGTTTCGTCAATTTTAATTTTAAATATTGCACCTGACAAATAATTTTGAATATTATTTCTTGAAATATTTTCAAAATTAACTTCTTCCTTTTTTGAATCATTAATTTTTTTGATTTTCACTGAAAACCCTTCCTTATCAGAGAAAATTTTAATCGCATCTTCAAATGCAATTAGATTACCTCCTTTGTAAATCCAGCTTTTAATTTTATTTAAACTTCTTTCATTGCCGATAGATCCATAATAACCGTCAGGAATAATTAACACATCAAATTTGTCTAGTGAAATTCTGTTAAAATCTTTAATATTTAAATGTATTAGTGGATATTTTAATTCTTGTTCAAAAAAGTGCCAAATAGATCCGTAATTTAATGAAGAAACAGAATTTTGATTATTGTTACCTGAAAGAATTGCAACTTTTTTATTTTTAATTAGCTCAACTGAATCAGACCCTAAATCTGGTCCCGATTTAGAAATACCAGAGTAAATAGATGATAACTCAATATTAAAATTTTCAGCTTCCTTAAATAAAATTTCTTCAAAATTTTCAACAACTTGGTCCCCCTTATAAATAATCATCGACCCTTTTGATAAATACAAATTTCCTGTTTGGATATCCTTTTTATTATGTCTTACCCTTATGTTTTTACTGAGTAATGAGGATAGAAATTTAGCATCTCCGATCTCATTCCAAATAGTTGCATATGCGATTGTACTCTTGTCATGTAAATTGACTTTTTCATTTTTTTTGTAATCAAATTTTTTAACTTCTTTATTAGTTAAATACGCGTTTAATCCATATACATATGGCAAGCTCCATGCGGTAATATCATATGTAACAGAATCACTAAGTTTTGTTGTTCTTTCAAAGAGTACATCAACCAGTTTTCTTCTTGACTGAGAAGTAGGAACGACTATATCTCCTTGTTTTGTAGTATAGGAAACAGATTTATTCTCATTATAACTAAACGCATTAAGTTTTTGTTCTTTTGTAGAAAAGAAATCAATTTTGTGTTTTTTTAGGAATTCACCTAGTTTATTGATTTTGTCTTTATCACCGTTTAATATATAATTTCTTGTTGTTTTATCTTTATAGCTGAAAAATTTGACAAATTCGTTATTAAGTCTCTCTGCATTTAAAGAGGATGTTTCGACTGTAGAAATACCAGAAACTGTATGATGCTCAACCCTGTCAACAAGGGTTAAATTATTACCCTCAGAATTTATAATTCCTAATCCAGCAATCCCTCCCCCAGCTTGTTCATATGTCATCCCAATAGCTCCTAAATATGTGGGGTATGTATCACCATAACTTGGATATAATAAATCAAAAAATTCTTTTGTAAAATACAACCAGCCGTTTTTATCAAAATACCTGGCATTGTTATTCCCTATCGCTTGTTGAAACTCTCTTTGCCATTTGGTTATTACCTCGTGATATGGTTCCGCGGCAGGAGCAAAGTAATAAGGTTCATCAATTCCCTGTTCATGAAAATCAACATGTACATGGGGAAGCCATCTTTGATACTCTTTTAATCTAAGTTCAGACTCAATCTGGGTTAACCACGCCCAATCTCTGTTTAGGTCAAATAAATAATGGTTTGCTCGACCTCCTGGCCATGGCTCACTGTGTTCTTTTGAAATTTTATCTGATGTATAAGGCATTGTTCTAACTTGGTTATACCAATTTGCATATCTATCTCTTCCGTCGGGGTTTAAGCATGGATCTATGATTACAATTGTATTTTCTAATAAATCATAATTTTTGGTAAGTAAATAATATAAGGTTTGCATTGATGCCTCTGTAGACGACGATTCATTTCCGTGAACACTGTAACTTAACCAAACTATTGCTTTGTTATTTATAGACGTAGGTTTATCGTTTAGAACTTCTAGATTGGATAATCTTATTTCCTCTATATCTTTAATATTATTTTTTGACGATAAAACAGCATACATTAAAGGTCTTCGTTCATAAGTTTCCCCATAATAATTTAATATTACATTTTCACTCATTTGTTTTGTTACGTATTCAAAGTAATCAATAACCTGGCTGTGTCTAGAGTACTCTGTTCCAATTTCATAGCCTAAAAATTCACTTGGAGATTTTAAATTTTGGCTAACGCTGTAGCTTGAAATCAAAGCAATAATAAAAAAATGTAGTAGTTGTTTCATAATCTTAAACTTAAATAAGGAAAACAAATATAGAAATAAAACTGATTATATAATCTTCTTGTATTTTAGGAGTTCAGTATATTTGCCATGTATGAGTTGGAAAAATATTGAATATCAGAAAACTAAATCTTTTGGTAAATTACCTTTGGATTACATATTAAAAAAACCTCATTTTTCTGATTTGATTACCAATTTCCCTAGCTTAGATAATTTTCAAAATCAGATTAGTATTAAATCCAAAAATTTTGATAATCTCAACCGTAAAGAAATCTCAGATGTTATAAACGATCAATATAAAGACATTGAATTGAATAAAATTCAGAAAACAAATATTGATAATATTTTAAGAGAAAACACATTTACAATAACAACAGGCCATCAATTAAATCTTTTAACAGGTCCATTATATTTCATATACAAGATAATTTCCGTAATTAATTTAGTTGAGTCATTAAATAAAAAATATAAAAAATATAATTTCGTTCCCATTTATTGGATGGCTTCAGAAGATCATGATTTTAAAGAAATAAATAACTTTTCGATTAATGGAAAAACTTTTTGTTGGGATTCAAATCAAACAGGAATAGTCGGAGATTTTAAATTAAATAACTTTAATAAACTAGTTGAAGAATTTGAAAATTTTGTAGTTAATTCCAGTTATGGTCAAGAGCTTTGTTTAATGATTAAAGAGTCTTATTCAAACTCAAATAATCTTGCTGATGCAACAAGAATTTTTGTAAATAGAATATTTAGTGAATACGGATTGATAATACTCGATGCTAATGATAAAAAACTTAAATCCTTATTTAAAAAAACATTAATCAACGAAGTTGAAAACGGTCTTGTAATTAATAATTCAAAAAAATCAATCGATAAACTAAAAGATCTGAATTATGATATTCAAGCTTCTCCCAGAGAGATTAATCTTTTTTATATTCAGAAAGATATAAGGGAAAGAATTATAAATAAAGGTGAATATTACACCACAGATAATAATCTAAAAAAATGGTCTAAGGAAGAAATTATTAAAGAAATTGAAGAATCTCCTGAAAACTTCTCTCCAAATGTATTATTGAGACCATTATATCAGGAGTACATACTTCCTAATTTATGTTATATAGGGGGGCCTGCTGAAATTTCATATTGGTTAGAATTAAAGTCAGTTTTTGATAAGGAAAATTTAATTTTCCCTCTCTTACTAAGCAGATCATCAGCCGTTATAATCAGAAAAAAAATAAGAGAAAGTCTTGAAAAATATAATATAAAAATTGAGGATATATTTTTAAGCAGACAAGATTTGAAAAATAAATTAACATTAAGTTTCTCTAAGAATAAAATCGATTTTTCAGATTTGAAGATTCAATTAAATAAACAATTTTCAGAATTAAGAAAAATATCTAAAAAGACAGATAAATCGTTTATTGGTGCATTAAATGCTCAAGAAAAAAAACAATTTAATGGATTGGATATGCTTGAAAAAAGGTTGCTTAAAGCGGAACAAAAAATTCATGAACAAAAAATTTCAAAAATAATGACTCTATTGGATGAAATTTCGCCTAATGATAATCTTCAAGAAAGAATTTTTAATTTTTCAAATTTCTATAAAGACTATGGTAAAAATATGATTGATATTATTAAAAATAATTTGGACCCGTTGGATCAAAAATTCTCTGTAATTGAAATTTAGTAATTATATAATTCTATTCTTTTTATTTCAGAAATCAATTTCTATTTTTACACATGCAAAATAACGTACTCATTCTTGACTTTGGGTCTCAGTATACACAGCTAATTGCCCGAAGGGTTAGAGAATTAAATGTTTATTGTGAAATTCACCCTTATAATAAAGTTCCCAAAGATTTATCATTTTATGGCTCCTTAATTCTCTCGGGAAGTCCTTACTCCGTAAGAGAAGTAAATTCACCAAGGGTAAATTTGAGTGAACTATTGGACAAATTCCCAACACTAGCTATTTGTTACGGAGCTCAAATGATTGCTCAAGAACAAGGAGGTAGAGTAGATTCATCTAATATTAGAGAATACGGTAGAGCAAACTTAATTATCACAGCCGATAATAGTATTTTATTTGACGGAATTGATAACAATTCTCAGGTTTGGATGAGTCATAGTGACACTATAAAAGAGTTGCCAATAAATTCGCGTCTTCTTGCCAGTACAATTGATGTCAAAAACGTTGCATATAGTATAAACGATAAAACTTTTTGTTTGCAATTTCATCCAGAAGTCTATCATACAACTCATGGTAAAAATATTCTTAAAAATTTTTTAACCAAAATCTGTAAGTTAGAACAATCTTGGACCCCTGATTCTTTTGTTAATCAGACTATTGCTAAACTAAGGTCTAAAATTGGAAATGATAAAGTTATTTTAGGTTTATCTGGAGGGGTAGATTCATCTGTAGCGGCCGTTCTTTTACAGAAGGCTATTGGTGCTAATTTATATTGTATTTTTGTAAACAACGGTTTACTTAGAAAAAATGAATTTGACAGTGTACTTGAACAGTACAAGGAAATGGATTTAAATATCAAGGGAGTAGACTATTCTAATATATTTTACAGTGAATTAAAAGGTGTTTCTGATCCAGAAAAGAAAAGAAAGATTATCGGAAGAGTTTTTATTGAATCTTTTGACAATGAAGCGAATAAAATTCAAAATGTGAAATGGTTAGCTCAGGGAACAATATATCCTGATGTTATTGAAAGTATCTCTGCAACCGGAGGTCCTTCAGCTACGATAAAAAGTCATCATAATGTTGGCGGATTGCCAGACTTTATGAAATTGAAGGTTATTGAGCCCTTAAAATTATTATTTAAGGACGAAGTTAGAAGAGTGGGTGCATCTATGTCAATTGATAAAAATATCCTTGGAAGACATCCTTTTCCTGGTCCAGGGTTAGCAATACGAATATTGGGCGATATTGACGAAAATAATGTTAAAATGCTTCAAGAAGTTGATCATATATTTATTAATGGACTAAAAAAAGAAGGTTTGTATGATAGTATCTGGCAAGCTGGAGCTATTTTACTTCCAGTCAAAAGTGTAGGAGTAATGGGTGATGAAAGAACTTATGAAAAGTGCGTTGCGCTTAGGGCCGTTGAAAGTACTGACGGAATGACCGCAGATTGGGTTGATTTGCCCCACAAATTTTTACAAGATATTTCCAATAAAATTATTAATAGGGTAAAAGGTATTAATCGTGTTGTTTACGATATAAGTTCAAAACCTCCTGCAACAATCGAATGGGAATAACTATGAATAAATACCTGCTTTATATATTATTTTTTCTCTACGCTCTAAATTTTAACGCCCAAAAAATTAAATCAGTGTCCGTAGATAATGACACTGTTATCGAAGATTTTTTAATCGAAAATAGTATATCTGCAAATGATTTTTTCATAATTAACCCAAATTATTCCCAATTAAGATTTAACTATGATGATAATGATTTGAGTAAAAAGATATTTAAGGGTGACATTATAAATGTTTTTTACAATGAAAACACAACCATTAGTCCAAAAGTTAATTTCATATCACATAAAATTAAAAGAAAACAAAATCTAAGTGAGATTTCTCAAATTTATAACGTTTCAGAAAAAGCAATAATTCAATACAACAGAGATATTTTAGTCAAAAGAAATAATGTTTTAAAGATTCCAGTTAATCTTGTTTTAAATTCCAGTCCCCCAAATCTTCTTAAGGAATATTTTGTAAAGCCTAAAGAAGGAAAATGGAGAATTGCCTACAAGTATGGAATATCAATAGAATTATTAGAAATGCTAAACCCCAATATTGGTTCTATACTTCAGGTTGGCCAACAGATTGCTGTTCCTAATAAAAATGAAATATCACTCAATACAATTGATGATACTAAAGAATTTTTTGAAATACAAAACAATATTGAAATTTCTGTTCTAGAAAAAAATCTTGGTTTAAAAAAGAATTCAATAATTGATTTA
Source organism: uncultured Bacteroidota bacterium (assembly GCA_902510475.1). GTDB lineage: Bacteria > Bacteroidota > Bacteroidia > Flavobacteriales > Flavobacteriaceae > MED-G13. The sequence continues at coordinate 15,935 of CABXCC010000019.1, read as the reverse complement.
AATCCATCAATTTTAAACAAGGATCTTTTAAAGGGTCTAATTATTATGGTACCAAAGTATACAGAGCTAAGTAAAGACGTTATCAATTTGAGCAAGGTATCCTTGGAAGAAAATATAACAGATTCAAGCAAAAAGAAATTAGCAATCATCCTACCATTCAGATTAGAAAATTTTGATTATGATTCAATACAAAATTCAACTCCTATTTTAAAAAATGATAAGCTTCTTAATGTTTCATTAGATTTTCTTTTTGGCGCAGAAATGGCCGTCAAATCATTTTCAGAGTTAGGTATTGATGTTAAAATGGATGTTTTTGACAGTGCTATTAATAAGGACAAGATTGATAAAATTATTTATGAAAATGATTTTAATAATTATGATTTTATAATAGGCCCACTAACCAATAATTTATTCAATTACTTGGTTAATGCCACTGAAGAAAGTGGTGTAAAAATTGTTAAGCCGCTTTCAAAAAAACAAAATATTAATAAAAGGATAATAAATACCATTCCGGATGACTCAATTTTATTTAACAAAATAATTTCCCATGTAAAGAGTGATACAGTTTTCTCTGAAAAATATATTATTTCTGATTCAAGGAGCTTAGATGTAGCTAGTAAAATCAAGAAAATTTTTCCTGATTCAAAACAATTTTTTTCAAAAATCAATGAGTCTGGGATTGATACTAAAACATTAGTTTATGATGATTTAGATTCAACATTTGTGAAAGGAAAAAATATAGTTTTTTTAGAGACAAAAGAGCAGGGTTTCGTTTCAAATGTTACTAGTATTTTAAATTCATTTGTAAATGATACCATTAAAATTGAGTTGGTTTCAACAAATAAAAATAATGCTTTTGAAGGTGTAAATATTTCTAACAATTATATGTCAAATCTTAAATTTCAGTACGCTTCAACTAATAAGAAAATTGATTTAATTAACGATAAATTTTTTATTGAAAAATTTATAAATCATTACAATTATTTTCCAAATAAATATGCATTAAGAGCATATGATTTAGTATATGATTTATTGTTAAGAATTTCAAACGGAGATCTGGATGACCCCAGTATTCATGGAATTGAAACCCAATATTTAGAAAATAAATTTAAATATAGGACAAGTTCTTCTGGGTCTATTGATAATGTTGGCGTTTTCCTAATGAGGCACGAGAATTTAAAAATTTCAGAACTAATTGATAAATAAATAAAATCAATTATATTTTCTGCCTTCTATGTCCTTTAATTCACTAAATTTGTTTGCGTTTATAACGCATTATGTCCTCACAAACTAAATATATTTTTGTTACAGGTGGTGTAAGCTCGTCTTTAGGGAAGGGAATAATCGCAGCTTCATTAGCTAAGCTACTACAGGCTCAAGGTTATAATACAACTATTCAAAAACTGGATCCATACATAAATGTAGATCCAGGTACGCTCAACCCATATGAACATGGTGAATGTTATGTTACTGATGATGGAGCTGAAACAGACTTAGATTTAGGACATTATGAAAGGTTTTTAAATGTTCCTACATCTCAAGCAAATAACATAACTACCGGAAGAATATATCAAAGTGTTATCAGTAAAGAGAGAAAAGGTGAGTATTTAGGAAAAACCGTCCAAGTTATTCCACATATCACAGATGAGATAAAAGAAAACATCAAGGTTCTTGAAAGTGAAAACAAATATGATATAATAATTACTGAAATTGGAGGAACTGTGGGTGATATTGAGTCTCTTCCTTACATAGAAGCTTTAAGACAGCTTAGATGGGAAATGGGAGAAGAAAACTTATTAGTGATTCACTTAACATTAATTCCTTATTTATCTGCAGCAAAAGAATTAAAAACCAAACCAACTCAACATAGTGTTAAAACTTTAATGGAAAGCGGAGTACAAGCTGATATATTGGTTTGTAGAACTGAACATGAATTAAATCAAAGTTTAAGGGAAAAATTAGCAAGATTTTGTAATGTTAATTCAGATTGTGTAATTCAATCAGTTGATGTAAATACAATTTATGATGTCCCTAACTATATGTTTAGGGAAGGACTTGATAAAGTTGCATTAAAAAAATTAAATCTTAAATACAATGAGCCTGATTTAAAATCTTGGAATGTATTTTTAGACAGATACAAAAATCCAAAAGGTACAGTGAAAATCGGATTGATAGGTAAGTATATTGAATTACAAGATTCGTACAAATCTATTTTAGAATCATTTATTCATGCAGGTGCAGTTAATGAAGTTAGGGTAGATGTCATTCCGGTTCATTCTGAGCATATTAATCAAAAAAATGTTGAAGAAAAACTAAATTCTTTTGATGGAATATTAGTGGCCCCAGGATTTGGAGAGCGTGGAGTCGAGGGTAAAATTGAAGCTATCAAATATGTACGAACTAATAAGATTCCTTTTTTTGGAATATGTTATGGAATGCAGATGGCTGTTGTTGAATACTCCAGAAATGTTTTAAAACTTTCAGACGCAAATTCTACTGAAGTAAATCCAAAAACTAATAATCCAGTTATAGATTTGATGGAAGATCAAAAAAATGTTACAAATAAGGGAGGTACAATGAGACTTGGGTCTTGGGACTGTACGTTAAAAAAAGAATCCTTATGTTATTCAATTTATGGTTCAAATAAAATAAACGAAAGACACAGACACAGGTATGAGTTTAATAATAAATATTTGAGTGACCTTGAAAATAATAATTTAATTGCTTCTGGAGTAAATGACGAAACTAACTTAGTAGAGGTAATAGAATTGAAAGACCACCCATGGTTTATCGGAGTTCAGTATCACCCTGAATATAAGAGTACTGTTTTATCACCTCATCCATTATTTGTATCTTTTATCAAGGCAACTAAAAAAAATAAAAAATAAAAAATGGAAGACAATAAAGTAGATATTAATTCATTAATAGGATTTTTTCTCATTGGACTTATTTTTATTGTATGGCTTTGGCTTAATCCGCCTCCTCCGGCTGTCGAAGAAGTTACAAATACTGAAAGTAGTATAACTTCAATTGAATCCCGCAAGGAATCTTTGAATGAAGAATTGTCTAATGTGCTTTCAGAATCTATTACAGCTGATAATCAGGAAAAAGAGCTCAATTTAGAGTCTTTTACAAATACATCTGATGATGAGGTTATCAAATTAGATAGTGAAAATTTTCTCATTGAATTTTCTGCTATTGGAGGTCAGATTTCGTCTTTACAACTTAAAGACCATTTAAATTATTTAGGAAATCCTGTCAATCTAATTTCTTCCAATAATTCAAGTTTTGATATTGATTTCATAACAAAAAATGGAAGATCTTTTAACACTAAAAACCAATTTTTCACCCCAACTTTTATTGAAAATGGTTCACAAAAAATTGTGAGAATGAAATTAGATGTTTCAGAGGATGTTTTCTTGGAATACACATACACTATTAATGACAATGATTTTATGATCAAATTAGACATAAAATCTAGTGGTTTTAAAAACATTTTAGATACTAATCGTGAATATAATGTGATATGGGAATTAGATGCAATCAGAAACTCTAAGAGTATTGATTATGAAAACAGATACTCATATCTTACATATTTTTATGATGATGATAAAATAGATTATTTAGCAATTAGCGGAGAAGATGATGATGATGAAGAAGATGTTAATTGGATCTCATACAAACAGCATTTTTTCAGTTCTGTTCTGATACCCGTTAAAGAGCCTTTCAAGGCTGTTAGTTTTGAATCTAAAAACTTAGTAGAAGACAATAGCATTGACACGCTCAATTTAAAAAAATACGTTTCTAAAATTCCTTTTCAATATGAAAATAGAGAGTTTGATAACTCATTAAAATTTTATTTTGGTCCTAACCAATTTTCACAATTAAAATCTTATGATATTGGATTAGAAGAGAGTATAGATTTTGGATGGGGAATATTTGGGTTTATTAATAAAAATATTTTTGTTCCTCTTTATAAATTTTTAAGCGAAATTTTCCCTTATGGAATTGCCATTATTTTTATGACAATTATCGTCAGAATTTGTTTAGCTCCCTTGCTTTATAAGTCTTATGTATCTCAAGCAAAAATGAAAATTTTAAGACCTGAGTTAGACGAGATAAATAAAAAGTACAAAGATAATGCAATGAAAAAACAACAAGAGACCATGGCTTTCTATAGAAAAGCTGGTGCAAATCCAATGGGTGGGTGTTTACCTGGTCTTTTACAGATCCCTATTTTCTATGCTCTATTTATGTTTTTTCCCTCTGCCTTTGATTTAAGACAAAAGAGTTTTCTTTGGGCTGAAGATCTTTCAGCTTATGATAGTATTTTAGATTTTGGTTTTTATATCCCATTTTACGGAGATCATGTTAGTTTATTTCCCATTCTAGCAGCTGTTTCTATTTTCTTCTATATGAAAATGACTACGGGACAACAAATGGCTTCACAGCCACCTCCACAGGAAGGTATGCCGGATATGACAAAAATGATGAAGTATATGATATATTTTGCCCCGCTTATGCTAATGGTATTTTTTAACAATTACTCAAGTGGGTTAAGCTTATATTATTTTATTTCAAATCTTCTTTCAATAGCTGTTATGTACACAATTAAAAATTACATTCTTGATGAACAAAAGATTAGAAGACAAATTCAATTTAATAAGTCTCAACCTGTTAAACCGCCAAGTAGATTTCAAAGAAGGATGCAAGCTATGATGGAGGAGGCTGAAAGGCAAAAGAAAAATAAAAACTAAGCTAATATCTACATACTTATTTTTTAACTGACACTGGCACAAACTTTGATTCTAGTTTTGTAAAAAAATTATGGATAGACCAAAATGTGGATGTGGTAACACTCAAAATTCTCAGGGATATTGTGATGGGTCACACGCAAACCAATAATACAAGATAGTTGAAAAAAATTTTAACCATAGGCGCCAGTAGTTCTTCAAAATCAATCAATAGGATATTTGCAAATTTTGCTGCAGAATCCTTAGGTATCGAATGTGAGATAAAAGAGCTTGTATTGACTGATTTTGAAATGCCAATCTACAGTGAGGACAAACAAAATAACTCTGGGATTCCTAAAAAGGCAATCGATTTTAAAAAAGAAATTTATCAAGCTGATGCACTTGTAATTTCTTTAGCCGAACATAATGGTTCTTACACTGCTGCTTTTAAAAATATATACGATTGGATTTCTGTAATAGAAAATGATGTTTGGTGTAGCAAACCAATACTGTTATTATCAACCTCAACGGGACCTAGGGGAGGACAAACTGTTCTTGAATCAGCGCATGACAGATTTTCTAGAAATTATAAGTATAATATCCCGCATTTTTCCCTTCCTAGCTTTAAAGAAAATTATAGTCATGATGAAGGAATAACAAATATTCGATTGAATCAGGACTTTCAGGCTATTTTAATCGATTTTGAAGATATATTAAATGGGGATTAAACTTTATCCAAAAAGTAAGCAAGCAAATGGAAACTTTAATTTTGGTGAAATACTTGAAAAAAAACCAATTGGATTCCCACAAGATAACGGACAATTAAGACCTTATTCTAATCTATTTTATTGGGCTCATGCATGGACTGCCGTGAAGAGAAGCACCATAGGATTACACCCTCATCAAGGTTTTGAGATATGTACTTTTGTTTTAAAAGGAAGCATCAATCACTATGATACACAATTAAATAAATGGATCAAACTTAACGAAGGCGATGTGCAAATAATTAGATCAGGAAACGGTATTTCACACTCAGAAGAAATATTAGAAAATTCTGAAATATTTCAAATTTGGTTTGACCCAGACCTGTCAAAATCCCTTAAAAAACCTGCTTCATATAATGATTATAAAAAGAATGAATTCAATTTCACCGAATTTGATAATTTCTCTGTAAAACATATACATAATAAAAATTCGAAAATGTGGATGGATTCCGAGGGTATAGTTATCAATGAATATTTTTTTGAAAAATATTCTTCAGCCAATATTAAAATTAAAGAAGATAAAATTCATTCTTTCTTTTTATTTGATGGTGAAGTTTCTTTTAAAGGATTAGATTTCAAAAAAGGTGATTTTTTCACTGTTTCAAAGGTTGAAAACATCGAAATAACAACTCAAAAATCTTCTAAATTGTTTGAGATCTCTTCTCCGATTAAACCGTCTTACAGGACATATTCTAATTAACATCTTAATTGTTAACTTTACAGTGTGAAAAAAGTAATTGTTGGTCTTTCTGGAGGAGTTGATTCAAGTGTTAGTGCATTGTTGTTAAAACAGCGAGGATATGAAGTTATTGGACTTTTTATGAAGAACTGGCATGACGAAAGTGTAACTATTTCTGATGAGTGTCCTTGGTTAGATGATAGTAACGATGCAATGTTAATTGCTGAGAAATTAGGAATTCCTTTTCAAACTGTTGATTTAAGTAAGCAATATCAATCTAGGATTATTGATTATATGTTCAAAGAGTATGAAAATGGTAGAACTCCGAATCCAGATGTCCTTTGTAATCGTGAGATTAAATTTGATATTTTTTTGGACATAGCACTTAATCTTGGAGCAGATTATATTGCCACTGGTCACTATTGTCAGATAGATAAAATTAATAAGGATAATAAAGAAATATACAGGTTACTGGCTGGTTTTGATGATAATAAAGATCAATCTTATTTTCTATGTCAGTTAAATCAAAAACAACTAGCTAAAGCTATTTTCCCTATCGGACATTTAACAAAGTCTCAAGTAAGAAATATTGCAAAAAAAAATAATTTAGTTACTGCTAATAAAAAAGACTCTCAGGGTTTATGTTTTATCGGAAAAGTAAAGCTGCCAGATTTTCTAAAACAAAGACTAACCCCAAAAAAAGGCAAAGTAATCAAAATTGATTCTGAATATAAAGGTCTAGAGGTTGAATTAGAAGATGTAAAATCTAAAGAACAGGAATTAGAATTATTAAGTGCGCCCTTTTCATTCTCGTCAAAAGATGGTGAAGAAATTGGTCAACATAATGGAGCATTTTATTTTACTGTTGGTCAAAGAAAAGGCTTGAATATAGGAGGTTTTAGTGAACCACTTTTTGTTATTGAAACAGATGTTTCTGAAAATATAATTTATGTTGGGATGGGTGAGTCTCATCCTGCATTATTTAAAAAAGCTCTTTTTGTGAGTAAAAATGAAATTCATTGGGTTAGAGAAGATTTAATGATCAATGAAAATCAAATATTAAAAGTTGATTTTAGAATCAGGTACAGACAGCCATTGCAATCTGGAACTATTTATAGTTTTAAAAAAGGTTTATATATCTTATTTGATAATCCTATATCATCTGTTACGAGTGGTCAATTTGTTAGTTGGTATTCAAGTGATGAATTAATTGGATCTGGGGTTATAAATTAATCATTTCATGAAAAATTACTTATTTCTTTTTTTATTATTATTTACAATTTCACATTTTTCACAACAAGAACATGCATGGGTTTACTTTAAAGATAAGCCTGGTCACGAAAATTACATTGAAAATCCTGCTTTGATTTTAAGTCAAAAATCAATTCTTAAAAAAAATAAAAAAAATATTCCTATTGATTATACTGATACACCAGTTTATCAGCCGTACATAGATTTAATATTACAAAATGAAAATTTTACATATGTTGCAAAATCTAAGTGGTTTAATTTCATTCACTTAATTGGAGATGAACATTTATTGCAAAATTTAAGTTCATTAGATTTTGTAGATAAAATAATCTTTGCAAAAAAAGAATCTAGATCCATTAGATTTGATAGAATCGATATTAATCAGACCAGGAGTGATGAGGATAATCCATATAATCAGATTGAAATGATAAATCTTGGGTTTTTACATGATCAGGGTTTTACCGGAGAGGGAGTATCAATAGCGATTTTTGATTCTGGTTTTAAAAATGTTAACTCGCTCTCAGGTTTTGAAAGGGTTAGATCCCTCAACAAAATAAAGTATACTTATGATTTTGTAGACAATACTACAGAATTATTTCAGTATACAGGAAACTCCCATGGTACTTTGGTTTTCAGCACAATGGCAGGATATATTGAATCTGAATTCACAGGGACCGCACCTGATGCTGAATATTATTTATTTAGGACTGAAGATGTTGCGACTGAAACTCCTGCAGAGGAAAGTTTTTGGATTGAAGCAATTGAAACGGCAGATAGTCTTGGAGTAGACTTAACAAATACATCATTGGGATATAAAAACTATGATAATACTAATTATAGCTATCAAAATTATGAATTAGACGGTAATACAGCTATAATTACTCAGGCAGCCAATAAGGCCTTTTCCAAAGGAATAATTTTAATTAATTCAGCTGGAAATTCATCTTCATCAGGAGTAGTAGCTCCGGCTGATTCGCCAAATGTTTTATCAATTGGGGCTGTAGATTTTTTAGGTGATTACATATATTTTAGTTCTCAAGGGAATGAATTCCAACCAACAATTAAGCCCGATATGGCAGCTCAAGGTTACAGAACTTTTGTTATTAATTCAAATGATCAATTAACAAGATCATCAGGAACATCATTTAGTTCACCTGTTTTGGCAGGTGCAATTGCTTGCTTATATCAATCTTTTCCCGACTTTTCAAATAGCAAGATTTATAATATCATAAGAAATTCTTCTTCACAAAATAATTCACCCGACAATTTTTTGGGTTATGGAATTCCTGATTTTGAAAAGGCCTATAATTTATCAATTAATTTAAATAATGATACTTTTGCTATATATCCAAATCCGATAATCGATGAACTAAACGTTCTATCATTTTCTAATGAACAATATACATTTGATATATATTCTGTTAATGGAAGATTGGTTTTTTCGAAAGAATTTCAAGGATTTAGAAATAAAACAAATTTAGATTTTCTTTCAAAAGGAATTTACATTCTTAAATTATCTGATGAGAGTAATAATGAAACTTTATTAAAAATCCTTAAGAGATAAATTTAATTTTCCCATATTTTCCATGACTCTTCAGCTTGAAACTGAAGCATATCTAAACCATTTTTTGTTAGACATCCTTTTTCCCTTCCTTTTTTTAAAAAAAGTGTTTCAATTGGGTTGTAAACCAAATCGTATAAAATATGATCTTTGGTCAAAGAATTATAGGGGATCTGTGGACAATCTTTTATTTTAGGAAAAGTTCCAACAGGGGAGCAATTTATTATCATTTTAAACCTGTTTATTATTTCAGTATTCAGATTTTCGTAAATAAATTCAGATTTACCTTTGCGTCTTGAAACAGTACTATACTTAATATTTAGTTTTTTTAGCACATATTTAATTGCTTTAGAAGCACCGCCACTTCCCAGAATTAACGCATTTTCAGGTTTTTTCTTATCGATTAATGAAAGTAATGAGTTTTCAAATCCGATACAATCGGTATTGTAGCCAACATTTTTATTATTAATTTTTTTTATAGTATTTACCGCCCCAATATCTGTTGCTACTTCATCAATTTCGTCAAGAAACTTTATAATATCTTCTTTATATGGAATGGTAACATTAAAACCAGATATTCTTTCATTTTGTAGAATAGATTCAATTTGTGATAGATTTTTGATATCAAAGTTTGAATATGTGTAATTTAGATTTTCATTTTTAAATTTTTGTGAAAAATATTTTTGTGAAAAACTATAATCTATGTTTTTTCCTATTAGTCCGTATGTTCTATTTTTTTTCATAACTACTTAAATATACAACGATGCTTATCCCAATAAATATGAATAGAATAGCATAAAATGTTTCATAATTTATCTCGGGAAGATATCTCACTATTTTATATTCGTTTTCAACACTTAAAGTGGATTTCCATGGCCAAATCACGCCTAAAGAACCTATTATAAAACCAAAAATAATAGAATTACAAAGTTGATTAAATTTACTTAACAGAAAACCTAGAATTTTAGATAATGAAATTAGTCCAGTTATTGAGCCTAGCGTAAATACTGATAACACTTTTATATAATTGATACGATCATCAGTATACAAATTTGAAAAGTCACCGCTAATTATTTCGTTAATGCTATCATATAGAGCATTAACTGAGTCAACTAATAGTAATACATAATTCCCTAATAGCATTAGTAAAAATGAGCCTGAAAGACCTGGCAAAATCATTCCACTGACACTAATTATTCCACAAATAAACACAAAATATAAGTTGTCGTTTTCTTGTGCTGGATCTGCTAAACTTAAAAAAATACCAATTGAGGTTCCAATCAAAATAAAGCAAATATTTTTAAAATTTTTCAGTTCAATAATTGATCTGAGATGAAAAATAGTTCCAATTACTAATCCAAAAAACAGACTCCATACATATATTTCAAAATTATTTAATAAGACCTCTAAAATCTTTGATGTTGAAAAGTAGCTAATTACTATTCCCGAAAGAATGAGAAATAAAAACTTACCGTTTATATGTTTAAAAAAATCTTTGAATTCAGCATTTAACAGAAATTTCAAGGCTGTTTTATCAAATCTTTTTAGACTAAAGATTAATTCTTCGTAAAAACCTATAGCTATAGCAACTAAGCCCCCTGAAATACCTGGAATCTTATTCGCAGTCCCCATCAATATCCCGTTAATCAGAATTTTTAAATAATCAGTTATCGATTTATTTTTTGTCATTTAACCTTTTTTGTTTTTTCTAAAAGGAAAACTATAATAAAACCTAAAATAACAAGAGAGATAGATACGAATAAATCAAGATTTGATAATTCTGCAGAAAAACTTTTATTCCAAGGCCAAATCTTTTCAATTGATCCTATAACCAGACCTAACATTATCGAATAAGCTAAACTTTTATAATTTTTGAATAACCATTTTAAAATTTTGCTAAAACTTATTACACCAATTATAGCTCCCACTATAAAAGATGTTATAATCTTAATATCAAGATTATCTAAGGCTTCAACAAGTATTTTATAAACTCCAAGTATAACTAATATTAACGATCCTGAAATACCAGGTAAAATCATTGCTGATGAAGCAATAATTCCACAAATTAAAATGTAAAAAAGATTAGTGTCATCTGAAATATTTAAAGAATCTGATGTAAGTATAATTGAAAATACTATCATTAACAGAGTCGAAATAATATTGACTAAATTCCATGATTCAATTAATTTATAAATGACATATACAGTCGCAAGAATTAAACCTAAAAAGAATGACCAGACATACAAAGGGTGACTGGTTAACAAACCGGCCGAAATTTTAACAAATAAGATTAGACTAATACCAATACCTAAAACTAGAGTTATTAAAAAGCTCCCATTTAAACTTACCCAAAATGATTTAAATCCATCGTTTTTAAGCTTCGTAATTAAATTAAAATTTAGACCACTTATGGAAGAAATTAATTCTTCATAAATTCCAAGTAATAAAGCAATAGTTCCACCTGAAACACCTGGAATTGCATCAGCAATTCCCATAAAAACTCCTTTAAAAAATAATTTTATATAATCAACTGTATTTCTAATCCTCATGATAAAATTCTAGTAACAATCTAGTAATTTTTTGTGGAAGTTTTTGATAAGCAGTTTAAATATATTTTCCAGTATTTAGATTTTTCTTGATTTGACCTAATAGCTTTTTCAATAAACTCAGTTGCTTTTTTGAAATTACTTTCCCTGTAGTAATACATTGATATTCTATAAAACGCTTTGTCCATGTTTGGATCATCAGAAATACATTTATAATAATAGGTTAATGAGTTATTATATTCATATTTTTTTTCATAACATAAACCTATCCTAAACAGTGCATATGAGGAATTTGGATTAATGGCTATAATTTCATTATAATTTTCGATTGCCTCATCAAATTTTTTGATTTTTTCAAGTAATTTTCCTTTGTCTATATATGGACTTGTAAAACTATCGTCAGAAAAAATCGCATAATCAAAAGCTGCAAGTGCTTTATCATATTTTTTAGTTTTTACATAGTTTTTACCTAGATTATACCATCCTATTTCACTGTATGGATTTTTTGATAAATATTCTTGTAAAAAAAGAATTACCCCTTCAATATTTTTAGTGCTTTCGTAACAGTATAGAATGTTATATAATGCACTGTGATCCATAAAATCATACCTTAAGCTTTTTTTAAAAAAATAATTTGCTTTTAAAAATTCTTCTAGAAATAAATATTCAATCGCAATTTGATATAAGAGTTCTTTTTTATTTTCATAATCCTTAAGGATACTTTTCAAAAGAATAATTGATTTTACGTGCTTCTTTTGTTTAGAAAGAATACTCGATTTTAAAATTATGGCTTCAAAATTATTTACTTCAATAAGCAATATTGAATCAGTTAAGTCTAAGGCTTGAATTAATTTATCTTCTTGGATTAATATTTCTATTTGAAATAATTTAAGATTTGTATTTGAAGGATGTTGACTTAGGGATAACGATAAGGCCTTTTTAGCAAAGGTTAATTTTCCAGTGTCTAAATAAAAAGATATAATATTTTCAAATTCAACTGAGTCAAAAAAAAGGACTTTATTTTCTTTGACCATTTTTTCGAATCTACTAACAGAGAAATTTATATCGTTAACATTGTCCATTTCAAATCATCATTAATGATGATATTAAAAGTAAATATGATTTGTTTTAAATTCAATTAGACAATTTAAACTTCTTAACAAACTTTTTAACACTTATCAAATTTTATCAAGTATTTGTAAAATTATCTCACACCCAATTTTTAGATCTTTTTTTGTTATTGTTAGGGGAGGTGTTATTCTAACAGCTTTTTTTTCTATCAGAAGCCAAAATAATATTAAACCATTATTCTTTGCTTTTAAAACTAATTTATTCGTTGTTTCTTCATTTTTCATGATAAGGCAAAGCATCAAGCCAACGCCTCTAATTTCTTTGATTTTTTCATGTACTAATTTTGAACGAATATATTTTTCATTAGAAACTACATTCTTCATGATTTTTGTATTCAAAATGATTTTGAGTGTTGCAAGAGCAGCAGCCGATATAAGAGGATTGCCACCAAAAGTTGTAATATGTCCAAGGATCGGATTAATATGAAGTACATCCATTTTATCCTTTGAACTTGTAAAAGCTCCTATTGGAACACCACCTCCTAAACCCTTACCATAAACAATAATATCTGGAATACAATTATAGTTTTCAAATCCGAAAAGTTTTCCAGTTCTTCCTATTCCTGTTTGAATTTCGTCTAATATAAGTAATGCACCGACTTCCTTACATCTTTTTTTCACGTGATGTAAATAGTCATACTTTGGTACGATAAATCCCGCACTACCTTGGATTGTTTCGAGGATTACACATGAAGTGTTATTATCAATTTTTGAAAGATCATCAAAATTGTTGAATTCAATAAAACTTACTTCAGGAATTAAGGGTTCAAATGGTCTTTTACGTTCTTCTAGCCCCATTAAAGTAAGTGCACCCATCGTACTTCCGTGATATGCATTTTTTGCTCCAATAATTTTTCTTCTGCCCGTATACCTACGTGCTAGCTTTATTGCTCCTTCAAGAGCTTCTGTTCCTGAATTTGTAAAATATGTTGAGTTTAAATCCTTTGGTAAATGTTTTGCTAATAGTTTTGCCAATTTCAAGGTAGGTTCGGTAATAAATTCCCCGTATACCATAACATGAAGATACTTTTCAGACTGCTTTTTTATTGCATTTATTATTTTATTATTTGAATGCCCCACGCTACATGCAGAGACTCCTGCAACAAAATCTAAATACTTTTTCCCGCTAGTATCATAAATATAGCTTCCAGTAGCTTTTGATACTTCGATCAATAATGGTTCAGGTGTTGTTTGAGCTTGATATTTTTTAAAATCTGAAGTGATGTTATTTTAATTTTGTAATTGATTGATTTTGATTAGTTCATATTTTATATCCTCCTTAAATAAGTCTTCTAAAGTTTCAATTCTTTCATCTTCTCTAAAATAAAATCCTTTTAAAAATCTATCATTTTCGTTAAAATCTTCTTCTGGAAAAACCTTTCCGTCTATTTGATTAATTTTTGTAAAAGTTTCAATTTCTTGTCGCTCAATAAGAATATTTATTTTGGCAGATTTTGACTTGTCTATTCCAATTAGCTCATTTTCAGAATTTCTTAAATAATAAACTGATTCTGCATTTTTAATTATATCGATAAATTTTAATTTACCTTCAATAAAATTACCAAATAGCTTTTTCCCAGAAATTTGATTATAAGCAAGATCCAAAGTGTCTTTCTCTATTATAAATGCATTATCAAACACATATAAAGAATCAATTATATTATTTTCTGTATCAAATTTAATATGAATCGAATCACCGGTAATTTGACTTTTATTATTCCATAAAATAGGTTTTTTAATTTTTCTTGATTTTTTTAATAAATTATTTTTATTATTTATCAATTGTGCAATTCCAGAAACTTGATCATAGTGAATAGAATCACATTTTCCACTAAGTGTATTTCTTAATATTTTGCCGTTATTAAATGCTCTTATAACTTGTTCTCCTTCTTTTCCAGTGATGATAATTGATTCTCCATGTATATGTGTTGTATCTTTTTCTTTGAAAGAAGATATTAAAGCTCTTTTTTTAATATGCATTGAATCTGATTTTCTGTAGATTTCTGCGTAATGTCCAGTAGTAAGAGTTTTATTTATTGTATCTAAAATTTTAATATTATTAGTTGCAGAAGCATAATTTGTAAGCTTATTAAAATAAATACTATCTCCGTTTATTTTATATTCTTCAAAATCAATCTCTGAATTTTTGATAAAATATCCGTTATCATTTGTTGTATCATAAAAACCTATTTCACAATATATTTTTGAATCATCGGTATATATATCAGTTGGCCCATAAAAATATGATTTACCACTTTCTGTATAATAATTTAATAGATCTGAATAAATTTCATATTTAGGAGTCTTTAAATCAACATTTTTTTTAAATCTGTATTTTTTTTCTTCTGCGTAAAAAGTTCCAATTACACTGATAATAGTATCCGTTGAGTTTCTGATAAGCTTGCCATTGTTTGTGTAATATCCCTCTTGTTTATTTCTGTCAAATGATAAAGTTTCTGTGTATAATTTAGATTCTGGTTCATTTAGAATAACATTTCCTTTGGCTAATATTATTCTGGAATCTCCATTATATTCTATAAAATTAGCCTCTAGGTCTAATGTGTCTCCTTGTTTTAGGACGACATCTCCATAAGCCTCAATGAAGTTCTTTTCTTCGTAAAAAAAAGCTTGATTACAGCTCATTAAAACTCCGTCATGAGAAATAAGTACTTGATTTTTATTATCTCTTGTAAGAACTGATGCATCAGGATATTTGATCTTATCTTTTTCAAAGAAACCAGCTCTTTCAATTTTTATTTTTGTTTTTTCTTGTGCTAAATTTATCTGAAAGATAAATAGTAGAAGTAGAGGGAATATCAGAGAAATTTTTTTCACTAATTTATCTAAATAGGGTTTCTTTTCTATCTGGTCCTACAGAAACAATTACAATAGGAATATTTAATTCTTTTTCTAGAAAATTAATATAATCGTTTAAGCTTTTAGGAAGTTTATCAATACTTTTTAAATTTCTTAAATCTTCAGACCATCCGGTGAATTCTTTATATATCGGCTCTAATGATTCATCAGACAAATCATAAGGAAGATTATTGATTTTTTTTCCTTTGTATTTATAATTAGTACAAACTAAAACTTTATCAAAACCGCTTAAAACATCGGTTTTCATCATCATAAGTTTGGTTACACCATTAATTCTACAAGCATATTTTAGCGCAACTAGGTCAAGCCAACCACATCTTCTCGGTCTTCCAGTTGTTGCACCAAACTCTTTTCCAACTTTACTCATTCTTTCACCATAACTATCAAATAATTC
>CABXCC010000018.1 GCA_902510475.1 uncultured Bacteroidota bacterium | reverse complement strand
AAGAACATAGATGTTAAAAATATTGTTTTGGAAACGGATTCACCATATTTATCTCCAAAACCTTTTAGAGGAAAAAGAAATGAGAGTTCAAACATCACATTAATAGCAGACAAATTATGTGATATTTACGGTATTTCAATTAACGAAATTGCAGATATAACTACAAAAAATTCAAAAGATGTTTTTGGGTTATAAAATCTTTCAAAAAACAGTGTATTAAATTTCATAATTAGTTTTTTTTCTTTTTATTTGTTTACTGTGCTTAGAGAGAGGTGGCCGAGTGGTCGAAGGCGCACGCCTGGAAAGTGTGTATACACCAAAAGTGTATCGAGGGTTCGAATCCCTTCCTCTCTGCAGATTATGTAATTTATGTGATATATTTTTATATCTTTAATAACTCAAAAATATTAAACAAAAAAAGATGAAAAGATTATTTAGTTTATTAGGAATATTGACAATTTTATTTGTCCAATCTATCCAAGCATTTCCATTACAAGACGATACGGAAATGACGGAAGTTCAGGACTCAGTTCAAGTAGCTGATACTGTAGAAATGGAGGAGCCTGCTATGGAGGAGCCTGCTATGGAGGAGCCTGTAGAAGAAGAGCAATTAAACTTTCACCAAGAATTAAAGAAAAGATTTATCGAGGGTGGACCTGGATTTATGGGAATCGTTTTACTGTGTCTTATACTAGGTTTAGCTATTGCAATTTGAAAAATTAACTGCTGAAGTAGAATCTGCAATGAAATCAGGAGGAGTAAAGGCTGCAAAAGAGGTATGTAGAAATACACCTGGGCCAGTAGCTTCTATCTTCTACCAGGGCCTTGATCGTTCTAACGAAAGCATCGAATCTGCTGAAAAAGCAGTTATTGCTTATGGTGGAGTACAAATGGGTCAGTTAGAGAAGAATGTTTCTTGGATTTCTTTATTTATTGCATTGGCACCTATGCTTGGTTTCATGGGTACTGTAATTGGTATGATTCAAGCATTTGATAAAATTGAAGCAGCAGGAGATATGCAACCTTCACTTGTTGCAGGAGGTATAAAAGTTGCTCTTTTAACAACCGTATTTGGTCTAATCGTTGCTATTATCCTTCAAATTTTTTACAATTATATTATTGCAAAAATTGATAATATTGTTAATGATATGGAAAATGCTTCTATATCACTTATGGATATTTTAGTAAATAATAAGAAATAAAAATTTACCATGGATTTATATAAAATATTAAAGGTTTCGGCAATAGGCTTGTCGCTTCTTGGAATTGTTTTTGTCCTGTTAATATTGTCTGACGTACTTTCTGGTATTGATATGATATTATATAATGCATATGTTGTTCTTTTCATCATTATATCATCTGTATTGTATTTTGGACTCAAGAATATGTTTAGTGATAAGTCTAATTTGATGACTACTCTCAAAATGATTGGTTCATTTCTTGGGCTATTTGCTCTTTGTTTTATTATGGCATCTGGAGAAGAAACTTTAATGCGAGAGGGAAAAATATTATCAGCAACTAGTTCTAAGTTCATAGGAGCAGCATTATTTATGTTCTATTCACTTATTGTAATAGCTAGTGGTACAATGCTATTTTTCGGGTTTAAAAACAGAAAATAATTTAACATGGCAAGAAGATCATCACCAGAAGTTAATGCAGGATCAATGGCTGATATTGCTTTCCTATTATTGATTTTTTTCTTAGTAACTACAACTATTGAAACAGATTCGGGTATCAGTAGAAAACTTCCCCCAATGGAAGAATCGGAAGAAGATGTGGTTATTAAACAAAAAAATATTTTTACTGTTTTGTTAAACGGTAAAGATCAGCTCCTAGTTGAAGATGAGTTAATGGAATTAGAGAACTTAAGAGAAGCTGCAATTAATTTCCTTGACAATGGTGGAGGATCAGGCGAAGATGCTTGTAATTACTGTAAGGGTGAAAGAGATAAAAAATCTTCTGACAACCCTGATAAAGCAATTATTTCATTAAAAAATGAGAGAGAAACCTCTTATGCTACATATATTTCTGTTCAAAATGAATTAGTTGCTGCATACACTCATTTAAGAAACGTCAGAGCTCAGGAATTATACGGAACAAGTTACTCTGAAATGATGAAAAACTATAAAGACGTTAATTGGCCCGGTAGTAAAGACAAGTTAAAAGAAAACATTAATAGACTTCGTAAGGAGTATCCACAGAAACTTTCTGAAGTTCAATAATTAAGAGAAAACATTTATGTCAAAATTTAATAAAAAGAAAAAAGGGGATTTACCAGCTGTGAATACAGCATCTCTTCCTGATATTGTTTTTATGCTTTTGTTCTTTTTTATGGTTGCTACGGTAATGAGAGACAATGAATTAAAAATCAAGAATGAATTACCTGCAGCTAATCAAGTTGAAAAGCTTGATAAAAAGGAATTGGTTATGTATATATATGCAGGTAAACCTAATTTTGGATACCAATCTAAGTTTGGAACAGAAGCTAGACTACAGTTAAATGATAAGTTTTCTGAGGTATCAGATATTCCAGCATTTATATATGCAGAAAGAGAATCTAAAAGAGAAGAATTAAGACCTTTTTTAACAACTGCACTTAAAGTTGACAAAGAGACAAACATGGGAATCATTGGTGATATTAAACAGGAGCTTAGAAAAGTAAATGCCTTAAAGATTAACTACACCACTAGAATCGGTGATGTTTCCTTGAATAAGAATTAAAAGTACTATTTAAATTTCTTTTCTTAGTCTAGCTACAGGGATATTTAGTTGCTCTCTATATTTAGCGACTGTTCGTCTAGCAATTTTGTAGCCTTTTTCATTTAATAATTTTACAAGCTTTTCGTCTGTTTCAGGCTTTCTTTTATTTTCGTTAGAGATAATCTTTTCTAAAATTTTCTTAATCTCAATAGTTGAAATTTCTTCTCCACTAGTTGTCTTCATAGATTCACTAAAAAACTCTTTCAAAAGTTTTGTTCCGTATGGAGTGTCAACATATTTGCTATTTGCTACTCTTGAAATAGTAGATATATCCATTTCAATCTCATTAGCAATATCTTTTAGGATCATTGGTTTAATTTTCCTTTCATCACCTGATATAAAGTATTCTTTTTGGTAATTCATAATCGCTTGCATAGTAATGAAGAGAGTTTGTTGTCTTTGTTTTACTGCGTCTATAAACCACTTTGCAGAATCTAACTTTTGTTTTATAAATTGAATTGCTTCCCTTTGGGATTTAGATTTATTTTTTTCAAGCTTGTACCCTTTTAGCATTTCGTCATAATCTCTTGAAATGTTTAGTGTTGGACTATTCCTATAATTTAGTTCTAAAATAAGTTCATTATTTTCAATTGATATTTTAAAGTCTGGGATAACTTGTTCAACGGGTTTCCCTCCACCAGAGTACGATCCACCAGGTTTTGGATTTAGTTTGGATATAATAGTTATCACCTCCTTTAGCTGTTCTTCATTAATTGAATATTTATTCATTAATTTTTCAAAATGTTTTTTTGAAAATTGTTCAAATGAATTTTCAATAATTTCAATTGCTAAATCTACTGAGACGGAACGGTTTTTTCTTTTTAATTGTAGAATTAGACAATTTTGTAAGGAAAGAGCACCAACTCCAGGGGGATCAAATTCCTGAACAATTTTTAGAACTTCATTTAGCTCATCATTTGATACAATTAGATTTTGTGTAAATGCTAAGTCGTCAATTATTTCTTCAATATCCAGCCTTATATATCCTGATTCATCAATACTACCGACAAGAAACTCTGCTATTTTCATCTTTTTTTCACTTAAACTTATTGGTTTTAGTTGTGTTAAAAGATGCTGAGTAAATGAAATTCCTGATGCAAAGGGAATGTTCTTATCTTCTTGATTTCCTGAATTGTTTGAACTTAATTTATAAGAAGGTGTATCATCGTAATTGATATAATCATCAATATTTAGATCATCTGAATCGGAGTAATCATCCTGACCTTCATCATTATCTTCATCAGATGAATTTTGACCCTGTTCTAGTGCTGGGTTTTCTTCAATTTCCCTTTGAATTTTTTGTTCAAAGTCCAGGGTTGGAAGTTGAATCAATTTCATTAATTGAATTTGTTGAGGAGATAATTTTTGAGATAATTTAAGTTTTAAAAATTGTTTCATAGTTATTAAAACTCAGCATTTTGTGGTGTTCTTGGAAATGGAATCACATCCCTGATATTTGACATACCAGTAACAAACATAACTAATCTTTCAAAACCAAGACCAAAGCCAGAGTGAACAGCAGTTCCATATTTCCTTAGATCGGTATACCACCATAATTCTTTTTTATCAATTCCTATTTCTTCTATCCTGTTTAATAATACATCTAATCTTTCTTCTCTTTGAGATCCTCCCACAATTTCGCCAATTCCTGGAAATAGTATATCCATAGCTCTTACTGTCCTGCCATCTTCATTTAATTTCATGTAAAATGATTTGATTTTTGCAGGATAATTGTAGATTACAACAGGGCATTTAAATTCTTTTTCAACAAGAAATCTCTCATGTTCACTTTGTAAATCTGCGCCCCATTCACTAATCAGATATTTAAATTTCTTCTTCTTGTTAGGTTTACAATTTCTCAAGATATCTATAGCCTCAGTATATGTAATCACTTTGAATTCATTTTCTAAAACAAAATTTAATTTTTCAATTAAACTTAGCTCATTTCTTTCATTTTGTGGTTTTTGCTTTTCTTCGTTAAGCAATCTAGTTTCCAAAAATTCCAGATCCTCACTATTATTTTTTAAAACATAATCAATGATATACTTTAGAAAGTCCTCAGCCAATTTCATATTTCCGTTGATATCCATAAAAGCAACCTCAGGTTCTATCATCCAAAATTCAGAAAGATGCCTTGAAGTATTAGAGTTTTCAGCTCTAAAAGTTGGCCCAAAAGTATAAACCTTTCCTAATGACATTGCAAAGGCCTCTGCCTCTAACTGACCAGAAACAGTTAAATTTGTTTCTTTTCCAAAAAAGTCTTTTTTAAAATCTATGGTTCCTGATTCGTCAACTGGAATATTTTTCATATCCAAGGTAGTAACTCGAAATTGTTCTCCAGCACCCTCAGCATCACTAGCTGTAATTATCGGTGTATGTACATAATAGAAGCCATTTAAATTAAAATAATTGTGAACAGCAAAAGACAATGATGATCTAATTCTCATGACAGCGCTAAAGGTATTTGTTCTCGTTCTTAAGTGAGCATTTTCTCTCAAAAACTCAAACGAGTGTTTTTTTGGTTGTATCGGATAAACTTCAGCATCAGATTCACCAAGTATTTCAAAATTATTAACCTGAATTTCAATGGATTGTTTTGAACCCTGACTATTTACAACTTCCCCATTAATTGACAATGCAGCACCTGTAGATATTTTTTTTAATTTATCAGGATCTGTATTTTCAAAATCGATAACACATTGAATATTTTTCATACTTGATCCGTCATTTAAAGCAATAAATCTATTTGCTCTGAAAGTTTTTACCCATCCACAAATATTGACCTCTTTACTGAAATAATCCTCAGAATTAAATATATCAATTATAGAAATATGATTCATCGTTAAATAATTTATTCAAATATATGTCTTTGCAACTAAATATTATAATTCCTCTTGATCAGAAAGGATTTTAATTTTAGGGTCTTTCAGAACTTTTTCATTTGCTATTGACTTATCAAGAGTTAATAAAAGAGAAGGCAACAATAAAAGATTAGACAGCATTGCAAGCAGAAGCGTTCCAGAAACCAAAGAACCAAGAGCAACCGTACCACCAAAATTTGAAACTATAAAAACAGAAAATCCAAAAAATAGTACTACAGACGTATAAAACATACTTAGCCCTGTTTCCCTAACAGAGTTGTAAACAGATTTTTTTACTTGCCATTTGTTTTCCTGAAGTTCTTGTCTATATTTTGCCAAGAAATGAATTGTATCATCAACAGAAATTCCAAATGCAATACTAAATATTAAAATTGTTGAAGGCTTAATAGGTATCCCAATATAACCCATTAATCCAGCCGTTATCAAAAGTGGCAGTAGGTTAGGGATAAGCGAAATAATAATCATTCTAAAATTTCTAAATAAATAGGCCATGAATAAAGAAATTAAAACCACTGCTAAACCTAGTGACCAAACAAGATTTTCAACCAAAAAATAAGTTCCCTTTTGGAAAAGATAAGCTTTTCCAGTCAAGAATACCTCAAACCTTTCTGATGGCATAACTTTTTCTATTTCAGTATTTAACTCTTCTTCAATTCTTTCCATCCTTTCAATTTTCATATCCTTCATGAAAGTTGTAATTCTTGTATACTGGCCGGTACTATCAACAAAATTGTTTAAAAGGTCAACATCTGAAGTTGAATTTTTAGCATAAGAAAGAATAAAGCTATTCTCTTGTGAAGTCGGAACTTGATAGTATTTAGGATTGCCATTATAAAAGGCTTGTTTGGAATATTTTACAAGACTTACCACTGAAATTGGCCTAGATAGTTCAGGAAATTTAGTTATTAGATTTTCAACAATCTCCATTTTTTTAATGGTAGAAAGCTTAGTTATTGATTTTTTTCTTTTAGAGTCTATATATATTTCTAAGGGTAAAATACCGTTAAATTCTTTTTCATAATAAAGAATATCATCAAAGAATTCTGTGTTTCTAGGCATGTCATCGATAAAGCTACCAGAAATTTCAATTTTATATATTCCAATTATACTTAAAGCTAATAGCATTACAGAAATAATATAAACTTCTATTCTTTTAGTTTTAACTACACTAACCATCCAATTAAGAAGATTATTAATCCATTTTTTATTTTGATGCTCAAGATGCTTTTCATCTGGCTTTGGAAGAAAACTATAAACAATAGGAATAATCAGTAGACATAAAATAAATATTGATAAGATACTTAAAGATGCTACCAAACCAAATTCATTTAGTAGTTTACTGTCTGTGGTAATGAATGTTGCAAACCCCGAAGCAGTTGTTACATTAGTCATTAGGGTTACATTACCTATCTTGGTAATTACTTTCTGAAGTGATAAAGATTTATCTCCATGTTTATTTAGTTCATGCTGATATTTGTTAATCAAGAAAATACAATTAGGCATTCCAATAACTATTATCAAAGGAGGAATAATTGCCGTAAGTACAGTTAATTCATATTCTAAAATTCCAACTATACCAAGTGTCCACATTACTCCTACAGAAACCGCAATAATTGAAATCAATGTAGCTCTAAATGACCTAAAAAATAAAAAGAAAATAAGTGAGGTGACAAATAAGGCAAGAATAAGAAATTTTCCTAATTCTGCTTTAATTGTTTCTGAGTACTTGGTCCGAACATAAGGCATTCCAGAAATTCTAACATCAAGATTGTATTTTTCCTCGAATTCAGAAACCCTTGGAAGTAAAACATTATTCACAAACTCTTCTCTTAAAACCGTATTTACAACTTCAGTTTTTAAATTAATGGCTGTTCTTACCGCTTTAGATTCAGAGTTAATTAAAAATTTATCATAGAAAGGAGAATTATTAAAAATTTCATCTTTCAATAATTCTAATTCTGATTCTTCAGAAATAGAATCTTTAATAAAAGGTTCTATATAAAATTGTCTAGAAGATTTATTCTTTTTTAGTTTCTGTAAGTCACCAAAAGCAATTACAGTTGACACATCTTCGTGGTCTTTAAAGGAATGAGACAATTCATTCCAGGCATTTAATTTTTCAATCGTAAATAAAGTAGAATCTTTTACAGAAATTACTATAAGATTCCCTTCTTCTCCAAATTTATCAGTGAAGGATTTATATTTAATATTTTCAGGATGTGTTGCAGGTAGTAAATTTGCTTCTGTATATGTAAATCTTATTTTATCCCAATGAGTGGTAAAAAAGTAAGTCGCTGCTAAAAGGGATAAAATAATAAGAACTCTATTTTTTAAAATTATTTTGGAAATTTTTTCCCAAAACCCAGAAAAAAGGTTCTTAATCATTTTTTTAATATTATTAGGGTAAAGATACTAATAAGTGCTGTCAATTTTTGAAAAAACATATATTTATAAAGTCATTATTTCGCTTTGTTTCTTTTCAAAAATTGTGTCAGCTTTTTTAATATTATTATCAGTGATTTCCTGAATGTCTAATTCAGAATTTTTCTTTAGATCTTCAGAGAAATCTTCAGACTTTTTAATTTCATTATTTGCATCTTTTCTAGCGTTTCTAATAGCTATTTTAGCTTCTTCAACTTCAATTTTAGCTTGCTTTACAAGCTCTCTTCTTCTTTCTTCAGTCAAAACAGGAACATTTATGATAATGTTTTCACCATTATTCATTGGATTGAAGCCTAAATTGGCAACTTCAATTCCCTTTTCAATTTCCTGTAACATTGATTTATCCCAAGGTTGAATAATAAGTGTTCTTCCATCAGGAGTATTAACATTTGCAACTTGTGATATGGGCGTACTGGTTCCATAATAATCAACAAATACATTTGTAAGCATATTCGGGTTTGCTTTTCCTGCTCTAATGTTTAAAAGTTTTTTTTCAAGATGAGAAATAGCATTAGACATTGAATCTTTTGCTAAATCAAAAATAATTTTTAAATCTTCACTCATGTTTTTTTTATTATAAATTTACAATTGTACCAACTTTCTCCCCATTTAAAACCTTTAATAAATTGTCTTTTTTATTCATGTCAAAAACTATAATTGGCAGTTTATTTTCATGACTTAATGTAAAAGCAGTTGTATCCATGATTTTAAGACCCTTGCTTATGGCTTCTTTAAAAGTTATAGTTTCAAATTTAAAAGCATCTGAATTTTTATTTGGATCTTCGTTATAGATTCCATCAACTCTAGTTCCTTTTAGAATAACATCAGCTTCGATTTCAATTGCCCTTAAAACTGCTGCAGAGTCTGTTGTAAAATAAGGGTTCCCAGTTCCTGCACTAAAAATAACAATCCTCTTTTTATCTAAATGTCTTAGTGCCTTTCTTTTGATAAATGGTTCAGCCACCTTATTTACATTTATTGCGCTTTGTAGCCTTGTTGGAAGTCCAATATTTTCTAGTGTATTTTGTAGAGCTAGTCCATTAATCAATGTTGCTAACATACCCATGTAATCTCCTTGAACCCGATCAATTTTATATTCGTTATTAAATCCCCTGTAAATATTACCACCACCAATCACGATAGCAATTTCTATTCCTAGATCATAAACTTTTTTGATTTCTCCAGCGTATTTTAAAAGAATTTCTGGATCAATTCCGTTTTTTTTGTCACCGGTTAATGCTTCTCCAGAGAGTTTTAGTAAAATTCTTTTGTATTTCATTTGAAAATAGTGTTTCAAACAAATATACTACACATTTATTGTGAAAAAAAATAAGAAAAATTATTATTAGCCTATAGAAACTCTATTGAATGAAGTGATCGTCAAATCATTATTATAGCTTGATAGGTACTGAGAAACACTAACCTTACTATCTTTTATAAAAGCTTGGTGAACCAATGTATTATCTTTAAAAAATCTTTTTAATTTTCCTTGAGCAATTTTGTCCAACATTTCTTCGGGCTTTCCTTCAGCTCTTAATTGATCTTTTGCAATTTCTATCTCTTTTTCAATTACCATTGCATCAACACTATTTTCATCCAATGCTATAGGGTTCATAGCTGCAATTTGCATTGCTATATCCTTTCCAGCAACTTCGATATTATCAGCTTTTTCAGAAAAACCAACTAGAGAAGAAATTTTATTACCAGCATGAATATATGTTCCAACGTAATTTGCATCAATTCTGGCAAAATCATTTATCTGAATTTTTTCGCCGATGACCCCTGTCTGTTCAATAAGTTTTTCTTCAACACTCATTTCACCTAAACTAGCTTTAAGTAAATCTTCTTTTGAATTACATGTCAGACCTATTTCTGCAATCTTATGAGCCAATTCTACAAAGTCAGCATTTTTTCCAACAAAATCAGTTTCACAAGCTAAAACAATTCCTACTGCTGTAGTATTTTCTTTATTAGAAATAGTAATTGCAACTCCCTCAGATGATTCACGATCAGCTCTTTTAGCAGCAACTTTTTGACCTTTTTTTCTTAGAATCTCAATTGCAGAATCGAAATCACCATTAGCCTCAACAAGTGCTTTTTTACAATCCATCATACCTGCACCAGTCGTTTTCCTTAATTTATTTACTTCAGAAGCGGTTACTTTTACCATGATTTATTTTTTTGCTTTTTTAGTTTTTTTATCGTCAGCCTCCTTACTTTCTTTCGCAACTGATGATTCTTTGGCAACCTTTGATTTTACCTCTTTTTTAGTTTCTGATTCTTCTTTAACTTCTTGTTTAGGAGCTGGAGCCTCCTCTGTCTTAGAATTATCTTCTTCTTTTTCTTTAGAAGAGTTTCTTTCCTCTAAGCCTTCTAATACTGCCGTACCAACATGTTCTAAAATTTTTGAAATAGATTTTGAAGCATCGTCATTTGAAGGAATTACATAGTCAATACCTCTTGGATCACAATTTGTATCTACCATTGCAAAAATTGGAATATTTAACTTTTGAGCTTCCTTGACCGCAATCTTTTCTCTTAAAATATCTACAATAAATATTGCTCCAGGTAATCTAGTCATGTTAGAAATGGAACCTAAATTCTTTTCAAGTTTATCTCTAAGTCTTCCAATTTGCAGTTTTTCTTTTTTAGAAAGTGAATTAAAAGTACCATCTTGCTTCATTCGATCAATTGATGACATTTTTTTTACAGCTTTTCTAATTGTTACAAAATTTGTAAGCATTCCTCCAGGCCATCTTTCAGTAATATAAGGCATGTTAATCTTTTTGGAAGATTCAGAAACAATATCTTTAGCCTGCTTTTTTGTAGCTACAAATAAAATTTTTCTTCCAGAGGCTGCGATTTTTTTTAGAGCTTGAGATGCTTCATCTAATTTTGCAACTGTTTTGTAAAGGTTAATAATGTGAATTCCATTCCTTTCCATGTAAATATATGGAGACATGTTAGGATTCCACTTTCTTGTTAGGTGACCGAAATGTACACCTGCTTCTACTAATTCTTTTACTTGATTTTTACTCATTTTTTTTAGTTTACGTTCTTATTTTTAGCAATACTTAAGTGGTATAAATTTTATTTAAGCCTTAAGCATTTAGATGCTAAACTAATTTTAGTTAAAATTCTATCTCTTAGAGAATTGGAATTTTTTTCTTGCTTTCTTTTGTCCAAATTTCTTTCTCTCAACCATTCTAGGATCTCTTGTTAAAAGACCTAGTGGCTTAAGTAACGAACGATTGTTTTCATCAACTTCACATAAAGCTCTTGAAATAGCTAATCTTATAGCCTCAACTTGACCTGTCATTCCACCCCCATAAACATTAATTGTCATATCAAACTTATTTTCAACCTCACATACGTTAAACGGTTGATTTAGTTTGAATTGATGTGCAGAAGTAGGAAAATAATCCTTCCAATCTTTTGTATTAACGGTAAATTTACCTTTACCCTTTTTTAAATAAATTCTTGCAACTGAAGTTTTTCTCCTTCCAATTTTGTGTATAACTGTATCCATTAATTTACTTTGTTTAAGTCAATAATTGAGGGTTTTTGAGCTTCAAACTTATGATCGTTATCAGAAAAAACATGTAAGTTTTTAAACAGCTTTGCCCCAAGTTTATTTTTTGGAAGCATACCTTTAACCGATTTTTCAATAATAGAATTTGGATTTTTTTGAAATTGCTCGGAAGCATTCAGTGATCTCTGACCACCTGGATAACCAGTGTATCTAATGTATTTTTTTTGTTCCCACTTATTTCCAGTCAAATTGATTTTTTTAGAGTTAATAACAATAACATTATCTCCACAGTCAACGTGTGGAGTAAAGTTAGGTTTATGCTTTCCTCTAATTAAAATAGCAACTTTGGAAGCTAGTCTTCCAAGATTTTGACCATCAGCATCAACTAAAACCCAGCTTTTTGTAACTGTATTCTTATTAGCTGAAATTGTTTTAAAACTTATTGTATCCAAAATTCAATTATTTAAATTTTCATCTCTTAAAAGAGCATGCAAATCTACAATTATATATTTTATTAGCAAATAGTTAAAGAAATTATTTTTTTAATCAGAAAACAAAGGCATTTAGTGGGCTTCTAGCCAATTTAAACCATAGTTCACATCAACGGTTAAAGGAACTTTTATTTGGAATGCATTTTCCATTTCATGTTTTACCATATCCATAAAATTATTTAATTCAGGTTTAAACACATCAAAAACCAGTTCGTCATGAACTTGAAGTAGCATTTTACTTTTAAATTCATTTTGGTTTATTTTTTCTTGAATATTTATCATTGCCAACTTTATTATATCAGCAGCGCTGCCTTGAACTGGAGCATTAACCGCATTTCTTTCGGAAGCACCTCTCACGATTCCATTTCTAGAATTAATATCTTTAAGATATCTCCTTCTCCCCAAAACGGTTTCTACATAACCCTTATTTCTTGCAAAAGAAATCTGATTTGAAATATACATTTTAAGTTTTGGATATTTTATATAATATTTATCTATTAATTCTTTGGCTTCCTTTCGATTTAAATCGGTTTGGTTACTTAATCCAAATGCAGAAACCCCATAAATTATTCCAAAATTTACAACTTTTGCATTAGATCTTTGCTCCCTGCTTACCTCTTTAATGGGAACGTTGAAAACTGCAGCAGCTGTTGATGTATGTATGTCTTCATTATTTTTAAAAGCATTTATCATATTTTCCTCTTCACTTAGGGATGCAATGATTCTAAGTTCGATCTGAGAATAATCGGCTGCCAAAATAAAATAATCTTTATTTTTTGGGATAAAGGCTTTTCTTATTTCCCTCCCTCTTTTTGTTCGGATTGGAATATTTTGAAGATTGGGATTTATACTACTCAGCCTACCTGTAGATGCCACTGTTTGAATATACTGAGTATGAATTCTGTTAGTTCTGCTGGAAATTTGCTTTGGAAGAGAATCTATGTATGTATTTAAAAGCTTAGAAATGCTCCTGTATTCTAAAATTAATTTAACAAATGAATTTTCCTTAGCTAGCTCTGAAAGAACTTCTTCAGATGTTGAATATTGGCCTGTTTTGGTTTTTTTAGGATTTTTACTGATTTTCATTTGGTCAAATAAAATTTCTCCAAGCTGCTTTGGAGAAGAAATATTAAACTCTGCTCCAGCTTCCTTATAAATTTTTTCAGAAAAGTCGTTAATCTTAGCTTTAGTTTTCTCAGAAAGCTTATCTAAAAACTTTATATCCAAATTTATGCCTTCATTTTCCATTAGGGCTAAAGTTTTTAAAAGTGGAATTTCAATTCTGTTATATAAATCAATTTGATTGTATTTTTTAAGATCTTTTTCCAGCAAAGGTTTTAATTGATACGCTAGTTCTGAAATTTCACTACTTTTTAAATCACTAGATTTAATATTTAAAGAAATATTTAAATAATTTTTAGAGAGATTTATAATATCATGGTTTATATCTGGATTGATCAGATAATGGGCTAGCTTTATGTCAAAAACCCCACCATGAACTTTAATATTTTTTTTGGAAAGTAGTTTAATATCTTGTTTGATATCATTTGAAATTTTAGTTATGTTTTTATCTTCAAAAAAGATCTTCAATATTTTATCAAAGTCTCTATTTTCATCATTAATTGAATATGAAAGGTTGTTTTCCCAGCTAAAGGATATATTTTTAATTTCATGATTTGCAAAATTGGTTCCTTCGGTTAAAAAACTATAGCTGACATTCTTCTGCTTTTTTAATCTATTTAGAAATAATTCAAGAGATGTATTTGAAATGATCTCTTGATCGATCACTTTTTTTTCAGACACCACATTTTTTTCCTGGGTATTTTCAAATAAATTAAACTGACCATGACCCACATTTTCTATTATCTCTTCTGTTTTATTCTGAATTTCTGGATTTGGTTTTTCTACATTTGAAAAAATTGAATTTATAGAACTACTTAATCTTCTAAATTCTAAAAAATCAAAAATTTCATGAATTTTTTCTAAATTTTTGACATCTAACTTAAATTCATTGATCTCAAAATCTATCGGCACATTTGTTATTATAGTAGCCAATTTCTTAGATAGAATTCCTAATTCTTTATTAGCCTCAATCTTTTCTTTTATTTTTCCTTTTAAATCTGATGTATTTTCTAATAAATTTTCAAGTGACCCGTATTCCTTTAAAAATTTTTTTGCAGTTTTATCTCCAACCCCTGGCAATCCGGGAATATTATCCACTGAATCACCCTTCATTGCTAAAAAATCAATGACCTGAGATGTTTGAGATATTTCAAACTTATCCAAGACCTCTTTTACCCCCCATGTTTCATATCCACCTCCAAAAACAGGACGATACATATAAATATCTTCTTCAACAAGTTGAGCGAAATCCTTATCTGGGGTTACCATATAAGTTTCAAAATTTTGTGTTTTGGCCTTTTTTGCAACAGTTCCGATTACGTCATCAGCTTCATAACCTTCCTTAACAAGAATTGAGATATTCAAAGAATTTAAAATATCCTCAATGATTGGTACAGCAATTTTAATTCCTTCTGGTGTTTCTTCTCTGTTAGCCTTATAATCTTCGAATATTTCAATTCTGTCTTGACTTCCACCTTTGTCAAAACAAACGGCCAAATAATCTGGCTTTTCTCGTTTTATAACGTCAAAAAGTGAATTTGTAAAACCTAAAATAGCAGATGTATCTAGTCCTTTTGAATTGATTCTAGGATTTTTTATAAATGCATAATATCCACGAAAAATTAAAGCGTATGCATCTATTAGAAAAAGGCGTTTTTTGTCACTCATTTATATTTTTTTGTCAAAAAATAAAGAACTAATATTTTCATTACCATTCATATCATATTTTGTCATACTAAAGCCTTTCTGGATTGCATAAGAACCTGTATCTCCGTTCTTGTTAATGGCTATATAACCAACCTGAAAATTTTGATAATTACTTCCCGGTTTATTTACAATTCTATGTATTGCAGTTTTGCAGGCTTCTTCAGGTGAATAACCTTGTCTCATTAGTTCTACCACAAGAAAGCTTCCAACTGTCTTTATCACTTCTTCACCTAAGCCTGTTGCTACAGCACCTCCAATTTCATTGTCAATATATAGTCCTGAACCTATGATAGGTGAGTCACCAACTCTTCCCTGCATTTTATAAGCTAAACCACTTGTTGTACAGCCACCACTAATGTTATTATTTTTATCAATGGCCAACATTCCAATCGTATCGTGATTTTCAATATTGATTATTGGATTATATTTTTCTTTTTTTTTCCATTTAACCCAATCAGCTTCAGATTTTTCAGTCAGAAGATTTTCCTCTTTAAATCCCATTGAAACAGCAAACTTTTTTGCTCCATCTCCAGCCAGCATAACATGCGGAGTTTTTTCCATAACTAATCTGGCAACAGAAATGGCATGCTTTATATTTTTGAGATAAACAACCGAACCACAATTTCCTTTATAATCCATTATACATGCATCTAGGCTTACGTTACCTTCTCTGTCCGGAAGACCACCAATTCCAACGGATTGACCTTTTTCATTGGCTTCTTCAATTCTACAACCTTGTTCAATTGCATCTAAAGAATCCCCATTTTTTAATAGAATTTCCCAAGCTTTTTGGGTTGCCTTCTTAACGTCCCAGGTTGCAATTACAATTGGGAGGGTAATATCATTTTTGGTTTTCGAAAAAGTTTTATGAAAGTTTAATCCGATTCCTAAGGAAGCTACCCCGGTTCTTTTAATAAAACTTCTCCTATCCATTTGTTTAAATTAATTTTTGACCGCTCAAAATTCTTTTTGTAGTTATTGAATAAATTAACAGAAAAACAAAACATAGTACTGCTACCCAGTAAGAAGTTATCATTCCAAAAATATCCGCAAGCTTTCCTTGTAGAGGAGGTATGATTGCACCACCTAAAATCATCATAACTAAAAATGATGAGCCCTGGGATGTGTATTTTCCTAACCCCGTAATACTCAAAGAAAATATACATGGCCACATGATAGAACAAAATAAACCACCAGTCAGGAAGGCAAATAATGCAATTTCTCCTGACCCAAATATCCCTATTAACATAGCAACAACTCCAAGAGCACTAAAAATTGTCATGATTTTTATAGCATTATCCTTAGCTAGGTAAAATCCGATAATTTGAATAACGATCAAAAGAGAAAAAATACCAATCTCAGAAGCAGTCAAGGGATTACTGAGTGCATTTACTCCAATTACAACTCCAAAAGCTATAAAGGGTGTAATAAAAAGTAAGATTTGTTTCAAGGATTTAGAGATGTCAAATGCTCCAATCGATCCTGTCCATCTACCAATCATTAACCCACCCCAATAGAGGGCAATATATTTTGCACTCTGAGCTTCATCTAAAACAGGAAGACCTATAGCATTTAGTCCTTCCCCAATATCTGCTTTTAATAACTCCCCAAGGTTACTTTGAATTGTAACCTCAACACCTACATATGTAAAAATGGCTAACATACCCCAAGCAAGCTGTGGATATTTTAGCGCTCCCCAATCTTGAGAATTTTTACGAGCTGATGCATTTGCAAGTAGTATTAAAGCAAATACAAAAATCAGACAAACACTTGTTAAAATTAACCTAGTCATTTCTAAGGATTCAACAGGCTCATTTTCAAAAGCAGGAGTATAAGTATAAAAGATCCATCCAAAACATAAAGTCATAACGACAGTCATTGTAATAAGCATATTTTTCGCTTTTGAAGCCGACTCAAAAGGTTCATCATTTTTAGCATCAGGAAGATTTTTAGAAACATAGAAAAATATTGCAACTAACAAAAATGCTACTGCTACCGCAATATAAAGCCCTTGGACAGAACTTAACTCTATAACATCCCAATTAACTTCTGTGGCAGAACCAAATAAAACAAATGCGATTAGTATTGGGCCTATAGCTGTTCCAAATGAATTTACTCCTCCTGCAAGGTTTAACCTATTCGAACCTGTTGATGGATCTCCCAAGGAGACAGCAAATGGATTTGCCGCAGTTTGTTGTAAAGAAAAACCAAGACCAATAATAAATAAAGCCAAAAGAACATAGTAAAAAACTTGAGTATCCCCTTGTTCTGCTCCATTAACCGAAGGATACATAATTAATGCACCAAAAATTGATATAATCAATCCGTAAATTATACCTTTTTTATATCCCCAATTATTTAAAATATCTTTTTTTGAATAACTTGACCAGATAAACAGTATTAACGCGCCGATAAAATACGCCCCATAGAAAGCAAATTCGACAAGCTGAGCTTGAAATTGGTCAATTTTGAAATATGTTTTACAAAAGGGAATAAATACACCATTTGATGCACCAAAGAATCCCCAAAAAAAGAAAACGGTGATTAATGTATATAAAGCAGAATTATTATTTTGATTTTTCATGAAAATTATTAGGTTAGTTAAAGAGTTCTAAAATAATAAAAAACAAGTTTATTATTTACCTATGGTTTTTAAAGATTTTAACAAATTCGTATAATTAATTGATTAACATCGTTTTAGCAGTAATTTTTTATAAAATCAGTATCTTTAATAAATAAATAAGCTTTATTTATGGCCAGATTTGGAGATTTAATTGATATCGAAGTTCCTGTTTTATTAGAATTCTATATTGAGCAGGATGAAATTTCTAACACAATGTACCCTTTGCTTAAGGATGTAGCTAATGCTTTAGGTAAAAAGGCAAAAGTTATCAAAATTGATTTAGAAAAAAATAACAAACTAGCCGAAGCTTTAAGAATAAAAGGTGCTCCAACTTTAATGATTTATAAAAGAGGAGAAATGAAATGGAGACAAAGTGGAGATGAAGATGCAAATTCTTTAATCGGCAGATTGAAAGACTTTTGTGAAAATTAAAGAAATAAATCTAAATAATCGTTGAATTCTTTCATTCTTGTTTCTAAATATTCACCTTCTTCGTGATTCAAAATAACATCTACTAATGACCTGTATCTTTCAATATCTATGTAGATATCTTCTGCGTATCTATTTTTATTAG
This sequence comes from uncultured Bacteroidota bacterium, assembly GCA_902510475.1. GTDB lineage: Bacteria > Bacteroidota > Bacteroidia > Flavobacteriales > Flavobacteriaceae > MED-G13. The sequence goes on along the minus strand of CABXCC010000018.1, from coordinate 7,995 downwards.
AATTTGAAACGGTGCTAAAATAAAATAAACTTTCTTGATATTTTACTGCGATATCGTCAAATATTTTTCTTGCTTTTTTAGGTTTGTTAATTAAATAGTAAGCATTCAAAAACGGTTCTAAAAGTGTATAATATCCGTATTCATTTACTGGCATTTTTTGCATACATATATCCAAAATATTTTCTGCTTCATCTATTTTATTTTCTTGTATTAATTGATCTATTAATCTAGATATATTGCCCCTGTAGGTAATGCTATTTTTTCTAGACTCTACATCTAAATAAATCTCATTTGAATCCTTAGAACCCCATTCCCAATTTTTAAATATTGATAGCATTTTTTGTGAATCTACCATGCCCATTTCATATGGATTAGATTCATCAACTTCGGTTTTTATAGGAATCAGTTTATAACACATTCCATCTAATTGTAAATAATCTTTCATCCAAATATAATCTTCATCTCCAAACGCGCCCCCAGTAAAATAAATAGGTCGCCTCCATTCATTTTGCGCAATTATATCTAACATAATCAGTCTGTTTTTATATAGTGCTTGAGATTTTATATTAATAATTATTTCATTTTGTATTAAGTTAGATTTGTCTTTATTTACAATATTATATTTCAATACATTTTCGATATTCACTGGAATTTTTATATTTTCAGTAGGGAGAAAATTGGCATTTAAATCTTGACTTCTGAGTCCAGAAATATCGTAACCTTGTCTTTTAAGAATTTCGCCGTACTTGTATTCTTTTTCATCTTGTGTAATAAAATCCAGAAAAACATCAACATCTATTGTATCCTTGGTTATTGCTTCTTTTATTATATAATCTCTTGTGCCATGCCTGTATTTATCATGGGTTAAACTTGACGGAATAGGTTCACTTTCATATGCCTGTCTTTTCATTTGATCAATATACCAGTCCGTACTTAACAAGCTTGTGTTAACAACCCTTACATCTGTTCTGATTCCTTCGATTTCTTGTGCATACCAAAGCGGAAAAGTATCGTTGTCACCTATAGTAAATAAAATTGCATTTTTATCACAGGAATTCAAATAATTTATAGCCATTGAATAAGCGGTATACCTACCGCTCCTGTCGTGATCATCCCAATTATTCACAGCAAGGTTAACAGGTACAATTAGTAAGCACATTAACGTGGTTAAAACGGAGCTCTTTTTTAATTTTATCTTTTCTAATAATGTTGATAGGTAGAAACTTCCTAATCCTATTGCCATCGAAAAAACATAAAAAGAGCCTACTACTGAATAATCTCTTTCTCTTGGTTCAAATGGACGTACGTTTGTGTAAACTTGTATTGCAACCCCAGTAAAAACAAAAAACACAATAATAATCCAAAAATATTCTTTATTTAAATTATATAAAAAATATAAACCAATAAGGCCTAAAATTAGAGGCAATAGGTAATATGTATTTCTTGCTTTATTGTTTAAAACATCTCCAGGAAGATTTTTTTGTGAAATGCCTATATTCCATTCGTCAATAAAATTAATCCCACTCAGCCAATTACCGTTTAAATTCATCTTTCCTTGAATATCGTCTTGTTTTCCAACAAAATTCCACATGAAATATCTTAGATACATATAACCAATTTGATAGTCAAATAAATAATACAGATTACTAAACAATGATGGTTTTTGAATTTCTAAAAATTGACCATATTGTTTAAGAAATTTTTCAAAATCTCCATAATCAACTTCACCTTCATTTATTTTATTTTTAAAGTCAGAAACAAAATCTTTAATTCCAGGTTCGTTTAGATATCTTGATTTTATTTTGAAGTTAAGGTATCCCGTATAATTCAAATAGTTTTTGGCATGTTCTGAGCTCCACATTCTTGGAAGAATTGAAGCGTGCTCAGAATTGTAGTTTTGAATTGCATTTTCATAATCATTTACAATAACATATTTATTATTATCCAAATCTTTCTCATATTTTGGATTGTCACTTTTGTAAGGATTCTCCTTGTCTAGTCCAGAATACTGGTCGGTAAAAAGTGGGCCATAAAAGAGATATGTTTTTGGGTATTGTTCTAGATTATAGTAGGCTAAAAGTTCTCTTGCGTTTGATGGATTATTTTCATTAACTACAACATTTGCATTTGATCTAATAGGAAGAATTAACCACGACGAGAAGCCAATGAAAATAAATAAGAAACAGAGTACCAACGTGTTGATTGTTACTAAGTTTTTTTTCGCGGTGTAATTTATTAAATAATAGAAGGATAGAGCGATGATTATAAATGCGGCAATAGATCCAGAATTGAAGGGTAAATTAAAGTTATTTACAAATAACAACTCAATTATACTAAAAAACTTTAATGTATATGGAAGAATCAATTTAAAAATTCCCATAAGAATTAATAGTCCTAAAATATTTGCAAACAAGAACCCGTGTAAAGAATTTATTTTTAAGCTACTTTGAATTGTTTTTTGGTTTTTAAAATAAAAGATCAGAACAATGGCAGGAATTGTTAAAAGTCCCATAAAATGTACTCCAAATGATAATCCGATAACAAAACAAATAAGTAATAACCATTTATTACCTCTAGGTTTATTCATATCAGCCTCCCATCGTAAGCCTAAATAAAATAATATTGACATTATTAAAGTAGCCATGGCATAAACCTCTGCTTCCACAGCATTAAACCAAAAACTATCTGTGAATGAAAAACTCAATGCACCGACCAATCCTGCTCCGGAAATTGCAAGTTGCCTGTTTAATGTAAATTTATCAGTACTGATTATTTTTAAGAGAATTAAAACAATACTCCAGTACATAAAAGCTATTGTCAATGCACTACTAAATCCGCTCATTAAATTCATCGTAAAACCAATATTCTCTTTGTCAATTGCAAAAACAGAGAATATTGCTCCAAGCATTTGATATAGTGGGGCACCGGGAGGATGACCTACTTGTAGCTTTGAAGATGTAGTAATATATTCCCCTGTATCCCAGAAACTAACCGTTGGCTCAGCAGTGGAGAAATAGACAAAAAAAGATATTAAAAAACATATCCATCCAAGAAGTAAATTAAGTTTTTTAAAATCGTCTAATTTCATTTTTTTTTTTTCAAATTTATTAATTAAATATTCTTTAGTATAGTAAATATTAAACATAATTAATGAAATTATATTGCTGATATAAAAATTATTATAAATTTGCATCCTCAATGGCCTATGGTGTAACTGGTAACACGTCTGGTTTTGGTCCAGAAGAGTCTAGGTTCGAGCCCTAGTAGGCCAACTAAATGCAGATAGCTAATCAATAAATATTTTATTGTATATTTGCGCCACTGATTAATATTAAAAAAATTAAGAGGGGACTAAGAGTCCCCTCTTTTTATAGAACATGTTGAAGGAAAAAATAGAATTATTGTTAATTGACTGTTTTGATCAAAGAGGCGATCTTTTTCTTATTGATTTCTCTATTTCAGAAAGTAACGAAATAAAGGTTATAATTGACGGAGATAACGGGGTTAAAGTTGAAGATTGCATGTTTATAAGTCGTGCAATTGAAGGGAGTTTTGATAGAGAAGAAATAGATTTTTCTTTAGAAGTGGCATCCTGTGGAGCAACTTCTCCCTTGCTTATTGCCAGACAATATTCTAAGCATTGCGGAAGAATTTTATCAGTTAAAACAGATAATGAATTTTATGAAGGAAGACTTACTGGCACAGATGATAAGTCAATTAATCTTGTATGGAAAGAAAGACAACCAAAACCTGTAGGTAAGGGTAAAGTCACTGTAGAAAAATCAATTGATATTGATTTCAAAAAAATTAAAGAAGCAAAAGTTAAAGTAAAATTTTAGAATATGGATAATCTAACACTAATTGAATCGTTTTCAGAATTTAAAGATGATAAATTAATTGACAGAGTCACACTAATGGCGATTCTTGAGGAAGTTTTTAGATCAACTCTAAGGAGAAAATACGGGGATGATGAAAATTTTGATGTAATTATTAATCCTGATAAAGGAGATTTAGAGATATGGAGAAATAGAATTGTTGTCGAAGACGACAATGTTGAGGATGATAATATAGAAATTACCCTTACAGAAGCAAGAAAGATTGAACCAGATTTTGAAGTTGGTGAGGATGTTTCTGAAGAAGTTAAGTTAGTTGATCTTGGAAGAAGATCTATATTGGCTCTAAGACAAAATTTAACCGCAAAATTACACGAGCATGATAATACAAATGTTTATAAGAAGTTTAAGGAGTTAGAAGGTGAAATATACACTGCTGAAGTACATCACATTAGACACAAAGTTATTATTTTACTTGACGATGAAGGCAATGAAATCGTTATGCCTAAAGACAAACAAATACCTTCTGATTTTTTTAGAAAAGGAGATAATATTAGAGGGATAATCGAAAGTGTTGAATTAATAGGGACAAAACCGTCTATCATACTTTCCAGAACCTCTCCAGTATTTTTAGAAAAATTGTTCGAACAAGAAATTCCTGAAGTTTTTGACGGGCTTATTTCAGTAAAAAAAGTTGTAAGAATACCCGGAGAAAAAGCAAAAGTTGCCGTCGATTCCTATGATGACCGAATTGACCCTGTTGGAGCTTGTGTCGGGATGAAGGGGTCAAGAATTCATGGTATTGTGAGAGAACTTGGAAATGAAAATATCGATGTTATTAATTATACTAATAACCTCCAATTATTTATAACTAGAGCACTTAATCCGGCAAGAGTGAATTCAATGAAAATTGATGAAGATAATAAGAGGGTTGAAGTGATTCTAAATCCTGAAGAAGTTAGTAAGGCAATAGGAAGGGGAGGTCATAACATAAGACTAGCAGGACAATTAACTGGTTATGAAGTTGATGTATTTAGAGAGGGAGCTGAAGAAGACGTTGAATTAACAGAATTCTCCGACGAAATAGATTCATGGATTATTGAAGAGCTTGCAAAAGCGGGTCTTGATACAGCAAAAAGTGTTCTTGAGCAGGATGCAACAGACTTGGTTAAGAGAACCGATCTTGAGGAGGAAACAATTAACGATGTTCTTAAAATATTAAAAGAAGAATTTGAAGATTAATAACTGACAATTATATGGCAGATACAATAAGGTTAAATAAAGTTTTAAGGGAATTGAATATTTCAATTGACAGAGTTGCGGAGTTTTTAGAGTCCAAGGGCCACGTTATTGAGAAAAGACCTACAACCAAAATCTCTGCAGATTTATATAGTTTATTGTGTGATGAGTTTCAAATTGATGCGGATAAAAAGTTAGCCTCCAAGGAAGCGGTTGAGGCAAAAAATAAAGAAAAGGAACAAATTAGGGAAAAACTGGAAAAAGAACAAAGTTCTGTTCTTTCAAATTCAAACGAAGTTATTAAAGCTTCTTCTAAAGTTGTTCAATTTAAAAAAGTTGGCAAAATAGATCTTGAGCCTAAAAAAGAAATTAAAGTTGAAAAAGTTGATTCTATCTCTCAAAAAGAGCCTACAAGAGAAGTAAAAGAACAATCACCTTCAACTTCCGATGAAACGAATGTTGATTCTGTCAAAAAAGATAATTACAAAAAATTAACTGGCCTAAAATCTACTGGTGAAAAAATAGATCTTAATCAATTTAAAAAACCAGAAACTAATTCTTCTGAAACAAAATCAAAAAAGAAAAGGAAAAGAATTATCTCTAACAAAAGTAATGCCCCTAAAAATAATTTTGGAAACACAAAATTTAAACCAAAAGGTAGACCAAACAAGACTGTTAAAGAGGAGCCTAGTGAAGAGGAAGTTCAAAAACAAATTAAAGAGACCCTTGAAAAACTTCAGGGAAAATCATCAAAAGGAAAAGCTGCAAAATATAGAAAAGATAAAAGGGATCAACATAAGCAAAAGTCTGAAGAGGAGATAGCAGCTCAGGAACAGGAAAGTAAAATTTTAAAGGTTACTGAGTTTGTTACAGCTAATGAAATTGCAACCATGATGGATGTTTCTACAACTGAAATTATTTCTGCATGTATGACCTTAGGAATGATGGTGACTTTAAATCAAAGATTAGACGCTGAAACTCTCTCGATTGTGGCAGAAGAATTTGGTTATAAAGTTGAATTTGTAACCGCCGAAATTGAGGAAGAGGCTGAAGAAATAGAGGATTCCCCTGAAGATTTAATGCAGAGGCCCCCAATAGTAACTGTGATGGGACATGTTGATCATGGAAAAACATCTCTATTAGATTACATAAGAAAAGAAAATGTAATTGCTGGTGAATCGGGAGGAATTACACAGCATATTGGAGCTTATGCTGTTGAACTTCAAGACGGTCAAAAAATTACTTTTTTAGACACACCTGGTCACGAAGCATTTACAGCAATGAGGGCAAGAGGTGCACAGGTAACTGATTTGGTCATTATTGTCATAGCGGCAGATGATGATATAATGCCTCAAACAAAAGAGGCTATTTCTCATGCTCAAGCTGCATCTGTTCCAATTGTTTTTGCAATAAATAAAATTGACAAACCTAATTCAAATCCTGATAAGATAAAAGAAAGTCTTTCTAACATGAATTTATTGGTAGAAGATTGGGGTGGTAAGATTCAGTCTCATGATATTTCTGCGTTAAAGGGTGATGGTGTTAATGAACTTCTAGAAAAAGTTCTTTTAGAAGCTGAAATTTTAGAATTAAAAGCAAATCCTAATAAGGATGCTGTAGGTAGTGTGGTTGAGGCATTTTTAGACAAGGGTAGAGGTTATGTTTCAACCATTCTTGTACAGGCAGGAACTTTAAAAGTTGGAGATTTTGTTTTGGCTGGAAAGACAAGTGGTAAGGTTAAAGCTATGCATGACGAAAGAGGTAATGAAATTAAAGAAGCAGGCCCTTCAACTCCAATATCTATACTTGGTCTTGATGGTGCTCCACAGGCAGGTGATAAGTTTTCAGTTTATTCTGATGAAAGAGAGGCAAAACAGATTGCGAATAAGAGAAATCAATTACAAAGAGAACAATCTGTAAGAACTCAAAAACATATTACTCTAGATGAAATCGGAAGAAGAATTGCATTGGGAGAATTTAAAGAACTTAACATTATCTTGAAAGGGGATGTTGATGGATCTGTAGAGGCACTTACAGATTCTCTGCAAAAACTTTCAACCGAAGAAATCCAGGTAAATATTATACACAAGGCTGTTGGCGCAATTACCGAAAGTGATGTTTTATTGGCATCAGCTTCTGATGCTATTGTTGTTGGTTTTAATGTCAGGCCGATGGGTAACGCAAGACAAATTGCTGATAAGGAACAAATTGATATTAGAACATATTCGATAATTTATGCAGCAATTAATGATGTTAAAGATGCAATGGAAGGCATGTTGTCACCAGACTTTAAGGAAGAGATTACAGGTCTTTGTGAAGTTAGAGAAACATTTAAAATTTCAAAAATTGGGACCATTGCTGGATGTATGGTAACAAAAGGAAAAATCGTTAGAAATTCAGAAATTAGACTAATTAGAGAGGGTGTTGTAATTTATACTGGCGTTTTATCGTCATTAAAAAGATTTAAAGATGATGCAAAAGAAGTAACGAAGGGTTATGATTGTGGTCTGCAAATTAAAGATTACAATGACATTAAAGTTGGAGATGAAATTGAAGGATATATTAATGTAGCCATAAAAAAGAAAATCTAATTAATTTCTTCATCTGTTTCTTGCTCATTGCTTTCTTCTTCAAATTCCATTTCATAATATTCTGGTCTAAATATAAAAGCACTTTTATATTTTTTTCTAATTTTTAAAAGACTTCTATCAGCTTCAAGGCGAGTAAAAAAATTACCGATCCATACTTTGTAATTTGGAGTTTCATAAATTACCATTGCAGTCGAGTCATTAAACAATTTTACATATTCTTCTTTAATTATTTCTGCTTGATCTCTATTGCCATTATAAATTTGAATTTTTAAGTTTTGAATCTTTTTATTTAGCTCTTTTTTTAGAAATATTATTTTTTCAAGTTTTTCACT
>CABXCC010000017.1 GCA_902510475.1 uncultured Bacteroidota bacterium | reverse complement strand
TGTAAATGTAACAGCTGTTGTAGCTGGACCACAAGAGGCAATAACCTCAACTTCACTACCTGCAGCAGATGAAGCAACTACATTACCTTCTGAGTCTAAGATATCGTAAGAGGTTTCAGAATCGTATGAGCCTGATGTCCATGACGATGTAATAACATCATCTGAATTTATACCAAATGAAATAACCTGAGCTTCACCGGCACCAGCGGCAGAAGTATTTGCAAATGAACCTATTGAAATGCCATTAGCAAATAATTCAACTGAAGCACCATTCCATGAATCTCCATAGGAGTCAACCATGGATATTGAATAGCCACACTCTGTTATTGTAAAAGTAACTGAAGATTCAACAGCAGGATCTAAGGGTTGGTGATTTGCATCAACCAACGAGAATACAATAGTGTGTGTACCCACTGGTAAATCAGTTAGTGTAAGAGGATCAGCAGAGTAAACCATTACAGTATCTCCACCATTCAGTGAATAGTGAATGTGTCCGTCTACACCATCTCCTTGACCAACGGTGAAGTTAGTTATATCAAATGAGAATGTTGCTGAATTATCAGTTACAGAACCAGTAGCAGCAAAAGAAATTGCATTTGGATCAAGACATTCAAATGTTCCGTCAGCAGCGTTTGAACCACCACCGGAAACAACAGTATTGCCTTCACCGTCCACAACAGTAAATGAAGTTTCACCACAGTAAGATCCACATGTAAAGTCAAATATTACTTCATCACCGTAACTTGTAGAAAGTGATACTGTCTGAGCTTCACCACCTGCAGCATCAGCAGTGTTCGTGTATGTTCCTTGTAAATCATTGTTTACATAAACATCTAATGTAGCTCCATTCCATCCATCACCCCATGAATCAACCATGTTAATTGTTAAATCACAGTCAGCTGACGCAGGATTAATAGATTCTGAAGCAAATAAAATCTGTTGTATATCCATTTCACCTGCAGAAGCAGTAGCGCCATCACCCGCATTTTCTACTAATTGAAACCACCAGCTAGCCTGAACTCCTGACCAATTTGTTAAAGCTGTCAAATCAATTTCTACAGTTTGAGATTCAGCAGAATTAATAGCCATTTCTGATGTTGAAAATTCATTTCCACCACTTGGTGAGACAAATGTCAATTTATTTTTAGGTGAATTATTTACAAGTGTAACTTGTAAATACTTATAAGTATCTGCATCAACACTGTATAAGCCTGATTGCTCTAGTTTTGGATATGGACTTTGAGCTGCGATATCCAAATGCAATTCACCAGCAACTGGCTGAGACATAGTTACCCCATTTGCACTAACAAAACCTTCAGCATCAGATGTGTCATCAAAAGTATAGTCTATTCTATCTGTAGCAGGAATTGCTTCAACAATTTCAATATTATCTACAAAAATTTCACCTGAAAAAACATTTTGAGAATTTGAAGCAGACTCTTTAAATCTAAAATTGATAGTACCTACTGTCCCAGACCAATTTGCATTGCCTGACATGTTAATATAGTGAGTTACAAAATCTGCATCATTCGCACTAATTCCGTCAAAACTCGTAAAAGAATTTGATCCATTAACGGTGGTAATTACCTGAACCCTAGTATTTCCTGTGGTGTTCTTGATTGTTAATGCAATGTAGTTGCCAACAGACGTATCTATCATTGCATCCTCGTTTTTCATGTTCGGGTTTGCAGAGCCACCATTCCCATCATCATTTGGAGATGAAATTGTATACGTTGCATACGTATCACCCGCAACTATATTGGAATAGTTAGATCCAACAAAATTTTCGTCAGTTCCGTTAAAGTCCCATGGAGGAGCAGTCTGAGAAAACATTGTGAAGTTAAAAGATAGCAATAAAGCTATAGCAATTGAGTAAAGTTTATTCATAGTAAATAGTTTTTTCGATTAATAATTTAATGATTTATTTTGAAATAGTTAAGTCGTCTAAGTAAAATTCTGTTCCCTTAGTCATATACCAGAATTTTACACCCTGATTATTACTATTTGATTTTAGATTGAAGGTGTGAGAGTATTTAGTCCAATCTTCAGTCAGTATAAAATCCTTTCCTTGATAACTACCTTGAACATCAGACTGAATGACTACTTTCATTTTTCCGTTTCCCCCTTTATTCTTAGCGTGAAAAGTAATTGTAACCGCATCTCCTTCTTTCCCCTTAAACTTTTGATTAAATTGTGAGCTTAGATGATAACCCTTGTCTCCTAGCTGATGAGTTTCCACTTTGAGGGCCCTTTGACTGCCGGGGTTTGTGTCAAAATCCTCAACCGAAAATGTAGCATCAGCACCATTACGTGTTACGCTATTCCACCACCAAAACTTACCCTCAGGGCTTACACCTTCCAAATTAGAATTCTTTAATTCTAATGTTTTTTGAGAAAATGAATCGGTGTAAAAAAATACCGCTATTAGAATTAAAGTAAATTTTGTTGAATATTTCATAATTGATTTTTTTATTAATTATTATTGTTGTTTTATTAATCTTAAAATTTTTAATTGTCCTGAGTTTATGTCTTGAATTCTTATAAAGTAGATACCCGTGTCAAGGGTTGAAGTATTCATAGAAATTGAGTTGTCTTCAAAACTATTTATTTTATTTAATCTATAATGTTTTCCTAAAATATCATAAACTGAAATATTAGCATCTGAATAAATATTGTTAATAGTTACCGTGTTTTCAGCAGGGTTTGGAAAAAGATAAACCTCGTTAAGTGAATTGTCAATCAATGAAAGGCCTTGTTCCACTGTAACAATAGCCTCACATACTGACTGATTGCCATTTTGATCAGTAACTATCATACTGATCGAATTTTCACCCAAATCTTGTTCGGTAAATTCAGTTTGTGACAACTCATATGTTTCAATCCCACAAGCATCTAAACTACCATTATTAATTTGTTCAATCGAAATATTTGCAACTCCACTTTCAAGTGTAATTGTAAGATTAGAACATGCTACATATGGGGACTGCTCATCAATAACAGTTACTGTCGAGTTGCACTGAGAAATATTTCCAAGATTGTCAGTTGCTGTAATTATCACTTCATTTTCTCCTATTGTCGAACAATCAAAGTTTTCTGATGAAATAGAAATATCTGCAACACCAGAAACATCGTTAATGCTTTGTATTAAGTCATCTGAAACTATTCCAGCTCCGCCCTCTTCATCTAAAAAGACTGAAATGTTATTACATTGTATTTCAGGACCTGTTATATCTGAAATTTCGGTTATATATTCGTACGCACCGATATCTACAATATCGCCCGAATTTTCAAAATTAACAGCGGGATAGCCTTGTGGAACAAAAGAAAAATCATCGATGTAATAATCGATACCTATGCCTCCTTGAACCGGCGGCCCTTTAACATATAGGAATAAGTTATTAGCTGGGCTGTATGTGTAATCTGCTGAAAGCAATGTCCATTCCTGATCAGTTATTTCCACAGGGTCGTTTAAGTTATAATATTCGTTTTCGTCCGTATCTTTTATTGTTAATTGTGAAGTCCCAGTAGCTCCATCTTCTAATTTTACCCAAACATATATGGTATATGTTTCGCCATCTGTTAATAAATTATTTAGCACAATTCTTGGGCTATGCCAATTTGCAGTTCTATCAGTTGTTAAAAGGCTCCTTTCACCCGAATAAGATTCTAAATTAGTGGTCTCAATCGTTGATCCAAATGCAGTCCATCCACCAGTGGCATTTTCAAAACTTGTCGAAGTGACAGCTTCTGTCGCTAATGGTCTAGGATTTCCTAAAATATCATCGGTAGGGCTATAGCTTGGGTTTCCAGAATCAATTGCGGGTGAATCCTCACTTAAAGAAAAATCTGTTCCGTTAATTTCAAGAGGACCATTAACTACTTCAGGAGCAGATATAAAAAGAGGATCTATATTGATCATGTTGTTAGTTTCATTAGCTGGGTATGCATAGGTTCCGTTTACAATAATATTATCAACTGCAACTCTTGAGCCTGTCACATTATTTAGTTGCAGAGCAGAAAACTCATTGTCTCTGGTAACTATAATATTATTTACAACTGTTGCATTTTTAACATTATTAGCTTTAATACCTCCAACCTTTTGACCTCTGTGAGCCGGATTACCTTCAGAAACAGAAATATCCTGAATGATCTCATGAACACCATTAAAATACAGCGTATTATTTTGATATATCGCTGATGCAGATTGAGAATGGTCAAAATTAATTCCATTCTTTCCGTTGTTTAAACACAAGTTATTTTCAAACAAAAAGGTGCCGTTATATCCAGGGTCGCTTCTGGTAACGTAAATACCTTGTCCATCCCAAATCGATTGAAAATTTGCAGTCCCATAATTTGGATTATTATTCCCCGAGTTATCGGGTAGCTGTGTAACGTAGAAACGAATTCTGTTCCAATTATTGTAAACTATATTACCCCTGATAATCATTTTAATATCGTTGGTGTTGTCCCCGCTTTGAGAAATTGATTCAGCTAATACAATGGCGCTTGATGCAGACGAAGTCCACCAATTTGAATTATAAACAATATTATTTTCTATGGTTATGTAATCACTATCGTTAAATCGAATAGCTGATCCACAGGTGTCATGAACTATATTATTTCTAATAATAACGTGATGATGCGCTCCATAGCCACCCCAAATTCCTTTACCTCCAAAATAGGAGTTATTATAGTTTGTAGAATCATCTTCATCTTCAGCCATTTCGATTTTATAATTTCTATCGGCTTCAGCCATTTCATAATTGATGTCCTGTGCTGGACCTTCAACCTCAAAGCCTTCTACAATTATATAATTCATATTGTTTGAAATAACAATCCCTCCTCTTCCATCAAATTGAATTTTAGGGGAATGTCCAGGGTAATTCCTCAAATTAATATATGCATCCTCCGTTCCAGATTTATTTATAGTAACAACATGTTGGTTGTTCATGTTTGTATTGGTTGAGTGGTCAACATTACCGTAATTATCATTTTGATAAACTCCATCCATAACATACACTGTACCGCCTGGATTTACCATGGAAATCCCTTTATTTATCGTTTTATAAGGAGAGTCAATTGTTCCTGAATTATTGTCTGAACCATTTGAATCAGAAACATAATAATCTTGTGCAGATACAATGTGTAAGCTAAAAAGTAATACAGCAGTCAAAAAATAATTTTTGAGCATTGGGTTTATTGTTATCATGTTGTTATAAATTTAGTCATTTTGAAAAGGATCTTCATTAACAAAATCTCTCATTTCCTTTAATTTAACTCTGTAGTTGTTTACTAATTCTGCATTTTCAGTAAATTTTGAAATATCCTTGTTTTGTTTTTTATCATCACTCATATCATAAAGCATATTGCCTAAAAACTTTTCTCCTTGGTAAAATTCGGTATAAGAGTAATTCTTATCTATTACTGCTTCTCCTTGTTTGTATCTTGTATAGATTTCATTTTTTATTATTGTATTTGGGTTTTCGAGGACAGGTGTCAAGCTTTTACCCTGAATATATGTTGGAGGATCAATTCCTGCAAGCTCACACAAAGTTGGATATATATCTACCAATTCTGTAAACGAATCTGAATTATCTGTGGTGCTATATTTTGGAGAAGATATAATGAGTGGAATTTGAACTGCCTCATAAAATGTACTATGCTTACACCAAAATCCATGTTCTCCTAAAAAATATCCGTGATCACTCCACAGTACAATTGTTGTGTTCTGTCTTAATCCTGCGTCTTCTAAGCCTTTGATTAAATCACCAATCATTGCATCCATATAACTTACACTTGCGTAATAACCATGGATTAAATCTCTAGAAAGATTATCATCTAGCAAACCATTTTGTGGAATTCCCAAATAATTTTTTCTCAATTCTGCTGAATTATGCTGAGCCTCGATTGCAATATCTGGTGAGTTTATAGGTTGGAATGTATTGTCTGCAAGTTTAATCTCATTATGATCATACATGTCCCAATATTTTTTTGGCTGAATAAAAGGAAGGTGTGGAGAGACATATCCGATTGCCATAAAAAATGGTTTTCCATTTTGACTAAACTCTTTAAATTTATCAATAGCCTTTAATGTAATCTTCCCGTCATTATAGACATAGTCGTCTACATCTGGGTACTCAACAATTGGATTTTTTTTGCCGTATTCACCAGTCTCAGCATTATCTCTAAGTTTTATAGATTCAGGATCTTGAAAATCTGCCTGTTGAGCTCCATTATCTTTTTCTGTCCAATGCTCTTGAAAATCATCTTTATGGTGATAAATTTTTCCGTATGAAATGGTTTCATAACCGTTCTCTTTAAATATTTGGTTTAATGGAATAGCACTCGGAGCATCTACTGAGGCTCTTGTTGAAAAATCATTAAACCGTTTTTCACTTGGTCTTATGCCGGTCATAATACTTGCTCTACTTGCTCCACATACAGCTATATTCGTAAAAGCATTATTAAATTGAACCCCCTCAGATGCAAGTTTATCCATGTAAGGGGTAATCATTGTTTCATTTTCATAATTGTATGAATTCATTGTGGGTCTTAAATCATCAATTGAAATAAATAATATGTTATGTTTTTTCTCAACTTGATCATTACATGAAACAATAAATATTGCTAAAAAGATTACTAAAATTTTTTTCATTTTTAATTTAATTCGAAGTTGTTTCTGATGCTTTGTAACCAATCCTTATTGCCCTAGCAACTATTTTTTGTTTATCGCCAAGCTCAATAGGCTTGTGATACAAACTCCAACTATTCGTTCCTATTTTTTCGTCAATTTGATATCCGATTGAGGCTCCATCGGTTATAGAACTCAGCTCTAACCTTCCCTGTTTGTCAGTGCTGAATGTAACATTTTCTGTCTTTGGTTGAATCCTATTTGGCCAAAATGATTCTACTATTTCATTCTCGGGAATAAACCCTTGATCATTAATTTCTTTTTGCCAATTTTCTAATGCAACTCTAAATTCATTTATCTTTTCAGTATACTGTGTGTCATCAATTATATTGTTAACCTCATAGGGGTCATCAGCTAAATCATAAAACTCCTCCAGGGGCTTTGTTCTCATAAATATATATTTAGCATCACCTTCTAACATGTTTAAACTATCCATTTGAATAAGTTTAGAGTTCATAGTGATTCGCTCTCTATATTTATTGCGGTAAATCAAAGGTAATTCTGGGATAAAATTTTTAATATAAACATGCCTTCCGTCCAATACTGATCTCTGCATATCTGTACTCTCATCAAACCTGTCAGCGGTTCCAAAAGCGTATTCCCGTGCTTCTTCTTCGTATCGCCCAGCTATTGCTTTACCATCGTAATGTTTGGGTGGTTTGATATTTAATAAGGACAAAACTGTTGGGCCTAAATCCATAAGTGATACGATTCTATCATCAACTTTTCCTGCATTTTTTTTGTCAGGATATTTGATAATTAGTGGCACATTAAGTCCACTATTTCCTACTGCTCTTTTTTGTCTTAATAAATTTCCACCATGGTCACTCCAAAACATAATTACGGTGTTTTCAAGAAGACCATCTGACTCAAGTTGATTAATTAGTTCTCCAACCTTTTTGTCCATTGCTTCAATGTTAGAATATTTTCTTGCTATGTCATTTCTAACTTCTGGAATATCTGGGAAATATGAAGGAATTATCACATCTTCTGGTCTTATTGTCAATGGTTCATTACTTCTTTCCCAAATTCTTGATTCGTGCGTTAGCAAAGTATTCCAGACATAAAAAAACGGTGTGTCTTTGGGCCTGTCTCTAAAACTTACAGTTGATGATACTTCATCCCACGCGGTGAAGGGTGTGTTAAATTGATAATCACATTTAAAATTATTTGCGCAATAATAACCTTCTTTCCTTAATATTTCAGTGAATGGCTTAACATGGGGCGGGGTAACAACCTCATATTCTGGTATATTTTTTCCAGCCTTATCAATTACGCCAATATCTTTTCTGTGAGAAACTTGTTCTGGAGTTTTGTAATTATGGTAGTCTCCGGTTCTCATATTGTGTGCTCCAAGTCTTGCAGAATACATTCCCGTAATAATTGAGAATCTGCTTGGTGCACAAACCCCGACAGTTGAGTATGCATTGGTATATCTAACTCCTTCAGATGCAAGCTTATCTAAGTTTGGTGTTTTAATTTTCTCATTACCATAAGATCCTAATATGGGGCCCATATCCTCACAACTTATCCATACAATATTAAGTGGTTTTTGTGTTGTTTTTATGTTTTCAGAGCATGAAAAAAACAGAAGAATAATAAGTAAAATAAGTTTTGACTTAAACATATTAATAGTGGAGTTTAACATAGTCCTCATTTTTTAATTTACCCGTCAAATTTTGAGGCACTTTATTCCATTTTGAGTTTTTATCCAAAGGGTGAAGGGTGGGTTTTAATATTGAGATTGGATCTTCCAAAAGAAAATCTTCTTGGCTTTTCATCCAATTTTCTAAAGCAATTGATAATCTGTTTCTTGTTTTTTTGTATTTATTATCCTTTATCAAATTTACTTTTTGATATGGGTCTTTTTCTAGGTCATACAGTTCTTCGTAGGGAACATTTGGAAAAGATTCTGCACCGATTTTGGCAAATTCGTTTATAATTGGATTGTCACCCAAATTTGAATTTACAACCTCAATAGAATTAAAATTTCTTATTAATTTAAATCTCTTTCCCCTTACCATTCTTGACGGAAATATTTTACATTCCCTAATATTTTGTCTAGTCGCTACACCATATATATATTCGTTAATTTGTTTGTCATCACCTTTTAATGACTCAACAAAACTTTTCCCGTCAAGTTCTCTGGGGATTTTGGTTTTTGATACTTCTAAAATTGTAGGTAAAACATCTACAAGTGTCAATAATGTTTCAGAGGTTGTATTAGGCTTGATTTTTCCAGGCCATCTTACAATAAATGGAAGACGAATTCCTTGTTCTTGTAAACTCCACTTACCACTCAAGCCATGGTCTGAAGCATATATAAACATAGAGTTTTCATCATGACCATACTTGTCAACCATTTCTAAAACTTTTCCAAGCTGATCATTGTCATCTTTAATGTTTTGATAATATCCAGGCTTATGATTACCAACATAACTAGGGTCATATGGTAATTTATATATGTCCTGTTTGCTATAATTAGATGTTTTTGGAAAGGGTCCGTGAGGATAATCTGAAGCAATAATTAAACAAAATGGTTTATTTGCGTTTTTTAAATAATCATCAATTTGTTCTAGTGGTAAATATCTGTTGTTAACTTTTGGGTAATAATGTGTCCAGTCAAATACTTTATTTGGTTTGACATGGCTCTTGCCGGCTAAAACTACTTCATATCCAGATTCCTTTAACAATGATGTAATACTTTTAATATTAGGCTTCACACCAATATGATTTGCCATACACCCGTTTTTTACCGGATACATTCCTGTAAAAATTTGTGATCTACTAGGGGCACAGATAGCCTGACCGGTGTAAAAATTGCTAAATTTAATTCCTTGCGTTGCTAGAAGATCTGCATTACTAGTTTCAACTTTTGGGTTGCCAAAAATTCCGTAATCTAAAAGATCCTGATCATCTGAAAGATAAAAGATTACATTGGTGGGCTTTGATCCTTGTTGAGCGTAAAAGCTGTTAAAAAACAATAAAAATATTAGCACCAAATAATGAGTAGATCTATTAATTTTCATTGTTTGATTATCTTTTTTGTTATAGTTTTTTCATCACTCATAGAGCTTATCTTTAGCAAGTAAGTTCCTTTTTGAAACTCCGATATATCGATAGAAGTCTCATTATCAAAAATGGTTCTTTCATATATTTTTTGACCTTTTAAACCAAAAATATTTAGTGAGTATGTAGAATAGTCAGTGAATAATATATTGATTTTATCTTCAGATGGATTTGGATATAATCTAACCTCAAGTAAATTATTATTTGCAAGGTAATTGGACGAGTTAGATAAAGATTCGTCGATGTTAAAAACAAAAGATGTTAAAGAAAGTTCAGGTAAGTTTGTTGTAAAATACCTGTCATAATAATTGATTTCTTGTGTTCCAAGCGAGGTGAATTCTTCTGAGTCATTATTAGTTGTTAGAATTCGCTCTACAGAAATTGATCCAATTGGAATGTCCATCGAAAAATCCTTTTCTTCTCCTTCATTAAATACTTGCAAAATGATTTTAGATTCATCATCTGAAATAAATCCTGCGACAAAAACTACATTTTCATCGCTCGAGGCAGAACTAATTAGACTATAATCTTTCTTGACTAAGTTTGTAAAATGCTTAAATGAATGATATCTTTTTGGTAAAATTATTTCACCCGCAGGAGTCCATCCAACTAAGCTAGAATAACCATTGTTATCAGCTTCTCCATAAAATAAGTGTACCATATAAGCAGTAACTCCACCTTCGTTAAATCCTCTTATTATCCACTTAATATAATTTGCTGCATCTGTCATTGATTGGTCTGTACTGCCTAGATTAGCCGATTCAGTTACCCATACTGGTTTACCATTAGCCGCTACTTTTAACGCATTCCAATTAGCATTATGATTGGGGTCTGCATAAGTATGAGTACCTACAATATCAATAGCTTCCTCAACAGCTGAATTTTCAAACATAGTATTAATATAATTTGTAGCAGAGGTTCCGGAATTTTGAGATTCAACCCTGAAACATTCAGGTGAAACTATATTAATATGATCTAAACCAGAATTTGACAACCTAGCATTTAAGTTTATTAATATACTTGATAATTCTGAGGGTGTAGTATTCATGGACTCGTATGAAACCTCATAATCAGGCTCATTTGTAGGTGAAATTGCAGTGACTTCAATTCCATACCTAGACTCCATACCATTTAAAAATGCAACAAGAAATTCACTAAATTCTGATTCTCCTCCACTGATCAGAGTACCTCCACCATTATGTTGGCCGTTGGTTTTAAGCCAGGCTGGGGCGCTGTTACAGTTACCGATTACATGATCAAATCCATTAACACTTAAGTTAAAAGCATTTTGCAGTGCTTCACCAACATATCTAGTTCTCCAACTATTTGGATCACTATCATATCTTGTCCAATCTAGTTGTGTTTCATCTAAGCTATAAGGATCATCATTATCATTTTCAGGCTCTAAATCATGGTAAACAAAAAACCTAATCATGTTAACCTCAAGGTCATTAAAACAATATTCCTCTATCTGCTCTCTAAATGAATCATTTAATACATAGAGATCCTCAGTTCTTCTTTTAATTCCAGCTCCAAAACCATCAACTGTTTGATGTTTTTCTTCAGGTTGAAAGGTTATTCTATCGCCTGGGGAAATACTTACTTCATCTAAAAAATAAGTTACATCAGACTGCATATACCAAAACCTTACCCTATTGTTATCACTAGAGTGTTCAACTGTGAAGGTGTGGTTATATCTTTTCCATTCATTTGTTATCCAAATATTTTGACCCTGATAACTTCCAGAAACATCAGATTGAAAAACCAATTTCATTTGCCTTGAATCTGCTCCCTCAACTTTAGCATAAAAAGTCACTGTATACTTTTGACCAGCATTAACCTGAAATGGATATTCACTTTTTGAACTAACATGCCATCCGTTTGCCCCTAATGAATATACTTGGCACTTCAAAGCTTTTGTACTGCCCTGAACTAAATTATCTGTTTCTATTGAGTATGTTGCATCCCCACCCTCATTAGCTTGATGGCTCCAATATTCAAATTCATTGTTTTCAATATCCTCTAAAAAACCATTAGCAAGTGGAAGTTGATTCTGGGAAGCAATTGAAAGCACAGAAATACTCCAAAAAAATACTATTTTTTTAATCATACTCAGTGAATATATAAAAACTTGACCCGCATTTAAAAAATCATATGCGGGTTAAATTAAAATTAATCTAAATCTATTAATTCATTTGTGTTAATCTCTATTAAAGGAATCGGCAGAGACATAACTTGAGAAGGGTCCGTGCTTAAAGTTAAGTCCACCGCTGGATTATGAATAGGATTATTGTTGTGAAATAGGATTGTCCTATTTAAAAAATTGTCAAAACCTCTTCTTCTATTATTGTGTGCATCTTCCCCTTCTCCCAATACTTCAAATCTGTATTCATACATAATTGCTTGTCTAAATTCTTCTTGTGTTCCAAAATAAGCACCTTGGGGGCTCATTCCAACTCTGCTCAATAACTCGGTTACAAAACCTAATTGTTGTCCATTATCTAGTTCATTTGAAATTTCAGCTAACATAATTAACAGTTCACCATATCTATATATTATTAAGTTCTGATCGCCATACTGATTACTGTGCTGTGTGTCCTTTTCAGTGAATTTGAAAAAGTAAGGATGAGCTTTTGAAAAATTAGGTCTGTTAGGATTTGAGGGGTAAACTGTTACAGTATTACCATTGTCAGCTCTTTGGTAAGAGTGTAAATAAGTTCCTTCTAATCTAGGGTCATTTGGATAGACAGATTCGTGGTGATTATATACATCAGCATGTACACGTAACCAACCAAAATGCTGTCCCAACTTATACTTAAATGGTGTAAAATTTCTTCCCATTTGTGAGTTTGCTGCATCTTGACTTATTTGTAGTTCCCATATTGATTCAGAAGAGTTTTCATTGGTGTCAGTGAATAAACTTCCATAATCTGCAACAAGACTATATTGTCCGTAAACTTCAATTGCCTGCTCATAAGCTAGCTGCCAATAGTCCAATTCAGTAAACCCGTCTGCTCCTAAATCTGGATTTGTAGCCAATGTCATATATACTTTAGCTAATAACATATTTGCTGCATAGTGCTCAGGATATCCAATGCCACTTGAGCCGTTCATTAAAGTTAATGCCATTTGAGCATCGGCAATAATTTGAGCATAAATATCTTTAGATGAAGTGGTAGCCAAATGTAAATTTTCATTATTTGGAAGGGACAGCCAAAGTGGTACATCTCCCCAAAGTCTAGTTAATGAAAAATATGACCATGCTCTCACAAAATATGCCTGACCAGCTATATCATTAAATCCGGATTCATCTGAAGATGTCGGTTCATTCACAGTTACTATGTTGTGTATTGCGCCATTACATCTCGCTATGACAGAATATACTCCACCCCACATAGCCTCTGTGTCTGCATCATAAGTAGGTTTCAAAGAAAATAGATTGGCGTTATTTATATTATTTACATTATTTCCGCCGTTTTTTCCAGCCGTGAATAAACCTGAAAATCCATTTATAGCAAATATTCTTCTTTCCTGAGCATTGTAGCTTGTTAGGGCTTGATATATGCCATCAAGCGCTCCCTTAGCTACATTTATATCTGAGTATACCGCGTTAGAGTCTAAAAATATTGGGTCTTCATCTAAATCACAGGATGTGAAAAAAAGACAAATTATTGATAATAATATTATTTTAAAATTTTTCATATTTAAAGAATTTAGTTTTTTTAGTTTATTTAAAATCCAACATTAAGTCCCACAACAAAAGTTCTAGCATTCGCTCTTCCGTTCCAATCCACTCCATTTATAAGGCCATTATATAAAAAGCTCGAAATTTCAGGATCGTATCCACTGTAGTTTGTCCAGGTTATCAGATTTTGTCCTGCGATAAATAATTTTAAATTACTTATAGAGTCTATATTGTTAACATCAAAGTCGTATGCAATGGTTAAATTACTCAACCTCAAATAACTTCCGTCCTCAATGATTCTGTCAGTCATAGCTGGTTGGCCATTTGTGGAATATCCAATCCTAGGATAAACATTTGTTTGAGCATCAGGTCTCCATGCATTAAAATACGCATCAGGTGCGATATTCAAATAGGTTAATCCTTCAGCATTGTTTAATTGTAATAAATTTCCGTTTGCTATATCATTTCCATAAACTCCGTTAAAAAGAATATTAGCCGAAAGCCTCTTATAGGTTAAATTAAAATTAAAGCCATATACAAAATCTGGATTTGGATTTCCTATAAATGTTCTATCGCTTAGGTCAATGATTCCATCTCCATTTTGATCAACAATCTTTACATCACCAGGAACTGCAAGATTTCCAAAAACTTCAGGAAGAGCATCTCCAGTTTGATAAATTCCATCGGTTTCCAATCCATAAAATAAACTTGTTTCTTCTCCTTCAACAAATACATTTGCTGGGTATCTGAAAAGATTACTTCTTGTTACTTCTGAACCAAAATAAAATCTTCTCTCTTCAGCAATTCCGTCAACATAAAACTCGTCCAATGGTTGAGATGAAAGATCTGTAATTTTGGTTTTATTAACACCAATATTTCCTCCGAATGACAAGGTCAAGTCCTGGTTAGAAATTAGGTCTGTATTTAATGAAAGTTCAACCCCTTTATTGGTGATCTCCCCTTTGTTAACCAAAATGCTTTGAAATCCAGAAGACGTTGGAATGCTAGCACTTTGCAATAAATCTTTTGTAGTCTTTTCATATACATCAAAGGTTCCTGTAATTTTTTGATTATTTGTAGCAAAGTCAGCTCCGAAATTTAATTGCTCCGTTGTCTCCCAAGTCAAGTCTGGATTTGCTACATTCTGTAGTGCAATTGGAACATTTGTACCTCCATCAGCATTTCCATATAAATTAGCTGAAGCTCCATAATTTGAAAGTGTTCCATAGGATCCAATTCCATGATTACCAATTTGGCCCCAACCACCTCTTAGCTTAAGTTCTTCAAATAATTTTAAGTCATTATTCTGATGAACATTCCATGCTAGGGCAAAGGATGGGAAAAAACCATACCTATTATTTTGTGCGAATTTTGACACCCCATCTCGTCTAAAAGTAGCTGTCAAAATATATGTGTTATCATAAGTGTAATTAAATCTTCCCAAAAGAGAAAAAATTTGTTGATCTCCTTTGATAAAAGTTAACGGCCTAGTTACAACTTGACCAAAGGCTGGATTTTGAGTTGTAAATTGAGTGGTCACAAAATCCTCAACTGCATAAATATTATTATTAACTTTTCTAACATCATAAGTAACCCCTAACACACTATTGATCCGGTGTTTTCTTTTTAGCGTTCTGTTAAACCTTAAAAAGTTATTAACCTGAAATGAGGAATTATTAAGGCCTGTGATTTGAAGTGATCCATTGGCATTATTCCCTTGCCAAGTAGTGGTTCCAAAAAATCTTCTTCTTTCTTTTGTTCTGATATTCCCTCCGATTTTTACCTGATATCTTAATCCTTGAACTGGCAGCTTATAGGTTAGGGCTAGATTTCCAATATATCTACTTTCTTTTGAGATGTCTTCAAAATCATTAATCCATGAAAAGGGGTTAGAAATATCCAAATCTTCACCAAAGTCTTCAAATTCTTCAGTTATTATAGGTCTAAAAGAAATTACCTGTTTGATAAAACTTTGATTTGATCCTCCCAGTAAATCTCCGCTTTCGGCAAAATTAGTAGAGCTCAAATATCCACTCATTCTGGCCTCAAAGATTAGCTTGTCATTAAGGTCTTGATTAAAATTGATTCTCATATCACCGCTTTTAAATGATGAAGTAGGAACAATTCCTTGTTGATCATCAAAGCCCGCAGAGATATAATAATTACCATTGTCTGTTCCGCCTGAAACTGATCCGCCTACTTTTCTGCTTATTCCGCTTCTGTAGATCTCATCTTGCCAATGATATGATCTAGCTGGAATATCTGAAATAGCTCCAGTTGTAATATCAACTCCGTATATTGTATAATCGTCAATGATATATCCAGGAACGACACCATTACCCGCATTTACTTCGTTTACATAAGCTGCATAACCATAGGGATCAAGAACATCGTATTTTTTAGAGATAACTCTGACTGACGTGTTGGAAAATGCCTCAATATTAACTTTACCACTCTTTCCTTTTTTGGTTGTAATAACCACAACTCCATTTGCTCCTCTTGAGCCATAAATGGCTGTGGCTGATGCATCTTTTAAGACCTGAATACTTTCTATATCTCTAGGGTTAATTCCGTTTAAACCATTTTGACTTTCTTGACCAATATTACCAACACCAGCAGGCAAAACATCTTCACCGGCAGAGGAAATAATTACGCCATCTACTACATACAAAGGTTCGTTATTTCCCCGCAGACTGTTAGTTCCTCTAATTTTTACACTTATACCTGAACCTGGATTACCTCCGTTTTGAACTACTTGAACTCCTGCGGCACGTCCTTGAAGTAATTGATCTATTGAATTGGACTGATTTGCGACTTCTTCCTCAACCTTGACAGATGATAAAGAACCTGTCAAATCCTTTTTCAAGACGGATCCATAACCAATTACAACTACTTCTTCAAGCTGTTCTAAATCAGGAAGCATCATAATACTGATATTATCGTTAGAAGAGGCGTCTACCTCCTGAGATGAATATCCAAGATATGAGAAAATTAAAACTTTTGGTTTTCCAGAAGGTATTGTTATTGAATAGTTCCCGTCAAAGTCAGTCAATGCACCAATATTAGAGTTTTGAACTGTAATATTTACCCCAATAAGTGGCATATTATTTTCATCATTAACTACTCCCGATATCGTTTTCGTTTGCGAAAAAACAAAAACCGGTAAAAGTATAAATACAAAAATTAATTTTTTCATAATTGGTTAAATTTAAATTTTATTAATGTTAAATATAGTACTAAACAATAGTTTAAAAAACAATTATATAAATAATACTTACTTTTTTTGTGGAATACATAAAATATTATAATTATTTATATAAAATCCTCAATAAACAAAGATTATTAGATTAGAATTATTCTTTTTTGCAGTGTTTGCTATGTATGCATAGTATTTGTATGTTTGCAAAAACTATATCAAATGAAAAATATTTTTATCTTATTTTTTCTTTTTTGCATTCCCACTACAAATGCTCAAATCTCACTTCCAATAGATTTTGAAAATGAACAAATTCTAAATGAAGATTTCATTAATTTTAATGGCGGAACAGGCTCTGTTGTTTATAATCCACAAATTGACGATAATAATCCTAGTGAAAATGTAGGTGTTATCATTAGAGATGGAGGGGATATCTGGGCGGGTAGCTATATAGAACTTAATAATTATTTAGATTTTTCAACAAACACTCATATTTCAATGAGTATTTACACTCCAATTTCTGGACTAATGGTGAAATTTAAATTAGAAGGGGATAACGATGCGCAAACTGAACGAGATGCTTATACAACTCTCTCAAATGATTGGGAAACCCTTTCATGGAGTTTTGCAGGAGAAGCTTCAAATACTTATAATAAGCTTGTTTTAATGTTTGATTTTGGAAATGTTGGTGACGGTAGTGTTAATTCAACTTTTTACTTTGACAATATAACTACATATGATCCGTCAGGAGGCCTAAATCAAATTGATTTGCCAGTTACCTTTGAGGATCCAGAAGTTTATTATTCAGTAATTGACTTTGAAGGTAATGGACCTTCTACAATTGTTGAGGAAGAAGGCAATCATTATGTTCAGGTGATTAAGAATGATGAATCAGGTACATCCGCTGGAGTAACCATCGGAACTGAAGAGGGATTTGCAACCAATATTCCAATTACGAGTAGTGATACAAAAATGTATGCCCACGTTTATGTGGAAGGAACTACGCAAACAGGGATTCCAGTAAGGTTTAAGATTGAAAACTCAAATGACCCAACCCAATCTGTTGAGACTGAAGCATTTACTTCAGTTGCAGGTGAATGGGAGGTTCTAGAATTTGATTTTAGTAACGAAGCGACAGGGACAGCAGCACTAAATACCAGCTATCCATTTAACAAGGCCTCTATGTTTTTTAATTTTGGAGCCTCAGGAGATAATGAAATTATCTATCGCTTTGATAATGTTTCATTTGGATCGCCAATGTCTTTAAGTATCAGTGATAATATTTTTACTTACTACAAAATTTATCCTAATCCTTTTATCGATAAAATAAATATAATTGGAGTTGACGGTACAGAAAAAATTATTATCAATGATCTCTTAGGGAAAGAAGTTTATAGAGGCGTTGGGGTTAATATAATAAACTTTTCAGATTTTGCTAAGGGCAGTTATTTCTTGACATTATCCAAAGATAATAAAAGCCATACATTCAAGATCATAAAAAAGTAATTTGATGGCTAGTTTTTGGAATCCAAATAATTATAATAAGCTGTTTAGTATCGCTTTTTTTTTGACAATTCTTGGCGGAATACTTTCTATTATCGAATTACTAACTGAAAATAGTGGTTCAATATTTACGTCAGGAGTTGTTCTACTTGTTTTACTGGCTATTTTTAAATCTCGGTTTCGCTAATTTATTTTCTGAGTGAAGTTGGATTCGCTAAATCAGTCGTTACATAAGCGTCTGGGTTTACTGATCTTATTATTGATAGGACTTTACTAAGCTTTCTTCTGGGCACAATACACCACGAAATTATAACAGCGCCGTCTCTACCTTTTGCTTTAATGTCAGTAACCATAAATCCCCTTTCTCTGAGAGGTTTACTAATATTAGCTGATTTAGACGGGGTAAAGACCCTAACTACAGCACTTCCTAGGCCAATGAATTTTTCTAATTGTATCCCTAAAAGAGTGCCTCCTGCAAAACCAAATGCATAGGCAGCAATTAAAAATGGATCGTTAATGTCTTTGATTACTTGTGAAACTGCAAGTATCCAAATTGCTGACTCAACTAATCCTATGAATGCACCAAGTACAGGTTTCTTTGTTACCACTAATGCCCTAACCGTGGTTAACGATTGGTCAATAAGTCTTAGCACAAAAATTAATAGTGCAGATAAAAAAAGATTCATTTTTTAAATTTCTAAATTGTATTATCTAAAATTAGATGATTTTGTAAAGCTTTTAATTTTAAATTTGTTTTTTTATTCACTTAGTTATGATAAGAGCCGGAAATATTTCTGATATTCTTTCTATTTTAGAAATTACAAAATCTTGTGCTCTACATATGATTGAAAATGGCATCTATCAATGGAATGAACATTATCCGGATAAAAGCACATTTATCAATGACGCAAAAAATAACGAGCTGTATGTGTATGTTGAAAATGAAGAGGTAATTGCCTGTATTTCACTTTGTAATAAAATTGATGAGGTTTATATTCCTGTAACCTGGAAAACTAAAAATCAGAACAATTTATACATTCATCGATTGGCCGTTCATCCTGATTTTCAAAAGAAAGGAGTTGGGAGAAATTTAATGGATTTTGCGGAAAACTACGCTAGGGAAAAACTGTGTAAATCCATAAGGTTGGATACATTTTCAAAGAACAAAAGAAATTTAAAATTTTATGAATCAAGGGGGTATCATCAATTGGAAGGCATATATTTTCCAAAGCAAAGTGAGTTTCCTTTTTATTGCTATGAATTAATACTTTGACAAAATCTATAAAAATTTCTGACATACAAAAGCTAGCAATACCTGCTTTAATTTCTGGTATCGCAGAACCAATATTGTCTATTACGGATACTATTATTGTTGGGAATATTCCTGAAGATGCAACTATATCACTTGGTGCTGTTGGTATTGTTGGAAGTTTTATTTCTATGCTAATATGGGTTTTTGGTCAAACAAGAAGCGTTATTGCATCTATAATTGCTCAGGCAGTTGGAAAAAACAACTTAAAAGAGGTTCAAACCCTACCCGCTCAGGGAATTTTAATTATTATCTCAAGTAGCATATTAATTATGCTTCTAACATACTTTAACTCAGAAGGTTTATTTAGATTCTACAATGCAAGTGGAAAACTTCTTCAATTTTGTGTTGATTATTTTAACATTAGGGTTTGGGGGCTTCCATTTACACTGTTAACAATCGGGGTTTTTGGAATATTTAGAGGGCTGCAGAACACCTATTATCCAATGATAATTGCAATTACAGGAACTTTATTAAATATTGTGCTAGATATTATTTTTGTTTACGGAATTGATGGGGTTATCAATCCTATGTATATTAAAGGAGCTGCTTATGCAAGTTTGATTGCGCAAATAACAATGGCAATCCTTGCGATAATATTATTATATCAAAAGACTGAAATTAAACTTTCTGTCAAACTTCCTTTTCACCCTAAAATAAATTCTTTTCTTTCCATGTTTGGAAATCTAGTTATTAGAACTGCTTCTTTAAATGTGACCTTGTATTTCTGTAATGCTTTTTCAACAAAGTATGGAGATGAATTTATAGCAGCTTATACAATAGCAATAAATCTTTGGTTTCTGGTTGCGTTTATTATAGATGGGTATTCAAGTGCAGGAACAATTTTATCAGGAAAGTTGTATGGAGAAAAATCATATGGTGTGCTTGTGAAATTTGGAAATGATCTAACGAAAATCGGTGTCAAGATTGGTTTTTTAATGACCTTCATTGGATTTGTTTTTTATTATCCCCTTGGGAAGATATTCAACAACGATCCAATTGTTCTAGGCGAGTTTTATAATGTCTTTTGGATTGTGTTAGCAATGCTGCCTCTGTGCTCTATAGCATTTATTTTTGACGGAATATACAAAGGTTTGGGATGGATGAAGGATCTTAGAAATGTTTTGTTGTTTTCGACTTTTATTGTATTTGTACCATTTGTGATGTTATTTGATCATTATGAATTTGGATTACATGGAATATTTTATGCATTCACCCTTTGGATTCTAGCAAGGTCAATTCCGTTGATCATTAAATTCAAAAAAACATTTAATAAGCTTTCATAAAAAATGTACATTTGGGGCTCGATAATTAGCTAAATGGCAAAAATTAGGATTACAAAAAAATTTAGGTTCGAAGCAGCTCATGCACTTTATGGCTATGATGGAAAGTGTAAAAATATTCATGGGCATAACTACAATCTTTTTGTTACCATAATTGGAGCTCCTGTAAAAGACGGTTCCAATGTAAAGCATGGAATGGTCATGGATTTCGGTGATCTAAAAAAAATTGTCAACTCTGAAATTGTTGATAAATTTGATCACTCTGTAATATTTAATAAAAATTCACCTCATAAAAAATTGGCTGATGAATTAATAAAAAATGGTCACAAAATAATTTTAGCTGATTATCAGCCAACTATTGAGGAAATGGTAACTGACTTTGCCGATAGAATCTCTTCTAAGCTACCTTCTGAAATTAAACTTCATTGCTTAAAGTTAGAAGAAACTGAAACTTCGTATTCTGAGTGGTTTGCTGCTGACAATTAATCTTTTGTCTATCTTTGGCCTTATAAGCTATGAAAGTAGAACAAGGAAAAAATATATATTTTGCTTCTGACAACCACTTAGGAATTCCTGATTCCAGATCAAGTTTAGTCCGTGAAAAGAAGTTTGTGAAATGGTTAGATACAATTAAAATTGATGCGCATTCAATTTATCTTCTAGGTGATTTATTTGATTTTTGGTTTGAGTACAAAACCGTTGTGCCCAAAGGCTTCGTCAGGGTTTTGGGTAAAATTGCTGAGATAACAGACTCTGGTATACCTATATATTTCTTTACTGGGAATCATGATATGTGGGTTAGAGACTATTTTCAATTAGAACTTGGGGTGAAAGTAATTACTGAACCTCAACAGTTTGTAATCAACGAAAAAAGTTTTTTCATTGGTCATGGTGACGGATTGGGGCCGGGCGACACATCATATAAGTTAATGAAAAAGTATGTTACCAGTAACCGCTTATTTAAATTGTTATTTGGATGGATTCATCCTGATATTGGCGTTAAGGTTGGGCAATTTCTTTCAAGGGAAAAGAAAATAATGTCGGCAAAAAAAGACATCGGTGATGTTGAAAATCAATGGCTAACCCAATACTGTAGGAAAAAGCTAGAGGCCAACCACTACGATTATTTTATTTTTGGCCACTCGCACATTCCGGTTGATATTGAATTATCAGCAAAGTCGAAATACATAAATCTTGGTGATTGGATTACAAACTTTACCTATGCTAAATTCGACGGCAAAAATTTATCACTTAAAAAGTTTGATTAAAAATTAGTTGATACGCTAAATATATATGATCTCAAACTTGCAGACTCATAGAACCTGTTTCCAAAAGCATTCAGACGAATATTGTCATAATATTTTTCGTCAAATAAATTTCGTATTTGAAATCCTGCTGTAATATCTAAATCTTTTATTCTGTAAGTGTTTTTCAAAGCAAGGTTTGATAAAAAAAATGACGGAACTTTAAATTGATTCATATCATCTGCAAATAATGAATGTGCATACTTCAAGTCAAGCTTTGCGTAAAAGGTGTCTTTAGTGAAAATCCATTCAATAGAAAAATTTGATTTTGGTACACCGGGTAGCTGTCCATTAATAAGTTGATTTGTGAACTCGTAATTTGCCTGAGTATAAGAAGTATTAAGAGTGTTTCGCTTGTTTAGTCTATAAGATCCTTCAAGTTCAATTCCGTATCTTTTTGAGGCTCCAAGATTTCTGTAATAATTCATGCCCCAAACTTCATAACTCACAATTTCATCTTCAGTGTCGATATAAAAAGCTACTACATTATAAGAAACATCTTTAAGAGATTTTCTAAAACCTACATCTACCCCTTTTGAAATCATTGGGGATAGTTCTTCGTTAAAACCTGTTCCGTTTGGGTTTGCTGAGAGCTCACTTAGTGAAGGTGTTTCATAGGCGTGCCCATAGTTGATATAGATTTCTCCTTTATTGCTTGCTCGGAATATTAATCCAAGGTTAGGAGATAAGGCGTTTAATGATTTTGAGTAATCAATATATTGTTGGTCTATCCCAATATTGTCATCCAAAGAGATTTCATGTCTATCATATCTAAGCCCAGCTTGTATACTATATTTTGGCTTATTAAATGAGCCCAAAACAAATGCTCCGTAAGATTTGAAAGATTCTATTTGATCCATCACTTTGACTCCTTTTTCACCCTCATTATTTTCATATCTTTTTCTAATATCTTTTTGATCTTGAATTGACGTGCCAACCATCCATTCAAAATTTTGAGATTTATCTTTGATGCTTATTTCTGCACCAGAAAAATCTCTGTTTAATTCAACATAGCCTCCGTTTGTGAACGGTAATAACCCAATAAAGTCTCTGTTACTATAATATAAGTTTGAATTAACCAGACCAAGTTCTGTGTCCCAGTCTAAAACCACACCTGTTTGAATTTGTTTAATTGATTCTTTAGAGCGGTAAAGAACATTTCTATCTCTAGCTTGTGATCTATTTTCTTCAACTGCTTCAATATTTAATCCTCCTGGGTCAAAAGCATATGGACTGTCAAAATAAAGCAAATTAAATTTCAAATTCATATTTTGAAATTTTCTTACATGCTTAAAAAATAATGACTTGTTTAGGTAACTGCTATGATCTCTGTAACCATCACTTTCAGCTTGAGAAATGTTTAAAATAGTTGATACCTTTCCGCTGTTTTTCGAGTATGCTCCGTTAATTTTTTTATAACCATAACTTCCATAACCAAACTCCATAATATACTTGTTCGTAAGACTGGAAAAAGTATTAATGCTTACTATCCCTCCCGATGCATTTCCATATCGAGTGGATGACAAACTTTTCATTATCTCAACTCTCTCAATCAGCTGAAAAGGAATATTATCTACTTGTGATTGGCCATCTGGTGTTGTAAGTGGTATTCCGTCTAAAATAATTTTTAGCCCTCTAATTCCAAAAGCTGAACGGGCACCAAAACCCCTTATAGCCATTCGGTTATCTTGCGCTTGATTTTCACTATTTGTGATCCAAAGACCCGAAGAAAAATCAATTGCGTCTTGAAAATTCACAGGCCTAATTTCATATTCATTATATGAAATTTCTGAAACAGTTAGAGCTGGATTATTCTGATTAATAAGCGGGGTCTTCAAAAGAATTTGATCCAGACTTAGAGTGTCTGATTTAAATGCAGATGCATTTAAAAAAAACATTGAAGTGAATAATAAAACAGCTAACTTACTTGTTCTCATTCATGTCTTTTGTTAAGTCTAAACTTCTAAATTTTGGAAACTTAATTGCAGTGAACCCTACGGTTAGTATTGTCATTACTCCTCCAAAAACAACTGCAGGAACTGTTCCCATTAATTTTGCTGTTGCTCCGCTTTCAAAGGCTCCAAGCTCATTTGATGAACCAACAAAAATAGAATTTACTGAAGCAACTCTTCCTCTAAACTCATCTGGGGTTTTTAGTTGTAAAATTGTTTGGCGAATAATCATTGAAACTCCGTCTGTTAAACCATACATAAATAGCGCAAATACCGATAGCCAGAATATGTCAGAAACTCCAAACACAATTATGGAAATCCCAAAACAGAATATTGCAAACAATAATTTCTTTCCTGCATTTACTGTTAAAGGTATGTGCGCAGAGGCAATCATCATTAGCACCGATCCAACAGCAGGTGCAGCACGTAAAATTCCAAACCCTTCAGATCCCACATTTAATATATCTTGCGCGTATATTGGAAGTAGAGCAATAGCTCCTCCGAATAAAACAGCAACCATATCTAAAGTCAAAGCAACTAAAATAGATTTTGTTTTATACACAAAATTTAAACCCGCCTTTAAGCTTTGAAAAATTGGCTCTCCTATTTTAGGATTCAGAATTGGCTTTTTCTTTATAAATCCTATTAGAAAAAGTCCTATTATAATTGTTGCTAGTACAATCCCCATAGAATTATGTACGCCCATCCAAGCAATAGAAAACCCGGCAAAAGCTGGACCTAGAACTACTGCTAATTGCCAAGTTGAACTACTCCAAGTTGCCGCATTTGGATAAACTCTTTTTGGCACGATTAAAGCCACCAAAGAAAAAATTGTTGGACCGATAAACGCTCTTATAAATCCACCCAAAAATACTAGTACATATATCCCTATTAAAATTTGGGAGTTTTCATAGTTATCATAAACATATGGGCTTGTTATAAAATAATACCCAACAGCAACCAGTAAAAAAGCAGTGATGCACTGAACAAATAGCATTTTCTTTTCTCGTTGATCAACAATATGTCCAGCAAAGAGTGCTGTAGAAATGGCGGGTATAACTTCAACCAAACCAATGAGTCCAAGTGACAAAGGGTCTTTTGTTAAGCTATATACCTCCCACTCAACAATGATGAATTGCATTGACCAGCCAAAGACCAGAATAAATCTTATCACAAGGAAAAAGTTAAATTCCTTAAATCTTAATGCTGCGTATGGGTCTAATTTCTCCTTCAATTTACTTACTTAATTCTTTAGCTTGTTTAATCAAAAATTCTGCCTCTTTTCTCATTTCTGGTAATTTTAAATGTACATAGTTGTTATAATTTGGGTGTATCACCAGTAGGTTCATAGAGCTAATTTTCTTATCATAATAATTTTCAAGAATGAATTTATACACATTTTGCTGAAGTGCATATCTGTTAAAACTATTGTCAGCAATATGAGACAAACCATGACGACCATAATTGAAATCCTTTAAAATCGGATGATTATTTTGATCTATTAATTTTGATGTTCTTTTCCAATCAAAAATAAATAGCTCTCCGTTTTCTTTTTGATACACCATGTCCACAGTACCTGCTAATGAAAGGCTATCATCAAAAATCCTCCACTCTGTTCGATATGCACTAAGCTTTTTATATTTGTTGTGAAAATTTTTGAAATACTCGAATTCAGGAGGGTAATCCTCATGAAACTTTTCATTATAAAAATCTTCAATTTTTTCGTGAAGAATGGTGCCTTTTGAAGCTGCTTCAATCCTCTTATTTTCCCAGCCATCTAAGATCTTTTTTATAGTAGCTTTAAATATTTCAGAATCATAATGAACATGCTCTTTATTTAATTTTTCTATGGCTTTGCGCTCTGCCCAATAGGCTGAATCAAATTCAGGGAAAAATTTAGCTATAATTTCTGTAACAGAAAATTTAGCTTTTTTCCCGTCAATAAAATAATTATGCTGAGCTTCGTCAAAACTTATTCTACTGTCATTAGCATGTTTATGAATTTGGGATAACAAGTCTAATTGTATTTTATTTCTATTTTTACCTCTGAGAATCCTCTAAACATTTCCATTACTCCGCAATATCTTGTTACAGATAAATCAACAGCTTTTTCTATTTTTTCCTTATCTAATTCTTGTCCAAAAAAGTGATATTCAACTGTGACATTATTATAAAATCTTGGGTGCTCATCTGTTAAAGAGGCTACTGTGTTAATCTTAAAGTCCTCAAGCCCAACTCTCATTTTTTTAAGTATTGCAACGACATCAAGGCCCGAGCAAACAGCAAGCGAGCCAAGCATTATTGCTTTTGGAGAAGCTATCTTTTCTTCACCCTCAGCACTTGTTCCTAGAATAGTTGAAACCCCGTTGGGGTTAATGCATTCAAACTCTGTTGTTCCTTTTTTCCAATTTGTAATAACTGTGTTTGTATTCATATTTTTATTTTGGTGAAAGAACAATTACAAATTCTCCTTTCAGTTTATTTTTTTCAAAATATTTAATTGACTCTTTAATTGTACCTCTAAATGTTTCTTCAAATAATTTTGTCAACTCCCTGGAAATACTTATTAAACTTTCGTCATTAAAGTAATTTGAAAAATCATTTAATGTTTTTAATAGCCTGTGAGGGGACTCATAAAACACCATTGTCTTTTTTTCTTCTGCTATTTGTTTTAGTCTTTTAGTTCTTCCCTTTTTAACAGGTAAAAAGCCCTCAAAAGAAAATCTATCTGTAGGTAATCCTGAGCAAACTAAAGCTGGCACAAAAGCTGTTGGGCCAGGTAAACATTCAATATCAACTTCATACTTTACACATTCACGAACCAACAAAAAACCAGGGTCTGAAATACCTGGTGTACCTGCATCAGAAATTAGGGCAATTTGAATATTATCTTTAAGCTTATTGATTATATATTCTAATTTTTTATGCTCATTATGCATGTGAAAAGATTCAACAGCTGTTTTAATATTATAGTGTTTTAATAATTTTATTGAAGTTCTTGTATCCTCTGCTAAAATGAGATCTGCCGATTTCAGCACTTCAATAGACCGCAAAGTAATATCTCCTAAATTTCCAATTGGGGTTGACACAATG
>CABXCC010000016.1 GCA_902510475.1 uncultured Bacteroidota bacterium | reverse complement strand
GAAGTGTCAAATGTTGAGCCTAAAGAAATATGGAAAAATTTTGTCTTACTTAATGAAGTCCCCAGGCCATCAAAAAAAGAGGAGAAAGTCATTGATTTTTTAAAATTATTTGCAAGTAAAAATAATTTAGAATTTCGGCAAGATGAAATAGGTAATCTAGTAATTACTAAGGAATCTACGGAAGGAATGTCAAATCGGGAAACTGTGGTTCTGCAATCACACGTTGATATGGTACATGAAAAGAATAATGATGTAGATTTTGATTTTTTAAATTCTGGGATTAAAATGTATGTTGACAGAGATTGGATTAAGGCTGATGGAACAACACTTGGAGCAGATAACGGACTAGGTGTTGCTGCAATAATGGCTGTTTTAGAGAGTAAAGATATTTCTCACCCGAAAATTGAAGCATTATTCACAATTGATGAAGAAACCGGTATGACGGGCGCTTTAAATCTTTCAAATTCAATATTAACTGGGAATATTTTGCTTAATCTTGATACTGAGGAAGACGATGAAATATGTATAGGTTGTGCAGGTGGAGTTGATATTACTATGCATCGAGAGTATAAATTGGTTGATCCCTCTGAGGATGAGATTTTTGTAAGAGTACTTTTAAATGGATTGACGGGAGGTCATTCCGGAGCAGAAATACATAAAGGGTTGGGAAATTCAAACAAAATTTTATTTGAAATAATTGCTAGTATTAATTCTATATTTCAAATAAAAATTGTTGATATTAATGGGGGAGGACTCAGAAATGCAATTCCAAGAGAAAGTAGCTTAACACTCAGTTTTTCAAAAGCACATTTGGATGAGTTTAACGATTATATTAAAAAAAGTTCAATACAATATTCTAGTAAGTTTGTAAATACAGATCCAAATTTTAATCTTGAATCAGAAAATTTAGACATTAAAGTACCTTCTTTATCTTACTTAGATACTGTTGATTTAATTACGTCAGTGAATCAATGTCCAAATGGAGTTTTTGAAATGAGTAAAAGTATTGACAACTTAGTTGAAACATCAAATAATTTGGCAAATATTAGATTAAATAACGGTAAGTTTAAAATTCAATGCCTAACCAGATCATCCTCTGAAGATTCTAAAGAAAAATTATCCAAAATAATCTCTAATATATTTGAAAATATAAATTGTCAATGTATTTTTTCAGGTGGTTATCCAGGATGGGAGCCAAACATTAATTCACTAACTCTTAAAGAGGCAAAAAGATCATATTTAAATTTATTTTCATCCGATCCAAAAGTTAATGTAATTCATGCAGGATTGGAATGTGGGATAATTGGTTCTCATTATCCTAAAATGGACATGATTAGTTTTGGGCCAACAATTTTAGGTGCCCATTCTCCGGATGAAAAAGCCTCTATATCTTCAACGAAAAAGTTTTGGAACTTTTTCAAGGAAGTATTAGCTAATATTCCTGAAAGAAGTTAATCTAAAATTTCTAATAACTCTATCTCGAATATTAAGGTAGCATTTGGTGGGATTACACCACCTGCTCCTCTTGCTCCGTATCCAAGATTACTTGGAATTACAAATGTTCCTTTTTCGCCTACTTTAAGGATTTTTAAAGCTTCATCCCAGCCTTTGATTACTCTGCCTTGACCAACCGAAAATTCAAAAGGTTTGTTCCTTTTGTAAGAGGAATCAAACTCATTTCCATTAATCAATCTACCAGAGTAGTGTACACTTACTCTATCACCATCAGTTGGATTAACTCCTTTTGTTGATTCATTTATATTATACTTTAATCCGGAATTTGTTGATGTAAAACCTTCAGAAATTCTATTAATTTCATCTTGAATTTTTTGTTGTTGAATCATTAATAATTTTGGCTCCATTTCATTCCATGTTTTAACTGCATCAAACTCTTTTGCCTTAGAGCCTATTCTTATAATTTTTAATTTTTTAATAATTACATCTTCTTCTGGTCTGTTTGCTATAGCGGTTTTAACATTTGATATTTCATCTTGAATTTCGATTCCCTGAACAACTTGACCAAATACTGAATGCTTGAAATCCAGATGTGGAGTTGGTACTTCAGTTATAAAAAATTGACTTCCATTTGTACCTGGACCAGAATTAGCCATTGATAAAACTCCAGCTTTATCGTGTAGTAGACTTTGGTCAAATTCATCTAAAAATTTATATCCTGGACCACCAGAACCGTTCCCAACTGGATCACCACCTTGAATCATAAAGTTATTTATAACTCTGTGGAAAATTAGACCATCATAAAATTTTATCCCCTTGTATTCTTCTCTGACCTTCGGGTGGTTTCCTTCTGCCAATGCTACAAAATTTGCTACTGTTACTGGGGTTTTTTCATATGTTAATTTAACCAGAATAACGCCCATTGTTGTGTTAAATTCCGCATATAATCCGTCTTCAAGATCATTGTATGGATTATTACAAGCAAACATAACTGTACAAGCCATAAAAAATAATATAAATTTTGTTTTCATAATGTTAAGAGTTAAGTAGTTCTTTATAATTTTCGATTGATTTTAAAAAGTAATTAATAGTTTCATTTAATCCAAGTTTACTTACTGCTCCAGCAGCGTTTTTATGACCTCCACCACCAAATACATTTTTAGAGAATTCATTGACATCAAAATCTCCTCTCGATCTTAATGAAATTCTTATTACGTCGTCTTTAATGTTCTGCATAAAAATAATTGCAAATTTTATATCTTTTATTGATAAACCATAGTTTACAATTCCTTCAGTGTCACCTTTTTCATAATTAAATTTATCAAGATCTTTTTGAGAAAGTGATATATAACATGAGTTATATCCGTCAATAATATTAATGTTTCCTAGAGCATGACTTAATAATTTTAATCGTTCTGGTTTGTTATTATCATAAATCTTGTTATGAATTTCAAAGTGAGATATACCCGTTTTTAACAAACAAGAAACAACTTCGTGCGTAAGATGAGTTGTTGAAGGAAATTTAAATGACCCTGTATCAGTCATGATCCCGGTATAAAGTGACCCAGATATATTTTTATCAATCATATTTTTATCACCAAGATTATCAATAAAATGATAAATCATTTCACAAGTTGAACTCATTTCTGGGTCTGAATACATAAACTTAGCATAATCAGAGGGGTTTTCATGGTGATCAATCATAATTTTAATTGCTTCTGATTTCTCAACTACTTCTTTCATCTGAGAAATTCTTACCAAATTATTAAAATCGAGAGTGAAAATTATATCTGCATTTAGAATGAGGTTGTTAATTTCAGAAACGTCATCATATATGATTATTTTTTTTTCAAAGTCTAACCATTCTAAAAACTGTGGATATTTGTTAGGACTTATTATAGAGGCGTTATGACCAAGTTTGTCTAGATAAAACTTTAAACCGGTACAAGATCCGATGGCATCACCATCAGGATTTTTATGAGGTATTATAACAATATCTTTTTTAGAAGATAGTAATTGCTTAATTCTATTATATTGATCAATATTCATCATTTGCGAAGATAATCATTAATCCTCAATGGCAAATAAATTAATAAAAAGTGTTATTTTTGCATCCTAAATATAAGAACATGAGTAATATCACATTTACAATGCTTAAACCTGATTCCATTAGAAATAAAAATACAGGGGCAATTATTGATAAAATCATTAAAGATGGTTTTGTAATTAAAGCAATGAAGTTTACAAGGATGACAAATGAGCAGGCAAGTAATTTTTATGCAATTCACAAAGAAAGGCCTTTCTTTAACGATTTAATTGAATACATGACCAGTGGTCCAATTGTAGCTGCAATTTTAGAAAAGGACAACGCTGTCAATGATTTTAGGACTCT
Source organism: uncultured Bacteroidota bacterium (assembly GCA_902510475.1). Classification (GTDB taxonomy): domain Bacteria; phylum Bacteroidota; class Bacteroidia; order Flavobacteriales; family Flavobacteriaceae; genus MED-G13. The sequence goes on along the minus strand of CABXCC010000016.1, from coordinate 27,503 downwards.
TATTGGATCTACTAATCCCGAAGAAGCAGCCGAAGGTACTATCAGAAAACTATTTGCCAAATCAATCAGTGAAAATGCTATCCATGGAAGTGATAGTAATGAAAATGCAAAAATTGAATGTGATTTCCATTTTTCAGAAAATGAAATATTTTAGATTAACACAATTCGATTAATTATTTCTTTTTCAAATTTTTGATTTATTAGATTTTTAAGTTTTTCTTTTCCGTAGCTTAATTCTTGTTTCAACGCGGGTGAACTTAGTTTTATGTAAAGAGTCTTATTTTTAAGGTTTATATCTTTAGTGTAGTTTGCGATACCGTTTTCCATAACTTCAAACCAAACTTTTTTAACTTCTAAGTCTAAAAGTCCATTTTCTAATTTATTCTCCTTTAAAAAAGTATTTATGAGATTTTTAATATCCGTGTTATCCATCTAAATAGTTTTTTGGAGTAAACCTTTTGTATTTGTAAATATAACCTTCGTTATTTTCAATAAATAAATTTAAGGAATCCAATTTTATAATTTCTTCTTTAAAATTATTCCCTTTTCCATATTCAATAATTTTTCTTCCATTAGAAATGAAAAGTTTAAAATCGATTTGATGCATTGTAATATTAAAATTTCCATCCATTTTAGGTTTAACTTTTTTTCTAAAACCACTATTTTTTTCATTGAATTCAAAATAATCTACTGTATTGGTAAATGGATAATTTTTTAATTCATTTCCCTCTAATGAGACTGAGCTAATCTCCCAATAACCAGCTAGAAGATCTATATTGCTTGTTTTATTGCATGATTGAGTTAAAACCAGAATTGCTGTTAAAAAAAATAATTTTTTCATATTTCAAATATTTTATACGATTTATTAACTTTTTTTATGATTTCTTCTGATCTTTTCTTATTGGTGTCGGAAATAAATATCTGATTAAAATTATCTTCATTTACAAGATCTATAATTTTTTCAACTCTGTTATCATCTAATTTGTCAAAAATATCATCCAATAATAATATCGGATTTGTTTTTAACCTTGATAAATAATCAAATTGAGCCAGCTTTAAGGCAATTAGAAAGGTTTTTTGTTGACCTTGACTACCAAATTTTTTAACAGAAAATTCATTTATGGCAAATAACATATCATCTTTGTGAATTCCATTAGTTGTGTATTGGTACCTAATATCTTTTTCAAGATTATTTTTTAATAAATCATATAGATTTGACTGATTTTTAATATCTGATTTATATTCTATTTCAACAGATTCTTTTTCGTTACTCAATTGCTTGTAACGTTTTTTAAAAATTGGCACAAAATCTTTTAAAAATTCACTCCTTTTGTTAAAAATTATTGACGCGCTGGAAGAAAGGCTATTATCATATATATCTATTGTTTTTTTTAATTTTTCTGTTTGATTGAAAAACATTTTTAATAATGCATTTCTTTGCTTCAATGTTTTGTTATAATCAATTAGCTTACTTAAATATTCTTTATCAATTTGAGAAATTAATCCGTCTATAAATTTTCTTCTGGTTTCACTTCCTTCAATTATCAAATTCCTATCATCGGGAGATATAATTACAAGGGGAATAAAACCAATATGATCACTAAATTTTTTATATATTTTATTATTCCTTTTAACCCGTTTCTTTTCACCTCTTTTCATTGAAATAAGAATATTTTCGTCCTTTTCATCATAATCATAAATACCAGAAATGAAGAAGAAATCCTCATTGTGTTTTATATTTTGAGAAGGTATTGGATTAAAATAACTTTTTGTGTAAGAAAGGTGATAAATAGAATCTAATAGATTTGTCTTCCCAACCCCGTTTAAACCAACAAAACATACAATTTTTGTATCAAAATTAAATTTGATGCTATCAAAATTTTTATAATTGGTTAAGGATAATTCTTTTAGAAACATAGAGGAGTGAAAATACAAAGACTTTATAAGTATCTTATAAAACCAAAAATAACAAATAAATTATCCAATTTTTAATAATAAAAATTTTATTTTTACGCCCTAAATTAATTTTATGGCAACGTATAAAAAAAGGGGTTTTAAAAATAAGGCTTCATCAAATAGGGCAGAGGCTTTGGAGAAGAATTCGGCAACTGCTAATGTTTTTAATACACTAGACGAGGGTTCCTCTAAAACTCAACAATGGGTTGAAAAGAACCAAAATATAATACTATCCTTGGTTGCTGTAATTGCGCTTTCTGTTATTGGTATATACATGTATTCGAATTTTGTTATCAAGCCAAAAGAACAAAAAGCATTTAATGAAATGTATTATTCTCAAAAAAAGTTTGACGAAGCTATTTTGATTAATAATGACTCTTTATATAATTTAGTGTTAAACGGAGACGGGACCAATTTGGGAATGCTAGAAATGATTAATGAGTATGGTGGTACTAATGCTGCAAATTTAGCTGCTTATTATTCTGGAATGATTTATCTTAAGATGAACGACTATCAAAATTCAATCAAATATTTATCAGAATTTAACTCTGATGATATGATTTTAGGTTCATTAGCCACCGGATCAATTGGGGATGCATTTGCTGAATTAAACCAATTTGAAGATGCATATGAATATTATGTTAAAGCTTCAAAAAACAATAATAGTTATACCTCTCCAATATATCTTTTCAAGGCAGGTTTAATTGCTATGAAATTAGAAAAATTTAAAAAAGCTGAGGGTTATTTTTCATCAATCAAGTCTGATTATTCTAAAAGTGCTGAGGCCAAAAATATTGATGCCTATATCTCAAAAGCTAGAGCTTCTTATCAGTAAATGAAATCTGGAAAAAATATATCATTAAAATTTGATTCCAAGAATCATCCAGATATAAAAAAATATAATATTGGTATCGTTGTTTCTGAATGGAATAAGGATATCACCAAAAATTTATTGTCAGGTGCAATTGATACGCTTACACAACATGGTGTTCAAAAGGAAAATATTTTTATTCAATGGGTACCCGGAAGTTTTGAATTAATTTTTGGATCCAAGGTTTTGTCTGAAAAAGAATTTGATGTTATTATCGCTATTGGTTGTGTAATTAAAGGTGAAACCGATCATTATGATTATATATGTAGTTCTGTTTCACAGGGAATAATGCAATTAAATTTGACTAGTTCTATGCCTATAATTTTTTGCATATTGACGGATCATAATAAACAACAGTCAATTGATAGATCTGGAGGAAAGTACGGTAATAAAGGAGTTGAATGTGCTTTTGCAGCTCTTCAAATGTTATCTATTAAATAAGATATTTGTTATATTTATTTAAACGCAAAATTTTAAATGGGATTATTTAAATTAAGAAAAAATAAACGCTATAGTTATTCTGGGAGGTTTAACGAAGAAAAATTGATCGACGGTTCTACTCATCAAAAGCATCGTAAAATTAAATCGAAATTTGATGAATATAGATCTACAATAGGGGATAATAACAGCTTTAGAGATAAATTTAGATTAGCAATCAACGATTATAAAAAAGGTTCTGACTTCTCTGTAAGGAAAAGACTTATTTTAATTTTCACAATATTAACTTCCTTGTTTTTATTGTTTTTTTTCATTTAATAATCTCAAAATTTAATGAAAGATATAATTAATATATTGCCTAAAAATGTTGCAAATCAAATTGCTGCAGGTGAAGTAGTCCAAAGACCGGCATCAGTTGTAAAAGAGCTCCTTGAAAATTCTATTGATGCAGGAGCCTCTGAAATCACGATTCAAATTAAAGATGCCGGAAAAACACTTATTCAAATTATTGATAATGGTAAAGGTATGTCTAAGAAAGATGCATTATTATGTTTTGAAAGACATACTACATCTAAGATATCAAAAGCAACTGATTTATTTAATATCAGTACCAAGGGATTTAGAGGCGAGGCACTTGCCAGTATAGCTGCAGTTTCACATGTAAGTTTGATAACAAAACAGCCAGGTATTGAATTAGGTTCTAATATCGATATTCAGGGTAGTGAAATTAAATCTAGTAGATCTGTTGTTAGTGAGGCAGGAACTACAATTTCTGTTAAGAATTTATTTTTTAATATTCCCGCAAGAAGAAATTTCTTAAAATCTGATAACGTAGAATTTAGGCATATTGCAAATGAATTTTTTAGAGTTTCATTATCACATCCTGAGATTAAATTTATTTTTATTAATAATGGTTCTGAAATTTATAATTTGACAAATTCCTCTTTTAAAAAGAGGATAATAAACCTTTTTGGCTCAAAAACACAAGAAAAACTAGTTCCTGTTTCTGAGGAAACAGAAATTCTAAAAATTAATGGCTTTATTTTTAAACCAGAATATGCTAAAAAAACCAGAGGTGAACAATATTTTTTTGTAAATAACAGGTACATAAAGAGCCCTTATCTAAACCACGCTATGAATTCTGCATTTGAGGGTTTGATTGATTTAAAGCATAATCCCTCATATTTTTTAAATCTTGAGGTTGATCCTTCAACAATTGATATCAATATTCATCCAACTAAGACTGAAATTAAGTTTGAAGATGAACATTCAATATATGCTATTTTAAGAGCAGCAGTAAAACACAGTATTGGTCAATACAGTATCTCACCTGTTTTGGATTTTGAAAGAGACAAATCTCTTGACATTCCTTATAATTATAAAAAGGATAAAACAAATTCTTCTGTTGGAATTGATATTGATTTAAATTACAACCCCTTTGATCATTCCTCTAAAAAAAAGGATTATGTTAACCTTGATTCTTTTGATAAAAAAATAGAATCCCTGGAATTTTCATCTGAGAGTAATAATTTTAGTGAAATTGACTTTAAAGAATTAAAAAGTAATATTTCTATTGAATCAACAATTCAGATTGACAAGAAATATATAGTAAATAAAAATAAATCATCTTTAATAATTATTAATCAACAAAGAGCACATCAAAGGATTATTTACGAAAAATTTTTGCAATCAATAACTCTTAATAATTACGGTTCTCAAAAATTATTGCACCCAGTTGAATTTGATTTTAGTCCAGAAGAAATTTCGGTTCTAAATTCAAATAAAACAATACTGAATCAGTTTGGATTAATTTTTAAATCAAAAAATAACCTATTAACTATCTCTTCAATGCCTGCATATGTTGAAATTGAGAATTTAAAAAACTCAATTGAGGATTTAATCTTTAATCTTCAAAACGAAATACCTAAAAATAGTTTCAGTGAATCTGATTTGATTTCAAAAGTTATGGCAAAAAGCTTATCGATTAAAAACGGAACGATTTTAGATTTGAAAGAACAACAATACCTAATGAATGCATTATTTGCCTGTAAAGAATCTATGATTTGCCCTTTTAACAAAAAAACTTATGTTAAGCTTGAATATAGCCAAATTGATAATATGTTTAAATAATGTATAGATTATCTCCAATTGTTAAACAGCTATTAATTATCAACATTATTTTTTTTGTTGGCTCTACTTTATCTTTTAATTCAGATTTTATTTATTCTTTATTTGGTTTATACTTCCCAGAAAACCCGCAATTTAAATTTTGGCAGATAATCACTCATATGTTCATGCATGGAAATATTCAGCACATTTTATTTAATATGTTTGCATTGTGGATGTTTGGTTCGTCGGTTGAATCAATATTTGGTACAAAGAAATTTTTATTTTTTTATATTACATGTGGGTTGGGAGCCGCATTTATACAAATTCTTTTTCTTTATTATGTTTTTTATTCAAATTTAGATTTATTAGTTAGTTCTGGATATGATCAGAGTAGTATATTAAATATTTTAGCTGAAGGAAAATATAATACCAGTTGGGAAGGTGTTTTGGGACCAAAAGGACTTTTAGACTTTAATTCATCTTTTTTTTCAAGTATGGTTGGAGCATCCGGTGCGATTATGGGGGTGTTGGTAGCATTCGGTATGTTTTTCCCTGATAGTAAATTAATGCTAATATTTTTACCAGTTCCCATTAAAGCTAAATATTTTATTCCTGGCATTATTCTACTTGATCTTTTTTCAGCAGTCACTGGCCAAGCAATATTTAGTCCAAGTAATACTGCTTATGTTGCTCATATTGGTGGTGCATTGACAGGATTTTTGATTATGTATTACTGGAAGAAAAATCAATTCACTAAAAACAGATGGTACTAATGGATGTATTAGGTAAACTAGGTATAGATCTAAAAAAAATAGATTTTTTTCAGAAATTCATTGGAATCAATATACTTGTTTTTCTTTTTTTTAGATTTTCATATATTTTTAATTATCAAGGTTCTTTTTTAAAACTCTTCTCATTAGAAAATAATTTTTTTGAAAAACCTTGGTCAATAATTACTTATTCTTTTATTCATCAGGGAATATTTGACTTAATATTTATGGCTATTTTGTTGATATTCACAACAAATGCTATAAAAAATCTACTTGGTGAAGAACTTCCCAAAAAACTTTTTGCTGTTGGTATTTTAATGGGTGGAATATTTTTTCTTTTTTTTAACGGGTCAAATGGTTCTTTGATAGGCGCATCTGCAGGAATTTCTTCTTTACTTTTATTCTTACTCCTAATGTCTCCAGATTTATCTATAAAGCTTTTTAGATTTAGTATAAAATATAAGTACTTAATGGGACTCATTTTATTCATGGACTTTTTAAAGTTAATATCGCCAGGGGAATACGGAGTATACTCTCATATTGGGGGGTATTTGGCTGGAATGTTTTATTATTTTTCTCTTTATGGTTTTCCAAAACTTAAAGCAAAACCAACTACACGAAAAAGATATAAACATACTTATTCTAAACAAAGTAAGGTTGATAAGATCCTTGATAAAATCAGTAAAAGTGGATATGATAGTTTAAATAGCGAGGAAAAAGAATTCCTTTTTAAACAAGGAGGTAAGAAATGAAAAATCTTTCGATAATTGAAAATTTTTTATTTATAATAAATTCAGTCTTAGCTGTTCTTTTCTTGATTTCACTTTTACTTCCTCTTATTAATCCCGCTGTATTTCCATATTTATCAATATTAAGTTTGTTTTCCCCAATATTAATTGTGATAAATTTTTTATTTGTTTTTTTCTGGCTAGCGAAACTAAAAAAACAATTTTTGTTGTCTACTATTATTTTATGTTTAGGTTATAATTCTGTTTTAAGCTTTATTAATTTTTCAAACAACTCTTTGTTTGTAGGTGGAGATAATTTGAGCGTACTTAGTTATAATGTAAGACTTTTTAATAAATACAACTGGATAAAGAGTGACGATATCGGTAATAAAATTAATAGTTTTTTAATTTCTGAAGACCCTGATATTATATGCTTGCAAGAGTTTCAAGACAATATAATTAATCTTTCCAATTATCCTTATAAATTTAAATTTTCAAAAGGAAGTAATGCTGGATATGGACAAGCAATTTTTTCTAAATTTCCAATTATTAATAGGCAAAGAATAGATTTAGCTAGCTCTTCAAACAATGCTATTTTTGTTGATTTAAAGATAAATAATGATACGATCAGACTTTATAATATACATTTACAATCGTTTTCTATTGAAAAAAAGATAGATCTATCTGCTGTAAACGTTGAAGAAAACAAAAAATTAGTCTCGAGAATTTCTAAGACTTTTATCAATCAATCAAAGCAGGTAAAATTACTATCACAAAGCCTAGGAAATAGCCCTTATAAAATCGTTTTAGCAGGAGATTTTAATAATACAGCCTTTTCGTATTCATATCGAAAGTTAATTGAAGGTTTAAAGGACAGTTTTATAGAAAAGGGTAATGGTTTAGGGATAACATTTAATTATAATTTTATCCCTTTAAGAATAGATTTTATATTAGTTGATGACTATTTTAAGGTAAATAAATTTAAAACCTACAAGATTAATTTTTCTGACCACGAACCAATATATACAGAATTTAACTTCTAAAATTTTATAAAATCTTCGAAATCAAGTCCTTTATTAAAAATTAAATCTATCGAACTTAAATTTTCAATAAAACCATTTTTTTCTTGAAATACTTGAGTGTAATTTTTAAAATCAACTTTTTCGTTAAAATTCTTATTTGTTAATAAACTCCTGTAATCTGTTACATCAACGTATTTCTCTAAATATTCATTTGTAAAATTACAGTTTAATTCTTTTTCTAAAATCTCAAAGATTAATCTAATTGAACTAAAATTTAAATCGACTAAAAATTTTTCTTTTTTATTATAAAAATTTATAAAATAGTCCTCAAAAAAATCATAGAAGGGAGAATTTTTATAAGCACTTTCAATCGATTTTAAATGTATTTTTTGCCAATTTGAATCATAGCATATTTTGATGTCCTTATATCTTTCTTTTTTAGTACTTGAAAATTTTACTGGTACTGATAAGTTGAGTTTTCCATTTGCAGCGTGTATTGAAGTTCTGTTTCTTAGTGTTTGCTTTACATAATGATCATTAACTTCAAATAAAATATTAGTTGAATTAATGATCTTTTTAAATGAAAAAATGTTCGGGAAATATGTTGGATGAATTATTATTTTCATTTTCTTGATCTATCTAGGTAAAGACTAAAAAAATACCAACCTAACATAACAACAATAAAATGTATTAAATAAGAATTTGGTTTGCCTTTTCCATGAACAGTCGTAAACATTCTATTCCATCTAATTTTATTAAAACCTTTTGCATTATAATCAATACTCAACCACTTAAAAACAGGTTTTCCTACTACGTGATCAAATGGAACAAAACCCCAGGTTCTTGAATCCTGAGAATTACTTCTATTATCACCCATTAACCAATAGTAATCTTGTTTGAATTTGTATTCGTTGGTTTGAACACCATTTATATAAATTTCACTACCCTTAATTTCAAGTTTGTTGTTCTCATATACCTCAATTAATCTTTTATATATAGGTAGATTAGCTTTGGTTATTTTGATTGATTTGTTTTTTTGAGGAATATAAATAGGACCAAAAAAGTCATTGTTCCAATCAAAAGATGGATTTTGAGGGAAAACGGATGAGTCTCGATAACCATTTGGAAAAGTATCTTTCTTTATCCAACTCACGTTTGTGTGGTTTTTTAGTTTTTCCAAAGATTTCTCGCTTATCCCCATGAACTTATAAGTATAATTACTGTTTATTGGCCCAAATCTGTCAGTGATGTCATAATTATTAATCATTACCCTTTTATTAAACTTATTTTTTTTTGGTTGGACTAAATATGAAAACTGCAATTTAGTTCTTTCGGGTAGTTGATTTTTCTTTCCGTTAATGTAAACATATCCATTAATCACTTCTAAAGTATCACCTGCAATACCAACAGCTCTTTTAACATAATTTGTTTTTTTATCTATTGGTTTATAATATTTCTTATCGGTGTAGAACATATTTACCATAGTATCAACTGGCCAGTTAAAGCAAACAATTTCATTTCTTTTGATTTTCTGCAATCCCGGTAGTCTTAAGTAGGGTAGCTCTGCAATAAATGGCAGCTGTTCTTTATTCAGGTATGATTTTCTTTTTATGAAAGGAATAGTATCATGTACCATTGGGGCAGCAACTGTAGTCATTGGAACTCTTGCTCCATAATGGAATTTACTAACAAATAAAAAATCTCCTACTAAAAGTGATTTTTCAAGAGACGATGTTGGAATGGTGTATGGCTGCATAAAATATGTATGTACAAAAGTTGCAGCTATTACTGCAAAAATTATTGAGCTAGTCCATTCGCCGTTAGAGCTTTTAGGATTTGTGTCTCTATTTTGCACATATTCAACATTTGTAAAATAATTTAAATAATAGTTGTAAAAACCCAATGAAATAATTGATAAGGAAGTATCCACATATGAATTTTTCTGAAAACTTCTAGAAATTTCAACCCAAATAACAGGGATTATAATTACATTAATGACAGGTATAAAAATTAAAAGAAACCACCAAATGGGTCTGTTTATAATTTTTAGAAGAAAATAAATATTTACAATTGGAATTAGGGCGTACCACCATTTAAATCCAGCTTTTGAATATAATTTCCAAGTTCCAATTCCATGAATTAAATTTATTATAAATAACGTTAAAAATATTTCTATCATAATTTAAGTTTTAATGAAATTCCAAAATTAGATTCATTATTAATTTTATTAAAATCAATATTTGGCTTAATTGAAAGGTTCTCATCTAAATTATATTGCAATAAATGGGCGTCAACATTTGCATCAATTATATTTAATATATATAAACCAACAGTGACCAATATAGATAATTCTTTATTGCTCTTTAATGTGTTTTGCGCTCTAATTAACCCATCATTTGAAATTGCTGGATTAGATCCATTTCCAAAAAACTCGTCGTCTGTAAAACCTGCTAATCTTCTTTTATATGCACTTCGATACCTGTTGTAATCGGTGTCATTTTTTTTATAAAAATAAATACCTGCTCCCAATGCACCGTAAACAATAGGGATTTTCCAATATTTTTTATTGTATGCCTGACCAAGTCCGGGTAAAACTGCTGAATAAAATGTTGCTTTTGAGGGTCTGAGAGCAAGCTCGTAATCTTTATCAAGATCAGAAGTTTGAGCATTTAGAAGAAACGGGAATAAAAATAATAATATCAGAAGAAAATACTTATTCATTAATTTTTTTATTAAGTGAGTTTAAATCTTCAATTGAATCAAAGGGAATAATAATTTTCCCACTTTTGTCTTTGTTAAATACCACTTTTATTTTTTTGTTAATTTTTTTTTCAAGTTTAGTAATATTCTTTTTAGAACTGGAGGGGATTTGAATTTTATCTTGAATTTTTAAAGAACCTTCTTTTTTTAGAGATTGTATCAGTTTTTCTGTATTCCTAACAGACAAGTTTTTGGATATAATTTTTTCGTAAATATTAATCTGCATTTTTTCATCATCAATATTAATCATCGCTCTTCCGTGCCCCATTGATATGAAACCGTCTTTTATACCGCTTTGAATAATAGGATTTAATTTCAGTAATCTTAAATAATTACTAATTGTAGATCTTTTTTTTCCAATTTTAAGACTTAATTCCTCTTGGGTTAATTTAATCTCATCGATTAATCTTTTATAAGATATTGCTATCTCAATTGAATCTAAATCTTGTCTGTGAATATTCTCAACCAAAGCCATTTCAAGGGATTCGTTATCATCTGCATCTCTAACATAACTAGGAATTTTTTTAATTTTTAGCTCTTTAAATGCCTTAAGTCTCCTTTCTCCTGAAATTAATTGAAATTTATTTTTTGAAATGTTTTTTACTGTAACAGGTTGTATTAATCCGATGTTTTTTATTGAGGTAATTAGTTCATCTAATTTTTCTTTGTCAAATGTCGATCTAGGTTGAAAGGGATTTACATCAATTTTTGATACATCTATTTCTAAAATGGAATTTAATTTTCTGGCTGAAATCAATTTACTTTTATTTTTTGAATCTTTTAGTATGGTTGATAGACCCCTACCAAGAACTTGTTTTTTTAATGCTTTAGCCATATTTAATTTTTTGTAATAAGCTCATTAGCCAAATTTAAATAATTATCAGCCCCTTTACTGCTGACATCATAGTCGATAATACTTTTACCAAAACTTGTTGCTTCCCCTAATTTTACGTTTCTGTGTATAACGGTCTTAAACACCATTTCATTAAAATGTGTTTTAACTTCTTTTTTTACCTGATTTGATAAATTAAGTCTAACATCGTACATAGTTAGGAGGAGTCCTTCAATTTTTAAATTTTTGTTATGTAGCTTTTGAATACTTTTTATGGTGTTTAAAAGCTTTCCTAGACCTTCTAGCGCCAGATATTCACACTGAATAGGTATTATGATAGAGTTTGCAGCAGAAAGTGCATTAATTGTTAATAGCCCTAGAGACGGAGGGCAATCAATAATTATAAAATCATATTTATTTTTGATTTTAGATATTGAGTTTTTTAATAAATATTCTCTTTCTGAGGAGTTAACAAATTCAATTTCAATACCTACCAAGTCTATGTGTGCAGGAATTATATCTAAATAACTTAATTTAGAATTGTAAATGCAGTCAGTAATTTCACAATTGTTTTCTAATAAATCATAAATTGTTTTTGTGTCTAATCCAACATTCACTCCAATGGATGAGCTAGAGTTTGCTTGTGGGTCAAAGTCTATTAATAAAACCTTTTTTTCAAGGGCAGCGAGCGCAGCTGATAGATTTACAGAGGTTGTTGTTTTACCAACACCTCCTTTTTGATTAGAAACTGCAATAATTTTACACATAAATATCTGTATATATACGTTTTTAAATGTACAATTAATTCAAGTTAATTAGAACATTAATATGTTAAAGAAATTTAAAAAATGTTAACAGAAAAATTAAGATTTACTTTTTAAAATTTCTAAAATGGAAATCGCAGTTTCACCTATATTTGAGCCTGGTCCAAAAATAGCTGAAACTCCCTTAGAAATTAAAAATTTATAGTCTTTTTTTGGAATTACTCCACCAACTACAACAATAATATCTTTTCTTTTAAATTTTTCTAATTCGTTAATGAGCTCTGGAACTAAGGTTTTATGTCCTCCGGCTAAAGAAGAAATTCCAACTATATGAACATCATTTTCCACAGCTTGTTTTGCTACTTCGAAGGGGGTTTGAAATAAAGGCCCAATATCAACATCAAAACCAATATCTGCAAAACTTGTTGCTATTACTTTTGCTCCACGATCGTGTCCATCTTGCCCAACTTTTGCAATTAATATTCTTGGACGTCTACCATCCATTTCAGCAAATTCATCCGAATGTTTAACTGCTTTTTTATATGATTTGTTGTCTTTCATTTTTTCTTTATAAACTCCAGTAAAACTTTTAATTTCTGATTTATATCTTCCATAAGCTTTTTCAAGTGCGAGGCTAATTTCCCCAATGGTAGCCCTTTCTTTTGCTGCTTTTACAGATAAATCTAATAAATTTTTATTTTTATTTTTTGCAGCATGATAAAGTTCATCCAAAGCCATCTTTGTTTTTTCTTCATTTCTTTTAGCCTTTATAGCTTTTAATCTTGAAATCTGATTTTTTCTAACTTGATCATTATCAATTTCTAAAAAACTAATTTCTTCTTCCACTTCCAGTCTATATTTATTTACTCCAACTATTGCAATTTCTTTATTGTCAATTTTAGCTTGTTTTTTTGCTGCAGCTTGCTCAATTCTCATTTTTGGAATCCCTTTTTGAATTGCTTTTATCATTCCGCCAGCATTTTCTATCTCATCAATATGAGATAAAGCTTTTTCAACTAGCTTTTTTGTTAAATTTTCAACATAAAAACTTCCTGCCCATGGATCAATCGTTTTACAAATTGATAATTCTTCTTGTAGTATCAACTGAGTATCGCGTGCAATTTTAGATGAAAATTTTGTAGGTAATCCGATGGCCTCGTCTAGAGAATTTGTATGAAGACTTTGAGTGCCTCCAAAAACAGCGGACAATGCTTCTGTGGTAGTTCTTGTAATATTATTAAAAGGCTCCTGTTCACTTAAGCTCCAACCGCTCGTTTGGCAATGAGTTCTCAAGCAAGATGATTTGGGGTTTTTTGGATTAAACTGATTCATTAATTTGGCCCATAAATATCTAGCTGCCCTCATTTTGGCTATCTCAGTGAAATGATTCATTCCAATGCCCCAAAAAAAGGAAAATCTATTTGCAAAATCATCAACTTTTAAACCAGCCTTTAACGCCGTTTTCACATATTCAATTCCATTTGCCAAGGTGTAAGCTAATTCCAGATCTGCACTAGCACCAGCCTCCTGCATATGATAGCCTGAAATACTTATACTGTTAAACTTGGGCATATTTTTACTTGTATATTTAAAAATATCTGAAATAATATGAATGGATTCCTTTGGAGGGTAGATAAATGTATTTCTAACCATGTATTCTTTCAAAATATCATTTTGAATTGTTCCTGAAAGTTTTTCTTTTGCAACTCCGTTTTCCTCAGCTGCAACGATAAAAAAAGCCATTATAGGTAATACTGCACCATTCATAGTCATCGAAACGCTAATTTTATCTAACGGTATTTGGTCAAATAAAATTTTCATATCCTCAACAGTATCAATAGCTACACCGGCTTTTCCAATATCACCAAAAACTCTTTTATTGTCGGAGTCATATCCTCTGTGAGTTGGTAAATCAAAAGCTACAGATAATCCTTTTTGGCCAGATTTTAGATTTTCTTTGTAAAATTCATTACTATCTTCAGCAGTAGAAAACCCAGCATATTGTCTGATTGTCCACGGTTTGTTTACATACATTGAAGAGTATGGTCCTCTTACAAAAGGATATTTTCCCGCCACTGTATTTAAGTGTTTACAGTTATTTAAATCATTTTTTGAAAAATTTCTTTTTAGTTCAATTCCTTCATCTGTAATATTCTGAATATTTGAGTTTTTGCTTTTAAGTTTTGGCTTAAAATCTATAAAGTTTATATGATTCAATTCTTTTCTCAAAATATTATTCAAGTTCTGTTTTAGCAATTCTTTCAATATCCATGTTTAAAATTTCACTCTTCTTTTTTAATTCTAAAAGATGCTCTTCAGAAATAATTTTTGAATCGTCAATGTATTTATTGAATCCTACAAGAATATTCTTATTCGAATCATAAAATGAATTCTCTAATCTATTGTTCTGTTCTATTTGTTCTTTGATAAATCCATTTTTGTGGGATTCGAAATAACCACCGTTCTTTTCTATTTTTTTAAAAAGGGAAAGACTTTTTTCAGAAATATTGCGAATTAAATCATTAACATAATAACACCCTTCTATAGCATTAGAAACTTTGTCAAGGTGTGTTTCATTTTTTAAAATTAAAAGTTGATTATTCATAATTCTCTGAGAAAATTCATTTTTTTCGTTAAATAAACTATCATAAGGGATTGATTTGATAAAATTGCATCCCCCAAGAATTCCTGAAATACATTCTGAAGTTGATCTAATAATATTATTGTTATAATTTTTGATGGTTTTGTTTCTAAGAGAAGGGATAGAGGTTATTGTGGTGTCGTCTATTTGTTCTCCGTGTTCGTTTGTTATAATGGACCATAATATTCTTAATACTTGAATTTTACTTATTTCAAAAAAATAGTTACTTCCCTGTGTTAGTTCAAATGAAATATGCTTTGCAATATTACATCCGTATATATTTAAATATTCGTTTGCAAGTGAGAGCATAAAAGCAATTTCTTGAATAATATTAGCTCCTTTATTTCTAACACTTGCAGAATTAATATTTATTTTGAAATTTCTATTATCAATATCTTGAAGTTCTAATATTTTATCATTTTCAAGTCTTTGTTCAAATATTATAAAATGAGTGTTATTTTTTAATTTGTCAAGGTCATTTACAAAATCGGTTTTTATAAAAAAAATCACATCCGAATTATTGAATTTTTGAATTATCTTTTTTGTATCCAATTTTGGGCTATGATATAATGTAATATGATTTATATCATTTTTTAAAAACTCATTAATTTCATTACAAGCCTCAATAAATTTCACTTCTTTTACCTCACCAAGAATATTCCATTGATCAGGGATTAACAAGTTTATTGGCTGATTATTTTCTGTATAAAAAGGGGAAATAACAACATCTTCAATGGATTTAGAAAACAGCCTATTATATTTTTCTAAACCAAGATCATCAATCAGTTTATTCTTCCATTCTAGCCCTAATAATTCTGTATTTGACATTATTTGGAAATTGTATCGTACTCAATTATAAATATTTCTTCATTTTCTCTTTTCATAAATAACTTTTCTCTTGCATATTTTTCAAGCCCACTGTCAGTTTTGATTTGATTTAACTCAATGTTATCTCTTTCTATCTCATTTTTGTAATATTCTTTTTGATTATTTAAATCATTTATATCATTATTTAATTCATTGTGAACTAAAATTGAATTACTATCAAAGAATATCATCCAAATAACAAAAATGATGATAATTATTACATATGAATTTTTTAAAAATTTTAAGGTTAAATCTTTCAATGGCTATTTTTTAAAATTATGTTAAGAATTTGATTAATATTGGGTTTTTTGCTGGTATCTAAAATTAAATCACAATGTTTCTTTATTGGTTCAACCCACTTTTTGTGCATTTCATTTAATAAATTATGGAACAAATCAATTATATCATTTTTTTTTCTTCCTCTTTCTTCGGTATCCCTAGATATTCTTCTGCTCATGCGTATTTCTTTAGGACAATCTAAAAAAATATTATAATCGATTATTTCTCTAAGTTTCTTATCATTTAAAATTAGTATTCCTTCAATAACTAAAATTTTGGGGGGATCACATTTAACTGTTTTCTTTAGTCTTAAGTGAGTATTAAAACAATATACCGGTATATTAATCGATTTTCCTTTTTTTAAATCTTTTATTTGAGAAGTTAAAAGATCAAAATCCATTGCATTGGGTTCGTCATAATTTAGTTTGTCCCTCTCTGAAAAAGATAAATTAGAGTTGTCTTTGTAATAAGAGTCGGAGGAAATAAAGTTAATATCAAGATCATATGTTTCTTTAATTATCCTATTTATTATGGTAGTTTTACCACTGCCAGTACCACCCGTAATTCCAATCACAAACATATTATTCCAATAATTTTATGATTCCTAAATTTTCAACACCTACATAAATATTATCATTATCATCAATCTCAATTGATCTGACTCTTCCAATATCTTCAAGTAGTTTTTTTTCATCTTTAATATTAGTAATTCCGCTTTTCCCTACCTCAAAAATACACTGGTGAAGATATTGGAATTTTAAAGATCCGATCAAGATGCTATTATTAAGAGATTTATATTTTGAATTTTTTATCATAATCATCCCGCTTGGAGCAATGGAAGGAACCCAATAGTGCAAAGGGTCTTCCATACCCAAAATAGTGGTTTTATTAGTGAATTTTGTACCGATATAATTTATACCATAACTCGCTAACGGCCAGCCGTAATTTTTACCAGCTTCAATAATATTTATTTCATCTCCCCCTCTTGGTCCATGTTCGTGTGTCCATATTTGATTATTTTCAATATCGTAAAACATACCTTGAATATTTCTATGTCCATAACTGTAGATTGCTTTTTTAGAATTCTTTTCATCTACAAATGGATTATCAATAGGAATTCTTCCATCATCATGAAGTCTATATACTTTTCCTCCATCTCTAGTAATATCTTGTGGATTTAAATCTCTATTCCCTCTGTCTCCAATACTGAAAAATAAATAATTTTGATTGTCAAAAATTATTCGACTACCAAAATGAATAGATCTTTTACTGTTAGGAGTAGCTTTATAAATAATTTCTTTATTAATTGCTGTATTATTTTTGATTTGAAATCTCATAATTGAAGTATTCATACCATCGTTTTTATCATTAGATGAACAGTATGATATATAAATCCAACCGTTAGATTTATAATTTGGATGTAATTCTATATCTAATAATCCTCCTTGATTTTTGGCAATTATTTTAGGAAGGTTTTTAATTAATAATTTTTCCCTGTTTTTGTAATGAATTAATTCACCTTTTCTTTCTGTTATTAAAATTGAATTATCTGGAAGAAAAGTAAATGACCATGGAACTGCAATATCTGTAACAATTACTTCGTATTTTAAATCTGATGTAAAAGAGTTTGTATGAATGAATAAAAAGATAAATAATGCTAATACTTTTTTCATAAAATTTTCCTTTTGATGAAATTACAAAAAACTAGTTATTTATAGCTCTAATATGTAGTTGAAATCAACAATATTTATATATTTTTGTTAACTAAATTACATGATGATGAGTGAAAAAATAAACTGTCTTATTATTGGTTCTGGTCCCGCTGGATACACCGCTGCAATATATGCAGCTAGGGCAAATATGAAGCCTGTATTATATCAAGGTATTCAGCCCGGAGGTCAATTGACAACTACAACAGATGTTGAAAATTTTCCCGGTTATCCTGATGGAGTTTCTGGTCCAGAAATGATGATACAGTTACAAAAACAGGCCGAAAGATTTGGAACTGATATCAGAAATGGATGGATTACTAAAGTTGATTTTTCTGATGATTTAAAACTGTGGGTAAATGACGAAAAGATTTTAGTATGTAATACAATAATTATTTCTACTGGTGCATCTGCAAAATATCTAGGATTGGAATCAGAAAAAAAATATTTAGAAACTGGTGGTGGTGTTTCAGCTTGTGCTGTTTGTGACGGGTTTTTTTACAAAAACCAAGAGGTTGTAATTGTTGGAGGTGGCGATTCAGCTTGTGAAGAAGCACATTATCTATCAAAACTGTGTAGTAAAGTTACAATGCTTGTCAGAAAGGACAACTTTAGGGCTTCAAAAATCATGCAGGAGAGAGTAATGAAAACAAAGAATATTGAAATTTTATTTAATACTTCCACAGTTGAAGTCAAAGGAGACGGACAATTAGTTTCCTCAATTTTAGTTAAAAATAATATCTCTGGTAAACTTGAAGAAATTCCAGCGTCAGGTTTTTTTGTAGCTATCGGGCACAAACCTAATACTGATATTTTTAGTCCGTTTATTGAAATGGACGAGACAGGTTACATAATTAATAAATCTGGTTCCACAAAAACAAACATTGAAGGCGTTTTTGTCTCAGGTGATGCTGCTGATCATACATACAGACAAGCAATTACAGCTGCTGGAACCGGATGTATGGCCGCGCTTGATGCCGAAAGATATTTGGCAGCAAAGTAATTAATTATGATTTATATAATTTTTATTAAATTTTAAATGCTGATTTTTAAAAGAAACCCTTTTGGACATATACTTTTTATAAAAAAATGGCTTATAAGATTACTAGGCGCCTATACTCACAGAAGATACAGAGGATTCAACGAATTGAAAATTGAAGGCTCAGAGATAATTAGGGATCTGCCAGATCATAATGTTTTATTTATTTCAAATCATCAAACATATTTTTCGGATGTTGTTGCTATGTTTCATGTTTTTAATGCAAGTCTAAAAGGACGCCTTGACTCAATAAAAAATATTGGTTATCTGTGGAGCCCCAAATTAAATATCTATTTTATTGCAGCCAAGGAAACTATGAATTCAGGATTCATTCCAAAAATGTTGGCATATGCTGGATCTGTAAGTATTGAAAGAACATGGAGAAGTAATGGTCAAGATGTAAATAGAAAAGTAAAATTTAGTGATATTTCTAACATTGGAAAAGCTCTAGATGATGGTTGGGTAATTACCTTCCCTCAAGGTACTACAACTCCATTCAAACCTGTAAGAAAAGGAACAGCTTTTTTAATTAAACAATACAAGCCTATTGTTGTACCTATTGTAATTGATGGATTTAGAAGGTCATTTGATAAAAAAGGGCTTCGCGTTAAGAAAAAAAATATATTGCAATCATTCACGATAAAAAAACCTCTAGATATTGATTATGAAAATGATTCAACAGAAGATATTGTAAATCAAATTGCACATGCAATAGAACAACACGAGTCTTTTTTAAAGGTTATTCCTCAAAATGAACTAAATAAGGTGAATGAGCTAAACAAGAAGAGAGAGTTTTAGTTTTTAAAAACATCACCCTCTTCTATGATTTCATTTATTTTAAATGTTACCCGATGAAATGCCTCCAAGTCTGATTCATCTATCCTAGAGCGAACAAGTTTCTTGAAATGTCTAATTTTTTTTATTACTATTTCCCTTTTTTCAATCCCAAGTTTTGTTAAATAAATTATTATTCCGCGACCATCATCTGGGTTAGGTCTCCTCATGATTAGATTTTTATTTTCCATCGAGTTTAAAATCCTCGATAAGCTATTTGATTCTAATCCCATTGTGGGGCCAATTGAAGTTGATGGTGATCCGTTTTCAACATCAATACTTATTAAGGTAAAACCAATAGGAAATGTAACATCATAAAGTGCAGCCTCGGAATTATACATTTTTTCAATATTTTTCCATGTTTGTCTTAAGACAAAATCAGCTCTGTTACTGTATTTATTATTTAAGTAGTCCAAGATGGAAAAGATTTAAAATGCAAATATAGTATGCCCGCATAGTATATTTAAATTAAAATTAAATTATTTTTTTATAATCCTATGATTTTCAGTACCCTCTAGGGAAAATAACTTAATTAAATAAACCCCTAATTTTAAATTTTCTATTGAAATATTCTCAATATTATTTTGTTTGAAGTACATAATCTCTTTGCCTAAAACGTCAAAAACTTTAATTTCTTTAATCTCTTCTTCTGACGATATATATATCATATTATCAGAAGGTATGGGATAAATTTTAGCTTTATTCAGGGTATTTTCAGAACTACTTAAGCTGGAAGAAAGTGCTTTAATCTTAAAATCATCATAATAAAAACCATCTCTTCTTAGTCCTCCATCCGATTTAAGTTTGAATCTAATTGAAATTTCTTGATCAATATAATCTGTTAATAAAATACTTTCATTAACCCACTCATCTTGATTCCCATCATACAGGGGTTCGTTCAAAGCATCATCTTGTGTTTCAACACCCTTTCTGGTATAATTGCCACACTGAGGTACCCAAGAAGCTCCACCGTCGTTAGATATTTCAATCTGAACATAATCATAACCAGATTCTATATTCCATTTTGCATTAAAATTTATCTCAGCATATGAGTAACCTGACAAACTTATGTCATCTAAAAGATTAATTGTTTCAAGCGCATTATTACTGTAATTTGAATAAGGTGAATCTGTGATACTGGTTTGTGGTGAATTATATTCCTCATAAGTTTCTGACCAACTCGAATCTATCGTCCAATAGTCAGAAAAATTATCACTTTCATCTTCAAATAATAGAATAGGATCACCGAATATTTTTTTTACGATAATTTCTTCTGAGAATGAACCGTTATCCAAAATATACTTAAAAATTACATCCTCACCAGAAGTAATAGATTCATTTAATTCTATTTGAAATGACTCGGAAACAATTTCACCGATATTTAATGAATTTATATTTATTTCTGGGGTAGTGGAAATAATATTTGAAGATATTGGTTCGATTTGAATGTTAAAACTACCATTATCAATAATTCCTAATCTTTGTAATTCAAAGTTTGCACTAAAAGTATTAGAACTTATAAAGTTTTCGGTAAAATCTTTTAAGAAGGCATAGTTTCCTATCATTTTAGCTGCAGTAAGATTTAAATGTAACATTCCTTTACAAATATCTTCAATTGTTGATGCTTGTGGCCAAAATGAACTACCGATCTCAGGTGTCATCGCAAATATTTTTTCTCGTACTTGATTATTTTCGGTATTTAACATGCCATACATGAAGTCATCACTATCCCCGGCAGCAGGATATAAATCAGCACTAATTATATTATTATAATTATTCTCACTGACAAGTGCTGAAGAAATAAATTGGAAAATATCATCATCGTCTGTTGTCTGATCATAATCATATCCGTATGGGTAAAGTAGCAAGTTTCCATAGGTGTGATTATTTAACGCAATCTTAAAATTATTTGACTCAACAAAATATCTAATAGCTCTATTTTCCGATTCAGAAAATGGTCCATCCCCAGCATAGGTATTGTTATTTGGATTATTTGAAGTGCCTGATGTATTCCATACTTCATTACCATTTTCATTTATGTATGAATAATTTCTATTATTGTCTACTCCGTGGGAATCTCTTGTGTTTTTTCTCCACATTCCGCCACCATTAGGTTCTATTGTTTCATTAAAAATATATCCGTCTGGGTTAACACAGGGAACAAAAAATAATTCTGAATTATCAATAATTTGCTTAATACTGTCATTCGAATCGTAATTTTCTAATAAATACCACATGAAATAAATTAATTGTTGTAATGATGCTGGCTCTCTTGCATGATGAAGAGCGGTATATAATATTTGAGGTTCCCCTTCAGAGACACTAGGATTATCAGAGATTTTCACCCACTGTAAGTATCTACCTTCATAGGTTTCATGAATATGTGGGGAAGAAGAAAAGGTTTCGTCTTTAATGTCACTTCTAGATGATATAATTTCCGGATATAGATTGTGCATATCATCCAATTCACTGAGCATCTCATTGTAAGTGTAAAACCCACCAAATTCGTCGGATGGTTTAAAATCATAATTTTCAGGTGTTTCGAATGTATTTTCATTTTCTTCACAAAAAATATTTTTAGCTGATTTATTACTTAATTTATTTCTTTGTTTGTAGAAATGAGTCACATCGTTAATTAAAATCTCATAATCAAAATTTAGAGATGACATTTTTTCAATTTCTGATTCTGAAAAATCAGAAATAAAAAAGTGATTTTTCTTGTGAAGACCATGGTCGATACAAACACCTTGATTGGCAAGTTTTACTAAATCGGCAGGAGAGGTGTAATTAATCTTAACCTTATGAAACTTTTCATTTTTTTGCGAAAAACATAAAAAGGGAAAGAATGCACAGAAAATTAATACTCGTATATGATTCATTTATTCATTTTAAGTATAAATAGGCAAATACTATTCCGAAATACATTTATTACTTAAGATCCAATTTCTGGCATTTGTAAATGCTTCTATCCAAGGACTTACCTTTTCTGTTCTTTTGTCAGGGTAATAGGCCCAGTTCCATTTAAAAATAGATCTTTCAATATGGGGCATGGTAACAAGATGTCTTCCGTCAGTACTACACATCATTGCTGTATTATAATCTGATCCATTTGGATTTGAAGGATATTCATTGTAAGAATAGTTTGCGACTATATTATATTTATTTTCAGAGTAAGGTAAATTAAATTTACCCTCACCATGGCTGACCCAAACTCCAAGATTTAGGTTCTCCAATGAACTTAACATTATCGAGTTATTTTTTTTAATATTTACAGATGTAAAGATGCTTTCATGCTTTTTTGAATCGTTGTATGTCATTTTACCATGATTTTCGTGTTCAGGGTAAATTAAATCTAATTCCATAAACAATTGACATCCGTTGCAAATCCCAATTGACAATGTGTCTTCTCTATTAAAAAAATTCACTAATGCTTTTTTTGCTTTTTCATTGTATTTAAATGAACCAGCCCATCCCTTTGCAGACCCAAGAACATCTGAATTAGAAAATCCACCAACGGCACCTAAAAATTTAATATCTTCTAAATTTTCACGGCCTGAAATAAGATCTGTCATATGAATATCTTTAACAAGAAAGCCAGCCATGTGAAGGGCATTTGCCAATTCACGTTCACTATTACTTCCTTTTTCCCTCAAAACTGCTGCAACTGGTTTAGATGAATTTAAATCAGTGTTTATTTCACCTTTAAATTCTTTTGGAAATTTAAATTTAAGAGGTTG
This sequence comes from uncultured Bacteroidota bacterium, assembly GCA_902510475.1. Lineage (GTDB taxonomy): Bacteria > Bacteroidota > Bacteroidia > Flavobacteriales > Flavobacteriaceae > MED-G13. The sequence goes on along the minus strand of CABXCC010000016.1, from coordinate 4,147 downwards.
TTTCTTGTAATTTTTAAATCTTTCGTTTGCTAAATTATTAGCAGTTTGTTTTGCGTCGAGTTGAGTAGAGGTGTTAAACCAAATGTCTCTAAGTTTGGGTATTTCAAATACAAATTCATCAGAATCATTTTTTATTATCATTGAATCACCTGAAATTACTTCACCAATTTTGTAATAATCAATTGAGAATTGGGAAAATATTTTTTCAATTTCATCAGACTTGCTTTGTATTATGAGACCACAATTTTCAGAAAATAATAATTTTACTGAATCCTTCTCATTTAAAGCAGATAAATCAATATTTGCAGAAATATTAATGCTGGGAAAGCACATCTCTAATAAGCTTGTAATCAAACCACCAGATCCTATATCATGGCCTGCTATGATTAAATCATTTTTTATCAAATCCTGAACGACATTGAAAGTTTTTTTGAAGAATTCAGGATTTTGGATTGATGGAGTTTCAAGTCCTATATTACTCCTTATTTGAGAAAATGAGGAACCACCTAGCTTAAATTTGTCATCTGAAATATTAATGTAATAAATGGATCCATAATTTTTCTTAAAAACAGGTTCAACTACAAAATTGATATTTTCACAATGGCCTGTTGCAGAAATAATAACCGTCCCAGGTGACTTTACCTCTTGATCCTTATATTTTTGATTCATTGAAAGGGAATCTTTTCCTGTAGGGATATTTATACCTAAATCAATCGCAAATTCAGAAACGGCTTCAACAGCTTTAAAAAGTCTTGCATCTTCACCCTTATTCTTACATGGCCACATCCAATTTGCTGAGAGAGATATTCCATTAATATTATCTTTTATTGGAGCCCAAATTATATTTGTTAATGCTTCTGCAATACTATTTCTACTGCCGGCAACAGGGTCAATAAGTCCAGAAATAGGAGAGTGGCCAATTGAAGTGGCTATTCCGTTATCGGTTTCAAAATCCAATGCCATAACTCCACAATTATTAAGAGGCAACTGTAATTGACCAACGCATTGTTGCTTAGCAACTTTACCTCCAACACAGCGATCCACTTTGTTTGTTAACCAATCTTTACAACCAACTGCCTCCAGACTAAGTAAATCATCTAAGTATTTATGTATATATCTTGAGTCGTAAGAAATTTTATTGTATGATTTTGATAATGAATTATCAGTAAGTATTGTTTTGGGCGAACTTCCAAAAAAGTGCTTTAAATTCAGGTCAACACAGCTTTCATTAGATTTTTTAGAGTAAATTTTAAAATTATTGTCATTGCTAACTTTGCCTACAATATAAACAGGTGCTTTTTCTCTTTCACAAATTCTAATAAATTCATCTATATTTTCCTTTTTAATGATCAGTCCCATTCTCTCTTGAGATTCATTTCCAATGATTTCCTTATTTGATAAAGTTGGATCACCGATGGGTAAGTTGTCTAGTTCAATAAACCCACCAGTTTCCTCGACTAATTCGGTCAAACAGTTTAAATGTCCTCCAGCCCCATGGTCATGAATCGAAACAATACAATTATTTTTATTTTCAATTGTACCTCTTATCGCATTAGCAACTCTTTTTTGCATTTCTGGATTTGATCTTTGGATTGCATTTAACTCAATTCCTGATGAGAACTCACCGGTATCAGCTGATGAAACAGCTGCTCCACCCATACCAATTCTGTAATTATCACCCCCCATTATTACAATTAGATCGTCTTTTGACGGTTTTTCCTTAATTGCATGTTTTTTATTTGCATAACCAATACCACCAGCTAACATAATTACCTTATCATATGACTGAATTTCATTTTTGTCATTGTTTTCAAATGTTAATATTGACCCTGCAATAAGCGGCTGCCCAAATTTGTTACCAAAGTCAGAGGCACCGTTTGATGCTTTGATCAATATATCAATGGGGTTTTGATAAAGCCATTCTCTACTTTCAATTTTATTCTCCCATTCCTTTGGATTGATTCTAGAATATGGAGTCATGTATACTGCTGTTCCAGCTAACGGAATAGACCCTTTCCCTCCAGCCAATCTGTCTCTGATTTCACCACCTGATCCTGTAGCAGCACCGTTAAAAGGTTCAACAGTTGTAGGAAAATTATGTGTTTCAGCTTTTAAAGAAATTACCGTTTCAATCTCTGTAGTTTTATAAAATTCTGACTTGTCAGCGCTTTTAGGGGAAAATTGTTGGATTTTAGGCCCTTTGATAAATGCTACATTGTCCTTATATGCTGAAACTAAATTTTCAGGATTAGTTTTTGAAGTTTTTTTAATTAGAGAAAAAAGAGACATTTCCTTTTCATTTCCGTCAATAATAAATTTACCATTGAAAATTTTATGCCTACAGTGTTCTGAATTGACCTGTGAGAAGCCAAAAATTTCAGAATCTGTTAATTTCCTACCGATTTCCTTTGAAACATTATTTAAATAATCAATTTCTTCAAGATTTAATGACAAACCCTCTTTGGCGTTGTATTTATCAATATTTTTAATATAATTTATTTCTTCAGGGACAATATTAATTTCAAATAAATCTTGACTTAGAGTTTTAAATCTTTGGTTCAACATTGGATCAAAGTCAGAAATGCTGTCTTCTAGCAAATATTTTTCAATTCTATTGATTGATTCAAGACCCATATTTTGCGTAATCTCAACAGCATTTGTGCTCCAAGGTGAAACCATTGCCGCTCTAGGCCCTATGTAATTGTTTTTTATCTTCTCTTCTGAAACAAGTTTAGCGTTTCCAAACAGCCATTCTAGTTTACTAATTCCTTCAATAGGAATTATTTTTTCTGATTGGACAGCATAAATTATTTTATGGTTAGTTTGAAAAAAAGATATCATTATGATATATAAATATGAATGCTAAATTTAACGGAAAATAATGTATTTAATAAGTGAATAAATTGTTTAAAATAAATAGTTATTCACCTCTTTTAAACACAAGTTTAAATGGATTGCATTTTAACCAAATTACTGTAAACACCGTCTTTTTTCATTAATTCTTTGTGTTTTCCAGATTCGATAATTTGTCCTTTTTCTAGTACAATGATTTTTTCTGAATTTTGGATGGTTGATAACCTATGTGCTATAACAATAGATGTTTTATCTTTCATTAGATTATCTAAAGCAGTTTGAACAAGTTTTTCACTTTCGCTATCCAGCGCAGAGGTAGCTTCATCAAGAACCAAAATTGGAGGATTTTTTAAGACAGCTCTAGCAATACTTAATCTTTGTTTTTGACCTCCAGAGAGCTTATTCCCAGAATCTCCAATATTTGTATCGATTTTTTTAGGCAATTTTTTGACAAATTCCCATGCATTTGCAACTTTTAAACAATTTATGATTTCATCGTTTGTTGCATCCTCTTTTGCAATCAACAAGTTATTTTTTATGGTATCATTGAAAAGTATTGAATCTTGTGTAACTAAGCCAATCATTTTTCTCAAAGATTCTTTTTTTAGATTTTTTATATCTGTATTGTCAAAACGTATTTCCCCTTTCTGTGTATCGTAAAATCTACATATAAGGTTAGCCAATGTTGATTTTCCACTTCCAGATTGTCCAACAAGTGCTACACTACTTCCTTTGGGTATTATCAGATTTAAATTGTTAATTACAACATCATTTTCATATGAAAATGACATGTTTTTAATTTCAATATTATGATCAAATGAATTAATTTCAATAGCGTTTTTATTTTCTGGTATGATTGTGTCGTTATCAATAACATCAAATATTCTTTCTGCTGCTGCTGTTGCTTTTTTTACTTTATAGGTAGCTCTACTTAACGATTTTGCTGGAGTTAAAATATTGTAGGCTAATCCAAGATAAACAATAAATGCACTGGCATCCAGTGAGTTTTCTTTTAAAACCATCATTCCTCCAACCCACAGCACCCCAGCAATAGCAGTGATTCCTAAAAATTCACTCAAGGGGCTTGCTAAATTTTTTCTATTTAAAACGCTATTGGAAAATTTATAAAAACGAGTCGTTGAGTTCATAAACTTTTTTTGAAACTTCTCTTCAGCATTGAATATTTTTAAAATCTTCATTCCAGATAAAGTTTCATCAACAAGAGATATAAATTGTCCTTGTTCTTTTTGAACCTTTAGTGATTTTCTTCGTAGTGATTTACCGACTAGTGAAA
>CABXCC010000015.1 GCA_902510475.1 uncultured Bacteroidota bacterium | reverse complement strand
ATAATTATCTTGCAATTTAGAATAACTCTAAATAACATCAAAATGAAAAAATATATAATATTCTTTTTTTCGCTAATTATCTTTTTTTCGTGTGAAGAAAATAACCCAAATGAAGTTAATGTTTACAGTAAAAGACATTACCAAGTGGATATTAAGCAATATGAAAACTTTGAAAAACTTACAGGGATAAAAGTTAATGTTATCAAAGCTGGTGATGATGAATTACTTGAAAGATTAAAAAATGAAGGTAAAAATAGTCCTGCTGACCTGTATGTTACCGTAGATGCAGGAAAACTTCAAAAAGGAGTAGAAATGGGGCTTTTTCAAAAGATCAATAGCGATGTGATCGAATCCAATGTAAGTGATGATTTAAAAGATATTAATGGTTTCTGGATCCCCATTACTTACAGAGCTCGTTTGTTGGTTTACAGTAATGAAAGAGTTAAAAAATCTGAACTTAGTACATATGAAGATTTGGCAAATGACAAATGGAAAGGAAGATTGTTAGTTAGATCATCATCAAACGCATATAATCAGGCCTTAATGTCATCATTGTACGCAAATTTAGGAGAAGAGGCAATAACAGATTGGTCTTCTGGAGTTGTTAGAAATTTTGCTAGAGATCCGAAGGGTAATGACAGAGATCAGGTAAAAGCCATAGCAGCTGGTCAAGGAGATGTCGCAATTGTAAATTCTTATTATATAGGGTTATTACTTTCTTCTGAAAAGCAGTCAGAGGTAGATGCAGGAAACTCAGTTTCAGTATTCTTTCCCAACCAAGGTGAGAGTGAAAGAGGTACTCATATAAATATTTCTGGTTTTGCGATGACAAAAAATGCACCAAATAAAGAAAACGCAATGAAATTGTTAGAATATTTAACAGGAATAGAGGCTCAGAATACATATGTTAACAACAGTTATGAGTATCCAGCAAATCCTATGGTTAAGCCGTCTAACTTAGTTCAATCCTGGGGTAGTTTTAAACGTGATAATTTAGATCTTAACGCGCTAGGTATATATCGTGAAGATGCGATAAAGATTTTTGATAAAACTGGATGGAAGTAATTTTAATTTGAAAAGGAGTAGATTTTTTGATAAAATAGCATTACTACTATTTTCCGTAATTTTTTTACCTATACTATTTTTATTGGTGAAATCTTTTTTACAGGAAACAGATTCTCTGATTTATTTATTTGAAAATCTACTTTTTGATTATACGGTTAATACAATTTACCTGATTTTAATCACATCATTATTCTCTTTAATTTTTGGAATTATTCCCGCCTGGTATGTAAGTAATTATAAATTTTATGGAAGAAAGTTTATTGATTTAATTCTTTACTTACCTCTAGCGATTCCAACATACATCATGGCATTTATCTATAGTGAAATTTTAAGTTTTACAGGTCCTTTTAAAATCACTTATGATTTATTACAAATTGAGGTTTTAGGGGTTATTTTAGCTTTTTCTCTATATCCGTACATTTATAGTGTCTCAAGAATTGCATTTAGTTTATTTGGATCCCGCTATTATGATATAGCCAAAAACTTAGGCTTAAACGGATATCAAACTCTTATAAAGGTTGTTTTACCTCTTTCAAAACCCGCAATATTTTCGGGTTTATTTTTAGTAGTAATGGAGGTGTTAAACGAATATGGAGCAGTAAAATATTTTGGTGTAAACACTTATACAATTGGGATATTTAGGTCATGGAATTCTATGAATGATACTGGCGCTGCTATACAATTATCTTCAATCCTTTTATTTATAGTTGCTTTTTTATTTTTAACAGAAAAAATTTTCAATCAAAATAAAAAATTTAATTTTTCAAAAAATAGTAAATTATTATCTCTTAACTCCCCAAATAAATCAAGATTATATTTTATATATGTTGCTTGTTTGATACCGATTATTTTAGCTTTTATTGTTCCAGTAATTTTTAATCTGTTAAACATTTACTCCAATCTTGAAAACATTGATTTTGAAAGACTATTTAATTTAACATTTAATTCTTTTTCGGTTTCTCTAATTGCTTCAATATTAATACTAATATTTTCGACTTTTTTTCTTTACAACGAAAAGATATCTAAGTCAAGATTATATTATTATATAAATCAATTTATCTCACTTGGTTACTCAATCCCTGGGGCTGTTATTGCTTTGGCTGTAATAATTTTTATAACCTACCTTGACAATTTAAACGATCAAGCTAGTATTATGGGAAATTTCTCAGTATACTTTTTGATTCTTATTTATGCTTATGTTATAAGATTTATGGCTGTAGGAAAGTCCCCAATTAAGTCAAGTCTTGAAAAGCACCCTGACTCGTATAATAATTCTGCTAAAAATCTAGGATTATCTAACATTCAAATTTTCAAAAAAATATATTTCCCTATTAATAAATATTCTTTTTTTACAGCCTTGACTTTAGTTTTTATAGACCTTATGAAAGAGCTTCCCATAACTCTGATATTGAGACCTTTTAATTTTGACACACTAGCAACTCAAACCTATGAGTTTGCAGTTGAAGAAATGATTCCATTGTCAAGTATATATTCATCAGTTATTATATTAATTTGCTGTATATTACTAATCTTTTTAAAAATATTCTTAGATAAATCAGATGTACTTAGAAGTTAAAAATCTTGTCAAAAGTTATAATAACGGATCGGCTGTTATTAATGATTTGAGCTTTTCTGTTGATAAGGGTCAATTAATTTCATTTGTTGGCGAAAGCGGATCGGGAAAATCTACTTTTTTAAAATGTCTTTCAGGGTTGGAGATGCCTAACTCTGGTAGTGTATCTTTGAATAACAAGTTAATTAACGGTAAAAATATTTTTATTAAACCTCAAGAAAGAAAGATCGGATACGTTTTTCAAGATTATCCATTATTTCCACACTTAAGCATCAAAGAAAATATTTGTTTTAATCTTGGTAAGGATTATCATAAAAATTTTGATAATATCATTGACCTAACAAGTTTAAAGGATCTTTTGAATAGATATCCTCATGAAATTTCTGGTGGTGAGCAACAACGAGCCTGTATAGCAAGATCTATAATCAGAGAGCCTGATCTTTTATTATTGGATGAGCCTTTTAGCAATTTGGATGCAAATATTAAATTTACTATTAGAGATGAAATATGTAGAATAATCAGGAAGAGTAAAATAACAACAATCTTAGTTACTCATGATATTAACGATGCACTTAACATTTCTGATAAAATACTAATCTTCAAAGCGGGAATAGTGCAACAATATTCAAGTCCTGAAACAATGTATTGTGAGCCTGCCAACTGTTATTGTGCAGAAATATTGGGTGACATTAATAAATTTCCAATTGAAAATAAAACATTTTACATTAGACCAGAAAACATTAAAATAGTAGATAACTCTTCTAATTCTATGATTGTAGAAAAATGTTTTTTTCAAGGAAAAGATTATAAATTGATTGGTAGTTATAAAAATAATATTTGGACTATTATTTCAAAAAAGCCCGTTAAGGTTAATTCTGAAGTTTTTTTTAATTATTCAAACGAGGATTTAATTTTCTTTGATAAAAATTGTTCAAGTTTTTTTACCTCATAATTTTTTTGAAAGTTCAAATGCATTTTGAATGCAATCGCTTACTGAAATTCCTTTAATGTAGTTCCCAAGGATATAAAAGTTCTTATTTTTTTTATGAAAATCAGAGATATTTCCTATCAAAACGTCATGATCTAAATCATATTGAGGGATTCCATTTTTCCATAAAAAATTATTTTCCATAATTATTTTTCCATCATAAGAAATGATTTTTCTTATTTCATTAATTATTGTTTTTTTTAATTTATTTACATCCTGATCAATTAATTGAGGCTGTCTAGCTCCACCAATAATGACTGTTAGCAAATCATTTCCTTGAGGGGCAACATGTGGGAATATTCTACTGTTAAATAGAATTCCTAGAAAACTTTGATTGTCTTTTCTTTTAGTTAAGACACCAAATCCGTCAATATTTTCTTTGATTTTGGATTTTTCAATTCCAAGGTGAAGAACCATAATTGGACAATAGTTTATTTTTTTTAAGTTTTTAGAAATTTTTTCATCAAAAATTATATTTGCTAGTCCAAATGCTGGAAGGGTACTTATCAGTTTTTTACAATGATATTTGGTGTTATTATTTATAATGATTTCATAACCTTTTTTTATTTTTTTTACAGATGTGACCTCGCTTTTTAAAATTATTTTGTTGCTTATGTTTTTGTTGATTGCTAAAACGAAATCGATAAGACCATTTTTAAAATTAAAAGATCTTGATTTGTTTATTTTTTTTTTCCTCTTTAGTGAATCAATAATTATACTTCCGCTCTTTTGTTCCATGTTCCAAATTTTATTTAGGACATGTTTTGTACTCATTTTATTAGTTTCTCCTGCATAAATACCTGTCAGAAATGGCTCTACGAAAATTTCTTCAAAATTGTTTCCAAATCTTTTTTTAAAGAAGCTTTTAACAGAAACATTACGGTTATGTTTTGGAATAAAAATTTCAATTATCAATCTCAATTTTGATGTTAGACTTAAAAGATTTGTTTTAATAAATTCAATAAAGTTTTGTGGGATAGGGATTAGTTTGCCTTTTCTTAATAGAAATCTTTTATTATTGTAGTCATTTGGAAAAATTATTTTGTCTTTTAATCCAATTTCATCGATTAATTCAACAACTGATTTTTTATTTAACAAGACCGTATTTGGCCCATTTTCACAAACAAAACCACTCTTTTCAAATGAAATAATATTTCCACCAACCTTTGGCTGTGATTCTACAACTAAAAAATCGAGGTTTTTTTTGTTTAAATAATGAGCTAGGGTTAATCCTGAAATGCCTGCACCTAAAATTATTGTATCAACTTGCTTAAATGAATCTATTTTCATTTTCTATGCATCAATATATTGATTTGTCCATTTTGAAATTAGTTTAGCCCAGCTGTCATCATCATTTAAGCAAGGAACATAGTAATAATTTTCACCTCCAGCATCTAAAAACTCTTCTTTGCCTTCCATTACAATTTCTTCTAATGTTTCCAAACAGTCGGTAACAAATGCAGGCGTAACAATCACTAAATTCTTTTTACCTTCTTTTGCTAATCTTTCAAGTTCGCTATCAGTATATGGTTTAAGCCAAGGTTCATTTGCTAGTCTTGATTGAAACGATACACTGTATTTATTATCTTCTAAATCTAAATATTTTGCAACCAATTCTGTAGTGACTATAACCTGATGTTTATAACAAGTTTTGTGGGCCTCAGAATCAATCGAGCAACAGTTATTTTTTTTATAGCAATGTGAATTTGTAGGATCTGATATTTTAAGATGACTTACAGGGATTCCATGGTATGAAAATAGTATATGATCATATTGAATATCTGAAATAGTCTCTTTGATTTTATCGCTTAATAATTTAATGTAATTTGAATCTTTGTAAAAAGGTTCAATAACTTTAATGTCTTTATTAGGAAAATTTATTTTAACTTCTTCTTTCACTTTCTCGACTACTGTTTCATATGAGGACATTGCATAGTGGGGGTAAAGAGGTAAAACTATAAACTCTGTCACCCCTTTGTTATTTAATTCCTTCAATCCATTATGTATGCTGATCGATCCATAGCGCATAGCCAGTGATACCGGAATTGATAAATAATCTGAGACTTTTTTGAATAGCCTTCTGGACAAAACTATTAATGGTGATCCTTCTTTCCACCATATTTTTTTATATGCTTTTGCAGATTTTTTAGGCCTAAAATTCAAAATAATTAGCTTTACAAGTATCCACCTGAAAATATAGCTTTTCCCTATAACTCTTTTGTCCATTAGAAATTCATCTAAATATTTTTTTACATCACTAATAGATGTACTGTCTGGGGATCCTAAATTTATTAGCAATAAACCTTTCATTATATAGTTTTTGAATAAGTACCAATTTTATTATTTAATAATGGATCAAACTCCATTGCTATATTTCTGATAAACAGCCTTGCTTCTTGAGAAACAACTATTCTGTCGTTCTTGATTTGCATTATGTTTAAGTCAATAAAATCACTAAACTTTTTAGTATTGAAATCAACCAAATTTTTGATATAATTTTTATCTATTTGAAATTTTTCTGAAATTTCAGAAAAATCAACATAATAATTACACATAATTGAATTAATAATATCTCTGATAATCTTTTCATCTTTAGAGATTGAATAACCTCTTAAAACTGCTGTATTTTTTTCATTAATTTTTTTGATGTATTGGGCAGCATTTTTAACATTTTGACTATATGCTGAAAATAGCTGAGATATAGAAGATGCTCCAAAACCATAAACTTGTCCAGTGGTTTTTTTAGTACAATAACCCTGAAAATTTCTGTGAAGTTGATTGTTTTTTAGGGCAACATAAAATTCGTCATCAGGCCTACAAAAATGATCCATTCCAATTGCTACATAACCTGCTTTTGTAAACTTTCTGTATGCATTATTATACATCTGGGCTTTTTCTTTTGATGACGGAAAACCTATGTTTTCAAGAATTTTTTGTCTTGGCAATATTGAGGGTACGTGCGCATATGAAAAAGTTACAATCCTATCTGTATTTAATTCAATCGCTTTTTCTATTGAATCGTCAAAATTTTCTATGGTTTGAAGCGGAAGACCATAAACTAAATCTATATTAGTCCCAGTGAAACCTTCAGAGTGAATCTTATTAATAATTTTATCAATTGGATGTTTTGGTCTTCTCCTGTTAATTGCATCTAAGACCTCTTCATTAAAATCTTGAATTCCCAAAGAGATCCTATTAAAACCAAATTGTTTTAAGAGTTCGATGTGTTTAAAATCTAAGTGTGCCGGGCTACATTCTATGGCCATTTCATACTCGTTAGAAAGGTTAAAGCATTCTTTGATTTTATTTGTTACTTTTTCAATATATTTCAATGAAATTGCATTGGGGGTTCCACCTCCCCAATGTATCTGTGTCAATTTTCTGTCTTCATTAATATATTTAGACACATATTCAATTTCTCTCATTAATGCATCTATATATCTTTCTAAAAAAGGTTTTGTAAATCCTGATTCTGTTGTACATCCACAAAAATGACAGATTTGAGGACAAAAGGGTATGTGAATATAAACAGAAACATTTTGTGGGTTTTCATTATTAGAATTAATAACTGAATTAATAAAATCTTTATCGTCATATTTTTCTGTAAAATGAGTTGCAGGCGGATAGGAGGTATATCTAGGACCCTTTTTATTAAATTTTTTTAGTAAAGTGTTATCGACTTTCATTTTATCTATTCCAATTTGTACTTTTTACCCAGTCAACCACAAAACGGACATTATTAACATCAATCCCTGGGATAAACCCATGTCCTAAATTAAAAATCCAATTATTATTTTTCTCACCAAATCTTTTTAAGCTGGTCAAATAGTTTTCAATATACTTTTTATCAGAAAAAAATAATCTAGGATCCATATTGCCTTGAATTCCAACATTTTTATCTAACAATGTTCGTGCCGTTTCAAGAGGAATTTGCCAGTCAATACTGGTGTAATCACATATACCCTTATTAATTTGTTTTAATCCGAAATTATAATTCTTTGGAAAAAAAATTGTTTTGCAATTTTTTTCCATTGCTACATTCAATATTTTTTTAGAAAAAGGTAAAACAATCTCAGTATACATTTCTTCAGGAATTATCCCGCAATATGTCTCAAATAATTGAAAGCAATCAATCCCACTATTTATCTGGTTTTTAACATACTCAATGGAGGCTTCGGTAATCATTTCCATGATACTTAAGCATTTCTTTTTTTCTTTATAAAAAAGTTTAATAACATCAGTGAAATCTTTTTTAGCCTCGTTTCGTCTAAACATAAATAACAGAGTAGTTAATGGGCCACCACAAAATCCAATAAGGGGTGAATCTGGTTTTTGTGATTTTATTTCTTTGATGTTATCGTAAATATATACAAGTTTTGTTGGGTCAAAATTCAAGTTTTTCATGTCAATTTTATGATTTAATGCATTATTAAATTTTGGCCCTGTAATGGTAAACTCTAGCTCAAGCCCTAATGCTTTAGGAATAACTAAAATATCTGAAAATAATATACCTGCATCAACACCCAGGTCATTAATTGGCAATAAAGTGACTTTGGCAGCCAAACTTTTGTCCTGCATTAATTCATCAAATGAATATTTTTTTTTCAATTCTAGATAGGAGGGTAGTATTCTTCCAGCTTGTCTCATGAACCAAACTGGCGGTCTAGAAGTTTTTTTTCCGTTTATATTATCTATAAATATGTTATTTTCTATCATAGTAATTCAAGGGATTTTTTATTACAATCAATAATTTTTTTAATATCGTTTTCGCTGTACGCAGAGGAAATAAACATACATTCGTATTGTGAGGGTGGTAAATATATACCCATATCTAACATGTTTTTGAAATATTTGGCATATTGGTCTAAATTACATCTCACGGCATCATTATAGCTTTCAATTTTTTCTTGGTCAGTAAAAAATAAGGTCATCATTGAGCCTGCCCTATTAACTATCGCTTTGCTTTTGGTTTCTTTGATATTTTTTAGGAATCCTTTTTCGATTTTTTTTGTTATATTTTCTAGCTTTTCATAAAGTTTTTTATTTAGTCTGTTTAAAACAGAAAGACCAGCACTCATAGCTAATGGGTTTCCAGAAAGAGTTCCAGCTTGATAAACAGGCCCATTTGGTGCTAAGAAATCCATTATTTCAGATTTTCCTCCATAAGCTCCAACCGGAAGACCTCCTCCAATAATTTTACCTAATGTTGTTATGTCAGGTATTACGTTATATACCTCTTGAGCACCCCCAGCCGCTAATCTAAACCCACTCATTACTTCATCAAATATGAGAAGAGTTTTATTTTCATCGCAAATATTTCTTAACTCAACTAAGAAATCTCTTCTAGACTTAACCAGTCCCATATTTCCAGCTACAGGTTCTATAATCACGGCAGCTATTTGATCGAGATTTTGTTTAAACTGTTCTTTAACCGATTCAATAGAGTTGAATTCAGCAATAATAGTATCCTTTGCTGTGTTTTTGGTAACTCCAGGGCTATCGGGTAACCCCAATGTCATTGCTCCTGAACCAGCCTTGATTAAAAAGCTATCTCCATGCCCATGATAATTTCCTGAAAATTTTAAAATCAAATTTCTTGAGGTATATCCTCTGGCAAGTCTTATAGCGCTCATAGTTGCTTCTGTTCCTGAATTAACCATTCTTACTTTTTCAATCGAAGGAACGAGTTCAATGATTTTTTTAGCCATTTTTGATTCAATTATAGTTGGAGCTCCATATGTTGTCCCTTTTAAAAGATATTCGTTCAGCTTTTCTTGCGTTATTTTATCTGCATGGCCAAAAATTAGAGGCCCCCATGATGAAATACAGTCAATGAACTCGTTTCCATCTACATCGTAAAGTTTACTTCCTTTTCCGTGATCAAAAAATATTGGGTTGCATTTTACGCTTTTAAACGCTCTAACAGGTGAATTAACACCACCTGGAATAAGTTTTTTTGATTGCTCAAAAGCAATTTCACTTTTATTATACATTATTTTTTTTTAAAAATTTAGCGACTTCTAGTGCGTGGTAGCTAATTATTGCATTAGCACCAGCTCTTTTTATTGAGTGAAGTATTTCCAAAATAATTTCCATTTCACTAATGAAATTATTTTCAGATGCACTTTTAACCATTGAATATTCACCACTTACATTATAGGCTATTATAGGAATATTAAATCTTTCTTTAATTTTATAGATTATATCCAAATATGACATTGCTGGCTTGATGATTATAATATCAGCACCTTCATTTAAATCTAATCTTACTTCGTTAATAGCTTCATCAGAATTTTTAAAATTCATCTGATATGTTTTCCTGCTACCAAATGATGGTGAACTGTTCGCAGCATCACGAAACGGCCCATAAAATGCTGAACTGTATTTCACGGAATATGGAAAAATTGGAATTTTTTCAAATTTATTTTTATCTAAAATTTCTCTAATCGAACCCACTCTTCCGTCCATCATGTCAGAGGGAGCCAGTGCGTCAGCACCACTTTTAGCTAAAATTAGAGATTGTTCTGCTAAGGTTAACAGTGTTGAATCATTATCTACATCATTTCCAATTACAGTGCCGCAATGACCGTGTTTTGTATATTCACAATTACACACATCTGCTATGATATATAATTCATTCTTAAACTTGTTTTTTAAGTAGGTTATTGTTTTTGGGACAATACTTTTAGAGCTACAAGATATTTTTCCTGTATCATCCTTTTCTTTCACTATACCAAATAAAATAATTGATTTTATGTTGTTGCTTAAAAGTTCTTCACATAGTAAAATTGTATGATCAATTGAATACCTAAATTGACCAGGCATTGATTCAATTGGTTCTTTAACATCAGTTCCCTCAGTGACAAAAATCGGGTATATTAGATCAGATGAACGAATGTGTGTGTCCTCAATCATATTTCTTAGAATCTTATTATATCTAAGTCTTCTCATTCTTGTAGTTGGAAAATTCATAGTTTATTTAAATATTTTAAAATTGATTCAGAAACTCCTTCAAATGATTGCATTTTAGAGGTTGTAATACATTTATATCCTTTGCTTATAATGTGCTCTGTTGTTGTATTTCCTATACTAATTATATTGGTTTTATTTGGGTTGTAAAATTTTTTAAATGAATCAAAAGAAGATGGGCTTGAAAAAACTGTCATGGTCGGAGTGTTTAAAAGTTTTTCTAAATCCCTATAAATTTCCTTTACAGGCACTGTATTGTAGACATTTAATCTTTTGACGTTACAAATTTTCTGAAGACTATTTAGAAGCACATTTTTTGCTATTTTACCCTGAATAAGAAGAGTTTTACTATTCTTTATTAAATTATTTTCTTTCAATTCATCAGCCATAATTTTACTGTAATTTTTTTTAGCTGTGTAGTATGATTTATAACCTAATTCATTTAAAGCTAATTCTGTTTTTTTACCAAGACATATAAATTTAGTTTTATGGTTTATTTCGGTTTTGTTAATAAAATTTCTAACCCCATTTTTAGAAGTAAAAATTATAAAATCATAATTTTCTGAAATGTCAAGTTTAAACTCAAGTGGTTTGATTTTAATCATAGGGAAGTGATGAGTGATTAAATTATTCTCCTTCAATTTATTAAATCCTGAAACATCGCCTTCGTTGGTTAATATTATATTACTTATGATATTATCTTTAATTTTTGACATCATTGATCTAGCAAGCTTGATCCCAATGTTATTATGATTCTTATGCTTGTCTATTATCTTTTGTTCAACATATTCATTCATTCGTTTATTGAAAACTCTTCCACTTATTTCTATTTCTTCATCCTTGAAAACACATAAAACAGCGTCTGGTGATGAACAGCCTCCACCAACTGTATTTAAAAATTTTCTTTCTTCGTTAACGCAAATCTCGGTTTGTTTGTGCTGTATTTTTTTTAGAACCGAAATAGTTTTGATATCATTTGCCCGGCATTCAACGGCAAGCGCTCCTTGTCCAGCTGAGGGTGTAATTTCAGATAAATTAAAAAACCTTGAAATTCTGTTTTGCAGCCCTAATCTGTTTAATCCAGCTGCAGCTAGAATGATTCCATCATATTGACCTTGGTCTAGCTTTTGTAATCTAGTCTCCACATTTCCACGAATACTTTTTATGGATATTTTATCTGAAATTGATTGTAACTGTTGTTTTCTTCTCAAAGATGATGTTCCTATTATCTTTAATTCTTTTAATTCTTTTTTCTCTGAACTTTTATTCATTACAAGAACATCCATTGGGTTTTCTCTTTCGGTCACGGTAAATGAAATTAGATCTTTATTTGTATCAGTAGGTAGGTCTTTAAGGCTATGAACAGCAAAGTCAATAGATTTATTTATTAATTCATTTTGAATTTCAGAGACAAAAAAACCTTTATCTAAAATGTTATTTAAATCCTTATCCAATAAAATATCTCCTTTAGTTTTAATTTTTTTAATAACAAAATCTATTGTAGGGTCAATTTCCTTAAGTTTTTTTATAACAAATTTAGTTTGGGTTAGGGCCAGATTACTAGATCTTGTTCCAATGATTACTTTATTCATTGCTAACAAAAATTTTATTTATAATTTTTAGAGCATCAGTATTTTTGCCGTTATCACTGACCGATATAATTTTTTTTACAAGTTTATCAGAAAGTTTATCGTAAATTTCTTCTATCTGTTTGTTTTCATCATTTTTTACAGAAGAGTCTGAAATTAAATTTTTTATTTCTTTTTTTATCGAAATAATGGTAGGTCTAAGTTCTCTTTTATTTACCCATCCAGTAAAATCATTAATAAAGCTTTCAATCATCAATTCTGCTTTATTTATTTCAGAAATTCTTTTATTATAATTTTCGTTTACTCTATCCTTTAAATTATCAAGATCAACAAGATCAACGTTCTTATATGTTTTTTTAATGACTATGTTTCTTGGTACAGAAAGATCAACTAGTACAATTTTATTTTTTCTTTGTTTATCAATATTTTTTAAGTCAATATCAGATAATAGAGGTTTTTTGGATGACGTGCTGAATATAATTATGTCTACAGAATTTAACATTTTTTTCCATGAATTGAACTTTACCAGCTTTAGATTAAATTTTTCTAAAATCGGAGTAACATTTGATTCGGTTCTATTTGTTATGAATATATTTTTGAATTTTTTTGAAATAAGTTGCTTTATAGATAGCTTGGATGTTCTTCCAGCACCAACACATAATATTGAAAGATTTTTTGAATTCGATACGTTACCCAATTGGTCAATTGCAGCTGAGCTTACAGAGATACCTCCTTTGTCAATTTCTGAATTTGTTCTTATGTATTTACTAGCTTCTAACGATTTTTGTATCATCCTTTCTAAAGTTGGGCTTAACATTTTATTTGTCTTACAAACTTTATAGGCAGATTTAATTTGATCAACTATTTGATATTCGCCAACAATCATTGACTCGAGTCCACTAGCCAACCTAAATAAATGCTTTGAAACTGCATTTACTCCATCTTTCTTCTTGATATAAGGTCTTAATCCGTCATTAAATTTTTTGAGTTTACTTAGGGTCATAATAACAGAGTGAAAACTTTTGCTTGATGATTCACTAGAAATTGTTTCAAAATAGATTTCTGTTCTGTTACAAGTAGAGATTATAAATAATCCTTTGATCTTAGATTTACTGATTAAACTTTTATATATATTTAAATATTGATCGGGATATAGATAAAAAAGTTCACGGATTTGAACAGGTGCAATTTTATAATTCAAACTTATTAATCCAATCATTTATTTGCTAATAAGTTGCAAATATAAAATCTAATTTTGTTATTAAAGTAACGCTATAAGTTCAATAGTTTTGCTTAGGGTTCAATCTGTTAATTGATTTTCATTCTAAATAATATAACGCTTACAGATATACAGTATTTTTTTTTAATAAATTTCTTAAATTTTTTTATTTTTATTTAGACTGAATCTAAACTAATACTTATATTTGCACCTGAAAATTTAAAATAAATACAATTATTATGAAAAATTTAATTTACAAGTCAATGTTATTATCATTGGCAATATTTGTTTTTTCTTGTGACTCAGATGATGATAATGACAACCAAGGTAGTAATACCATAGTTCCTCCATCATCATATGAATTTACAAGAGATGGTGCTTCAACTGTAAGTTTTGGAGGCCAAACCACTAGATTGACCCAAGCTGAAGAGCTTTACTCAGCGTTAAACTCTAATGAATCTACGGCTTCTGGTCTTGATTTAATGTTTAATGGTGACGGTAACGGATCTGCAGGTTTTGCTGATGAATCATTAAATGGTACATCTAAAATTATTGGTAGTAAAACATCTGCTTCAACCCTTGCTGGTAGTGCAGCTACAAAGCAAAGATTTGACGATATGATTTCTGATTATGCTGCTAATGTAGTTCCAAATTGGAATCAAGATGCTTCAGCTGGAGTACCTGGTGCTATTTCTACACCGGACGGAGCTTCAACATACCATATAAATGCAGCTGGTCAAGAACTTGATCAATTATTTTTTAAAGGATTGATTGGAGCTTTTACTCTTGATCAGATTGTTAACAATTATATTCATCCAAATCAACTAGATTCTGGAAGTAGAATCGATGACAATGATAACGATGTGCTTTCTGGTGATAATAATTACACAGACATGGAACACAAATGGGATGAAGGTTTTGGATACCTATATGGATTGGAAGGAGATAACTTAGCAAATGCTGGTGCAAGTCCATCAGGAAATGGAAGTCTTCTAATGAAGTATTTCAAAAAAGTCGATGAAGATGGAGGTTATGAGCCTGGAATCGGTCAAGTTGTTTATGACGCTTTCATCATGGGAAGAACTGCAATCGTAAATAAAGACTACGATTTGAGAGACCAGCAAGCAGCTATAATTAAGGTTGAGCTTTCCAAAGTAATTGGATACTATGCTATTCATTACATGAACGATTATGTTGCAAAGCTTGAGGCAGGTAATGTAGCTAAAGCTCACCACTCACTTTCTGAAGCTTGGGGCTTTCTATTAAGTTTATCGTTCACCAATAATGGAAATGATGAGCCCTTCATGGATAGAACTACCGTTGAGTATTTCTTAGATAATTATTTAGGAGATTTTCATTCGGTTGACCCAGGAGTATTAACCGCACCTGCAACTGCTCCATATCCTGGAATGATTGCACTTGTTCTTCAAGCATTTGAAGCTAATGGTGTGACATTAAATATTAGTTAAAATATATAAATAGGTATTCTTATACCAATTTATTTTTTTTGTTTTCTAAATTTTGAATGGGAGCAGCGATGATAATTTTATCGCTGTTTCCTATTTATAAAATTAATTTTATGTTGAAAAATAAATATTTTATGTTATCGTTTTTCTTTGTTGTTTTATTTTCATGTTCAGAGGATAATTCAACTCCAGAATCATCCGATAATTATAATCGTATGGATCTTCTTTCTAATCTTGTAAATAATATTATAATTCCATCTCATCTGAATTTTGATGATGAATTAGGTTTATTTGAAAATTCTCTAAATGCATTTACAGATGATAGAAGTTTATCTAATCTAGAAGAATTACAAATGCAATTTGTTGAAACTTATAAAGCCTGGCAGCATATTGAAATGTTTAATATCGGTTATGCAGAGGAGATTTATTATGCCTCTAAAATGAATATTTACCCAGCCAATGTATCACGAATCAACGAGAATATAAATTCAAATAATATAGATTTAGACAATAATCCAAATCAGTATTCTGCTCAAGGTTTTCCTGCCATTGATTATTTACTATTTGGAATTGCAGGTGATACTAATGAAACTATATTATCAATATATAGTCAGGATCAACAAAACAATCTCACACTGAATTATTTAACAATATTGATTCAAAAAATGATCACAAACACTGATTCAGTAATTGATTATTGGGAACAAAACAAAAATGACTTCATCAATTCATCTGGTAACACGTCTAGTTCTAGTCTAAATATGTTAGCAAATGACTTTGTTTATTATTACGAAAAAGGCCTTAGAGCCAATAAAATTGGTATTCCTGCCGGAGTCTGGTCTGGTGAATATCCGGATAAAGTTGAGGCTTACTTTAAAGGTGATATCTCCAAATTATTGACTCTCGAGGCATTAGAGGCATGTGATAAATTTTTTAGAGGAATTCATTTTAATGCCCAGACTGATGGTGAAGGTTTATATGATTATTTAGCTTATCTAGATGACACTAATTATTCTGATTCTTCCATGTTTATTGGTTTGCAAGATGACATAACCACTTCTTTTGATAATTCTGTTGAAAAAGTTAATTC
Organism: uncultured Bacteroidota bacterium; assembly: GCA_902510475.1. GTDB lineage: Bacteria > Bacteroidota > Bacteroidia > Flavobacteriales > Flavobacteriaceae > MED-G13. Next base: position 19,196 of record CABXCC010000015.1, on the reverse strand, counting down.
TTTAAATGACAATTTTTCTACTCAAATTTTAATAGAGAATATAAAAATGCTTGAGGCTTTTGATGTTATTCAACAGGGTGTAGTTAGATTAAAGACTAATATGCTTTCAATTTTAGGTATTTCAGTTGATTATTACGATGCTGATGGCGATTAGAATCATAATGATTTTTTTTTCTATTATAATAATCTCTTGTGAAAAAGACGAGTCTGATTCAATTGAAGAGTTTTGTGTCAACGAAGATCTTATGAATATTGATCTGGACTGCCCAACAATTTTTGATCCTGTGTGCGGGTGCGATGATGTTACTTATGGAAACTCATGCATTGCATTAAATTTTCATGGTATTTCTGATTATACGCTAGGTATTTGTAGTAGCGATTGTAAAACAACATTTGATTGTGACTAGTTCAATTTAATAATATGACACAAAGAATATCTAAATATTTAAATAAAGAATCCAACCCATATCCTTTGGCTGTTTATCGTATAGGTTTTGGGTTATTAGTCATGTTTAGTATCATTAGATTTTGGTTTAACGGGTGGATCGAATCTTTGTATTTAGAGCCTGATTTTCATTTTTCATTTCTAGGATTTTCGTGGGTAAAACCAATTGGAATTTACACATATTTTTTATTTATAATATGTTTTACTTCTGCGTTATTTGTTATGCTTGGATATAAGTATAGAATAGCTATAATTACTCTTTTTTTAAGTTTTACCTACATTGAATTAATGGATAAAACTACCTATTTAAATCATTATTATTTGGTTAGTTCATTGTCCTTTTTAATGATTTTTTTACCCTGTGCTTCATATTTTGCGATAGACTCAAAAAATAATACAAAGGTCCCCAAATGGACTATTGACTCACTTAAGTTAATGCTTTTAATAGTTTATTTGTATGCAGGATTAGCTAAAATAAACTCAGATTGGTTGATAAATGCTCAACCCCTTAAAATTTGGTTAAAAACAAAATATACAATTCCTATTATTGGTGAAACATTGCTTCAGAATAATTACACATACTATGTGTTTAGCTGGGGCGGAATGTTATATGATGTTTTTATCCCTTTTCTTCTTTTGTACAGAAGAACAAGGTTCTTTGCTTTTATCATGGTTATTGTGTTTCATGTCCTTACAAGAATTTTATTCCCAGCAATAGGTATGTTTCCTTTGATTATGATTTTTAGTTGCATTATATTTTTTGGTAACTCCACACACAAAAAAATCTTGGATTTATTAAAGAAAATATTTAACCGATATAATGGATTAAAGGAAGTGTTTATTCCTAATATCCATAAATACAATATAAAATTATTTCCGCTAATTGTTTCTGTTTTTTTTCTTTGGCAAGTTTTAATTCCGTTAAGAAGTTTTTCATATCCTGGTGAGTTGTTTTGGACTGAGCAAGGTTATAGGTTTTCTTGGAGAGTTATGCTAATTGAAAAAGCTGGATACACAACATTTAAAATTGTTGATAATTCATCTGGTAATTCTGAATTAGTTGATAACAGTTTATATTTGACGAAATTTCAGGAAAAGCAGATGAGTTTTCAACCTGATATGATAATAGAATATGCACATTATCTAGGTGATACTTACAAAAAGAAAGGATTTGAAGATATTTCTGTTTACGCAGAAAGTTATGTAACTCTTAACGGAAGACCAAGTCAAAGATTTATTGATCCTGAGGTAGACTTATATAATGAAAAAATAAATTTTAAAAATAAAAAGTGGATTTTACCATTTAAAGATGAGATTAAAAGTTTTTTATAGAATATTATTTTGCATTTCGATTTTTTCGAATTCATTATTTAGCCAGGTAGATTTTTCTGGTTATGTGTTAGAAGATATTACCGGAAGTGTGATTTCCAATGTTAAAATTTATTCTGACACTAGAGGTCTTTTGACAATTACAGATGATAGGGGTTACTTCAGTTTTATAAGAAATAATGATTCTATTTTAACATTCTACTCTGAAAATTATTTTGTTTATGAACAGGGTATTAACCAACTAAAATATTCAGATTTAATTTATTTGAAACCTTTAGTTGAGAATCTAGACGAAATTGAAATAATAGCTAGAAATGAAAAGGTTTTTTCATTAGAAAGACTAAGTGCTGTAGAAGGTACTAGTATTTTTGAAGGTAAAAAAAGTGAAGTAATACTGGTGGATCAGAGTATGGCTAATCTTGCCAGTAACAATTCCAGACAAATATTTTCTCAAGTTGCAGGTCTTAATATTTATCAAAACGATGATGCCGGATTGCAATTAAATATTGGAGGTAGGGGGTTAGACCCTAATAGAACTTCTAACTTCAACACAAGACAAAATGGTTATGACATTAGTGCAGATGTATTAGGGTATCCTGAAAGCTATTATACGCCTCCTGCTGAAGCTATCAAAAACATACAAATTGTCAGGGGTGCTGCTTCACTTCAATACGGAACACAATTTGGAGGATTGGTTAATTTTGTTATCAAAGAACCAAAATTAAATCAAAAACAAGAGGTTGTTATTAGAAACTCTTTAGGAAGTAATAATCTTTTTACAAATTTTACCAGCTTTAAGGGATCATCTGGTAAATTTAGGTACTACAGCTATTTCAATTTCAAGCAGGGAGATGGTTTTAGAAAAAATTCTTTTTTTAACTCAAAGAATTTCTTTTTAAAAACCATCTATGATTTCAGTAAAAAATCAAAATTATCTTTTGACTTAACTTACTTTACTTATTTAACGCAACAAGCCGGAGGTTTAAATGATGCGATGTTCTCTTTAAACCCATTTCAATCCAACAGAAAAAGAAATTGGTTCAGTGTAGATTGGTTATTATATAATCTTACATTTAATCATAATTTTCGTTCAAACAAATCATTTTCGATTAATTTATTTGGGTTGAATGCCAAGAGGTATGCATTAGGCTTTAGAGTAAATAGAGTTGATCAAATTGATAGTAATGGTCCTAGAGATTTAATCTATGGAGATTTTAAAAATATGGGATTGGAAACTAAATTTTTAAATAATTATAAGCTTTTTCAAAAAGAATCAATCTTTGTTTTAGGATCAAAATTATACTTCGCAAATAATGAAAGTCAACAGGGTCCAGGAAGTGATATGTCAAATTCAGATTTTCATTTCTACAATGATGAATTTCCAAATTACAATAATCAATCATCTTATAAATACCCAAATCAAAACATTTCACTTTTTGGTGAAAACATCATCAAAATTTCTGATAAAATGTCTGTCACACCTGGCTTTAGGTTAGAGTATATCAACACAAAAGCTAAGGGTAATTTTGAAAGGATTGTTCAGGATGCTGCTCTAAATGTTATACAGCATGATACAATATACGAGAATCGAAAAAATGAAAGATTATTTCTGTTAACAGGATTAGGGTTGACATACGATATTAATAAAGAAATTGAGGCTTATTCTAATTTTTCTCAAAATTACAGATCGGTAACTTTTGCTGATATTAGTACAGTAAATCCCGCTTATGCTATTGATCCTGAAATTTCTGATGAAAACGGATATACTTTTGATTTTGGTTTGCGTGGAAACTTTGAAAATAATGTGAATTTTGATGCAAGTTTTTTCCACTTGGCATATAACAACAGAATAGGTTTTGTGCAAAAACTTTTTGACGATGGAAATGTTAAAGCCTATAGAACTAATACTGGAGATGCTAAAATTTACGGATTAGAGAGTTTAATAGATCTTAACCTTAAAAAAATAGTTGGTATGAATTCAAAATACATATTTAACTCATTTTTTAATTTTTCTTTCATACAATCTGAATATACGAGCTCAAATGAGCCTGGAGTAGAAGGTAACGAAGTTGAATTTGTTCCTAAATACAACTTCAAATATGGACTTAAATTTGGTTATAAAAACTTTACCTCGTATTTGCAATATTCTTACTTATCGAGACAATTTTCAGATTCATCAAATTCTATAGAGTCAAATTTAAGCGGAGTGATTGGTGAGATACCTGCTTACAATATTTTAGACATCTCACTAAATTATAAGCTGGGTAGATTCAAATTTGAATCAGGAATTAATAATCTTTTGAACAATTATTATTTCACTAGGAGAGCGACAGGTTATCCTGGCCCAGGAATTATACCTTCACCACCAAGAAATTATTATTTTACTTTGCAATATAAATTTTAGAATGAAAAAAATAATTGTTGTTTTTGATGGTTTTTGTATTCTTTGTAATAAGTATGTTGCTTGGACATCTGAAAGAAATCCATCAAAAAATATTTATTTCACAAATTTTCAAAGCACCTTTATAAAAACTAATCACCCCGAAATTACTCTGGATGATACAATATTTGTGATAACTCAAGATAATAAAATTCTAAAAAAATCAGCAGCCATAAAATATTGCATGAAACACCTTAATATCAATCCAATAATAAAATTTATTCTTCTTTTTTCTCCTAACTTTCTATTGGATATATTTTATCGAATTATAGCAACTAACAGATATAGATTATTTGGAAAACTAGATATTTGTTCAATTCCAAACGATATCGGCAAAGAAAATATCTTGTTTTAGTCAAATATTGTCGCTCCCTCATTAGGTTGATAAACATAATTGAAAGTATAGTATCTGCTCTGATCGCTTAACGCATCAGGATTTTCTGGAGCACCCAGATAGTAGCTCAAAATTTCAACTTTTGCAAATTTATTATTATGTGTTCTAAACACTAATATTTTCCCTGGAGTTGGATTTATAAGGTGATTTGGAGGTCCTGAGTAGGTATACCATCCGTTTCCACTTCCTGTAGGGATGGCATAACTATTTTGAGAATCTGAAACCAGTAAAGAGGTTTGCACAATTTCCATTTCATTCATGGTACCCTCAAAAATATAGGCAGCACCGTTACCATTTCTTTCTGGTTCATCAACTGTATCCATAGATATTCCTCCATTAACAATAATAGATGTTCCTCTAAAGGCTATGTCCCAGTTTGTTTCACTATTGGTTTGTATCCCATCTTCAAAATTAAATTTTGTAAATGGCCCTGAGGCAGATTGACCTTGACCGCCTTCTAAGGGAGCATGAAGATCTTCAACTGTAATACTAATTGTATCTACTCCAATATTATTATCATCTTCACAGCTAAAAGTGAATATTAAAATAATAGTGATTGTTAAAAATTTGATAGTTTTCATAATTGTTATTTTAAATTATACTTGGCACGTAAAAAGTAAATTCTTCCGCTTAGATTTGAAATATTTTGTCTATCTAAGTGGTTAAAAATATTTTCTACTCCACCCGAGACTGTTAAACTTGAATTAATTATTTTATTTACACTAATATTTGTAGTGATATAGCCATTCACAAAGTCATCATAATTATCTAAATAGTTGTTAGAATTACTGTCATAAAGACCGTATTTACTTCTGTATCTCAATCTTAAGTTGGCGCTTAATTTCTTTTCAAGATTATCATAATTTATCTTTAAAACACCCATATGTCTTGATCTGTTAAATAAACCAAAATAATCAGACTTTTTCAATCTGAAAGCTGGTGAGTCCACAGTTAGACGAGCATATACATCTCCATTATTAAATGCGTCTAATGCATCAAGATCAAAAGCATATAATAATTGATACCCGATAGAAAACTTTAAATAATTATCAAATTTGTAAATAGTTTCAAATTCTAAACCAGAAGTAAGCACCTCATTTATATTATAATAACTAAATACATTTTGTCCGTTTGTTTTTATAGCTACAACCCTTGTATCAATTAGCTCTTTCGTTAAATTATTAAATAGGTTTGTTTTGAATTTTATATTATCATTAAGGCTGAAATTATATCCGATATTTATGCTGAGTGAGTTTTCAGGCTTCAATGATTCGTTAAATTCGTCCGCAGGTATTATTATACTTGATATTTCCCCTTGTTCAATTAGCTGATTAAGTACGTTTTCATATACATTGTATCCGATTACGGAATATCCAACTGAAGAGTTTGAAAAATTGAAGTATAATTGTCTGAAATCAGGAGATTTAAAGCCATATCCAACCGATACTTTTAAAGATTTATCGTCGTTAATTTTGTAAATTCCAGAAAACTTAGGGGAAAACTGAGATTTATAATCTTTAAAATGATCATATCTTCCACCAAGAATTAAATTAATTTTTTCACTTAGATAATAATCATATTGAAAATATAAAAAAGGGGAATTTTGTTTTGGGTCGACATCAAAAAATGTTCTTTTTAACGATTCGTGTTTTAAACCCAAACCAAAAGTAATTTTATCATTTTCGTTAACAGAATAAGTTGATTTAATTTCAGGTTTAAAAAGAATTTGATCATAAAAACTTTCACTAACCTTAATATCGTTTTCATCCTTTAGATATTCGTCTCCGTAATAAGAAGTGAAATATACATCTAAGTCGGTATTTATTTTTTTTGATCTATGATGGACTGATAAACTTAAGTTGTCTTCAGTTGTAAATGTTTCTCCACTTAAATTATTGGGAACTATGTTTTCAATTGATTGGACAAAATATCTTGAATTAAGCTTTATATCAAAGTTTTTATTAATTTCATAACCTAATTTTAGTTGTAATGTTTTATTGCTAAATTCATTCACCGTCTTTAATTCGTCATTATTATTTAGGTCATAACCATCACTTGAGTATGAATTTAAAAATAGGGAACTAGTAAATTTACCTTCTTTAAAACTTAATGACAGATTGTTATCTAATGAGTTGTGAGTTTCAATAGAGCTTGACAATGTTACATTAAAGCCTTTTTTGGGGTTCTCAGTGATTATATTAATCACTCCAGCTAGTGCTTCATTACCATACAAACTAGATGATGCTCCTCTAACAATTTCAATTTGTTTGATATTTTCAACAGCAATTCTATCCAAATCTAATGTCCCAGCAAGTCTTCCAATTATTGGTTGATTATCGATCAAAATTAGTGTATACTGAGAATCAAGTCCTTGCATTTGAATTCCTTCACCGCCTCCAAAATCAGAAACTGTTATTAGCCCAACTTCTTCGTTGATTACATCACTTAGTCTATTTGCATTAATTTCTTGGATATCTTCTTTTTTTATTATTGTTACGTTTAAGGGGAGAGAAGATAGAACTCTTTCAGTTTTTGTTGCAGTAATTACAATTTCATTTAATTTATTATTTAAGGAGTCAATAGCAGAATTTTGCCCCGATAGATTAACGGAAAAAATAAATAAAAAACTATATGAAAATAATTTGTAAAATTTTTTCAAAAAATTAAATTTTTTACAAATATAAAACCAATAATATATTTATAATAACGAATTAAGTTCATTATTATTTAAAGAAGTTCAATCGGTTTTTTTAACTATAAATTTAATTTAAATAACGCTTAGAGATCGGTTTAGTTCTTAACCAAAAGTACGTAATATCCATCATAAGGATCTGTTGTTCCTGTAAGTACGCCAGCTGAATTAGAAAATACCTCAACTCTTGAAGGGGCTTCGTCAGAATCAGTCCATATAATTACTTGACTATACCAGTTATAAAAATTTCCGTTAGTACCTTCCCTAAATCCAAATGGCATCACTGATAGTCCACTTGAATTACTAGCTTCATTAGAAATTGTTGTGCCAATATTTGGATTATTCCAGTAAATAAAAGAATCATAATTGCCATTCATATCGTAAATAAAGTAACTGCCTGAGTTTTTAATCTTACCTCCCGCAATATTTTCTCCACCCAAACATTCAATTAATGTATTCCAATCATTTTGAGTGGCAACTCTCCATCCTTCAGGAGCAATTCCACGTTCATCTTCAATAACAAACCAATTATAAATGTATCCAATACTATTACCCATTATATCTTCTGCAAAACCACCTTGACCACCTTGGTAATAAGATCTTGCTGGCGTTTCAAGATTAGCCCATTCATTTGCATCTTGAACTAATGGGATTTCATCACCATTATTAAAGTGTGTGGATCTTAGAAACTGTCTTGTCCATTTTTTACCATCACAGAGAATTATTGTTTCATATTTTTTTCCATCAAAGTTATTATATAATTCACCTGTAAGGCCTTCAGAAATACTATTCATTGATTGATTATTATTTGAATTAGTAATACTTGAGTCTACATAAGATTTTGTAGCTGCATCATTGGAATCAGTCGGGGACGAGACATTTTTGATTTGATTGTTTTCAGCACTAACGGTACCGTTTAGCAAAATATCAGCAGATTGAGAAAAGGTAAATTGAAAGGCAAGAACAAATAAGAAGTAGATTGTTTTTTTCATTCTATAAATATAGAATTTTTCAATAAAAAATTAAAGTGACCTGGCTGGGGCTCGAACCCAGGACCCTCTCCTTAAAAGGGAGATGCTCTACCAACTGAGCTACCAGGTCAAATTTAATTGCTTTAGGCCTGCAAATATAAAATGTTTAATTTATATTACAATACTTATTGACAAATAAATATCTTATAATTCTATGAATATAATTATCCTTGGATATATGGGTTCCGGAAAGTCTATTACTGGAAAAGAATTATCTTTAAAACTCAATAAAAAATTTATTGATTTAGACTCTTATATAGAAGGAAAAGAAAAGGAATCAATAAGTAATATTTTTCAAAATAAAGGAGATCTTTATTTTAGAAAACAAGAATCAAAATATTTAAAAAAAATTATTAATAACAATACCAATTTGGTTCTTTCAGTAGGTGGGGGCACCCCTTGTTATTTTAATAATCTTGACATGATAATTTCAAATAATAATATTTCCTTTTATTTAAAAAATTCAAACATTCAGTTGACCTCAAGACTATTCAATGAAAAAAATAAAAGACCTTTAATTTCTAATATTTTTTCAGAGGAGAAATTGCTTGAGTTTGTTTCTAAACATCTATTTGAAAGAGAGTTTTTTTATAATTCTGCGACACACAAAATTGATTGTAATGATAAATCTGTTTCTTATGTAGTTGATAATATTATATCTAGATTAAAGTAAAAATGCTTCTATATAATTTTTGTCAAATTGAACTTCTACATGATTTTGTATGGATGTTGAAAGAGAAACCCCTTTGAAGTCAGCCTTTATGGGGTATTTTTTATGATTTCTATCAACAAGAACAGCAGTTTTTAATTGTTTTAATTCTGTGTCTAAAAAATGTTTCACAGCATACATTAATGTAGATCCTGAGTTCAATACATCATCTATAACAACAATTGATTTATTTTTATATTCAGAAGAATTTAAAGATATACTAATATTGTTCAGAGGATTTTTTTTATCAATCTTCAAGCTACATAACTTTACATTTAGATTACTCAATTCAGTAACCATTTTGTTTAATTCTTTCGCTAAATGAAATCCATTTTGTTCAATCCCTGCAAGAACAACTTCTTTTTCTTCAACATTTGATTCAATTATTTGAAAAGAAATTCGTTTAATTTTTCTTTTAATTTGAGAATTTGTCAAAATTTTTTTCTTGTCCATAAAAGATTGTTAAATAAATTAAATATTATTGATATAATTGTATTTTTGCTGAAAGTAAAATTAACCTATGAAATCTAAATTACATATTTTTTTGTCTATAACCTTATTTTTAGGTTTTTCCTGTGGTGACGACGACGACAATGATGTTAATATTATTCCAGAGGCTGATAGAACTGAACAACAGGTAATTGATAATGATTCATTGGTAGGTTATTTACAAACACATTATATCAATTCATCTTATTTAATTAATAATCAAAATATTTCTTTAGATGAAATTATTATTAATTCAATACCAGATGGTGGTATACTTCCTGATCCTGATGTTAACACTCTTTTAATTGATCTAGTTGAGACTCATACTACTACATACTCAGAAACAGATTATGAATATTATGTCTTGACATTAAATCAAGGTGGTGGAGAAAACAGTCCAAACTTTTCTGACAAGGTTAGAGTTTCTTATGAAGGGAATCTTACTGATAATACAGTCTTTGATAACTCCTACACACCAGCAGATTTTGATTTAACCTCTACTATAGCAGGATGGGGAAGAGTTCTTCCTGAATTTAATAATGCAATTGACTTTGATATAAATGGAGACGGAACTATAACTTATAATGATCCTGGAATTGGTGTTATGTTTGTCCCTTCTGGTTTGGGTTATTACGCTTCAGCTGCAGGAACAATACCTGTGTATTCAAATCTAATTTTTAAATTTAAGGTTTTCCAATCTGAAGAGAATGATCATGATTTTGATAATGTTCCTTCTCATCTTGAAGATATTAACGGTAACACTGATTTAACGGATGATAATTCAGATGGTGATCCTTATGCGGATTTTGTTGACAGCGATGATGACAATGACGGTACACTGACAATTGATGAAGATTTAGAACCAGACTCAGACTTAGAGGTTGATCGTGACGGAGATGGGGACCCTACTAATGATATCGGAGACGGAGATCCTACTAATGACGATACTGATGGAGACGGAATCCCTAATTATTTAGATTCGGATGACACGGCTTCAAGAGATGACTAAATATTCCTATTTTCTCTGGATTACAGATTTTACTTTTTTAATTATATTTTCAGAATTAAGACCATATTTCTGCATAAGTTGAGCAGGAGTTCCTGATTCTCCGAATGTGTCTTGTGTTGCAATAAATTCCTGTGGAGTAGGATTATTTAGACATAATAGTCTTGAAATACTTTCACCTAATCCTCCTAAATAATTATGTTCTTCAGCTGAAATAATACATCCTGTCTTAGAAACAGATTTTAAAATTATTTCTTTGTCTAAGGGTTTAATAGTGTGAATATTAATTACTTCTGCACTTATCCCTTGTTCAAAGAGCACTTTTGAAGCTTCCAATGCTTCCCAAACCAAATGTCCTGTAGCAACTATTGTAACATCTTTTCCTTCGGTCATTTTTACTCCTTTACCAATTTTAAATTCTTGATTTGGATCTGTAAATACAGGAACTTTAGGCCTACCAAACCTCAAATATACAGGTCCTTTATGATTAGCAATTGCAATTGTTGCAGCTTTTGTTTGATTGTAATCACAAGTATTGATTACGGTCATTCCAGGAAGCATTTTCATCATTCCGATATCTTCAAGAATTTGATGGGTAGCTCCATCTTCACCCAATGTAATTCCAGCATGAGAAGCACAAATCTTTACATTTTTTCCAGAGTAGGCTATTGACTGTCTAATTTGATCATACACTCTACCGGTTGAAAAGTTAGCAAATGTACCAGTGAAGGGAATTTTGCCACCTATTGTTAATCCGGCAGCAATTCCCATCATATTAGCTTCAGCAATTCCAACTTGGAAGAATCTGTCGGGGTGATTTTTTTTGAAATCATTCATCTTAAGCGAGCCAGTTAAGTCAGCGCATAAAGCAACAATGTTATTGTTTTTAAGCCCTAGTTCGGTAAGACCGTCCCCAAAACCACTTCTGGTATCTTTTTTCTCTGTAAATGTGTAATTTTTCATATTAATAGTCTCCTAATGTTTCAGGGTTTTGTTTAAGCCCAATTTCTAATTGTTCGTCGTTTGGTGCCTTTCCGTGCCATTCGTGTGTATGCATCATAAAATCTACTCCATTACCCATAATCGTTTTGAGTAAAATGCATACAGGTTTTCCTAAAAAAGTTTTGCTTTTGGCCTTTTCTAAGCCATTAAGAATATCTGAAATATTATTTCCGTTATTGATTTCAACAACATCCCATCCGAATGACTCAAATTTAGTTCTTACGTTTCCTAGTTTTATTACCTCATCTGTAGAGCCGTCAATTTGTTGTCCATTCAAATCAATTGTCGCAATTATATTATCCACATTTTTTGCTGCAGCATACATTATTGCTTCCCAGTTTTGACCTTCTTGTAGCTCTCCATCACCCATCAGACAATAAACAATATTGTCATCATTATTAATTTTTTTACTTAACGAGGCTCCAATTGCTACAGAAAGACCTTGCCCTAGAGATCCTGAAGCAATTCTAACACCTGGTAAACCTTCGTGGGTAGTTGGGTGTCCTTGTAATCTGGAGTTAATTAATCTAAAAGTATTTAATTCATCTACATCAAAATACCCACATCTGGCTAGAACACTATAAAAAACCGGGGAAATATGACCATTACTCAAAAAGAAAATATCTTCGTTGATTCCATCCATTGAAAAATCATCATTTCTTTTCATTACCGAATTAAAAAGTGCAACTAAAAATTCCGCACATCCAAGTGATCCACCTGGGTGTCCTGAGTTTACTTTATGAACCATTCTTAATATATCTCTTCTAGTTTGAGTGGTTATATTGTTTAATTTTTCTAGTTCTTGCATCGTTGGTTTTATTTGATTGCAATTTAAATTATCGACGTTCATTTAAGAAAATATTTACAACTCATTTATCAACAATTACACTTTTTTAGTAACATAAATTATTAATGAGTCTTTCTTATTTATATTTGCCAATAAATGAAACCAACTTTTAACTTACAATATTCCGATAAATCATCAAATGCAAGGGCTTGTTTAATAAAAACTAGTCATGGTTCTATTGAAACACCGGTTTTTATGCCTGTTGGAACCCAGGGAACAGTAAAAGGAATTCATCAAAGGGAATTAAAGGATGAAATTAAAAGTGATATCATATTAGGAAACACATATCATTTGTATTTGAGACCTGGAATTGAAACAATTGAAAAAGCTGGAGGTTTACATAAATTTATCAATTGGGAAAGCAATATTTTGACAGATTCTGGAGGTTATCAGGTTTATTCTTTGTCTTCCAAAAGAAAAATTTCAGAAGAAGGTGTTGTATTTAAGAGCCATATTGATGGAAGTAAACATTTTTTTTCACCGGAAAGTGCAATAGACATTCAAAAGTCGATAGGAGCAGATATCATTATGGCATTTGATGAATGTCCCCCTTATCCTTGTGACTATTCCTATGCTAAAAACTCTATGCATTTAACTCATAGATGGCTTGATAGATGTATTAATAGATTTAATAATACTCCTCCAAAATACGGATATGAACAAATATTTTTCCCAATCGTTCAAGGAAGTACGTATACAGACTTAAGAAAAGAATCTGCTAAATTTGTTGCATCAAAAAACTGTTTTGGAAATGCGATCGGAGGTTTATCAGTTGGAGAGCCACACGATGAGATGTATGAAATGACAGAAACAGTTTGTGATATTTTACCTTTTGACAAACCTAGATATTTGATGGGTGTTGGAACACCTGCTAATCTCCTTGAAAATATAGCTTTAGGTATTGATATGTTTGATTGTGTAATGCCTACAAGAAATGGAAGAAATGGCATGCTTTTTACTTCCCAGGGAGTTATTAATATTAAAAACAAAAAGTGGGAATTTGACTACAGTTGTATTGATAAAAATGGAACAACTTGGGTTGATAAAGCTTATTCGAAATCTTATTTAAGACATCTTTTTAATGTAAATGAAATGTTGGGCAGGCAAATTGCATCAATTCATAATCTTGGATTTTATTGTTCACTCCTTATAGAGGCAAGAAAGCATATAATTGAAGGAGATTTTTTAAATTGGAAGAATATTATGGTGAAACAATTAACAAATAGATTATAATTGAATAAGATTGATCAATACATATTTAAGAAATTTATATCTACTTATATTCTAGTACAGCTGTTGTTTATCCCAATTGCTATTGTTGTTAACCTAGCCGATAATATTGATAAATTATTAGACAAGCAGGTTCCTCTAGTTGAAATTTTAGATCATTATTATAATTTTAGTATTTACTTTTCATCAAGCCTTCTTCCATTATTTTTGTTTTTATCCATTACATGGTTTACTTCAAAATTATCTTCAAATTCTGAGATTATAGCACTATACTCGTCAGGTGTTTCTTTAAAAAGAATTTTAAAACCATATATGATAGGTTCTTTGATAATAGCCTTATTTTCTCTTTTTACAGGCATGTTTATTGTTCCGGAGTCAACAAAAAAATACAATGATTTTTCCTATAAATATTTGAAAGGAAATAGAAAAGCTATCGACAACAAAAATATATTTAGAAAAATTAATGAAAATGAATATATTTTTTTAACCCAGTTTAATCAAAAAAATAATGTGGGTACAAATTTTACTCTCGAAAATTTCATCGAAGAAAAATTAAATTTTAAAATCAGTTCAACAAGTATTAGATACATTCCAGAATTAAAAAAATATAGACTAAATAACTATACAAAACGAACAATAACAGACTCAATTGATATACTTGAAAATAGAAGAACATTTGATACTATATTTTCTTTTAGTGTGGAAGACTTAACTCCTTTAAACTATGTTGCTGAATCATTGAATTATGATGAGCTAATCAGCTTTATTGAAATAGAAAAGAGTAGGGGGTCAACAAATATTGAAAGATATATGGTTGTTAAATATAAAAAGTGGAGTATTCCTTTTTCTATTTTTATTTTAACATTGATTGGTTTTGCCGTTTCAGCAGAAAAAAGAAGAGGTGGAACAGGTGTTAATTTAGCATTTGGTATCGGAGTTGCAATGGTTTATGTATTTTTTGATAAAATATTTGGAGTGTTAGCTCAACAATCAGATTTATCACCAATTTTAGCAGTATGGTTGCCAAATATTTTATTTGGAATATTAGCAATTTATTTAGTCAGAAATGCAAAAAAATAACTTAAAACATTTTATTCATTTACATTTCTTGGTTTTTATCGCAGGTTTTACAGCTGTGTTGGGAGAACTAATTACAATTTCATCTGTTTCCATTGTTTGGCATAGGATGTTAATTGCGTCAATCCTTACCATTTTTTTCATATTATTAAAAAAGAAAAGTTTAAAAATTAACCTTAAACAGCTGCTTAAATATTCATTTTTAGGTTTAATAATAGCATTGCATTGGATAACATTTTTTGAAGGTATTGAACAGTCAAATATTTCAGTCACATTAGCGATGTTTTCAACAGCTGCTTTTTTTACATCCTTTTTGGAGCCCTTATTTTTTAAAAGAAAGATCATTTTTTATGAAATTATATTAGGTCTATTAGTTGTAATTGGTGTCTTTTTAATATTTAACGCTGAATTTAATTTTATTAACGGTATTATCTTAGGAATTTTATCTGCTTTCTTTGCTTCTCTTTTTTCCGTTTTAAACGGAGTTATGATAAAAAATGATAGTGCTATTAAAATTTCTTTTTATGAATTTGTCTCTGGGGTAATTTTCATTACCATTTATTTAATATTCACAGAAAATATTAATACCCTATATATTGAGGATTATCTCAGTCTTAATTATTTATATATTTTTATATTGGGTTCAGTTTGTACTGCCTATGCGTTTATCGCGTCAGTTTATTTGTTAAAGTTTATAACTCCCTATTCTGTTGTTTTAACATATAATCTTGAACCCATATATGGGATTTTATTAGCCTTGTTATTTTTTGGGCATAATGAAAAAATGAGTTTTCAGTTTTATGTCGGTTTATTTCTAATTTTATCTTCTGTTTTAATTAATATGTACGTAAAAAAAACACTTAATAAGGGTTAATAAGAGTTAACTTTTTTATATTTAATACTTAATTAATTTACAGATGAATTATCTAGATTTTGAAGAACCTATAAAGCTGCTTGATAAAAGACTTGCTGAATGTATAGAGTTGGGTGAAAAGTCGGATATAGATGTCTCTGAAACATGCTCTCAGATTCGATCAAAATTAAAATCAACCATAAAGGAAATTTACGGAAATTTAACTCCCTGGCAAAAGGTCCAAATTTCAAGACATCCAGACAGACCTTACACCCTTGATTACATAAATAATATACTAGGTGATTCATTTTTGGAATTACACGGAGATAGAAATTTTAAAGACGATAAAGCTATGATTGGCGGTTTGGGAAAAATTGGAGATCAGTCATTTATGTTTATCGGTCAACAAAAGGGTCATAACACTAAAGATAGACAATATAGAAACTTCGGAATGGCAAATCCAGAGGGATACAGGAAAGCCTTAAGATTAATGAAGATGGCTGAAAAGTATAACATCCCAGTGGTTACTTTAATCGACACCCCTGGAGCATATCCTGGACTAGAGGCTGAAGAAAGAGGTCAAGGAGAAGCAATTGCTAGAAATATTTTAGAGATGACCAGATTAAAAGTCCCTATAATCACCGTTATTATTGGAGAAGGAGCTTCTGGTGGTGCATTAGGTATTGGTGTTGGAGATACTGTTCTTATGTTAGAAAACACCTGGTATTCTGTAATTTCACCCGAATCGTGCTCTTCAATTTTATGGAGAAGTTGGGAATATAAAGAAATTGCTGCCTCTGCTCTAAAATTGACTGCTAAAGACATGAAAAAAATGAATTTAGTAGATAAAGTTATTAAAGAACCAGAGGGTGGTGCACATAGAAATCAATTAAAAACATTTGAAGTTGTAAAAACCAATATATTAACAGCCTCCAGAGAGCTTTCTAAACTTTCGTCTGAAAAGCTTATTTCAAAAAGAATGGATAAATACTCTAATATGGGTGTTTTCTCATCATAATTTATAACTATTAACATTTTTATCCCTTTTATTAACATTGGTTATGTTAATTATTAAAAACGTATAATTATTAGATGTAAATGAGTTTTAATTACATTAGTGTCTATGAAACAATCAGCATCATTTCAAGGTTTAAATATAGATAAGAATTCAATCATAAATTTGGAAAAGGGTAAATTACCTCCACAAGCTATAGAATTGGAAGAAGTTGTCCTTGGAGCAATGATGATTGATAAAAAAGGTGTTGATGAAGTAATAGATATTTTAAATCCAGAAGCCTTTTACAAGGAGGTGCATCAATATATATTTCAGGCAATATTCAAGCTATTTCAAAAAAGTGAACCTATTGATATTTTAACTGTCTCAAATCAGTTAAAAAAGGATGAGAATCATGAAAGAGTAGGAGGTGACTTTTATTTAATATCATTGACTCAAAAGGTTTCTTCATCTGCTCATATTGAATTTCATGCTAGAATAATACTTCAGAAATACATCCAAAGAAGTTTGATTAAAATATCAAATGAAATAATTACGGACTCTTATGATGAATCAAAAGATGTTTTTGATCTCTTAGATACAGCTGAATCAAAACTTTATGATGTTACGCAAGGAAACATTAAAAAGTCATCTGAAACTGCTCAAAGTTTAGTTATTCAAGCAAAAAATAAAATTGAGGCAGTTTCCAACAAAAAAGGATTAAGTGGAATTCCTTCCGGATTTAATAAGATCGATAAATTAACAGCGGGTTGGCAAGAAAGTGATTTGGTAATAATCGCAGCCAGACCTGGTATGGGTAAAACTGCATTGTCTCTTTCGATGGCAAGTAATATCGCAATAAATAATAATATTCCCTTGGCTTTTTTCTCTCTTGAAATGTCTTCTATTCAATTAATTACTAGGATGATATCATCCGAAACGGGATTAAATTCGGATAAGTTAAGAACTGGTAAATTAGAAAAGCACGAATGGGAACAACTTAATGTTAGAGTAAAGAATTTAGAAAATGCACCCCTTTACATAGATGATACTCCATCATTATCAATTTTTGATTTAAGAGCTAAGGCTAGGAGGTTAGTTTCACAAAAAGGGGTTAAAATCATTGTTGTTGATTATTTGCAGCTTATGACTGCAGGTGGAAATATAAAAGTTGGTAACAGAGAACAGGAAATTTCAACAATTTCAAGAAATTTAAAAGCTTTAGCAAAAGAGTTGAATATTCCTGTTATTGCACTTTCTCAGTTGTCTAGAATGGTTGAAGGAAGAACTTCTAAAAGACCGTTACTTTCTGACTTAAGAGAGTCCGGTGCAATCGAACAAGATGCAGATATTGTTTCTTTTATTTATAGACCAGAATATTATAAAATTGATACATGGGATGATAATGATAGATCCTCAACTGAGGGTGAGGCTGAATTTATCGTATCAAAGCACAGAAACGGTGGATTAGAAAATATAAGACTAAGATTTATACCAACACTTGGAAAATTTGAAGATATTGAGCAATACGAATCACCTTATGAATTTCATTCAAAAATGAATGCTGCTGCAAATGATGACACTTTTAAAACTGATTTAAGTTCTGGAAATCAATCAGATGACGAAACAGATTTACCCTTTTAAAGATTAATTACTTAACCTTTTCAACAAGTTCCTTAAAACCTTCTGGGTTGTTCATTGCTAGATCAGCAAGAACTTTTCTGTTAATATCAATATTATTTGACTTTAATTTGCTAATAAACTCAGAGTAAGTTAATCCATGAATTCTTGAAGCTGCATTGATTCTCATAATCCATAGAGCTCTAAAGTTTCTCTTCTTAGTTTTTCTATCTCTGTAAGCGTATTGAAGTCCTTTTTCAACTGCATTTTTTGCAACTGTCCAAACATTTTTTCTACGTCCGAAATAACCTTTAGCTTGTTTTAATATTTTTTTTCTTCTTGCTCTTTTGGCAACTGAATTTACTGATCTTGGCATAATTTATAGTTTTAAATTAGGTGGTAAAATATTTACTCTTCTTACCTATATTTATGGGTATAACCCTTATTTTAATCTTAATTGTTCTTTCACACTGTTCATATCATTATCATGAACTAATCCTGAATGAGTCAAAGCTAACTTTCTCTTTTTGGACTTCTTGGTCAAAATATGATTTTTAAAAGCATGTTTTCTTTTAATTTTACCTGTTCCAGTTACTTTAAATCTTTTTTTAGCACTGGATTTAGTTTTCATCTTTGGCATATTATTTTGTTTTTTTGGGAGACATCATCATTATCATCTTTTTACTCTCAAGTTTAGGAAGCTGTTCAACTTTGCCAAATTCCTCTAGTTCTTGAGCTAATTTTAATAACAATATTTCACCTTGGTCTTTATAAATAATTGATCTCCCTTTAAAAAAGACAAATGCCTTTAATTTAGCACCATCCTTGAGAAATTTTTCTGCATGTTTCTTTTTAAACGCATAATCATGTTCATCAGTTTGAGGTCCAAAACGAATTTCTTTAACGACCACTTTAGTCGCTTTAGATTTGATTTGTTTTTCTCTTTTTTTCTGCTCATAAAGGAATTTTTTGTAATCCATTATTTTGCAGACAGGAGGAACCGCGTTTGGAGAAATCTGTACGAGATCTAACTCAAGA
>CABXCC010000014.1 GCA_902510475.1 uncultured Bacteroidota bacterium | reverse complement strand
AATAGATTTATCTAAATCTATATTATGATCAACCCCGTATGGAATTCCGCTTATCGAATTTGAATGAAGATTAAAAACTTCAGAAACAACATAATATGCATAGTCAGGTATTCCAGAAACGTAATCAAATTCTACAGAAACTATATCTGCTTTAGCAGTCCAATTTTCAATATAAATCATTAATTCTGTTGTACCGGTTAAAAAAGATTTAAAATCAGTAACATCAAATTCTAACCCTCTATCTAATTGTTGAGTGCCAACCCAATAGGGAGTTATATACCTGCCTATTTCGTACCAGTTTCCGGTCGATTGATCTTTAACTTTAATGTTTGCAAATCGGTCCCAGTCATCACATCCTGAGCTTGGGCAGTCTATTTGTAAGAACATTTTAATTTCGCTGATATCAGAAAGGTCATTGTGTAGATCAAATATTTGAACTGCAGATTGATTAAATCCGCCACCAAATCCAAGAGGTTGGTTTTCAAAAGCCTGATAAGTAAATTTTAAAGGACTTCCGATTCCAAATAAATTAACGTTTATAACATTGTCAAGTTCTTCAGAAGAAATCTGGAGTGTAGAATAATAATTTACAGGTTCACTTGGAGCAAAGCGCACATATACTTCATTTGAAATTTCAGGCTGAAAAGAAATACTGCTTGAAAAAGAATTATTAACCGAAACCTCATATCCATCTGGTGCAGTAACGGTTATTTGAGAAGTTGCATTTTCAGCATTTATAATTATTAATTTTGAAACGGAAGCCTGAGACACCATTGTATTTTCAAAAGTTAGTGAGCTTATGTTTGCTGAGATACTAACTGTAGGATCGATAATTTGATTTTCATCATTATCATCCCCTGAACTACAGGTGAGAAATAAAAGACAAAATAGTAGCTTATATAAATTTTTCATAATCATAATATTAATAAATATATTTATTTAAATTTTATAGAATCACCATTAATTTTATTTAGCCTTAGTGTTATAAAATCTAAAAAATAATTTTGATATAATTTCCACGGTAGTTTTGACCCTTGCTTTGGAAATAAATGGGATGATCTATGTATATAACTTGAATTTAAGTTTAAGAGGGGAGAAATAATCATCTTTTTATTTTTAATAATTGGAACAAATGATTTAAAATTATTTTTACTCATATATTTAAATAGTCTGCTTGAGTATTCACTTGTTAAATCACTTTTCAAGGTCCATGACGCATTTGTATAACCAGCAAAAAATATACAATTTGGTAGACCACTTAACATCAATCCCTTGTAGGTAACTGCCTCTGATGGATTATAATCTTTGTCATTGACCTTGATTTTAGCCCCCCCAAAAGCCAAGAGCTCCAACCCAGTAGCTGTAATAATGATATCAGCATTAAGATCAGTACCGTTTTTTAATCTGATTCCTTTTTTTGTAATGCAGTCAATTTCGTTTGTAATTACTTTGGCTTTACCGCTTCTTATCGACCTAAAAAGATCTCCGTCAGGAGCTACACAAAATCTTTGATCCCAAGGATTATATTTTGGCTCAAAATGTGGTTTTGCAGGAAATTTGCCTAATTGTCTTTGCGCACCATTAACGAGCCATTTTTTTATTTTTTTTGGCCATATCTTACATGCTTGAAAAAATAAAATTTGAACAAAAATATTTTTAAATCTAATGAATTTATGTGCTAAGCTTTTAGGCAGATATGCTTTCAAAAACTTTGCTGTCTTATCTTTATTTGGAAATGCGCCAACATATGTTGGCGATCTCTGAAGCATCGTAATTTCAGATGTTTTTTCTGCCATTTTAGGAATTATAGTAACAGCAGTTGCCCCACTACCTATTACAATTACTTTTTTGTTTTCATAATTTAATTTTTCAGGCCAGTGTTGGGGGTGAATTATTTTTCCTTGAAAATCTTTTAACCCCTTAAAATTTGGGGTATACCCTTTATCGTAATTATAATATCCTGTGCAGGAAAATAAAAAATTAGATTGGTGTATAGCTTTTACATTATTATTTAAAGTAGTAATAGACCAGATTTTATTTTCAGCATTAAAACTAACTTCTAAAACCTGAGTTTGAAATTTAATTTTTTCTTTAACATTATACTCCTCTGCAGCTTCCTTTAGATAACTTAAAATACTAGGCGCATCTGCAAATGATTTTGGATTATCCCAAGTTTTAAATGAAAATCCAAAGGTGTACATGTCTGAGTCAGATCGAATACCCGGATATTTAAATAAACTCCAAGTTCCTCCAATTTCTTTTCTGGACTCAAAAATTTGATAGGATTTTTCGGGATTTTTTCTTTCTAAATGACAAGCTGCTCCTATTCCAGATAAGCCTGCCCCAATAATGATTATGTCAGTAAAGTTTTTCATATAATTTTTCTAAATGAAATAAAAATGTGACAATCCACTAAGATATTTTATATTTTTTATAATTTAATATTTTTAAAATTTATTATTATGAAAATTACAACTGACTCTTTTGGCTTTCATATAGCTTTTAAAGTCCCAAATGATCAAACTGACAGAATGGAAACGTTTCTCAATACGCACGAAAGTTTTATGAAAGAAACACATCATATAGAGGGTAATATTGAACCTGTAGTATTATGTTACGCTGTACTTAAAAGTCCAGAATTCAATAATCCTTTAGATCCTGCAAGTGGTGAAACCGGAAACACCCTCTATGGAATTACAGAAATTTATCGTGGTCCTGAGGGATGTCAAGTACATATGGCACTAGGTCAAGAAAGAGAAAAAATGTTTGGAGAATTAGTTTCGCTAACAACAGATTATTGTGTTAGTGGTATTCTAGGTGTGCCAGTAATTAGATCTATGTAAATTACTTTTTTAGATATTTTTTATAAAAAGTATATAGAATAGCATAAATAATTAGGGTGACCCATAGGTATATAAAAAACTCATTTTTGTATCCCATTAATTAATTGGTTATTAAATAGTTAGCTATTTAAGTTAAGAAAAAAATAATTAAGTTGTCTCTGAAAGATGTTTGTTTTTTTAAGACATATAATTAGTCTCCACAAAATTGCTCGTTTAAAGAACTGAGCATTTCCTCAGATTGAACAACAACCGTCACAACCTCATTTCCTGAGACGAATTCCATCGTTATTGGATAAACAATTTCAAATTCAGCATCATCACAATCTACATTATTACAATTATTTGAAAACCACTCTTCCATAAATTCATAAATTTCCTCTTCATTATTTGCTGTATACTGCTCCCCGTTTGGAGCTTCTATGGTCACTGGAAAAACCACTTCACCACAGGTGTCTACATCCCCTTCATCGTCACATTCACCCGACGAATATTCATATATTCCAGCAGATTCTGCATAACAATAATTGTCATAGGAGAAACCATCAGATCCACACACAGGATCATAAATTTCCGGACAGGCATCGTCAGAACAATACTCTTCAATATAATTTGACAATTCTTCACCTGAATCAATTGTAACAGTCTGAATTTGATCATTAGTTTCAGAATAATATTCAACTGTCAAAGGAAATACTATTTCAAATCCACCACATTCATCATCATTACATTCATTGTCAATATACCACTGCTCTACATATTCATTTAATATTTCTTCACTATTGACAGAAAGTATCTCACCGTCAGGATTCATAATGGAAATTGGATAAACTAGATCAAAGCAATCGATCTGTGCCCAGTAATTTTCACCTTCATCATTACCCCAACCTTCTTCACACAATTCATAATACATTTCTAGCTCTTCATAACTTTCAACTCCTACTATATCTTCTGCTTCATTTCCGTTTTCATCTTCATAATAAAAAATGATATTGAATGGAAAATTTATTTCTGGTATACCCTCAAATTCGTCATTCATCTCATAATAAGATTCAACAGCTTCAAATAATTCATCCTCGTTGCCAATTGAAATTTGAGAACCATCAGGCATATTTACTGAAATTGGAAATTGTACATCAAAACACATAAAGTTTTCCCATTGTTCAAAAACATCATAATTTCCATTATTATTTTCATCATATTCGTCATCAAAAAGTAATTCACCATTTTGATTAAAGTAAATATAAATCATGTTTAAAAGGGAAACTAAATTTTTAGTTTCTCGGTTGATTTGAACCTCGTACCCTAAATTTTCGGCATGTAATATTTGTCCTATTGTAACATTGTTTTCTAGTGAATTGATGTAGTTTTTGGAAACTTCGGGTAGTTCCTCAAAACTAATTTCAATTTTATCATTATGGTTTTTAATGAGTTCAATATGCTCAGCAGTTGACATATCTTCAATAGGCTGATTTATATCAGAATTAGAACATGAGACAACAAAAATCGATAGTAATAAGAGGTAGATATATTTTTTCATCAGAGTAAATTTTTTCGAAGATACAAAAATTGCTATGCATGCATAATTTATTAAATAAAAATTAACAGTTAAAATTATTTTGTACCTTCAAAATTATGAAGCAATTATTATTTTGTTTTTTTTTCCTTCAGGGCTTTTTATTGTTTTCTAAAGGCACTTCAGACATTATACAATTTAAAAACATCTCGTTTGAAGAATTTAAAATTAAAAACAATTCGCAGCTTGCAATAAATACAATATTCAAAAAACAAAAAAGGAACCCAATCATTGAAGGAACTGCACTAAGTGACTTAATTAATAGATTTTACAATACAAATTACTTATCCTTAAAAATTAAAAGGTCTAATGAAAAAGAAAACGAATTAAAAATTTCATTTTCTAAAAGCTCACTTGCAATAAAATATATGCTTGATTAATACATCATCGAAGTAACTAGTCTGTAAATAAACCAGCAGACTACTACTGCAAAAAGATACTTCCTGTTTTTTTTATACCATTCCATTTTTGTTTGCTTATAGTTTATAACAATTTACAAAACTGTTTTAAAACTCAAATATGATTAGGAATTCTTTCATTTTTTTTCTTAATTGCATGCGCAACTAAAAAATATTTATTGTGGATTTAATTTTTGCAAATAATCAGGACTTGTCAGATTTAATTACAATTCTTTTATTAAATGTTTTTGTTGTTTTTTTTATTTCTAAATTCATCTATTTAAGATATAATAATAAAGGTAAAAAGTCACTTAACGAATTTTTCTTTACTTATAATTCCGCAGGACTAATCACCTTCTTACTTTGTTTTTTACTTAGTAATGTAAAATTAGACTTAGGATTTGCCCTTGGTCTTTTTGCAATTTTTGCAATTCTTAGATTTAGAACTGAAACAATTAAAGTTAAAGAAATGACTTATTTCTTTGTTGTGATTGGAGTTTCAGCAATTAACGCCCTTTCTAATAACAATGCAAGTATTTTAGAACTTGCTGTTGCAAATGGTTCCATAATAATAGTACTCTTACTTCTTGAATATACTATCAGCAGATCTTCAGCTGAATAAAGAATTTCTCACACAATAATTTCTGTTTTTCACAGTTATTATATTACTAACTAATTATTTTTTAATTATGAAAAAACTTATTTTTTTACTTGCTGTAATGTTTAGCTTTTCCTGCAATAATGCAGATGTTACTATAGAAAAAGTTGATACAGAACAATTAGCAGCAGATTTAATTTCTGCCTCTAATGATTATCAGCAAGCGTATATTACCCAAGATTGGGATACAGCCAGTAAATGGATTTCATCAGATCTGGGAACTACAATTTATAATTCAAATGGATCAATACTTGTTGCTCAAGATGAACAACAAGTTACAAACACAACCAGAGGATGGAACTTTGGCACATTTGAAATGTCAAATCATCAAGTTTTTATGTCTTCAGATATGAATACAGCTGTCATCACATTTGACGCAGATGGTCTAATTAATTTTGAAGAGGGTGAGCAGAATGTTGGTTATGCAACTAGGGCATCTCAAACGTGGGTAAACGATAATGGAGAATGGAAGGTGATGCATTCTCACTGGTCTCCGAGAGTAAATTCACAAGGAATTCCACAACAAGATTAAATTTTGTTTTTGTGAAATAAAAAACCTCGATTTTCGGGGTTTTTTTTATTTACTAACTTTGTACTATGAAAACAAAAAAAGAAATTGTAAAAGATTGGATAACACGATATACAGGCGTTAACATTCCAGATTTTGGAGAATATATATTATTGACAAATTTTCAAAGTTATGTTGATGATTTTGCATCTTTGAATAATGTTGAAGTTGACGGATTAGGTAAAAACATGCCGTCTTCTACACATAACAATATTACAATAATAAATTTTGGTATGGGTAGCCCTAATGCAGCAACAATAATGGATTTATTGACAGCATTGATGCCCAAAGCAGTATTGTTTCTTGGTAAATGTGGCGGCCTAAAAAATCGAATACAAATCGGAGATTATATTTTACCAATTGGGGCAATTAGAGGAGAAGGAACGTCAAATGATTATTTCCCAATTGAAGTGCCAGCAATGCCATCATTTTCATTACAAAGAGCAATATCTTCTGCTTTAAAGTACAATAAAACAGACTACTGGACAGGGACTATTTTTACCACTAACAGAAGGGTTTGGGAGTTTGATGCAAAGTTCAAAAAATACCTGAAAAAAGTTAGAGCCTACTCTATTGATATGGAAACAGCAACTTTATTTTCTGTTGGATTTCATAATAGAATTCCTACAGGTGCATTACTTCTAGTAACAGATCAACCGATGATACCAGACGGAATAAAAACCAATAAAGAGGATGACAAGAATTCAAAACTATATGATAAGAATCATTTAGAACTTGGAATTGCTTCTTTAAGAGAAATAATTAAATATGACAATACTGATACTGTCAGGCATCTAAAATTCTAATTTATTCAAATCAATAACATGAGAATTGTTTATTTCTTTTTATTAATTTTTTCAATTTCATTTTCTCAAAATAAAATTACTAAATCAGATATAATTGGTAAGTGGGAGGTAAAGGTAAAAGTGAAACAGCTCTTAAAGGAAGAAACTAAAAATCTAGATATGCTTGAAAAAATGGCTATTGAGTTAGCGTCTGGATTTGCCGAAGATATTATCGATTCAGCTGACATGTATGTGCTTTTTAAAAAAAACAATACGGCTTTACTTACCGTAGACTTTTTAGAATATGAAGAACAAGAAGAGATAAAATGGTCAATAGTTGATAACGAAATTTTAATTGATGACTCGTTAAACAAAAAAATAAATATAGGCTCAGAAAATAATAAATGGGTTTTAAAAGAAGGGTCTATCTTCCTCAAAGAAAAAAGCGGAAAAATCAATCAAAATATTTATCTAAAAAAGAATTTTTAAAAATTTATCTTAAATGTTAAGCCAGCTTTTTCCTCAAGCCTTTTTTTTAGGGGATCTCCCAGGGCTGTAGATGGAGTAAGGACTCCATAGATTTCAGGAGTTTTGTCTAAAGCTAAGCATACTGCACTTTCGGCTAACATTTTAGAAGTTGAACCATATCCAGGATCCATATCTCCTGTTACTTTACTCATATATGTTGTATTATCCATTGTTAGATAAAACCTAAGATTATAGTATCCGTTAATTCTTGTTTTTTCCGACGGCCCTTCACCTGACTTTGGTAATATAAAATCAACAATATTTTTTAATAAGCTACCTTTTTTCCTTGTTGCCAGAAAGATCGGAATTAGGCTAACGTAACCTTTTATTTTTCCAGAAATTCCTTTACCAGTGATGGTGGCTTCGTCATAAGAAAAGTCAGAGCCATAAATAAAATTCATCAAGGCATGACTTCTTCTGACAATTTTTGTATTAATCCCAGCCATTACAAAAGGAGCTATCCAAGATTTAGATGCTTTGTCAAAAGTTACTTTCCTGAGATCAGGCTTATCAGGCCCAAATTGTTTTCCTTCAGGATTCAGACCATAAGGGTTTGCTAAAGTTTTTCGAACATCTTTATCAACTCTTGCTTCTTCTAAAACATTGGATAGGCTATTATAAGTTCCACCACTAATACCTCCTTTAGCACCAGCTACCCTCATATTTATCGTTCGAGCATATTTACCTGTTTTCTCAAAAACTTTTTTTTGAGAAAAGTAAACACCCATATCCGATGGGACTGAGTCAAACCCACAGGAATTAACTATTTTAATATGTTTTTCTTTTGCTGTTGAATGATATTTGTCGATAATTCTTCTTATCCACTGAGTTTCCCCAGTAATATCACAATAATTTGTTTTTGCCTTAACACAGGCTTCAACTAAATATGTTCCATATTTTGCATAGGGGCCAACAGTTGAGCATATGACTTTTGATCTTTTAGCCATTTTTATAAGACTTTCCTTATCAAAACTATCTGCAATAATAATTCTAGAGTCGTCAATTTCTAACTTTTTTTGAAGTTTTAAAAGTTTGTTTTGGTTTCTCCCTCCGATTGCCCACTTTAATTCATTGAATTCATAATTTTTGTTTATGTATTCACAAACTAAATTTCCGGTAAAACCAGTAGCACCCCATATTATTAAATCAAAATCTCGATTATTTTCCATATTGAAAATCAGATAAATTTATACTATTGATCGATCACATCAACCGAAAAAAATATTATTTCATTATTATTTAATTTAATATTAAAATCAATTGGGTTACAACACACTTCACAATCCTCAATAAAATTTTGGTCGCTAATTGATGAATCAACCATTTTTAATTGATTTTCCCAGCAGTAAGGGCAGTCAAAATAAGATTCTAACAAAATTATTTAATTTTTATATTACAATGATATGATAAAGATTCGTATGATTTATTAAATTCATAAATAAATTAATAGAAGACTATGAAAAAAATATTTTTTGTTTTGTGTGTATTGGGAGTTGTATTACCATATTACCAGTTGTATTATTTTTTAGAAGGAAATAATTGGTCAATGGAGGGATTTTGGTCTGAAATTTACTCCAATCATGCAATTTCAATGATTACAATGGATATCACTGTTGCAGCAAGCTCATTCTTGGTTTTTTTGATTTATCAATATTCACAAAAAAAAATTAAAACAAATTGTTTTGTAAAATATATTGTTTCTCTATTTTTTGTTGGATTTTCTTTATCAATGCCTTTATATTTTTACGATAATTATAAAAAGTAAAAATTATTGCGTCAAAAACTCTTTTTCTTTAATAATATAGATTACATTTGCTGAAATTTATAATTTACAATGAAAGGAACAGTAAAATTTTTCAATGAATCTAAAGGATATGGATTCATTACAAACGACGAAACAGGAGAAGACCTTTTCGTTCATTATTCAGCACTTGGTAATCTTACAATTAAAGAAGGTGATAAAGTAGAGTATGAAGAAGGTGAAGGTAGAAAAGGAAAAGCTGCTACAAAAGTAGAACTTGCATAGTTGTCTCTATAGCATTTAACCCAACTAATATTTCCTAATTAAAACCAAAAAAGCTATTATTTTAGCTTTTTGATTATTTGCTATGCGCGCATAGTTTATTTTCTTATATTTGAGAAAAATTATTCATGAGAAACTTGTACATAATATTATTTGCCTTTTTTGCACTGGTTTCCTGCGAAGAGGATACTAATTTGCCGGCACCTTATTATTCAATTGAAGGTAAATGGTTATGGTCTCCTGATCCTGATGATAGAACACAAGCAAACACAATGTATGAATATGATGATGATGGTCTTAGATATACATCTTATCCAGATTGTTGGCCAGATCAGTGTACTGATGACGACTTTAATGCATTAGATGCTACAGACAGAATTCCAGGA
Source organism: uncultured Bacteroidota bacterium (assembly GCA_902510475.1). GTDB lineage: Bacteria > Bacteroidota > Bacteroidia > Flavobacteriales > Flavobacteriaceae > MED-G13. The sequence continues at coordinate 27,027 of CABXCC010000014.1, read as the reverse complement.
ACAGAGTCCTATGAATACGATGGATATTCTTTAATTATTGAAGGAATACAAGTGATTGTTACATTTGAATGTGACGGGGGCGTAATGCTTAATGAAAATGGTGCTAAATTTTGGAGGTTAAGTTCTAATTGTCAGTAGCACTCAAGAAGGAAAAAATCAGAATCTTTTACCGATTGAAATACCCCCTTTAAAAGTAGCTTCAGGCCTATTGTCATCCACGCTATAGCCACAGTTTATACAATCATCATTCCCGTCTTCAGCAAATAAGAATCTTCCTACTCCAACCATGTATTCAAAAGTCCACCCTTTTTTGTTAACCCATTTTCTCCCTACTCCAAAGCCAGGCGCAATATCCCACGCTTTTATTTCTTCAGACATTGAATAGGGCTCATTAGGCATTGGATCATAATAGTATGTTTCTCTACCGAATTCTATATTTGAAAATTTAATGAATAGTTCTGCAAAATATCCCTCACCACCGAAATCAGTTTTATTTAAAAAATAAAATCTATAATAAGGATTCAATGAAAATTTTGCCGACCAAGAGTAAGATGAATTATTATCATTAAAGTTTACAAACACATCTGCTCCAAAAGAAGAATAAGGATCGTTTATTTTTTCATATCCAATATTAAGAGCAGGCTGCGTCAAAAAATCAATCACATCTAGTTTTATTTCATGATTTCCAAGTTCATCCAAAAGTTCTGTTACCTGTCTATCAGATTTTATTACTTCTACTGGCTGAACATCTTGGCCATAGGCTTTAGTGAATAATAGTATAAATAATGGAATTAAAAAATATCTCATTTCTAGCTTTTTTACAAATCTATAATCTAATCATCGATTTTAAGCATGATTATTGTTAATTAAATATTAAAGTTAATCTACATTAATCGTTAGATTTGCACTGTCAAAATATTCATGTTGAAACCGAATCAAAAATCTCAAAGCTCAAAAAAAAATCAAGTTGAAAAAATGTTCGACTCAATATCCTTTGAATATGATTTGCTTAACGGAATTATGACATTTAATAATCACAAGAGGTGGAAGAAAAATATTCTGAGTATTGCCAAAAAGCTCAAGCCTAAAAATGCACTTGATATTGCAACTGGAACTGCAGACATTGCAATTAATCTAGGAAGTATTTCAGATTGTAAAGTGACCGGGGTAGATATTTCTGAAAAAATGCTTAATGTTGGTAGAGAAAAAATATCAAAAATGAAACTAAGTGAATCCGTGAGTTTACAAACAGGAGATGCTGAAAATTTGAATTTCAAAGACAATTACTTTGACCTAGTAACAATTGGATTTGGTGTTAGAAATTTTCAAGATTTACAAAAGGGATTAAAGGAAAGCTTTAGGATCTTAAATGAAAAAGGTACACTTATTATACTTGAGACTTCGGTCCCAGAAAATAAAATTATGAAATTGTTCTATTCCATATTTACTAGAACTTATATTCCTTTAATGGCCCGTTTATTTTCGAAGGATATCTCAGCGTACAACTATTTGTTAAATTCTGCTGAAGCTTTTCCGTGTGGAGAGGCATTCGGAAAAATATTAAAATCAGTTGGTTTTAAAAAGGTTCAAATAAATCCTAAATTATTCGGTTCTTCCACAATTTATATTGCAACAAAATGATTTCTGAATTTAATTTTTTACTTAAAAATAAAGACCCCTTTGTCGTTTTTAAAAAACCTAGTCATAATAAAATAACTTGCTGGCAGGGAAATGTTTCTTATTTATCTTTAAATGCAATAAATAAGGAGAAGGGTTTTTTATTTATGCCTTTTAATCATGACTCCAAAGGATTAATCTTAACTCCCTCCAAAATAACAGAGACTGAATTTTATTTAGATAGAAGATTTGAAATGAATTCAAATATTAAAATTGATAATTTTTCAAAAAAAAGAAAATCATATATTGAATCCATTGAGAATGCAATAAATCAAATTAATTCTACAGATTTAGAAAAAGTAGTCTGCTCATCAACTTTTAATTTAAGCATAGATTCTAAAAAATATGTGGATTATTTTAAAAAGTTAATTCAGTTAAACCATGATGCTTTTTGTTATTTTTTTTATGACCCTAACATCGGTATTTGGACAGGGGCATCACCAGAAAAATTAATCTCTACAGAAAAAGGATCCCTAACAACATGTGCGCTTGCGGCAACAAAAAAGGATCTTAACCAGACATGGAGTGACAAAGAATTTAGGGAGCAAAAAATAGTTGAGGAACAAATAATTAAAGATTTAAAAGGGTCGTGTAGTGATTTAGAAATTGGAGTATTACAAACTGTAAAGGCAGGCACTTTATATCACTTGAAAACATTATTAAAAGCCAAAACAAATCATCAGTCCACAGTTTTAATCAATAAGCTTCATCCAACTCCAGCTGTTGCGGGAACCCCAAAGGATTTAGCAATAAAGTATATAAATAATTTTGAAGATTATGACAGATCATATTATACCGGATATCTTGGTTTTATTGATAATTATGATTGTGATATTTATGTTAATATTAGATGTGCTAAAATTCTTAATAATGATCTAACGCTTTACGTTGGCGGAGGAATAACTAAAGAAAGCAATCCGATCGATGAATGGAATGAAATCATTAATAAATCTCAAATAATGCTTAACGTATTTCATGAAGTTTAAGACATATATTTAGTAAATTTGCTTGAAATGAAGTACTCCGTAATACCTGTTGCTCAATCCCTTATTTTATCCTGTTTAAATTTCAACTTTTTTAATGTTGTAATTTCTCCAGGATCTAGAAATGTGCCTTTGGCAATAGGATTTGCATCTAATAATAATTTCAAGTGTTATAGTATAGTAGATGAAAGATCGGCTGCTTTTTTTGCTTTGGGATTGTCACAAAGGTCAAAGGAACCAACAATTTTAGTGTGCACTTCAGGATCCGCTTTATTAAATTACTATCCCGCGATAGCAGAAGCTTATTATAGTGAGATTCCTTTAATTATTTTATCTGCTGACAGGCCTTCGTATAAATTAAATATTGGTGATGGCCAAACTATAAATCAAAACAATGTTTTTGAAAAAAATATAATTTACTCAAAAACATTAAAACAAGATTGTACTCATTCAACTGAGGAAATTATTAAAAGTAACAAACAAGAAATTATCGATGGTAAATCAACTGCTTCTTCAATTTTAAGTAAACAAAAATCAATACAAAACGATAATGAATTAATAATCGAAGAGGCCTTTAATAATTGTATAAATAATAACAAGCCTATACACCTAAACATACCCATGGAGGAGCCTTTATATGATTTTGTTAGTTCACCATCAATAACAATTAATATCAGAAAAAAATTACTGGAGTCATTAATTTCTGAAAATAAAATAGCAGAGGTTTATAAAGAAATTGAAAAAGAAAAAAGAATATTGATTTTAGTTGGTGTAGCTGAAAACGACATCTTATCAAATAAATCCATTGAGAAAATTAACTCATTAAAATCTATGGTTGTTTTAAAGGAGCACACCTCAAATATTCATAATGAGTCTTTTATTTCAAATATTGACCGCATAATTGGGCCCATAGAATTACAACAAGATTCACCTGAGATTTTTGAAGAGTTATCACCAGATGTAATTATTACAATGGGTGGAATGATTATTTCAAAAAAAATAAAATTATTCTTAAGGAATTTTAAAGCAAAGAAACATTTCCATATCGGAAAAAATTCTTGTAATGATTCTTTTTATTTAGGAGTTGAGCATTTAAATATGAGCCCTGATAAATTCTTTGAAAACATGAATATTAAATCTCAAAAATCAAATTATTCAGTTTTATGGAATAGGCAAAATTTGAGTAAAAAAAACTTACATGAAAGATTCACCAAAATTGCAAATTATTCAGATTTAAAAGTATTTGAGACTTTATCAGAATGGATTCCGAAAAAATATGATATTCAAGTTGCTAATAGTACACCAATAAGATATTTTCAATTATTTGATTTAAGAAATCAAAACAATATGTTTGCCAACAGAGGAACTAGTGGAATAGACGGAAGTACATCAACTGCAATAGGAAGTTCAATAAATAACAATTCTCCTGTTTTACTTGTTACGGGTGATTTGAGTTTTTTCTATGACATGAATGCTTTATGGAATAATTATACCAAGCCGGATTTTAGAATAATAATAGTAAATAATCAAGGAGGTGGGATATTTAAAATACTTCCAGGCCATAAGGAAAATGATATTTTTTCTGAATTTATAGAAACTAAACATAATTTATCTGCAAGAAATATTTCTAAAATGTTTAACTGTAATTACAATAGGGTGTCAACCAAATTTGGACTTAATATTGCAATGAGAACATTTTTTAGAAAATCTAAAAAACCAAAGATTTTGGAAATAAAAACTTCTGGCATAAAAAGTGCAAAAATTTTAAAGGATTATTTTAGATATTTGTCTAAATCATAAATTAACATATAATCAATATGAATGTATCTTGGAGTGAAATAAAAAAATATACAGATATAAAATTTGAGTTTTATAATGGAGTGGCAAAAGTTACCATAAATAGACCAAAAGTTTATAATGCTTTTAGGCCAGAAACCAATAATGACATGCTTGATGCATTTGATATTTGCAGAGAAAGAAATGACATTGATATAGTTGTTATTACAGGAATCGGAAATAAGGCTTTTTGTAGCGGTGGTGATCAGAACGTGAAGGGTACCGGAGGTTATATTGGAGATGATGGTGTCCCTAGATTAAACGTACTGGACCTTCACAAAAAGATAAGAGAATTACCAAAACCTGTCATTGCAATGGTAAATGGCTATGCGATTGGCGGTGGACATGTTTTACATGTGGTTTGTGATCTAACAATTGCAAGCGATAATGCAATCTTTGGACAAACTGGGCCAAAAGTTGGAAGTTTTGATGGAGGTTTTGGCTCTTCTTATTTGGCAAGACATGTAGGTCAAAAGAAAGCCAGAGAAATTTGGTTTTTGTGTCAACAATATTCTGCTGATGAAGCCTTAAGAATGGGAATGGTTAATAAAGTAGTCCCTTTTGAAAAATTAGAAGAAACGGTATTGGAATGGTGTTCAATAATGCAAAAAAGAAGTCCCTTAGCACTAAGAATGATTAAGAGAAGCCTTAATGCTGAGCTTGACGGACAACATGGGCTTATGCAGTTGGCAGGTGATGCTACTTTGTTATATTATTTAACCGAAGAAGCTCAGGAAGGAAAAGAAGCATTTCTTGAAAAAAGAGATCCGAATTTTAAAAAATATCCAAAATTCCCTTAAACTCATAAAATCATTTTATTTGGAAATTAACTCAAAAAAGAAATTAAAAAGCTGGATTAGTGCTGCTAGACTCGAAACCATTCCTTTGTCAATTTCTGGAATTATAATAGGCTCCTCTTACTCTTTTTTTCTACAAAAATTTGATATTATAATATTCATATTAGCACTACTTACAGCAATTTCTTATCAAGTTTTATCAAATTTTGCAAATGATTATGGCGATGGGATTTTAGGAACCGATGATAATAGAATTGGCCCAAAGAGATCTATTGCTTCTGGGGAAATATCACCCTCAGAATTAAAAAAAGTAATACTGATTAATATATTTATTTCTGTTTCGCTTTCTTATTTTTTAATCAAATATTCTTTTGGAACAAATTATTATTTACTACTAATTTTTTTGATTCTATCCATCTTTTCAGTTGTTGCTGCTATTAAATATACTATGGGGAAATCACCCTATGGATACAAAGGATTTGGTGATATTTTTGTCTTTATTTTTTTTGGATTAATTAGTGTAATGGGTTCATCTTTTTTATATACCCTTAAACTAGATTTTGTCCTACTGCCAATTGCAATTTCTTTAGGATTACTTTGCGTGGGAGTACTTAACCTTAATAATATAAGAGATATTGAAAATGATACAAAGATGAGGAAGAAAACAATACCAACTCGGATAGGTTTTAAGCTTTCAAAGTATTATCATTTTTTTTTAATTGTGTTGTCTTTAACGCTAACTATTATTTGGAGTAATCAATTTTCAATCTATGATTATGTGACTTGTAAAACCGAAAATAAAATGGAAAATTTTGAAATATCATATAATCATTTTTTGATTATTCTATCTCTAATCCCTTTCATATTTCACTTAATTAAGGTTTATTTTGCAAAAAACCCAGATGAGTTTAGACCTTTGTTAAAACAACTTGCATTATCTGTATTTTTATATTCAATTCTAATTGCTATTTTTCTAATTAATGAAAGCAAGTTTTTTTAAACATACTTTAAATTTTATTTTACCTGGAAAAACATCAAGGAATGTTCTTTCAAAAAAAGATAGCTGGTTTCTAATTTTAAGGGACGCAAAAAGTTACGGGATTGGTGAATGCAGTATAATTCCAGGATTAAGTTTAGATAATATTCATGAAATTGAATTAAAACTAAAACAAGTTTGCAATGATATATCAACAGGTGAGCAGATAAATTTCAAAAGTTATAACCAATTTCCAGCCATTAAATTTGCAATAGAAACTGCACATAAAGGTATAGAGGGGCTTGATGAACCGTTCCATTTATTTAATTCAGATTTTAGCAATAATCAAAAAGGGATCCCAATTAATGGACTGATATGGATGGGTGAAATTGCATTTATGAAAAAACAAATAAAAAGCAAATTAGATAATGGCTTTAATTGTTTAAAATTAAAAGTTGGATCCCTTGAATTTGAAAGTGAAATCAACTTACTAAAAAATTTAAGAAAAGAATTTAATAAAAAAGACTTAGAAATAAGATTGGATGCAAACGGTGCCTTTGCTAACGAGACTGCTTTAGAAAAATTAAAAAGACTTAGTGATTTTTCAATTCACTCTATCGAACAGCCAATAAAACCAAAACAATTCAGTGAGATGGCAAAAATTTGTGAATTATCTCCCTTACCAATTGCCTTGGATGAAGAACTTATTGGTGTTAATTTAAGCTCAGAAAGAGAAAAATTATTAGATACTATTAAACCTCATTTTTTAATATTAAAACCAAGCTTACTTGGTGGGTTTATGGATTCAAACGAGTGGATTTATTTTGCTGAAAAAAGAAATATCAAATGGTGGGCAACTAGCGCCCTTGAAAGCAATGTAGGTTTAAATGCTATTGCTCAATGGGTTGCTACAAAAGAAAATAATCTAAGGCAAGGCTTAGGGACTGGTATGTTATTTTCTAATAATATTCAGTCTCCCTTGTATATAGAAGTAGATGAATTATTTCTAAAAAATGATAAAAGCTGGGATTTAAATTTTTTCAATAAGAACATTTGACAAAAGATTTAATAAATACAAATTTTAAACTTGACGGGATCTCTTATTCTCAAAAGAGTTTAGTTTCCCATTTTAAAAACAATAAACCTTATCATGATTTTTTAACCTCATGGTTTGATGGTAATGAATTTATCATTGTTAAAACATCTGGCTCAACAGGCTCCCCTAAATCCATAAGCCTAAAAAAGAAAGACATGATCTCCTCTGCAAGATTAACAGCGAAATTCTTTGAATTACCGCAGGGGTCAAAAGTTATAAATTGCCTCCCAATTGAATATATTGCAGGAAAAATGATGCTTGTGAGGTCGATGGTAATCGGATGGGATTTAAATTTTTTCCCTATTTCATCAGAGCCAATTAAAAAAATATCTTCTGTTTATGATTTTATTGCCCTTACCCCTATGCAATTAGAAAAATCTTTAGATAACATAAAGTATGTGAAAACAGTCATTGTTGGGGGTAGTCCTGTTAGCTATGATTTGAGAGAAAAAATTTTAAAAATAGAATCAAAGGTTTATGAAACCTATGGTATGACTGAAACAATTACACACATTGCTGCTAGATGTCTGTCCAAGAACGAGGACAAATTTTCTGCTTTACCTGGAGTTGAGTTTTTTGAGTTTAACGGTTGTTTAGCTATTAATACACAACACCTGTCTTCAGAATTAATTAAAACAAATGATGTTGTAACACTTCATTCATCTAAACAATTTAGTTGGATAGGCAGAAAAGATTTCATAATAAACTCTGGTGGCATTAAGATTAATCCAGAAGAGATTGAAATTAAATTGTCAAAGTTTTTCTCTAATAGATTAATTATTTCATCGATTAGTGACGAGGTTTTAGGGCAAAAGGTTGTTTTGGTATTTGAAAAAAATATCCCAGAAAATTGTAGAGAGTCTTTTGTTAATTTAAATCAATATGAAATACCAAAAAATATTTTCTCAATAGACTCATTTCCAATGTATAATGGAAAAATAAGTAGGCTAATTATCCAAAAAAACATTCAAAAACTTCCCAGCTAATTTGTTAACAGCCTCAATTTTTTGTTTTTTTTGGCACGTCCTTTGCCCAAGGTTCTACTCAAACATTTAAAAACAAATATGAAAAAACAAATTCAAATTTTAGCGATTGCATTAATCTCTATCTTTATTGTTTCTTGTGATGATGATAATGATAATGACAATCTTTGCTGTGCAGGCACAATAACTGACATAGCTTCACAACAAGAGAGCTTAACCACTTTGGTTTCAGCTCTTCAAGTTACTGGCTTAGACGCAGCATTAACTGGAGACGGGCCCTACACGGTTTTAGCTCCGACTAATGATGCCTTTGATACCTTTTTAGCCAGTATTAACGCTACTAGCTTAGACGATATTCCAGTCGATCTTTTAACAAACGTACTGCTTAATCATGTGATTGTAGGAGATTTAGAATCTAATTCTTTGAGTAACGGATATGCAAATACTCAGGCAATTAGTGATGCATCTGATACAAATATGTCTATCTATGTAAACACAGATAATGGGGTGAATTTTAACGGTGTTTCCAATGTGATAACACCTGATGTAGCGGCTACAAATGGAGTTGTTCATGTGGTAGATGCTGTTATCGGTTTACCGTCAATTGTAACTTTTGCACTAGCTGACCCTAATTTTGAAGTATTAGTTCAAGCTTTAACAAGAGAAGATTTAACACAAGATTTTGTTGGATTACTTAGCATACCAGCAGGATCCCCACCTTCACCTTTTACAGTATTTGCTCCAATTAACAGTGGATTTGTAAATCTCTTGACTGAACTAGGAATTAGTAGTTTAAACGATATAGATGAGCCAACACTAAGTGCTGTACTTTCATATCATGTAGTTGTTGGAATAAACCAAGGTTCAGTAACATTATCTGGAGGTTCGGAATTTACAACTGCACAAGGAGGTAGTCTACTATTTAATTTCAATGATAATGGAGCGGGAATTTTAACAGATAATAACGATCGAACAAGTAATATTATTTTGCTTGATGTACAGGCAAATAATGGAATTATTCACGCAATAGATACTGTCGTTTTACCGTAAACTATTTAATATTTCCACTTTAATTTGAAACACCCCTTTATGGGGTGTTTTTTTTAAATTATTTCATCAATTTTATTATATTGTAGGTCTAACTTAATAATTTTAATATGAAAAGATTAACTATAATATGTTTCTTAATAACAAGCTTGAGTTTTAGTCAAGAACAAGAAAAAAAGGAAGCTCCATGGAATGTAATGTATCCTGAATTTATGGCTGAAGAGGCAGCAGAATATTTCGACGAGTTTAATATGCTTTGGTCCGATGAAAGCCCAATAGACGTCAAAGAAGGTAGATTGGTTGCTATTGCTGTTTCAGCTGCAATCAGATGTGAATACTGCATAGCAGCTCAGATTGAATTTGCCAAAAAAGCGGGAGCTACTGATGACGAAATAAAAGCTGCAATTCAAATTGCTGCTGAGATTCAAAGATTTTCTACATTACTGTATGGAAATGAATTTGATGTTGAAACTTTCAACAAAATAATTGGAAGAGATAATAAAGAATAAATTAATTAATACAAACACAATAAATTATAAACTATGAAAAAAATATTTATTTTAATTTTAACTGTAACATTTACAGCCTGTAATGCACCTGCTGAACAAGTAGGGGCAGGATTTTTCACTGGAGCTGAAGGTGAAAAATATGTAGTTGGTTCAGATGATATTACTGATATCTGGATGAATTATATAAAAGCTCATAATGAAAGAGACATGGATGCAATTATGTCTATGGAAACAGATAAAATTGCAATTGCAGGCCCAGACGGTAGTAGAATAAATGGAAAAGAAATGCATGCTGAGGCTTTAACTGCATGGTTTGAAGCTGAAAACCCAATGTGGGATATATACTGGGCTCTTCCTTATGAAGCTGTTGGAAGTGGATCAACATGGGTAGTTGTTGGCCATTCAATGACTTTAACAGTTGATGGAGAAGAGATCAAAAAGAACTCTATGATTGATGCAGAAATCGTTGACGGATTGGTTAACAGATTTTTTGTTTATGACATGATGTTGCCTCCTGCACCACCTGTTGAATAATTACTTAAAAATCCAAAAAAGCACCCTTTTTGGGTGCTTTTTTTGTTTAATATTTATAGATTTATATTATGAATAAACTCTATTTTTTTATCGCCGTTATATTGTTGATTTCTTGTAATAATCCTAACAAAATTTCTATAACTAAGGTTGAAGGATCACCCGAATATTCTAATTCAGTTCTTAAAATGAACGAACCAATAGTTATTGATGAAGGCTATAAATTTTCCTTTGATGTGAATCAATATGAACTTGGGATGCAGACACTAAAAGATTTCGATTATCAATTAGCAAATTCTGCAAAAGGACAGCATATTCATTTTATTGTGAACAATGGCCCATATTCAGCTCATTATGAAAATATATTTAGTAAAAAACTTAATGACAGTAGTAATGTCATTTTAGCATTTTTATCAAGATCTTATCATGAATCCGTGAAAAATAAAAACGCTTTTGTATTAACACAAGTGGGTGAAAAAAATATTGATTTAAATAATGAATTTTTATTTTACAGTAGGCCGAAAGGAACCTACAAAGGAGTTGATACTGAAAAGTTATTACTTGATTTTTATTTGATTAATAGTGAAATTTCGGTTAATGGAAATAAAGTTAGAGCAACAATTCAGGATAAAGAATTTATCATTGAAGAATGGGCTCCATATTATATTGAAGGATTACCAAAAGGTGAAATTAAAATTAAACTAGAGTTAATTGATGCATCGGGTAATTTAATTGATTCTCCATTTAATCCTTCCAATAGGACGGTAATCTTAGAGTAATTCTTACATTGATTTAAGTAGACCTCCATCAATCGGAATGTTAATGCCATTTATATAGTTTGCATAATCAGAAGATAAAAAGGCGACTAAATATCCAAATTCTTCGGGTTCTCCAATTCTTTTTAGAGGAACCATTTCAGACATTTTATCAAAGACCTGTTCGGCACTTACATTAAACTTTTTTGCCTTTTCAGAGTTGAGTTGGTTTAATCTTTCAGTATTAAAGAATCCTGTAAGGATATTATTTACTGTTATATTGTTTTTTCCAGATTCGATTGATAAAGTTTTTCCCCAGCTAGTTACCGCAGATCTAATAGTATTCGAAAGGGCAAGGTAGGATAGGGGTTCTTTCACAGAAACGGATGTCATATTGATAATTCTCCCCCAATTATTTTTTTTCATTCCTTTTATTGCAGCCATTGATGTATTAACAGTATTTTGAAATAAAAGATTAAAAGCATTTTTATAATCTGATTCAGAGACACTTAAGACATCTCCTGCATTGGGCCCCTGTGTATTATTAATCAAAATATCAACAGAATTTGTTTTAAAAAATTCAGTAACTATTTTATTGTACTCTTCAGAGTCGTTATAATCTACTACAATATAATTATGATTAAACCCTGTCAACTTTTTTAGTTGAATCATATTTTTTTTCAATAAAGGTTCATTTCTTGAAACTAATGTTACCATAGCTCCACAAACAGCAAGTTGTTTAGCAACTGCATAGCCTAAGCCTTTACTACTTCCACCAATAAGTGCCTTTTTATCTTTTAAATTTATTTTCATTTATATTCCTCCCTTTTTGGACTAAATACATCCATGATTTTACAATTGGTTATTGCAGTTCCACAGTGAGGCAGATTTGAGGGGATTACAATTGTGTCACCATCGGAAAAGATACTTGTTTCGTTATTAATTGTGAAGCTAAATTTTCCACTTACCACGTGCATTATTTGTTCATGAATATGTGAATGCGATGGTATCGAGGCATTTTTTTCAATCTCCCAAAAAGCCCATGTCATTCGTTTACCATTTATAAATTTACCGTGAAATCCAGAAACTATTTCTTCAGATTTTAAATTATTGATATTTACCTTTTTGTTCATAACATATAATTTATATTTGTCAAAACGGGATGTGGCGCAGTCCGGTTAGCGCACACGGCTGGGGGCCGTGGGGTCGCAGGTTCAAATCCTGTCATCCCGACAAAATTACTCATTTGACATAGAATAGGGGATGCTGCTTTTTGATGAACCCCAATTAAAATTGGGTGTCTTTTTCATATCAAAAATCAGCTTACCTCCGCTTATCAAATCTTCATGGTGTATCCAATTCTTATCATAATATTTTTCATTTAGTTTTATACCATTAACATATATATTTTCAATACTATTTTCTGACGAATCAATAATAAATTTTTCCCCGTTAGGCAATGAAATTTCTACATATTCAAATAGCGGACTTCCAATAATATATTCCATTGTAACTGGTGCTACTGGATAGAATCCTAATGAGGAAAATAAAAACCAAGCTGAAGTTTGACCATTATCCTCATCACCACAATATCCGTCAGGTTCAGCTCCGTATAAATTATCTAATACATATCTAATTTTTTCTTGAGTTTTCCACGGCTCTTGAGCATAATTATAAAAATAAATTGCGTGCTGAATTGGTTGATTTCCGTGTGCATATTGCCCCATATTAAGCAGTTCCATTTCTAATATTTCATGAATTTTAAATCCATAATAAGAAAAATCAGACGTAGGTTCAGATGTGAAGACTTCATCAAGTTTTTTTACAAAATCTTTTTTTCCACCCATTAAATTTATAAGACCTTGTGGGTCATGTAGAACAGACCATGTATAATGCCATGAACTTCCTTCAGTAAATGCTCCACCCCATGCATCTGGTACAAATGGAGATTGGAAATTTCCGTTTTTTAATTTTCCTCTCATAAAATTTGTGGATGAATCAAATACATTTTTATAATTATAAGCTCTTTCTTTAAATAATCTGATTTCATCTTTTGGGCGATCTAATTCCACTGCAAGTTTCCATATAGAAAAATCATTGTAAGCATATTCTAATGTCCTTGCTACATTTTCGTTAATCGATGAATCAAAAGGAATATAACCCAATTTATTGTACTCAAAAGCCCCTTTTCTTCCAACGGAGCTTAATGGACCTTCATTTTCTGAACTATTTATAATGCCATTATAAGCAGTATTAATATCAAAATTTTTTATACCCTTGATATAGGCTTCAGCAATTATAGAGGCAGAGTTAGACCCAATCATACAATCGCGATGTCCTGGACTTGACCATTCGGGTAACCATCCACTTTCTTTATAAGGGTTTACCATAATACCTTGCATAATTTCCCCAAGTTTTTCTGGATATAATATTGTATAAAAAGGAAAAACAGCTCTAAATGTATCCCAAAAACCATTATCTGTGTATAAAGGTCCATCCAAGACTTTACCATTATATGGGCTGTAATGAATTTGTTTACCATCTTCGTTATATTCGTGGAATTGTCTGGGAAATAATATGGTTCTGTAGAAGCTCGAATAGAATTTAGTTTTGTTTGAAATTCCATAAGTCGTGTTTTCTGTTTCAACCTTTATTTTTGATAATTCATTATTCCATGATTTACGACCCTCAGCCAGAATTTCAATGAAGTTTTTATCTTCAGGCAACTCCCTTTTTAGGTTTATCCACGCTTGCTCATGGCTTATAAATGAAGATGATACCTTTACTTCAATTATATTATAAAACTCCTGCGTTTTAATCGAACGATAGGTTGATGCTTCTTTTTTTTCAGTATTAAAAGAAACATATGCACCCACATGCTTCCCTTTTAAATGATTTTTTGAAATAATATTTCCTTTTCCATCCCATACGCCAGATTTTGTAAAAGGCCGATCAAATTCGATCACAAAATAGTTTCCAAAGTTATCAGGAACTCCACCCGAATTATTTTTAGCAATGCCCATTATTTTATTCCCGTTAGGAATTACTTTGATTTCAGAATTTTTAAAAAATGCATCAATTATAATATTAGCATCTGCAGTTCTTGGAAAATGAAATCTAAAAAAGGATGATCTCTCTGTTACAGTAAATTCAACTTTTGTATTTATGTCATCTAAAAAAACAGAATAATAATGTGGTTCAACAATTTCATTATCATGATTAAATTTTGTTTTCCTTTGATCTTCAAGAACCGATAATTTTCCAATGGAAGGCATTAAAGAAAAGGCAGCATAATCATTTATCCATGGACTTGGTTGATGGGTCTGCTTAAATCCAACTATATGCTCTGCTTTATAAGTGTACCCCCATCCATCACCCATTTTTCCGGTTTGGGGTGTCCAAAAATTCATTCCCCATGGTCTTGCTATTGCAGGATACGTGTTGCCGTTTGAAAGTTCAAATGAAGTATCTGTTCCTATTAACGGATTTACATATTTGACATAATCTTCATTTGCTACTGTTGTTTTTGTGATAAAAAAAATAAAAAATAAAGAATATAGAATGACAGCTTTTTTCATTTTTAATAAACTATTGATTTAGGTCTGTATTTTTTTTCTGTACCAAAATTTTTATTTGGATTTGGACCCATGACAAATTTCAATTCACCACCTTCTAAAATTTGTTTGTGAGTAATGTAAGAATATTTGTAATCTTCTCCGTTTAGTGAAACGGACTGAATATAAATATTTTCATCACTGTTATTCTTAGCAGTAATTTTAAATTTATTTTGACCTGGAATATTTAAAGAGACTTCATCAAAAAGAGGTGATCCAAATACATATGCTCCATTAGATGGATTTACAGGATAGAATCCCATTGAAGATAATATGTACCATGCAGACATTTGCCCGCAATCCTCATTACCGGAAAGTCCGTCTGGCTCGTCAGTATATAATTCATTGTTTATGTACCTAACTTTATCGGCTATTTTATAATGCTCACCAGAATATGCATACATGTAAGTAGTATGATGACTTGGTTCATTACCGTGAGCATACTGACCTATTAAACCGGTAATATCCATTGAGGCCTCTTCTCCTAATTCTGAAGACATGCTAAACAATTCATCTAATTTTTTATTGAATGCTTCATCTCCACCTAATAATTCTATTAACCCCTCCGGGTCTTGAGGTACAAGCCAAAGATATTGCCATGCATTTCCTTCACAATAATCATTTACTCGATGTTCAGCTGAGACAGGATTGAATGGGGTTCTCCATGAACCATCAGAAAGTTTACCTCTCATAAATCTGGTTTCGGGATCGAAGTACTGTTTGTAAGCCTTAGACCTGTTTAAGAAATATTCATAGTCTTCTGTTTTTCCAAGTTTTTTTGCCAATTGTGCTATACCCCAATCTCCAATTGCATATTCCATGCTACTTGCTATGGATTCTACCATAAAATCAGCAGGGATATATCCTCTTTCCATCAAATCTTTAACTCCAGGCTCAAAATCTCCTGTTGCACTTACTTTTGCAGCTTCATATACTTTTTCAAGATCAATATTTTCAAACCCCTTTAAGGCAGCATCGATAACAACCGGGATACCGCTGTAGCCAGGCATGGTATTGGTTTCATTTCCGCGAAGATGCCAAACGGGTAATTTACCTTGGTGTTCATATATTTTAACCATTGAATTAATAAAATCACTCACCCTTTCCGGATGGGTTATCGTGTACATTGGGTGAGCTGCTCTATATGTATCCCAAAGAGAAAACAATGTATAATTAGTGAAGGAGGAGTCCTTATAAACTATTTTATCAGTTCCTCTGTATTCTCCGTTTAAATCATGATATAAGTTTGGAGCAATCATCGTGTGATACATAGCTGTATAAAAAACTCTCTTTTTCTTTTTGTCGTCTGTTTTAATTTTGATTTTAGAAAGTTCTTTCTCCCATTTTTTCTCAGCGTCTTTTTTAACCATCGAAAAATCCCAGTGAGGTAGCTCAATCATCATATTTTCTAACGCATTTTTTGAGCTTACTGTAGATATTCCCATTTTAACCATAATATTCTCATTGCTTTTTGTTGAAAATTCTAAAAACCCTTTTACGTAATCTCCTTTTCTTTCTTCACCCTTAAATTTTTTGTGTCTGTCGTAAAGAATAAAATCATCTACAGGTTTCGAAATTATTAGACTAAAATATTCTCTTTGGTCTCTAGCCCATCCGGAGGAAAATCTGTGTCCTTGAAAAAGGGTATCATTAATTTTTTTCAAGTATGTTTCCGTGGGTCTATCTGCACTTCCTTCTCCGAGATCAATAATAACTCTGGACTGATTAGACTCGGGAAATCTATATTTATGCAATCCAACCCTTTCTGTAGCTGTTAGTTCAACATCAATATCGTACCTCTCTAAATGTACTTTGTAATAGCCTACACTTGCATGTTCTTTATCTTTATAGTAAAGAGAGGAATATCCTGCCATATGATTATTTTGCGTACCGGCACCAGTCATTAATTTTCCAGTAGCTGGCATAATCGTTAACTCACCTAAATCAGACATTCCTGTACCGCTCACATTTATATGACAAAATCCTTTTACAATACTGTCAGTGTGATGATAAGAAGAAGACCAGTCCCAACCTTTATTAAAATTCGTAGGACCAACCTGAACACCTCCAAATGGCACATTTGCTCCGACAAAAACATGACCGTGACCACCAGATCCGATGAATGGATCCACATAATTTATTAAATTATCACTCTTTCCCAAATATGTTGCACAAGAGATAAATACAACAGCGATTATTACATATATTTTTTTCTGCATTTTTTCTTATTTAGTTATAACTAGGCGGAGCATTTAAAAACCATTTATCATTATTTTTGTCAGAAATATGATAATCTAATACTCCTCCTTTTTTTATCATATCCCAATTTATCCACGTTGAATAGTGGGGTTTTTCCCTAAATTTTAATGAATTTATGAAATAATTTTCGTCCCCTCTTTTTCTAATTTTTAAAATTTTATCTTCAGGAAGCTTGATGTCAATTGAGTCAAACTGAGGAATATTTAACGAAAATCCGCCAACACCAGGAATCAAAGGATAAAGTCCGACTGAAGCAAAAACATACCAAGCACCCATAGTACCTAAATCATCATTTCCTGGTAGGCCATTTTCACTACTGCTATACATTTCATTAAGGATTCGTTGGATTGTTTTTGCGGTTTTTTCTGGTTTATCTATCCAATTATAAATCCATGGAACTTGAAAATCTGGTTCATTTCCAGAAGCAAACCAGTCTTCTTCATACTCAGCATCAAGTTTCACAAATAATGAGTCAAGCCTCCGTTCTGCAAATTTTTTCCCACCAATAGTATCGATCAAGCCCTTAAGATTGTGTGGTACCATCCAAAAATAATTTTTATAAGTCCCTTCTCTCCAATCATGATCCTTGTCTTTCCAAACTCCATTTGGATATCTAGAGTTTAGCCATTTGGTTTTCGAATTATAAATATTTTTCCAATGCTGTGATCTCTTTTTAAAGAATTCATAGTCAGGTCTATTGGATAAAGCGCTTAATGCAAATTGAGAAATTGCAAAATCAGATGAAGCATATTCCAATGACATTGAAGCAAATGTTTGTCCGTATTTAATATATTCTTCTAAGTAAGGTCTAATTTCTTGTTTTTGAGAGTAAACCCTTGGAACCAAAGCCCCTCTCTTCATGTATTTATATGCTTTTTCAAGATCAAAATCATCACCCCCAAAAGCAAAAGAATTTGAAATTAAAATAGGGGTAGGGTCACCTTGCATAATTCCTGTTTCAATATTAGCTAAAATCCATCTCCCATAGCCTCCTGCCTCCTCTGCAAAATGTACTAAGGACTGCATCATATCGCTGCTCTTTTTAGGAAATAACATTGCTACAAGCTGTCCTTGAGTTCTATATGTATCCCAGACACTAAAGGAGCTATAGTGTTCACGACCTTTTTCCAGTTTGTGAACTTTAAAATCAGCACCCATATATTCACCGTTGATATCGCTAACAATATTTGGATGAATTAACGAATGATAAAAATGAGTATAAAATTGTTTTATCCTATCCTCATTATTTGACTTAATCTTTATTGTGGAAAGATATTCGTCCCACACCTGAGAAGTTTGTTTTTTATAATCCTCAAATTTTACAGATTTATTTTCGGCTTTTAGATTTTCTTTTGCATTTTCAATTGAAACATATGATATGGCAATCCTGTAGCTTACTTTGCCAATATCATCGGTGTTAAAAGTAAAGTAAGCTCCACTATTTCTCCCTACACTGCTTTTTTTTGTTGAAAGTTTATTGCCTTTCCAAGTCCCGTTAAATTCTGATGGCCTATCAAATTCTGCTGCAAAATAAACTTTATAATCTGTTTCAGTCCCGCAGAAATCGCCACCTCTAGTAAAACCCTCACAGCTGTTAGGAGATGTGACCTTTACAAACGCATCTTTAATTTTTTCAGAGGGAGAGGAATTTATTCCGGTTCCGATTATTAACGTTCCATAATTAGAGTTTTTAAAATTAAATTTACCGACTCCAGATCTTTTAGTTACTGTCAAATCAACATCGATCTTTTCATTCATTTTTAACGAAAGATATCCTGCTTGTGTTGTTTTAATCTCTTCAAATTTTTTATATGAATTCATATCATTTGGAGACTTTTCTATAATTCCACTTATTGGCAGTATTGGGAAATCCCCAAGATTTGAACAACCGGCACCGTTTAATTGAGTTATAACAAAACCTTTATGGGCAGAGAAAAAGGTTGGAGTAAATTGCACCATTCCAAAGGGGTAGGTTGCTCCTATAAAATTATATCCACACGCTAAACCTTCACCTGTTGATCCAATCTTGGTATCAACAATTTTCGAATATTCTTGAGAGAATGAGATTTTAAAAATCAGAAAAAAAATAAATAAAAATTTATATTCCTTTTTCATGATTTTAATATTAGTTGATCGGAAATGAGCCAAATCCGTTGAATTCCATTTCTATGAATTGGCATGCACTTTCTCCTACGGTACTAGTATATCTAACTCTTACATATCTAGATTTTTGCTCACTACTAAAGTTAAGTTCTATATCGCTGATATTTGATCCGTCAAAAGATTCTGTATGAATTAGGACCCAACCTGCATCTTCAAACGATGCTGCTGAAACAGGTTCTGAAATCACAGAATTTCCATCACTCTCAAAAATAGGCAATGTTTCAGCATCAATTAAGTCTTCTCTTCCCCAAATCTCTAACTCATTTGGAGTATTACCTGAAAAACTCCAAGTCGGACGAAAATCAATATCAATTTTTGATAGGTAAGTTGACACTCCAAGATCAATTGTAAAATGTCCAGGTATTGCATTTTCACCAGAGTGGTAGCTGTAGCTGTCACCAGAATAAAAATTATTGTTATCAAATAAATGGTTTTCAGGATTACCACCATAAGATGTGCCTGGATTATCGCTTGGCATATTTTGTAAGCTATGTAATGACTTATCTAAATTAATAGGTTCGGTATCCTCTCCGTAAAACGTTAACTCTGTAAATTTTACTTCTTGGTTTCCAACTGAACCTGTTGTCCTGACCCTAATAAATCGTTTTAAAGAACTTAAAGGAGCTATTGATAAGCTCGCCATTCCTTCAAACGTATTGGTTATTTCTTCTTCGTGAAGTAAAACCCAACCGGCATTGATAAATAGGTTTTCATCACTTGCATCGGTCTCTGCAAAAAGAATATTATCCCTTCCCCAAATTTGAACGTGTGTAGCATTACTTGAAGCATCAATAGCAGCATCTATCATGTTTAAATCAATTCTTCTCAAATTAGTCTTAACCCCTAGATCAACTGTAAAATGATGAGGTAAACTATTTGGTCCTGAGTTATAAGTAAATGTGTCATCTCCGTTCCATGACGTATCCCCGTCAAATAAATATTCATTTGGATTAGCTCCGTTGAAATTTCCAGGATTATCACTTGGCATATTCACAAGTCGCATATAATTTTTGTTAAGTTGAGAATAGGGGACATCTGGCATGTTGTAACTTAAGGGAGCTAAAGCTAATGAGTCGATACCATTTAAGCCTGACTGTACAACAGAGGTTGTTGTTAAATTTCCGTTAGGCTTAAATAAAATTAGTTTTTTTCTATTCTGTTCAAAAAATAAAGTATCAACCGTAATTTCATCAAACTCATTTTCGTAACTAATTGTTGTAAAGATTACATTTTCGGATTGAGCATTTCCAAAAAAATTAGCATATGTTCCGTCAACCTCGGATGTAAAATCTATTATTTCTCTTGGGTCTTGGTCAGAAAGAAAAACATCACCAACAACATTTCCAGCTACTACTTGAGAAACGGAAAGATTTCCAATTTCATCTTGAGTTGTAACTGTAAATTCATAAGATTTTTCTTCTAGATCGGGAAGAATCATACTGTAAATACCATCATATATATTTTCCTCATTTATTTCATAAACATTTACTTGATCCTCATATTCGATTATAATTTGATTTGAATTTCCTAAAAATTGTGTTTGACCTTCTAATTGAGCCCTGTAATAACCGGGACGCACTTCCAGTGTATCTAGCTTTCCCGCATAAACTTGTTCGCCCTGAAGATAATCTTCATGAATTGAATTCATATCATCACACGAAGTAGAATTAATAATAAATAAAAAGGTTATTAATTTTAAATAAATTATGTAATTACTTCTTTTCATATCTAATTTATTATACTCCCCCAAAAGGATAATTCTCCAATTACAGTAACCATTTGATTATTCCAAGACTCAATGTTTACAAGTCTTATGTATCTTATATCATATTGTCTAGCATCATATCCAAAGACAAAATCTTCACCGTTATCTTGAAATTCGTAATCTTCAGCCGTATTTGAGCCTGGGGGAAGCCCGGATGGTTTAAACGACTCAAATGTTCCAAGATCAATCCATCCATCACCAGGATCATCTGGGTCATAAATTGGTAATGCATCAAGATTTTCTCTTCCATAAATTTTAAATATTTTTGGATTTCCGTGTTTATAAAGCTCAGACCCTCCTCTTTGATAAAGCTTAAATCGATTTAATTTTGTGGTTTGTCCAAGGTCTAAAGTTAATTGATGAGGCAAAGGAAGAAAATTTGTATGACCACAGTTCCATTGATTACTCCAGTACCCATCCCATATTTGATTTGCTGAAAAACCATACTCGCTAAAACTTTCATCACCCGGCATTGATTCTATTGCCCAATATGCTTTCTCCAAAAAAACATCTTCTAGTGGTACTACCTCAAAACTTCTAGTCTCGGTCTGGTTACCCCATTTGTCTTCAACATAAATTACAAAAACAGTAGATACCGGATCATAACCTCTAAAACTATATGAATTGTTAGCTTGACTTGTGTAAAAAGACTCTCTAAATACGAGATTACCGTCACTATCTAACGTGGACATATTTAATGAGACCTCAGCTCGAGTTGGGTTTTCATAAGCAATATTAATACCTCCAAAATCTGCATTTCCTATCATAGAATTTAGGATGCCGTGAATCGGAGCCTCTAGTGGAGATATACTAATTGTTGTTGGAGTTGATTCGTTTTCGCCTCTATCAACCGCGATTAGATTAACAGGGTAAGTTCCTACCTCTGCAAATCCTACAATATTTAAAGAATCAATTACTGCAGAAACAATTACTTCTCTGGCAGTTGAGTTTTCGTCTTCAAACGAAGCTTTGACATATAAAAGATCTTCATCATTTGGAGGTGTGAAATATATCACTGCTCCACCAGCAGTGTTTAAAACACCCTCAACTATAACAGGTCCAGGAGCTACATTATCAGCTCCATATGGTCCATGTTGGGAATCATCTGTACATGAAATCATTGAGATAATGATTAATAAAAAAGTTTTAATTTTTAAATTCTTATAGTTCATAATAATATCTACCATCCTGGATTTTGAATTAAATTAGGGTTTCTTAAAATTTCGTTTTGACTTATTGGCCACAAATAATCTTTCTTTAAAAAATTTCTGTAGTATATATTTTCAACTTCATAAAACCCTTCAACATCTGGCCTAACAATATTCCACCCTCTTATAGGTCTACTAAAATATTCCTCAGCTAATTTCCACCTCCTTAAATCCCAATATCTATACCCTTCTAGGGCTAACTCAACCATTCTTTCTTGTCTAATAATTTCCCTCATTCCTTCTTTAGTAGTAGGTTTGCCAGGGTTATTAGAATATTGAGCCCATGTATTTAAGAGATCACCCTCTTGATCTAATCCTGCATTATATCTAACAGCCTGTATGTATTCGTATACCTCTGCATCAGGAGAATCTTTCGTTTCATTTAGGGCTTCAGCATAATTTAAATACAAATCTGACATTCTAATTATCGGAAATGAATAACCCTTAATTGTTGATCCTTGTAAAGAGATTATATTTTCAAAGTGTACAAGTTTTTTTGCAAAGTAACCTGTGATAGAATATATTTCAAAACCGTTTTTCCCGGATGGGGCACCAGCTTTAGCATTTAAGAATGGAATTTCATTAATGTTTGGAGTTTCCAATGAAAACCATTTACCTCCGTCAAAACCAACTGTAGAATAAAAACGAGGCTCTCTGTCTAAGTGGAGTTTAGCTGTGCTGTAATTACTTTCCACATAATATTCATGATATTCATCATCCTCGTTTATCGAAGTTACACTGAATCGGTTATCATAATCCCAAGAAATATCTTCGTTGATTGGCACTCCATTTTTAGTATAAAATGTTTCAACCATATTTAAAGTTGGCGCATGAGATTTCTTAGTGTATCCAAATAGAGCTTGGTGATCAGCTGTCCATCTTGGCTGACTCCACATTTGTAAATCCCCGGTCCATGCTGGTTCAAATGCCCAGACAATGCCTGGATTGAAGGGCTCAGTAATCGCAGCTCTCTGGGTTAATTCCTGTCTAACAACATCATTTATATCTCCATTAATTGGAACTTGATCTGTAAATTGATAAAGGGAATGGCCGTTTGAGTGTGCTTCATTGACAGCATCTAGCAGTGCGTCTTTTGCGAGTATCCATTTATTTTGATCGAATGTTTGGCTAACTAAGGGGTTACCTTCAGGACTTATTAGTTCACTAAAATCTGGATTACCATTAAATAGAGGGCTAGCAGCAAGAACAAGAGCTTTGGCTTTTATTGCTTTGGCTGCAGGCAATGTCATTCTTCCTTGTTCGGTATAAATATAATTTATAATTCCTGGAAGAGCTTCACTTGCAATTACTTCGTCAATTAATTCAACAATATAATCAACTACTTCATCAACGGAATTTCTTGGGACCTGACTTTCTTCTAAGGATGCCCCCACATATAGATTATCTCTTATAATTGGAATGGGTCCATACATTCTAAGAAGCCAAAAATGATAAAATGCTTTTAACACTTTAACTTCAGCTAGCCACCTTTGTCTTTCGTCCTCCTCAAGTCCTGGGACAGAAATTAAATTTTCTAGAAAAATGTTACAATCCCTTAATCCTACAAATAAACTATGTGGAGCACCTCTCCCTCCTTCCCAGTAATTTAAATAAGGTGATGAAGAGTTTTGAAGACCTTTGGCAACCCTAATGCTCGTTTCATTATTCATGTAAAAATCATTTTCAGCGTAATACCAAATTTCATCTCCTGCAATTAATGAAAAGTTTTGTTCAGCATGAGCATGCTCTGGAATATAAGTGTAACAAGTGGATAAAAATCTTTCAGCAGTTGCTCTGTTATTAAATGCAAGATCAATTGTAGCAATATTGTCAGGGACAACATTTAGAAAATCTTTTTCGCATGCTGATAAAAAGAAGAAAATGATTAGTATGTAGTTTTTATTAAATCTCATATTAAAAATTCATGTTTAGTCCAAGATTAATGCCTCTTTGAATTGGGTACCCTAATCCGTTTCCACCCATTTCAACATCCCAAATTTTAAATTTACTAAAGGTTAATAAATTTG
Organism: uncultured Bacteroidota bacterium; assembly: GCA_902510475.1. Taxonomy (GTDB): domain Bacteria; phylum Bacteroidota; class Bacteroidia; order Flavobacteriales; family Flavobacteriaceae; genus MED-G13. The sequence goes on along the minus strand of CABXCC010000014.1, from coordinate 2,801 downwards.
TACCACTTAAATATATTCTCATGGATTCAAGTTTAAATCTTTCAATATCTTCGGGGTTGATAGAATACCCAATTTCTAATGACTTTAATCTTAAAAATCCACCATCTCTTAACCACCAAGTACTATTTCTATTATTATTATCAATCAATTGATCAGATAACCTTGGCCAAGCAGCATAAAGGTTTCTGTCATTTTCTGACCAATAATCATTTGCCCATGCTGTTAATAATGCATTGTTTCCTATGGCGCTTCCACTCGTATCAATAAAAGGGGATGTCCTATAGGCATCGATGAAAAATGATGATCTTGCAGATCCTTGAAAGAAAAATGAAAGGTCAAAGTTTTTGTAACTACTAGACACACCAAAACCATAAATTATTTCAGGAGTGGTGGGATAGCCGATTGGTACTTCATCATTAATATCAATTATACCATCATTGTTAATGTCTTTATATTTGATATCTCCTGGCATGTATTCCCCAAAAGTTTGTAGGGGGGAATTTGCGATATCAGCCTCATCAATAAATAATCTTTCGGCTATGTATCCATAGGGTTGAGAGAGATTTAATCCTATTCTTGATCTCCAAGGTAGTCCTGCCGAAACATAATCTAGTTCATCATACACTTCATATTTACTTGTTGCATATGAAAAATTAGCTCTAGCAGAGAGAAAAAAATCATTTCGAAAATCTTGTTTATAGTCTATTGTAAACTCAAATCCTTTTGAAGACGCCTCACCAACATTCGCTCTAATAGGTGCTTGTAATCCTAGAGTTGAAGGGGTTTGTGCTCTGTCCATTAAAATATTAGATCGGTATTCTGTAAAATAATCAGCTTGAAAATCTACCATACCAAATAAACCTAACTCAAATCCAATATTCATCATTCTAGCTTTTTCCCATGTAATTTGATCATTTGCATACCTGTCTATACTGACTCCGTTTATATAATTGCTAAATTCTTCCCCAAACATTGATCCCATTCCTCCATCATTTAAATTAACCTGAGAAATATAGAAAAATCTGTCTGATGCACTTCCAATTTGATCATTACCAACTAAACCGTAAGTTCCTTTAAATTTTAGTTTTGTAATCGCGTTTTCAAACTTTTTCATGAAGTCTTCGTTCGACATATACCACCCAAATCCAAAGGAAGGGAAAAATCCAAACCTTTCACTTTTAGCAAACCTTTCAGATCCGTTTAATCCAAAATTAAATTCAGCAAAATATTTGCTGTCTAGGGCGTAAGTAAATCTGCCAGAAAGACCAATATTTCTGTAAGGTAAAGAGGTTTGCAGATTACCGTTATTTGCGTATTTCAATTCACGGATTATACCAACTAACATACCCGAAATATTATGTTTTTCGTTTAATATTCTGTTGTAGTTTAGTGAACCTTCAAAGTAAACCGAGTTAGAAATTGTTTTAGCCCCTTCGTTATATTCTAAATATTCGGTTCCTTGATTTGGGTTTAAAGCGATTAAGGAATATATGTCACTTTGAAAATCATAGTTTGCCAATGTGTAATAAAAGGGGTTGTATTTTCTTTCAAGATTATAAAAAGAATACCTTGAGGTATTTACAAGAGCTCTAGCCTTTAAACCTTTGGTTATAAAATCAAGATTTTGTTTAATTTCAACCGTAGCAAGAACATTATTATAGCTTTCGTCTTTATAACCCCTAACCATGTTAGCGTAAGGATTAAGGTAATCTCCAAACTGACCATAATTACCAAATAGTATATGAGTTGAATTAAAAAAATTAGCGTCAGGAATATAGTATTTTGGGTATAAAACAGGGTTTGTTTGCATCGCCTGCTTATATATTTCCTCACCTCCGTTCAAAGGTCCATTATAATCATCAAAATTCCCGTTAAATCTAACAGCAACCTCAGTAGTTGGTGTTAAATTAATATTCACATTAGATCTAAGAGATATTCTATTAAAATTAATATTATTATTAAAATTATTTTGAGGTTCAATTTTTAAATTTCCATTATCAGTATTAACAGTTGCCGCTAAATAATACCTGGCTATTTTCCCACCTCCGCTTACATTAAAATTAAATCTACTGTTTAATGTATAGTCTTCTAAAAGTTCGTCAAACCAATTTATTGTTGGGTAAGCCATTTGATTTCTATTTGGATCTTGTGAGATTAGGATTTTTTCCAAAGAATATATTCTGCCTCCTAAAGGATCTCTTGTTGCTAATGCTTCATTGTGTAACCTCATATAAGTAATTGGATCCGCAATGGAAACCCTCTTGGTAGCGGATGTGTATGCCTTTTCGTATCTCACATTAAGCTTAACTTTTCCTTGCTTGCCCTCTTTTGTGGTGACCATAATAACACCATTTGCCCCTCTTGCTCCGTAAAGCGCTGTTGCAGTAGCATCCTTCATTATTGAAAAACTTGCAATATCATCCGGTTGAAGCCTCGCAAGATCAGTTGAGGTGGTTTCAATTCCATCAATTAAAATTAGTGGGGATCTAGCATAGCCGAAGGTGCTTACACCTCGTATGAAAAACTCTGCATTATCTCTTCCCGGTTCGCCGCTTCTTTGATAGGAGATCAATCCCGCAACTCTTCCAGCAAGTGAAGTTGTAAGATTGCTTGTTGGAATTCTTAATTCTGTGGGGTCAACTGATGTAACTGCAGCAATTACACTTTCTTTTTTTTGCTCACCATAGGCAACAACTGTTACCTCCTCAAGACCGAAGAGATCTTCCTCTAATGTTATATTCAAATTCTTTTGCCCACTAAGTTTAATTTCTTGCGTTATAAAACCAACATAGCTTATGATA
>CABXCC010000013.1 GCA_902510475.1 uncultured Bacteroidota bacterium | reverse complement strand
CTTATCTTCAAATAATTGGTAAAAGTCTACATGTAGTATCTTATCGGTTACAGGATGAAATTGAATATCCTGTAATACAGCTGGGTAAGATTCTTTTTCATTTATGGCAATTACAACTGTATATGCATTTGCAGTATATACCAGTTTAGAGAATGCCAACTCAGGTGCTGAGAAATGTACTGGCCCGTCTCCTCCGTATAATACGCAAGGAACCTCTCCAGCATTACGCAGTGCTTTGGTAGAAGTCTTACCTACGCTTTCTCTTTTAGATCCGTTGATTGTAATTGATTTCATTTTTATATATTATTTACATTATAAAATTTGAACTTATTGACTTGTTGTTATGTACTTTATCCATAACATCAGCAAATAAATCGGCGCAAGATAATACTTTTATTTTAGAATGAGGCTTAATATTTGGAACAGAATCTGTAACAATAAGCTCTTCAAGTTTAGAAGCTTCAATTTTGGAATAAGCATCTCCCGATAATATAGCGTGTGTACAAATCGCTCTAACACTTACTGCCCCTCTATCAATCAATAAATCTGCTGCTTTTGATAAGGTTCCAGCAGTGTCGACCATATCATCAACTAATATTATATTTTTTCCTTTTACCTCACCGATTAACTCCATATGTGAAATTACATTTGCTTGTGATCTTTGCTTATAACATACTACCACATCGCAGCTAAGATTTTTTGAATATGCATAAGCTCTTTTGGAACCACCCATATCAGGTGAAGCTATACATAAATTATCTAATTTCAAACCTAATATATGTGGAATAAAAATAGTAGATGCATACATGTGATCAACAGGGATTTGAAAAAAACCTTGAATTTGGTCTGCGTGTAAATCCATTGTAATTAATCGTGTTGCACCGGCAGTTTCAATCATTTTTGCAATCATTTTTGCGGCAATTGGAACCCTTGGTTTGTCTTTTCTATCTTGCCTTGCCCAACCAAAGTAAGGAATTACAGCTGTTATGTGTCTTGCAGAAGCTCTTTTAGCAGCATCTAACATTAAAAGCATTTCCATTAAATTTTCTGGTGAAGGATTTGTGGAGCCAATAATAAAAATCCTTGTTCCACGAATTGACTCTTCAAATGAAGGTTGAAATTCACCATCTGAAAATCTTGAAATGATAACATTTCCGAGATCCTCACCGTATGAATTTGATATTTTTTTTGCTAATTCTAAACTGTTTGTACAGTTAAATATTTTTGGTTTTAGGATTGCTGCAGGCACTGTATTTTGTTGGTTGTTAGTAGATTAAATTAAAAAATTTATAGAATCGTAAAAATAGAAATTTTAAATTTAGGAATTTCATTAATACATAATATTTTTTTTACTTTTGCCCGAATGCTCAAGTGGCGGAATTGGTAGACGCGCTGGATTCAAAATCCAGTTCTTTTTAAGAGTGTGGGTTCGATTCCCACCTTGAGTACAAAAAAAGGTGTTCTGTTTTAGAACACCTTTTTTTTATTGAAATATTAAGTTTTAAGTTAATCTTTTACTAGGCGTACTGACCAACCCATATTTTTGTACCATTCATACAAACTTGTATAAACACCATCAATATAAAAATGAAATTGCCACGATTTACCTTCCTGTTCCGTTGATTCGGTTGAACTCCAATAACCACTTTCAATTCCGTGATTAAAAAAATTCGAATTATTATAACGCCTGCCGCCTGTTGGATAAGCATCAAAACCGCTGCTATTATTGGTAATTTGGTCATAGCCAGGATCACCTATTTCTAATTCCCCACCTTCAGTTGAGGAAGACCCACCTTCTATCCAACCAGTTGTTGAGGCTATTGCCTTGGCTAATTTATTTCCCTCTGTACTTTCGTCAAAATTGTAGCCGGCATCGATTAAAAAAATTTGTAATTCTTCCCACTCCGAGTAACTTGCCACATGCCAACCCTCTGGAGCTAATTCTTTATTAGGAGTATTAGGATCATTATCATGTATGCCTGCAACTGCGTACCAATTATAAAGTATTCCTTTAGACGGATCATTGTCAAAATAACACCAAGCACCAGTAGTAGTATCAGCCCACTCTTGTTGATCAGATAATTGTGGTATTGGAGTTCCATCCCGATACGTAATCATCTTTGCGTTTTCAACTGTCCAAGATTGATCACCATAAATAAGATATGAATAAGTATTCCCGTCCTGATCAACCACATTTTGTAATTGTAATTGCAAATTATCTAACAGAGATTGTAAGTTATCGATTTGATTCTGATAAAAATCTAGTCTTTCATTTAAGTAATCTAAATTTACCGCATCCCCTGAGTCTGTCGGATCCAAAACATTTTTAATTTGATTATTCTCAGCACTGACAGTTCCATTCAATAGAATATCAGCAGATTGAGAAAAAGCTGAAAAGGTAAAAATAACTGTAATTAACAAAAAGGTAAAATATTTTTTCATAGTTTGATTTTTAAAGATCGAATAAGTTAGCAATTTCTTCATCTGATAATGCTCTATTCCAAATAGCTACATCATCAATTTCTCCCAAATAATCACCCTCTAATGTGTAATTATTTCCTTTTCCAATTGCAAGAGGTATATTTGCATATTCATATTCCCAACCACCCCAATTGTGATCACACCCAGTTTCCGATAAAACACCATTCACATAAAACTTGAAATTAGAGTATGAATAATTGTTGTTTTCACCAATAACTAAAGCATAGTGTTGCCATCCGCTATTAGCAACCTCATGATTTACCGTTCCATAATGACTTCCCCCAACATATCCAAATGATTGAGGCGAAGTATCCATGTGTCCGTATTCACATACAACAGCCGAGTTTAAAAATTTATTTAAAACTAAAGCAAATGTATCATGACAATTTTCAGAATCTGAGAGCCCAGATCCATTACAATCTTGATTCAAAACTGTCATTCTTCTTGTTTCTTCTGTTGTCTTTGCCCAAAATGAAAAAGTCGTCGTTGATTGAGGCTCTATTATATAGTCAGATAAAATAGAATCTCCATCCCCATCAAAGCTGTATGCTCTATCGACATTTCCAAATCTATCGCTGGTCAGAGTAGCGCCATTGACAGTTCCGTGATTATCAAAACTACTTTCATCATTTGCATTTCCGTTAAAAGGATAATATGCAACTAATCCTTCAGTAGGGATTTCAGCTGCATTAAGGTTATTTAATTGAGTTTGTAAATTACTAATCTGAGCTTGTAAATCATCAATCTGAGATTCGTAAGCTTCTAATATTCCCAATAGAAAAGATTTATTCACTGCATCCATATCCTCAACAGGAGGGTTAACTAATGTAACATCACTATTGATTTTACCTTCAGAAACTTTCACATCTCCAATAAAAAATCCAGCATAACTTTCACTACCACCACCAGCAACAGAATAAACTCCATAATTAATACCATTTTCAGATTCAGACATTGCGCTCGCCCTTAATGCATAATTATTCCCAGTGTGGGATGTATTTGCACTAGTTTCAGCAGATACTCCAATATTTAAATTTGAGGAATTCATGGCTGACCCGTATAAACCCGTATTGGCACCAGATTCAAAATGAGCATAACCAGTAACACCAATATTTGATCCAGGAGAATATCTTGCTTGACCCCAAACACCCATATTTGTTGTCTCATTACCATCTCCTTCGGATAATCCAATTAAACCTACATTTAATTCCTCGCCGCCACTAGCTGTACCCTGAATCGCATGATTTCTACCTAGATTGGGAGCTGAGGCATCAGCATAAATTGCATAAGCCTCTCCATTTCCCACGTTGATTTTACTGGTAAAGCCCTCATATCTCATATAATTGTTTCCATCAACTGAAAAAATTAAATCAAGCCCATCATTATCATCAGAATCAAGAGTTAAATTTGCGTTTGGACCTGCATTCAAAACATTTTGAAGATTAGCAGAAACAATTGTAGTATCCAGAACCTGTAAAAAATAATATTTATTTATCGCATCACCTGACTCAGTTGGATTAGCAACATTTTTAATTTGATTATTCTCTGCGCTAACAGTACCATTCAAGAGAATATCAGCAGATTGTGAAAAACTTAACGCAGACAACAATCCGATAATTAGTGTAAAAGTATATTTCATATCTATTTTAAATTTAATCAAAGTTTTCGTCTCTAACTTTAATTGTTGATGTAGCGCCAGCTACATTTTCACCGTCGGTTACTTCATAGGTAAATTGAACTTCACCAGAAAAATCTGTAGCAGGTGTAAATGAAAATGTACCATTATCATTCAATGTCAAAGTACCTGACTCAGGGCCTTCCAATAATGTGACTATTAACTGTTCACCCTCTAAATCAGCATCATTAGACCTTACATCAAAATCATCAATCGATGTGTTAAAATCTGTTATAACGTAATCATCATTTGTCAAAATATTTGATAAACCGGAGAAACTAAAAGAGTCACCTACAGAAAAATAAGTGTTAAATTCACTATATAATATTACACTACCATTAGCAGGAACTACACTTAATATTTGAGATATAATATAATTTGGATTTAAACCTTGTAATGTCAATGAATTACCCCCACCACCTTGCCAACCGGAAGATCCATATATAAAATCAAATGTATCCTCACCTCCTGAGGCAGTAAGACTGTCAAACCAGAAACGTGAAACATTAGAACCAGCTGATCCTATTATAGACAGTGTTACATTTTCTTGAGGTTCAATTTGAGGCTCAACATAAATTGTTGCTACCGCATTTGCAGTATTTTCACCATCGGTTACCTGATAGGTAAATTGTACTTCACCAGAGAAATCATCAGCTGGTGTAAATGAAAGTGTATTGTTTTCATTCAATATTAGCGTCCCAGAATTAGGGCCATCAATCACAGTAACAATTAGTTCCTCTCCTTCAAAATCAGCATCATTATTTCTAACATCAATTGTTACTGAACTTTGGAATAAAGTTTTAAAGTAATCATTTGCTGCTAAAACATTTGATAAACCTGTAAAACTAAATATATCACCAACAGAAAAATATGAATTAAATTCAGTAACTGAAGTTACACTGCCATCAGCTGGAACCATACTTAAAATCTGAGAAATTAAGTAGTTAGGATTCCAACCTTGTTCAATAAGTGTATTACCTCCACCGCCTTGCCAACCACTGTTACCATAACCAAAATCAAAAGTATCATAACCTATTTCGGAAGTTACACTGTCATAAACAAATCTAGACCCAGTTCCAGGTCCAGTAACAGCTATACCAGAAATAACAATATTTTCTTGAGGTAGTATTTCTTCTTTAACCAAAATTTTTACGGATGCATTTGCTATATTCACTCCGTCTGTAACATCATAAGTAAATTGAACTTCACCTGAAAAATCTGCAGCAGGTGTATACGTGAGTGTACCATTATCATTTAATGTCAAAGTTCCTAAATCAGGGACTTCTGATAATGAAACAACAAGCTCTTCACCTTCTAAATCAGCATCGTTTATTCTTACATCAAAATTTGTCGAGGTATTAAAATCTGTGATAATGTAATCATCAGAAGTTAAAACATTTGGTAAATCTTTAAAGCCAAAAGAATCTCCAATGGAAAAATAACTATTGAACTCGTAATCAGCAAAAACACTTCCATCAGCTGGGACTCTACTTAAAATTTGAGAAACAATATATCTAGGATTTAACCCCTGATCAACGAGAGAATTTCCACCCCATCCTTGCCAACCATTATTGCCATAGGAGAAGTCAAATGTATCCTCTCCATTGAAAGAACTAGCGCTATCAAAATAAAAACGTGAACCATGAGTGCCGGTTGTAGCAATAGCAGAAATAACAACTTTAACGACTCCATTTATGGAATCTATTTGTGTTTGTAAATCCTCAGCCTGAGACTCTAAACCGTCAATTTGTGACTGCAAAGATTCAAACATTTCAGAGAGATATCCTTTGTTGATGGCATCACCAGGGTCTGTTGGATCAGCAACATTTTTTATCTGGCTTTCTTCAGCGCTCACTGTACCATTTAATAAAATTTCTGGAGACTGTGAAAAAAGAAAATTGCAGGTAAAAACTAATAGAAGTAAGATTATATAGTTTCTTTTCATGGCTTTAATTTGTTTATATAAATATAAACATCATATAACAAATTTTAAACTAAATAATAAGATATTGATTTGTCTGTTAAAAATTGAAATTAGAAAGCAAGAAAAATAATAGAAAAGACTCCAAATGTAATTACAAATCTTAAAATATTATGCAATAATAAATAGTCAGAGACCTTTTTAGAAAGAAATAATTTTATTAAAAAAACCAGTAGTAGTATCAAAGAAACAGCGTAAAATATGATCATGTATCCCTTTGAAAAATTCAAATATAAATTAAAGAGTAAGAAGATATTTACAAAAGCTATCAATGAAATTATAGCTTTTGTGAAACTCTCACCAAATACTACAGGAATGGTTTTATAATCCTGAGAAAAATCTCCTTTTAAATTTTTTAAGTCTTTGGTAATGTCTTTAAGTAGTAACATAAAGAATAGAAACAAAGCATAGGCAATAATTATTAGATCTATGTTTCTAAAATAAAGCAAAATTGCAAAAAATGGAGTCACCGTTAATAAGGAATAAAATAAATTTCCAAGAAATAGTAAACGCTTTATTTTATGAGAGTAAAACCATAGGAAAAAAATGTAAACGGAAAAAAATAGAACCGCTCTCAAAGAAATAAATGATGCAATCAGGACAACTATAAAATTTAAGAAGAAATAAAACCTAAGTTTTGTTGAGTTATTCACTACGTCATCTATTTTATACTTAACGGGTTTATTTATAAGATCTTTTTCTTCATCATAAAAATTATTGATAATATAACCGGAAGCAATTGAAAGAGATGAGCAACAAATTATAAGGAATAAACTCTTGTCAAAAAGTATTTCAAAATATGTTTTATCACTTAAAATAAAAATGGAGGTTAGATATTGAGCAAAAACAATAAGCAACACATTATATCCTCTAACGACAGAGAAAATACTTAAAAATTTAAAAAAAATTGATCTTCGTTTAGCTTTAGCAGACATGGTATCTAAAAGTGATAAACAACTTCTAAATTATAACCTTCGAGATCCTTTTTAGCTTCTTCTATATCAGGCGCAAATCCTAGAATATAGCCTCCCCCTCCAGAACCACAAAGTTTTAAAAAATAAGATCCATTGTCAATTCCATTTTTCCATAGATCATGAAATTCTTTTGGTATCATCGGTTTAAAGTTTTCAAAAACAACTTGAGATAACTTCTTCGTACTTTTAAAAAGATTATTTAAATCACCGTTTAAAAAACTGTCTACACAAATGTTTGTATGCTTTATAAATTGAGAATTTAGCATATTTCTAAAACCTTCTTTTTTCATTTTTTCCATGAAAATATTTACCATCGGAGCTGTGGATCCAGTTTGACCACTGTCTAATAAAAATACAGCGCCCGAACCATTGGATTTTTGACTTGGAATCCCCGTTACATTAATGTCATTTTTGGACTTAATAAGAATCGGAATACTTAAATAGCTATTCAATGGGTCCAATCCAGATGACTTACCGTGAAAAAAAGATTCCATCTTAGAAAAAATTGCTTTTAAGACAAGAAGCTTCTCCCTTGTCAAATTTTCTAAAACAGTGATTTTATTATTTGCATATTTTTCGTAAACAGCGGCAACAAGAGCACCACTACTACCTACTCCATATCCTTTAGGAATTGAGGAATCAAAATACATTCCTTTTTCGATATGATTATCAAAGGAATTTAAATCAAGGTCAATATCTATGGTTTTTAAATAAGTAGAAAACTGAGATAATATTAAATTTGATTTTTTTGATTCTTCACAAGAGGAATCAGCAATTTTTAAAGCACCATTAAAAAAGTTATAAGGGATAGATAGGCCTTTTGAATCTTCAATTATACCATATTCTCCAAATAATAAAATCTTAGAATAAAATAAAGGACCTTTCATTAATTCAAATATACAAATTTAGTTTTGCTTGGGACCTTTTCCTATTATATCATTGATAAATCTACCGTTTGCACAATAACTGGATAAGTTGTTTTTAATAAAATCGGAGACTTCATGACAATTTTTATCAGGGTATAAAACATGGACATTTGCTCCAGCATCTAAGGTGAAGCATACAGGAATATTAGATGAATTTCTGAATTTCTGAATTTCATTAATTACACTCAAAGTTTCAGACTTCATTAATAAATAAGAAGGATCACTACTCATCATTAAAGAATGAAGAGTTAGCGCTTCACTTTCGACTAACAAACAAAACTCATGCAGATTTCCGCTCTTTAAAATTGAATTCAATTTAGAAATATTTTCAAAAGCTTGACTGAAGCGTAACTCCGAAAAGGGATGTTCATTCATAAGTTCATGACCTACTGAACTTGAAACCTCCTTTTCCTTATTATCAATAATTAATATCGTATCACGATAATTATTAAAATTTGAAGAAATATTATCTTCTAAACTTATTGAATATAAATCAGAACTATTTTTAAATTCATCATTATTCCCCCACAGATTAATACCACCATATATACTTCTACATGCACTTCCAGATCCAATCCTTGAAAGAAAAGATGCTTTTTTATAAAAGTACTCTTCATTATTGAAATCTGTAAGGTCTTTTTCAAAACTTAAAATACAAAGAGAAAGCGCACTCATTCCACTCGCCGAGGAAGCTATCCCACTGCTATGTGGAAAGCTGTTAGTTGAATTAATAATTAATTGATAATTGCTCAAATACGGACAATATTCTAAAATTTTGGAAAGATATTTTTCAATTTTGGGTCTAAACTTTTTATTCTTTTGTCCTTCAAAAATAATCTCAAAATCAACCAAATTTGATTTCAAACTAGATTTCACAAACTCTACTTTAGTTGTGGTTTTACAGTTTGATAATGTGAAGCTGATCGATGGGTTTTTTGGAGTCTGATCTTTGTTTTTCCCCCAATATTTAACCAGTGCTATATTACTTGGTGAATCCCATGAATATGTTTTTTGAGAGATTTCATTTATTATTTTTCCAGATTTAAAATCGCTAGGGTTCATTTGTTAAAAATAAACTTTTTTTCTTGATTTGTTAGAAGACTAGATAAGTCTTTATTAAGGAATAAATTGAGAATTTGTGCGGGCGGAGAGACTCGAACTCTCACACCTTGCGGCACTAGATCCTAAGTCTAGCGTGTCTACCAATTCCACCACGCCCGCAAAATTGAATGGCAAATATAAACAATAGTTTGAGAATTGGAAGATATATATTGTTTTTAAAAACAGTAATTGGTAATTTAATAACAAATAGCCAACGGATAAATAATGAAAAACAAATTTGAATTAGGCTTTGTAGAAAAACTTGTCTTTTCTAATTATAAAATCAGATCAAAAGCAATTCAAGTGAATGGTGAAATTGATGACAACTTTAAAATAGTTTCAAAAAACAATATATTTTTTTTTAAAATTTATCCCAAAAATACCGACGAGGAGTTTGTAAAATTTCAGATTGATATTCTTTATTTACTTAAAAAAAATAAAAAAACTTCTAGCAACACACCTACATTGAATGGTAATGTGATTGGATCCTTTCAAGATAAAGATAATAATCTGAGATTCTTTAGAATGAACAGTTGGATTGAAGGGAGATTATGGTCAAAAGTAAACCCCATTAATAAATCGCTTAGGTTTGAACTAGGGGAAATTTCAGCTAAAATTTTAAATGAATTAAAAAAAGTTAAAAAAAAATATTTAAGAAATAAATTTGATTGGGATTTGCAAAATTTTTTATGGACTGAAAAATACACAAACGAAATTGGCATTTCTAAAAGAAATATTGTTAAAAAACTCATATCTAACTTTAAACAAGAAGAAGAAAAATACAGGCAACTAAGAAAGTCTATTATCCACAACGATATCAATGATAATAATATCATCGTTTCTAAAAATTTAAAAGCGCCAAGAATTAATGGGATAATAGATTTTGGGGATTGCACATATACTCAAATAATTAACGAAGTTGCCATACTTTGTACTTATGCAATTATCGGGAGTAAGAATCCTTTAATATCAGCCTGTGATGTTTTAGAGGGATTCAACAATAGTTTAAAAATAAAAGAGGAGGAAATTGATTTCTTATATGATTTAATCTTAATGAGAATCACAGTATCATTAATTAAATCAAGTCTTAATAAAAAAAATAACAGGGAAAATAAATATTTAGTTATTAGCCAAGATGACATGAATTTACTATTCAAAAATTGGTCTATGATGAATAAAGAGTTAGCTATATGTTTTTTTAGAAAATCATGTGGATATTCCCCTCACAAGAATGAAAAGAAATTTAGTGCAATGATCAAAGAAAATAATTCTTCATTGGATATACTTTTTAAAACTTTAAACAAAAAAGATCCAAAAGCGATTGATATGAGTGTTTCTAGTGAATGGCTTGATAATGAAATGATAATAGATAATAACAAATTTGAACAAAAGTTAAAATCTAATTCTGAAAACAAATTATTATGTGGTGGATATTTAGAGGTAAGACCTGTATATGATTCGTTAGATTATCAAAAAATTACAGATTGTGGGATAGAAAATAGAACAACTCATCTAGGAATTGACTTTTGGATAAATGAAAAAACCCCGGTTTATTCCATTATGGATGGTTTTGTAAAAATCATAACCAATGATAAAACCAAAAAAGGTTATGGAGGCTTAGTAATTATTGAACATTTAATAAATAACATTAAATATTATTCCCTTTATGGACATTTATCTGATCAAAAAAAATCAAAAATTAAGAAAGGCCAAAAAATTAAGAAAGGCCAAAAAATCGGTGAAATAGGAAATAAAAAAGAAAATGGAGGATGGACACCACATTTACATTTTCAAATTATGCTAACATTGTTAAATTTCAAAAATGATTTTCCTGGTGTATGTTTTTTTAATGAAAAAGATGTTTGGTCTAGTATTTGTCCTAATCCAGAAATAATTTTAAATATTAAGCTGCCTAGAAATAAAGCCCAAGAAAATGATAAATTGATTAAGCTAAGGAAAAAATATTTGGGTGCAAACTTGATGTTAAGCTACCAAAATCCTTTACACATAGTTCGCGGGTTTAATCAATTTCTATTTGACAATTACGGGCGTAAGTATCTAGACACCGTGAATAATATTGCACATGTTGGTCATCAAAATATAAATGTTGTAAAATCTGCAAAAAAACAATTGGGGATCTTAAACACTAACACTAGATATTTACACAAAGAGATTTTAGATCTTAGCGAAAAGATATTACGAAAATTTCCAAAAAAATTATCAAAAATATATTTTGTCAATTCTGGAAGTGAAGCCAACGAGCTAGCAATCCGAATGAGTGAAATATATACGAATAGTAATAATCATATTGTTTCAAAGGGCGGATATCATGGAAATACAAACTACGCGATAAATCTGAGCAACTATAAATATATGAGTAAGGGAGGGAGAGGCAAATTAAAAAACATTTATGAAATACCAATTCCAGACATATTCCGTGGAAAACATCGTGGAAAAAATACTTCTAAAAAATATTTTTCTTATGTTCAAAATATCGTTGAAAAGTCAAAAATGAAAAAAAATAAAATTAGTTCAATGATAATAGAACCAATTTTAAGCTGTGGAGGTCAGATTGAGCTTCCAAAAACATTCCTAAAAAAGTGTGCGAAATTATTTACTAAAAATAATATTCTTCTAATATGTGATGAAGTGCAAACTGGTTTTGGACGAGTTGGAGAAAAGTATTGGGGTTTTGAATTATATGATGTAATTCCTGATATAGTTACACTTGGTAAACCAATGGGTAACGGGCACCCTATCGGAGCTGTTGTCTGTAGTGATGAAGTTTCAGAAAAATTTAATAACGGAATGGAATTCTTTAGCTCTTTTGGTGGAAATCCAGTGTCTTGTAAAATCGCATCTGAAGTAATAAATGAGATAGAATCAAAAGATTTACAAAAAAATGCTTTGATAATCGGCAATTATTTAAAAAAGGGCTTATTGAGCTTAGCATCAAAACATCCAATAATCGGAGATGTTAGAGGTAAAGGGTTATTTCTTGGTTTTGAATTAGTTGATGAAAAATTAAATCCTTTAGAAGACAAAGCAATATATTTAAAAAGTAGAATGAAGGATCTTGGATTTTTAATGAGTAATGACGGAATTGATCATAATGTTATAAAAATTAAACCACCGATGATTTTTAACAAAAAAGATGCAGATAATTTATTGTTTTTTCTTGATTTAGTTTTGAAAGAGGATTTTTTAAAGTGTGATTAAAATTTTCTATTAGGATTAAATCGATCAATATTAATAGAAGTATTTTTTTCGGAAATTAACTCGGAAATAATCTTTCCTGTCCCTGTGCTCATACTCCACCCCATCATACCGTGACCAGTAGCAATTAACACATTTTTTAATTTTTTTGTTCTACCAATATATGGCAAGCCATCTGCCGATATGGGTCTGAATCCAAAAACAGCACTTTTTCTGTCAGATTGAGGGATTTTAATTGATGGATAGAATGATTCAACTGAATCAGCAATAGCATTTACTCTATTCATTCTTAATTTGTTATTAATAGAAGAAATCTCCATTGTTCCAGAGAATCTGCAAAATCCATTCATTGGGGTTATCGCACATTTAGCTTCTACTAAAATTGCTGGACATGTTATTCCTGTTTGTTTATGATGATTTATACTATACCCTTTTCCAGCCTGTAAAAGCAGGTCAATTCCTAACTTATTACATATTTTAGATGTCCAAGTTCCTGCCGATAAAACATATTCGTCAAATCTAACACTCTTTCCAGAAATTTTAACCGATTTTATTTTATCTCTGTCTATTTCAAAATTTTCAATTTCGGTATTTTTTAAACAATTTACTCCGTTATCAAGAATGAATTTTTTTAATTGAGAAATCAGCTCTCCAGGCGTTGTATGATGGTCAGATCCAAAATAAGCAGCACCAATTGTGTCAATATTTATGTTAGGCTCAATTGATTTTATATCATCAACACTTAACATTTTAGCGCTTAATCCACTTTCAACCGCTTTTTTTACAATTTCCTCTTCTTTGCGTAATGACTTTTCAGATTTACACAACATCATCAATCCCTTTTTTTCATAGTGAAATGACATTTGATTTTCAGTCTTGATTTGATTTAATAATTCCTGACTAAAAACCGACAAATCAATAATAGGTCTGATTGAGTTTTCAACATTTTTTTCACTACAAGACTTATTAAAAGCAATTAGCCATTTAATAAACGGGGTATTGAATCTAGGCTGAATGTAAAAAGGGCTTGAAGAATCAAACATCCACTTAAGACCTTGACTTATTACACCAGGTGATGCCAAAGGAATTATGTGGCCAGGAGATAAATATCCTGCATTTATATATGACGCACCAGTGTTCATACTTGATTTGTCAACGATAGTTACATCAAAACCATCTTTTTTTAAAAAATATGCTGAGCATATTCCAATAATCCCGCCTCCGACAATTAATACCTTTTTAGACATATTTATATTACTTGGAATCCCTGATAAAAAGGATCTAAACTGTCGACAATTATTTTATTATGGCCGTGAATTTTAGCCCAACCTCTTATAACTGGCGAAATCCCGTCAATATTATGAATTTTTGAAGATTTTTGAATTCTACAAACAAATTTTGATCCAATATAACTTTCATGAATAAAAACCTCTCCAACTTTTAGTTTGTTTTGTGAAAATAATTGCGCCATTCTAGCAGAACTTCCTGTACCACACGGAGATCTGTCAATTGCTTTATCTCCATAAAATACCGCGTTTCTTGACGAAGATTCATCATCAAGTACCTGACCTGTCCATAAAACATGAGACACGTTACTTATAGATTTATCAATAGGGTGAATAAATCTATTTGCATATTTTTTATTAATCTTATCTCTAATTTCACGGGAAAAAGAAATAAGTTCTTCAGCTCGATAATTATTTAATCCAAAATAATTTTTTTGAGGTTCAATAATCGCATAAAAATTACCCCCATAAGAAACATCAAACTTAATTCCACCCAAATAATCTGAATGGATCCTTAAATTTGAATCGGCAAGAAAACTATCTACATTTATGATTTCTACCCACTCTACTTTTTCATTTTTTATTTTATAATTAACCTCTATTGTTCCAGCAGGAACTTCAATTTTTAGAACCCCTTCAACTTTTGGTTTTATTAAATTTTCTTCAAGTGCTATAGTAACGATACCAATTGTTCCATGCCCACACATGGGTAAACATCCAGAAGTTTCTAAAAATAAAATTGAAAAATCATTTTCTGAGTTTTCTGGAGGATATATCATTCCCCCACTCATCATATCATGACCTCTTGGTTCAAACATCAAAGATTTTCTGATCCAATCATGATTTTTTAAAAAATCCAATCTTTTTTCACTCATTGTTTTTCCGTTGAGTTTTGGATTTTCTGTTAAAATCAATCTTACCGGATTACCACAAGTGTGTGCATCAATACATTCGAAAATATATTTACTCATTGATTTTATTAACTATATAATTATTAATTCTGTTTTCTAATATTGACAGAGTTACTGTTCCATATTCTAAGATAATCTCATGAAAATCTCTAATATCAAATTTTTGATCTAATTTATTTTCCGCCTTATTTCGTAATTCTCTAATCTTTAATTCACCTATTTTATATGACAATGCTTGCCCAGGCCAAGAAATATACCTGTCTATTTCGGTATTAACTTCGTGAAGTGACAATGCAGTGTTACTTGACATATAATTAACTGCTTGATCGCGTGACCAGCCTTTTGCATGAATACCAGTATCTACTACTAATCTACAAGCTCTCCACATCTCGTAAGTAAACTTGCCAAATTTTTCATAAGGAGTTGTATAAATCCCCATTTCATCAGCTAAAAATTCTGTGTATAAACCCCAACCCTCGCCATAAGCTGATAAATATAAATTTCTTCTAAATTGCGGTATACTATCTCCTAATTCATTATTTAATGCATTTTGAAGATGGTGTCCGGGAACAGCCTCGTGTACTGTTAAAGCAGGAATTGTGTAAAGAGTTCTGCTTTTTAAATCATATGTGTTTACCCAATAATAACCAGGTTCAGTGCTATTTTTTGAAGTACCAACATATCTTCCTCCAGTGTATTTTGGAGCAATAGCATCAGGGACTGGTGCAACTCCGTATGGTTTTCTTGGGAGGGTCTTAAAAAATCTTGGAAGCTGTGCATCTGCTCTTTTTGAAATATCCCTTGCATAAATAAGTAGCTCTTTTGGAGTTTTCGCATAAAATTGGTCATCTGTTCTTAAAAATTTGAAAAATTCCTCAAAAGAACCCTTAAAATTTAATTCTTTGATGATTTCAATCATCTCTTTTTTAATTCTGGCCACCTCAGTTAATCCAATTTCATATATTTTATCAGCAGTATATGTCTTACTTGTTGTGTAATAATCAATTCTATTTTGATAAAATTCTGATCCATTAGGGGTTTCTGAAACCCCAATACTATTTCTTGTATTTGGATAATACTCATTTTCAAAAAAGTCTTTAATCCTAATAAATTGTGGAACCACATTTTTTTCAATGGCTTTTTTGGCCTCGATTAAAATAGAATCTTTTTGAGTTTGAGATAATTCTTTTGGTAAGTTACTGAACGGAGAATAAAAATAATTTGATTTATAATCTTCGGTAATATGATCGTTGTAAGTAGATTCATAACCTTTAAAAATTATCAATGGTTGTGAAACTCCTTTTTCAATTCCTTTTCTCATAAGGGGTAAATACTGATCAACATATTGAGGAATTGAATTAAGTTTATTTAAATAATTTTTAATCTGCTCATAATTATACACAGGCCTAACATGATAGACCAAGCTAGTGTGAAAACCTGAGTCAGATAATAGAGGATTTAGAAATCTTTCAAAATCATAATAAGCTATTATATCAAGTAGCTCAAAGGATAATAATTCGTAAGAAATATTATCGTTTTCAACTAACTTATTTGCATCTATCTTAGACATTTTTGATAAAAGATTCTCTGCGAATTCTTTTTCATTCTTAAAGTAATCTTCAGAAAAATTTCCAAGTGGGTACTCATCATGATCGTATCCTTTATGGTTTTGATATTCTTCAATAATACCTTCTAATTTATGCTGATCTGTATTACATGAGTAGAAAATAAAAATTATTAGAAAAAGATAATTGTATTTCATGTATTTATTAATTTTTAAAATCGAGGATCTCATTTTAGTCTACAACACCATTTATATTACGTTTTATATTTAAGGGATTTCCATTTTTTAATTCATCTGGTAATAAACTTTCAGGGAAATCTTGATAACTTACAGGTCTCAACCATCTCTTTATCGAATTAATCCCAACCGCGCTAAATCTACTATCGGTTGAAGCCGGGTAAGGACCTCCATGGGTCATAGACTCACAAACTTCAACTCCTGTTGGTACACCATTGAAAATAATTCTACCAACTTTTAGTTCTAAAGCATCAATAATTTCTTGAGTTAACATAGTATCATTATTTTCGGCTAGTACTGTACCTGTCAACTGTCCTTCTAAAGATTCTATAGCGGCATACATCTCCTTATAATCTTGACATGTTACAATTAATGAACAAGGTCCAAAAACCTCATGTTGTAAACTTTTATCTTCGATAAAATTTCCAGCGCTAACATGTGAAATAACATGTTGCGGATAATTTTTATCTATTATATTTATTTCACGAGTAAGTACAGATACATTACTGTTTTGCTTAATTTTTTCTAATCCTGAATTGTATGCATTATAAATATTAGGATGTAACATACATGAAGGAGATATTTGTTCAATTTCCTCAATCAATTTTTTTATAAAAAGGTCAAAAACATCGGATTCAAAAGAAATTATAATTCCTGGATTTGTACAAAACTGTCCAGATCCAACAGTAATTGATTTGGCATATTGTATAGCCAGTTCAGCATATTCTTTTTCAAGTTTTTTGGGAAAAATTAAAACCGGATTAACACTTCCCATCTCAGCGAATACAGGAATTGGGTGTCTTCTCTTTGATGCCAAATCATAAATCGCTCTACCGCCCTTTAAACTTCCGGTAAATCCAACGGCCTTTACGTGAGGACTATTTACCAATTTAATACCAACCTCAATTCCTTTACTGTTTAAATTAGAAAAAACTCCGTTAGGCATATTTGTTTTTTTTGCCGCTCTTATAATTGCTGATGAAACCAACTCTCCAGTTCCAGCATGCATCGGATGAGATTTCAAAATAACTGGGCATCCTGCAGCTAAAGCAGATGCTGTATCACCTCCAGCAGTTGAATAGGCTAAAGGAAAGTTACTAGCACCAAAAACTACAACAGGGCCAATTGGCATTAACATTTTTCTAAGATCTGGTTTTGGCAAAGGTTTTCTGTTTGGAATTGGACTGTCAATAGAAACTTCTTGATACTTTCCTTCTTTGAGTAGTTCTGCAAAACTTATAAGTTGATTTATAGTTCTTCCTAATTCTCCTAAACATCTTGCTTCAGGCAATCCTGTTTCAGAACAATATATGTTTATAATTTCAGAAGAAATTAATTTTAACTCTTCAGAAATTTGTATTAAAAATTCTGATCTTTTCTTTGCTGAAACTTGTTTAAAAATTTTAAATGCATCTGATGCAAGTTTTGTTGCTTTTCGAATTTCAGTGTCACTTGCTTCAAAAAATATTGTGTCATTTTCAATATTTAATTTAGGATCAAATGTTTGAAAAGTTTCATTAGAATCCGAAGACAAATCTTCTCCAATTTGGTTTTTACCTGAAATCATTTTTTAAAAATTATATTTTGTTAAATCTGGTCTATTTTTAATTCCTGTATTAATAATTTTCAACACCTCTTCTCTCTCATTACCTGAAAGAGGTTTTCTAGGTAATCTTACGTGTTCAGATCCAATATTCAAAATGGTTTCTGCTAATTTAATATTTTGAACAAGCTTGGGGTTTATATCTAACTCTAACAAGGGAAGAAACCATCTATATATTTCTATTGCTTCTTTAATTTTTCCTTTTTCTTGTAGTTTGTAAATTGCAACTGTTTCCCTTGGAAAGGCGCATACAAGACCCGCGATCCATCCGTCAGCTCCCATTAATAAACTTTCAAGAGCAATTGTATCAACTCCCGTCATAATTTTTAATCTTGATCCAAAACTATTTTTCAATCTTGTCACATTTGAAATATCCCTTGTTGATTCTTTGACAGCTTTAATATTTTCACATTTTAACAATTCATCAAACATGTCTAGTGTTACTTCAATTCCATAATCAACAGGGTTGTTGTAAATCATTATTGGAAGACTTGTTGAGTTTGCTATCGACCTAAAGTAATCAATTGTTTCATTTCTTCCAGACTTGTACCTCATTGGAGGTAATACCATTAAACCCTTAGCCCCAAGCATTTCAGCATCTTCAGCGCATTTTATTGCATCTAAAGTACCCTGTTCAGCAATATTTATCACAACTGGCACTTTATCTTGTACATATTGTACAGTGCTTTTGGTTAAAATATTCTTTTCTTCCTGGTTTAGTGTACTGGCTTCCCCAAGTGAACCTGCTAAGACTATTGCATTTACACCTGAATCAATTTGAAAACTTAAATTCTTATTAAATAAATCAAGATCTAACTTATTACTTGAATTGAATTTGGTGGTAATTGCAGGCATGACTCCTTTCCATTCCATAAAATAAAATTTATCTATTCAAGATAATGTTTTTTAAATTATTTATTCTTGACTAACCTGTTATAAATAAATCCGATGCTATTCCGTCAGTCATAAATTTGTACTCATCTGAAGTGTGAATTTTATTTTCTTTTTTTATCAAAATGCCATCATCTATTTTCAAAGATATTTCCTTTAAAAAGTGATCTATAAATTTTTGATCAAACTTCAACTTTAGATCATCAATGTTAATTCCTGTTGATCTGCGTAAACCTATCATCATTATTTCATTGAAAACATCTTTTTCATTTAAACATTCTGTTTTCTGAGGCAATTTTTTATTTTCAATACTTTGAGAATAAAGATGATTGTTACTAATATTCCATTTTCTGTACTTCCCGTCAAATGAATGAGCAGAAGGTCCAAATCCAATATATTTTTTTCTGTCCCAATACCCCAAATTATTTTGACACTCAAAACCTGGTTTGGCAAAACTGGAAAATTCATAATTAATATATTCAAGTTTAGATAAGGTTTTGAATGTAAAATCATATTGAATTCTTTGATCAGTTTCGTTAATTTGATCGATTTTCTTGTTTTCAATTAATTTTTTAAGAGCTGTTTTTGGCTCAACGGTTAAAGCGTATGTTGATATATGAGGAACATTATTATCAATCAGTATTTCAAGATTTTTTTTCCACTGACCAATAGAAGAACTTGGGATTCCATAGATTAAATCAACTGAAAAGTTTTCAAAATTTTGCATTACTAAATTGAGAGATGATAGAGCCTGATCAGAACTATGTGACCTATTCATTAATAATAAATCAGAATTATTAAAAGATTGCACACCTAGACTTATTCTGTTTATTTTACTACTTTTCCAAGATTCAATTTTACTTAAATTGATATCGTCAGGATTACATTCTAAAGTTACCTCTGGATTCTTTACAATCTTAAATGAATCGTGAATTGTGTTTAATATTAAAGAAATATTTGATTTGTTCATTATTGAAGGAGTTCCACCCCCAAAATAAATTGAATGAATATCCTCATTTAATTCAGATGATCTTAATTTAATCTCATCACATATTGATCTTATTATTAAATCTTTTGATTTCAAAGAGGTTGAAAAATGATAATCACAATAGTGACATGCTTTTTTACAAAATGGTATATGAATATAAATACTGGCTATAACTATTTAATTTTATCTTGATTTTTTTTAACGAAGCTGGCCCATCCAGAATATTTTTTACCCCCTAAGCTATTATTAGAATTATAAAAATGGCAAACCGCTGCAGCTAAGCCGTCAGTTGAATCAAGATTCTTCGGGAGTTTTTCAATACTTAGTAAATTTTGAAGCATTTTAGCAACTTGCTCTTTACTAGCATTTCCATTTCCGGTGATTGCCATTTTAATTTTTTTAGGAGAATATTCAGTGATTGGTATTTCTCTCGAAAGACCAGCAGCCATAGCGACACCCTGAGCTCTACCTAATTTTAACATACTTTGAATATTCTTACCAAAGAACGGCGCTTCAATAGCAATTTCATCGGGATTATATCCTTCAATTAATGAGATGGTTCTTTCAAAAACCAACTTTAATTTTAAATAATGATCTTTATACTTAGTCAAATTCAATTCATTCATCAGAATCAAATTCATTTTTCTATCCTTTACTTTTATAATGCCAAAACCCATAATTGTAGTTCCAGGGTCAATTCCTAAAATAATTTTTTCAGCCATTATTTTTTATTCAGTTGAAACAAGAATAGGAAGATCAAAAGTAACATCAACCTCTTGACCCCTCTTTATTGCTGGGTACAATTTTGGCAAATTAGCTGCAGTCTTAACAAAAGACTGATTTATCACTTCTTTATATGGCAATATCTTTTCACCAATTTCTATATTTTCAATTTCTATAATTCCTTTTTTATCAACCTTAAATTTTATAAAAACTGTGTCGATTAATGTTCTATTTAAAATTAAATCATTTTTGATGAAATTTAAACTAAGACTGTCTGAAATTGTTCTTATAAAGCAATTATTTTTTTTACTGGTTTCATCGATTTGTGTACAATTTTCAAATACAGGAAATTGATCAACTTCTAACCAATTAAATGATTTCATTTCATCATTAATAAACTCATCAACAGTTATTTTCTTGCTTATTTTAAAATCTAAATCACATGCTAGAAAGAAAAAAAAAGAAAAAATTAATGAGGTTTTTCTCACAATAAATTAATATTATATATTTTCATAAAGTTAATTGATTTATTTAAAAAAATCTTAAATAGAATATGGATATATTTTTGTTAATATTATCATTTGCTATAATGATTGTGGGTATTATAGGAAGCGTAATACCTATTTTACCGGGACCCCTAAGCTCCTGGATTGGTCTATTTTTGTTCAGCATAATCTCTGATGTTCAAGTAAATACTACTCTACTAGTTACTACATTTATTATTGCCTTGATTATTTTTATTTTAGATTACATATTACCCATATATACCTCTAAAAAATTCGGGGCTAGTAAATATGGAATTATTGGAGCTTCAATAGGGACAATTATAGGTCTTTTTGTCCCTCCCTTTGGAATAATAATTGGAGCCATAATTGGAGCTATTTCAGGGGAATTGTTATTAAACAAAAATTTTAAAAAATCTTTTAAGGCAGGTGTGGGAGTATTTTTAGGTTTGATAGTTTCAGGAGTTTCAAAAGCTTTTATATCTACAGTTTACCTTGTACTATATATAAAATTATTTTTAGATAATTTTAATAACTTATTTTGATTCTCCCCCAATTGTTAAAGTCGGAATAATGTCTGTTGTATAAGAATTTTGATTTTTATTTAGTCCGAACCATTTAGAATTCATTCTGTCTACAAGTAACTCAACAGATCTGTTTCCAATCTCTGTTCCGTGCTGATAAATAGTTGTTAGTTTAGGACTTGAATACTCAGAAATTGTCTTGTCTCCAAAACCAACTACAGATAATTCTTTAGGAACTTCTATATTTAGATTTTTTGCAATATTAATAGAAATAACTCCACATACAATATCAGCTGAAATAACTGCATCAGGTTTGTTCTTTTTTAAAAATTTTTCAATTTCTATATGTTTATCTCGATTTTTTGATATTCTCAAAATTAAATTTTCATCAAATTTACCGAAGAAATCAAATGATGCTTTTCTGAATCCATTTGCTCTATATTTACCAACGTTTAATTCATTAATTGTACTAATGAATCCAATTTTTTTTCTTCCTAAATCTTTTAAGCTTTTGACTTCGTTATAGATTGCGTCAAAATCATCAATTATTACTTTATCACAATTTATCTTATCTGTTACTCGATCAAACATCACTATTGGCGTTTCTTTCATTGTGAATTCCTTTAAGTGAGAATAGTCATTTTTATTTAAGGTTTCTTCAGACATAGCTATAATAACCCCGTCAACAGTTCCGCTTGAAAAAATTTGCAGGCTATCAACCTCTTTTAGCATAGATTCTTTTGTATTAATTGTGATTACATCATAACCAAATTGATCGGCAGAATCATGAATACCATTTAGCACCTTTGAATAAAATCTATTTAAAATATCTGGAATAATAACACCAATTGTTAATGTTCTATTGCTTTTTAGACTTAAAGCTATTTTGTTGGGTCTATAATTATATTTATTTGCAAGATATTTAACCTTTTCAATGGTTTCAACACTGATCTCAGGGCTATCCCGTAAAGCTTTCGAAACTGTCG
Organism: uncultured Bacteroidota bacterium; assembly: GCA_902510475.1. Taxonomy (GTDB): domain Bacteria; phylum Bacteroidota; class Bacteroidia; order Flavobacteriales; family Flavobacteriaceae; genus MED-G13. Next base: position 14,811 of record CABXCC010000013.1, on the reverse strand, counting down.
AAATAGAAACCTTAAGTTCTTCAGCTAATTTTTTTAAAGTAATCATTCTACTTAACTAAATGAAATTCTTTATAGTCGCTTACATCAGAATTTGTTCCAATAAAAGCATGAAATTTTCCGTCTTCAGCCTCCCATTTATTTTCATATGTGTAGAATTCTAATAAAGAACTATCAATTTCAAAACTAACAACTTTAGATTCTCCTGGTGCTAATTCAATCATCTCAAATCCTTTTAATTCTTTCATTGGTCTAGCTATACTGCCAACAATATCTCGGATATATAATTGTGCAACTTCTTTTCCAGTGAAAAATCCAGTATTTTCAATTTTAACAGAAATATTAATTTTGGAATTATAGTCTAACTCACCAGAGTCAATTGTTAAATTAGAATATTTAAAATTAGTATAACTTAACCCATGTCCAAACGAATATAATGGGCTATTAACTACATCAGCATAGCCCGAATTAGTAACCTGTTCTATGGAGGTACTAGGTCTTCCTGTATTTTTAAAATTATAATATATTGGGACCTGCCCAACATTTCTTGGAAATGACATTGTTAATTTTCCTGATGGATTATAATCTCCGTATAATACTTGGGCAATTGCATCACCCGATTTTGAACCAAGTTGCCAAGCTTGTACTATTGACGGAATATTTTTGTCAGCCCATGATAGGTCTAATGGTCTTCCGCTCATTACAACCAAAATAATATTTTGATTAATTTTATAAATTTCTTTTAAGAGCTCAAATTGTAAACCTGGTAATCCAATATTTGTTCTACTTCGTCCTTCACCAGACTGATGGCCTTCTTCCCCCATAACCATAACCACTACGTCTGAGGTGGCTGCTGCCAATTTTGCTTTCCCAAAATCAGACCTATCATTATAATTTAATTTAACTCTGTTATGAAAGTTTGTTTTACCATAGTAAAGCTCTACTCCTTTTTCAAATACAATTCTATTACCTTTATATTTGTTCATTCCCTCAAGAACAGAAGTTGCTGAATTGTAAACAGCCTGAGATCTCCAGTTTCCAAGTGGGCTGTTTTTGTCATCTGCCAACGGGCCGATTAAAGCTATTTTTTTGCCTTCTTTTTCTAACGGTAATAATTGATTATTATTTTTTAATAAAACAATAGATTTTTTTGCTGCTTCAAGAGCTACCTGCATATTTTGGTCAGAGCCTAATTCTTGAATTGATCTTTCATTATTACAATATTTATAAGGATCATCAAATAAACCTAATTCATACTTGACCCTAAGAATTCTTTTAACTGCATCATCTATCAAATTAATATCTACTTTTCCAGAGTTAACCAAACCAACTAATTTACTTACATACAAGCTTGATTCCATATCCATATCGGAACCCGCAATAACAGCCAATTCAGCTGCATGATTTCCGTCCCTTGCAAATCCATGTGGAATCATTTGGTCAATTGAGCCCCAATCTGAAACAACAAATCCGTCAAAATCCCAATCACCTTTTAGAATATCTCTCTGAATGTGTATGTGTCCAGTTGCAGGTATTTCATCCAACGTGTTAAACGAATTCATAAAAGTCCTCACACCTGCGTCAACTGCTGCTTTGAAAGGAGGCATAATTGTATTATGAAGTGTAAAATGATTAAAGTCTGTAGTGTTATAATCTCTTCCAGCTTCAGAAAAACCATAACCAGCAAAATGTTTTGCACAAGCAACAATTGAGTTGATTTCGCTCAGATCAGTTCCCTGAAAACCTTTAACTCTTGCTTTTGCAACTAGACTCCCTAAATAAGGATCCTCACCAGCTCCTTCCATTACTCTACCCCATCTTGCGTCTCTAGAAATATCAACCATTGGAGCAAAAGTCCAATTAAGACCATCAGCACTTGCTTCGGTTGCAGCAACTCTTGCAGATTTTTCCATTAGATCTAAATCCCAACTTGACGACTCTGCTAAAGGAATTGGAAAAATAGTTTTATATCCATGGATTACATCATGACCAAAAATTAAAGGAATGCCTAATCTAGTTTCTTCTACTGCTATCTTTTGTAGTGCATATATTTCATCCACTCCTATAACATTTAACATAGAACCAACTTGTCCATTCATTAGTTCATTATATCTCTTTTTCTGATAGTCACCTTCAGGCATTGGACCAGTTGCATCCCAAAAACCGTTGTATTGGTTCATTTGACCTGCCTTTTCTTCCAGGGTCATCTTGGAAATTAAATCATTAATAAATTTTTCTTTTTCAGAATCATGAGAATTAGAATTCTCACATGAAACAACAAATAATAAAGTAATAAGGGAATAAATAATTTTTCTCATAATTTTTACTGATAAATTCTTATATAATCAACCTCCATAGTTGACTCATTAAATTCTGGATCTATATCAAACCAGCTTCCACCAACTGCAACATTTAAAATAAAAAATGCTTCTTGATCAAATGGCCAGTTTTCATCTGTTTTGGGTGATGGATTGTAAGTATAATATAATACATCATCAACAAAAAATTGAATTCTATCTTCATTCCAATCTATAGAATATATATGGAATTGATCATTGTAATCAACCACAGTTGTATGTCCATTAGTCCAAGTATCTCCATGACTCATTGGAGTATGTATTGAACCAGCGATAACTGTTGGATCATGGCCCCAATGTTCCATAATATCAATTTCTCCGCATTCTGGCCAACCAACCTCACTAAAATTTGCCCCGAGTAACCAAAGGGCAGGCCATGTTCCTACTCCTGTAGGTAATTTTGCTCTTATGTCAACTCTTCCATACTGGAATTCGTATTTATCACGCGATATAATTCTTGCAGAAGAATATTCAAATCCTGCAATATCTTGTCTTTTGGCGGTTATTTTTAGTAACCCATCTTCGACCCTTACATTATCTAAATTACTGGTATAATATTGAGATTCACCGTTTCCCCATCCCCATTCACCATTACCAATTTCGTGAGTCCAAACATTAGAATCAATCGGACCATTATAATTAAATTCTTCAGACCAAGAGGCTTCAGGAGCTTGTGCTTCTACAAAAAGATCAAAAGTGTAAAAAGTACTGGTGTAATGCCCAGTTGTAGAATATGCATAAACGTATACTGTGTGTGAATTTATTCCTTGATCGGTGTAGGTATACTCAATTTGACCAGTGTCAGATTGTTGGGTCACACCACTTCCAAACCTAAATTCATAATTTATTGCATCGGTGGCATTTGCTGTACAAGTAATTAGTCCTGACCCATCGCCGTGTGGAAAGGAATCAGTTTGTCCAATTATATTTATTTCTAATGTTAAATCAGACGGAATTATAGGTTCTTCTATTGTTGAGTCTGAATTTGAATCCTCAGTGCTGTCTGAAGAACATGCCAGAGTTAAAAAGCATATAAAAAAAAGGGATTTTAATAATTTATTCATGATTTCGTTAAGCAAGTCACAAATATAAAAAATAAGAGAGAAGTTTTACAGAACTTCTCTCTTATATGTTCATATAAAAATATTATTATTCCTGGTTAGTTATTTTAGTATACCACGCATTATTATCAAATCCGATAGTTTTTAAATACATTTCGTTTGAACTCCATTGAGTTATTCTGAATGTATGATCTCCTCCGACATAAAATCCGGTGAAACCGTTTCCAGTTAGGTTAAGCACTAAATACCCATCTTGTTCAGAGATACTCCAGGTTGAGTTAAAATTATCCGCAGAATAATACCAATACTCCCCAGCATCTATTTGATCTTGAGGTCTGTCTTGTACCCCACCAAAATCATTCTCAAGCGGAATATCCTTACCAAGGATAGTTCCTTGAGTCTGGTACTCCATAGATCCGTCTGATGAAAAAACCATTCTATCGTCATACATTCCAGTATCAGCTTTATCATAGGGACCAGCACTGTACCAAACAGGAATATCATTATCAACACCGGTGTGATTAGAGTCTGCGCTGTGAACCCCTAAATGACCAGCTGATTCAGCCATAACTCTCCAACTCCCCGTAGTTAATGCTGCAACTAAATCAGCAGGAGGTTCAAATGTGTATAGTACCTCAACAGAAGTAGCCCCATTTGACATAACACCAGCTGTTCCAGATGCAACAACTTCAATGGGATATATGTGTATACCAGTGTTGGTGAATCTTGTTGTGAAAACACCACTTGGCTGCATATATTCTACTCCATTTTGAATGAATTTATAAGTGATAGCATCTGCAGCAGTAGCAGTAAATGTAACATAGCCACTACCATCTCCATAGGGATTATCTGCATCAGCTCCTTGAACTGCAGCAGAAATTGTTAAATTTGTTGGGCTTAATATATCTCCAAATTCATAGTCCTCTTGTTCACAAGAAGTATAAATAAATAGAGATAAAACAATCAGTAAAAAATTTATTCTTTTCATAATATTATTTATTAATCAATTAATTGAATTTCATCAACTCTGTACGTAGCTCCCGTTGTATTTCCAAAATCATAAAAAACAATGAATGATACATATTCTAAATCTGGTGCTTCCGAGAAATCATACACTAATGTTTCCCATTGGTTAGCAACGGTTGTAGTCATGTCCATTTCATGTGTAAGTCCTGCAACATTTCCAGCACTTGTTTCAAGTTTTACCTTAACTACTTTTCCAACTTCGGGTGCATAAGACTTAATATGGATTTGACTTGAGCCATTAAAATCTATAATATCCACTGCAAAGCCCATTCCTCCCCAAACTTCAGCTCCTTCGTCTTTTACAAATTGAAGAACATTTCCGGTGGTATTTTCCCCAGATGGATCTGGATTAGGAATCACTTCAACTCCGCCAACTCCACCAAAAGAGAAACTTTCTGGAACATCTCCTTCAAAATTTTCAATACCCTGGACATACTCGCCAATTCCTACCTCTACATCATCAAAGTGATATACTGCAGCATCCTGATTTCCAAAATCATAAAAAACAATAGCTGTTGTGTAGTCTAAGTCAGGCGCTCCAGAAAAATCATATGAAAGAATCTCCCATTGGTTAGCAACTGTTGTAACCATGTCAAATTCATAGGTTAATCCATCAACATTTCCTGCACTAGTTTCAAGTTTTACCTTCACTACTTTACCTGCTTCAGGGGCATAGGATTTTAATCTAAGAATATTATTACCATTGAAGTTGATAAAACCATCAACCGAAAAACCCATTCCTCCCCAAACTTCGGCACCTTGATCTTTTGTGCATTGCATTACATTTTCAGAGCTATTAATTCCTGAATTGTCAGGATTTACTACCACTACAACATTTCCGACTCCGCCAAAAGAGAAATTAGCAGGTACCTCACCTTCAAAATCTTCAAAAGTTGAAAACCCGTCAAATACAGGGGGGTCTGTAATTATAAGCTCTTGTGAATATTGAGTTGTTGCTGCTCCACCACTTAAAGCTGTTACTGTTACATTGTATGTGCCTGCACCCTCATAAGTGTGAGTTAGTTGTTCACCGAGCTGCATTGCAGTTGCATCTCCAGTAAGCTCATCGCCAAATAATACCTCAAATGAAGTTGCATAATCTGCAGTTGCCGATACCAATATATTGTATGATCCAGATGAACTAACAATATCAACTACTAAGTTTTCTGGAGCAATAAAAGAAACAACAACAGTTACTATTCCTTGTGCTGTAGATCCGTCTAAAGCAGTACCCGTAATTACTGCTTCATATGAACCTTCCATGTATGTATGTTGTGTACTGATTCCTGGGTTGATTGATTCAGAAATATCTGATCCGTCACCATAATCAACATGAAATGACACAACTCCTTCTCCAGTTGGAGTAATTGTGACTAGACCTGTATTATCCTGTGTGATACTAACCAAGGCAGATATATTTGCTGGTTCGGTAATTGAAGCAACAAAATCAGCGTTACTTTCATTTTCATCAACACAGCTAATTGTAAAAGCGGTTAATAAAAATAGTCCTAAAAAATTTCTTAAAATTCTCATATTTGTGTTTGTTAGTTTAATATCCTGCATTTTGGGTTAGTCCTGAAATATCAATTTCCTGTTGCGGAATAGGGAAAACTTCATGTTTACCCTCAACAAATCCAGGTATCAAGCTAGAAGCACGTCCTGTTCTAACTAAATCAAAAAATCTGTGACCTTCAAGTGAAAGTTCAAATTTTCTTTCTTCCCAAATTGCATCTGTAAGCGTAGATCCAGAAGCTGAAATATCGTGGTCATTATCTCCAAATGCTCTTCTTCTTACTTGATTTAAAAATTCCTGTGCAAGTCCATCGTCAATACCACCTCGATTATATGCTTCAGCTGCCATTAATAAAACATCTGAATATCTTATAATTCTAAAATTGGTAAGATAATTTAACTCTGTTTGTCCTCCGGACTCACCAGCCCTGGGAATATATTTATTATTAAAATAACCGGTATGATCATAACCTTCAGTGTAGCTTGACCCAGTTGCAGTAGCAAAAGCTTCTATATCAAGAACCGTTGCGTCTCTTCTTGAATCTCCTTCTTCAAACGAATTATAAAATTCTGCAGTTGGAACATTAAAACTCCACCCTTGAGCATATTCAGGTCCACTCCATCCTCTTGGGCCATTCATTATTATGGCATAGTTTCCTTCGCTACAATGAGCACAGCCCCAGTCATACCAATTGGATTGGTTAGAATACTGAATTTCAAATACAGATTCTGGACCATTTTCACCAAACCTTAGAAATTGACTTCCATAATCTGAAACAAGAGAGTAAACTCCGATTACATTATCAAGTGCTGATGCAGCTTCATTAAATTTATCTTGATACAATAAAACCTTTCCTAATAAAGCATAAGCTGTATGTTTATTAACCCTACCTAATTGGGATTGCGAATCTGGAAGTGATCCTATTGCATTTTGTAAATCCAATTCAATCTGAGCATAAACTTCTTCTTTTGGCGCCCTTGTAAGAGTACCTGCCTCTCCAGCAGTAAGTCTTGCTTCTGTGAATAAAGGAACATCACCAAAGAACTTAACCAATTCAAAATAATAATATGCTCTAAGGAAATAAACCTCTCCATACATAGCATCCTTTCCGTCAAATTCTATGTTTGCCTTATTTTCTTCCATATAATTTGCTCTATTTACACCTTCGAATAAAAACTGCCACATTTGTCTAAGAACATTATTTTCAGGATAATGAGTCATATCGTCTACTTGCTGAATTCCAATATAATCCGTCGCACTCTCACCACCACATAAGGAAATTTCAGACGCAATAGCTCCTAATTGTATATTAAAGAATAGCCATTGTAAGGGATCATATGTTCCAACCAATGCAGCATCGTAGTCCGATTCTTGCTGAAAATATATTTCAGACGTAATTTGATACCCTTCAATTGCTTCATAATCAACATGATCTGAACATCTGTTGAACAATGAAGTAACAAAAACCAGTAATAATATTGTTTTTAAATTTTTCATAATTTTTTATTTTAAAATTTAATATTTAATCCCATTGACCATATTCTAGGTTGTGGGTAAGTTCCATAATCAATACCTGTGTTTAATACACCACCAACCGAAATTTCAGGATCATATCCTGAATAATCGGTTAAAGTTAGAGCATTTTTTACCTGAAAATAAGCTCTAACCTCATCGAATCCCCAAACGTCGGTAAGTAATTCAGGGAAAGTATAGCCAATTTGGATATTCTTTATTCTAAGGTAGCTACCGTCCTCAATGTATCTGTCAGATGCTCTGTTATTATTATTTGAATCCACAAAAGTAACTCTTGGCTCATCTAAGCTTGATCCAGGACCAGTCCATCTAGCGAGAGTTGATGCAAACCTGTTAGTATAATTGAGATTTCTTTCGTATGCTCTGTAAATATCATTACCAACAGAGGCATACGTAAAGACGCTAAGATCAAATGCTTTATAGCCTAAGTTCAAATTCCAACCGATTGTAAAGTCAGGAAACGGATCACCAATCTGGGTTCTGTCTGAATCATTGATAATGCCATCGCCATCAACATCTACAAATCTAATATCACCTGGAACAGCTCCATTTTGTGTTGCATGACTGTTAACCTCTTCCTGATTCTGGAAAATTCCATCAGTTACATAACCAAAGAAATACCCAGGAGAGAAACCTTCTTCAAATCTTACTATATTTCTGTATGGAATTCCATAACCAGCTCCCCATATATACTTATCACCATTATTGATGGCTACAACTTTATTTTCAGCAGTTGTAAAATTTAAATTAGATGAAATTTCGAGGGCTCCTACTGATGTATTTAATGAAATTGAAGCATCAATTCCTGTACTCTCAGTACTTCCAATATTTGTTGTTGGAAAAGACGGGACCCCTAGATATAGAGAAAGATTTGGGCTAAACAATAAATCATCAACAGTCTTTTTGAAATAGTCTAAAGAAATCGAAACCTTGTCATTTAAAACTCTGGTATCAACCCCAACATTCATTTGAACTTGATTTTCCCATGAAACATCATCATTTGGAATAGATCCTAAAGAAGAACCAGGTGTAATATTTCCGTTAAAAACATAACTTGGGAATGTTGAAATTAAAGAAAATTGAGGGCTAATATTATCATTTCCTAATGTACCGTAACTAGCTCTAAATTTTAGATAATCTAATACTTCAATATTATCAAAGAAGTCTTCTTTTGAAACCACCCATCCAACTGATGCTGAAGGGAAAAATCCAAACTTATTATTTTTACCAAAAGAAGTACTTCCATCCATTCTTCCTGTGAAAGATGCATAATATTTTTCGTCATAGTCATATAAAACTCTTGCAAAATAAGAGAGATTTCTACTCACGTACTGCCAAGAACCTGATGTTTGCTGAGTTGCATTTCCTGTGGCCGCACTAACATCTGCATAATCCCATGAGTTGAATGGGACGTCTTCATTAGTAGCTGAAATGTTACTTCCTTTATTTTCTCCGATGGAAAAACCAGCTACTGTTTGAAAATTGTGATTTTCATTAACAGTAAAATCATAATTTCCATAGAGTTCATAGGTATAATTAAAATAATTAGTATGACTTTCACTAACTCTATTGTGAGTTGAAGTTATATTACCTTCACTGTCAATAGCTACAATTGGAGAAAGATCTGGATTTGCATTTGTTTGATTATGACCAGATCCATAAAATTGAAAAGGGATGAAACTCTTGCCATATATATCAACATATGTATAACCTAATCTAGAGGTGACATTTAGATTTTCCATCAATTCATGTTGTAATTCAATTTTACCCTGAATTTTATCCACCTTGTTTTGATTGTATGTATTATCAATTTGTGCCAGAGGGTTAATTATTTCTTGGGTTATTGTTTCACTAATACCAAAGGAACCATTTTCATATGGACTAACCGTTGGGTCGAAGTTTAACGCATTTGACAAAACACTTGTAATCCCGTTTTCAGCTAAACTTTTACCTTTAATATTAGTGTAATTTGTATTAACTAATAATTTAGTTTTATCAGTTAAATCAGTATTAATATTTGTAGTGAAGTTAGTTCTGTTAAAGTAAGATTTTTCTCCACCGCCTACTACACCATCTTGACCAGTATAACCTGCAGACACATAGTATGATGTGTTCTCGCTACCTCCTGAGGCAGTAATCGAATGGTTAATTATGGGTGCATCAACCAATACTTCGTCTTGCCAATTAGTACCTACTCCAAAATCTGAAATATTTGGAAAAACAATTCCTTCACCTGCATTTACGCTTGCTTCATTTAATATCGCAGCATATTCACTAGCATTTAAAACGTCGATTGTCCTAACCACTTCCTGAGTACCAACCGAGGTATTAAAAGTAAATGTGGTTTCCGAATTTCTCTCTCCAGATTTAGTGGTAATAACAATTACTCCACTTCCACCCTTTACCCCATAAATCGATGCAAGAGCCGCATCTTTTAATACATTCACAGATTTAACATCATTTGGGTTCAAGGAATTTAAATCATCAATTGAGGCGGAAACACCATCAATTACTACTAAAGGATCATTTCCTGCATATGAAGTAATACCACGAATCAAAACCGTTGGTTTTGAACCTGGTGAACCACTTGAAATAATATTTATTCCTGAAGCCTGTCCCTGTAGTGCATCTTCAACTCTAACAGGTGATGATGCTTCTATTGCATCAGCGTTAACAGTTGAAACTGCACCAGAAATATCACTTAATTTTTGAGATCCATATCCAATTACAATAACCTCGTCAAGTTCGCTTAAATCTTTATCCATCAAAACTGAAATATTTTGTGATATTTGATCGGTTGATGAAATTTTAAAATTTAGAGTCTTATAGCCTATATAACTAAAAACCAATTGAGATCCATTTTCAAAATTTGATATGCTAAAATTACCGTCAAAATCTGAAACAGCCCCCTTGTTTTGTCCTTGAACAATGATATTAACACCTGCAAGTGGCTCACCGTCTTCAGAATCGGTAATAGAACCTGTAACGCTTTGTGCTTGAATACCTGTACAAACAGAAATTAGAGCAATAAATAAGTTTAATATTGATTTTTTCATGTTAAGTTTAATTTTTTGATGTTGAAATTTAATTATTTTAACACCCATTTTTTTATTAAAAATGTAAAAAGAAGTGTTTGTTATTATATTATTACTAAAATGAATTATTCATTAATGATAATGTAACGTATAGATTAATTCTATGATAATTCTATAATTAGTGTTAAATAATTAGCGAAAACGTTTTCGATAATTTAAAATAAAAAAGCTCCCCAAAAGGAAAGCTTTCATTGGTTATTAAAAACCACTTATAAATTAATATAAGTTCAACACATTACAAAGATAGTTAATTTTTTAATATCCCCGTTTCATACAATTGTTTTGCAGAATTAACTATTTCTAATTCTACCGAATTAGGATACCATCCAAGAACATTATTAGCGTTAGTAGTATGAAGCTTTTCTTCTTTCCCTAAGCGTTTGGCGATCATTTTTAGCGACGGAGTAAACAAAGCGACAAATTTTAATAAAAAGTTTGGTATTACCAATGTTGGAACTTTTTTAAATCCAGCACTTTTTAAAATACTACTCAAATCTTTAAGCTTAATTGTTTTCTCTGATAACAAAAATCTTTTTCCATTTGCATTTTCATTCTCCATTGCCATAACATGTGCTTCCGCTACATCCTGAACACCAACAACACTGATACTTACATCAGGAACAACTGGTAAACTAAATATTTTTTTTATGGTTAATCTGTTTGACATACTTAATATTCCAGACATAGACGGCCCTAAAACCAAGACAGGATTAATTGCACAAGCTTTAATAGATGATTCATCAGCTATGTCCCACATTTTCTTTTCAGATTTAGTTTTACTTATTTCATAAGGAAGTAATTTTTTATTTGACAAATCGGTCCAATCATTATCAGAGAATTCTCTGTCATCCGCCTTTTTACTATAAATCGCAGCGTATGAGGAGGTTTGAATAAATTTTTTAGCTCCGTTTTTAATAGCTGACTTTAAACATCTCTCCATCCCTTCAACCGCTGGCTTTACAACAAGATCTTTATCTACATCTCCTGGGATTACAGGGGATGCCATGTGCAAAACATATTCACAGTCTTTTAATGCATCATCCCAACCCTCATCATTTAATAGATTTAAAATTTTAAAATCAATATTATCACAACTAACTCCATGATTGATTAGTGCATTTTTAACAACATCAATTTTACTTTTATCAATAACCGAGGTCACAACATAATAACCTTTAGAAATTAAAATTTTAATACAATACATTGCTATATACCCGGAACCACCACTTACAAATACTCTTTTCATAATAAATTATTAGAGAGCTAAAGTATAAATTAATTTGGTACAGTATTTGAAATTTTTGGTGTATGAGATATTTTTTTTTGATATTAATTTTAATTACATCATGTAACACAGGTTCTGAGGTTTTAGAAAACCCAGAAGTTTTAAATGTTAAAATTTTATCCTTAGGCGATAGCTACACCATTGGGGAAGGAGTATGTGAGAATTGTAATTATCCAAATCAGCTTATTGATACCCTAAAAACCTTAAATCCCAACGATAATTTTAATCTCGACATAATCGCACAAACTGGATGGTCAACAACAGCTTTAATAAATAATATTAATAATGACTTACCAGCAAACTATGATATAGTTACACTTCTAATCGGAGTAAATAATCAATTTTGGAACTTGTCTTTTGAAACCTATGAAAACGAATTTATCGATTTATTGAATATATCGAGATCCAAGACTAACTCTGGTAGTTTTGAAGATGTTGTTGTTATTTCAATTCCAGATTATGCTTACACACCCTACTCTCAGTCCTTTTCTCAAGGATTAAGAGACGAAATTTCATCAGAAATAGATATGTATAATAATTTTGCTCAAAACTATTGCTATCAAAACGAAATTAGTTTTGTGTATATTACAGATATTACAAGACTTGGATTAGAAAACCCCGAACTAGTGTCAAATGACAATTTACATCCCTCTGAATCAGCCTACACATTATTTGTAGAAAGAATTTTACCTATTATTGAACAAAAAATTTATAATTAAAATGAAAAATAAAATACTCTTATTGATATTTTTTTTATTCACAACTGTGTGTTTATCTCAAAAATATTACACAAATTCAGGTGTAACAGAATTTGACGGCTCAAAAGCAGCATTTGAGCCAATAAAAGCTAAAAATGAATCATCAATTTCAATTTTTGATATTGATGATGGTAAAATTGCCGCTCTAATTAAAATAAGTGGATTTAATTTCAGATTGGGATTAATGCAAGAGCATTTTAATGAAAACTACCTAGAAAGTAACATTTACCCTACGTCTACTTTTGAAGGATATATAGAAAATTTTGATAAAATCAGTTTAGATAATAATTCTCAAGAAATTTTAATAAGAGGAACTCTGACTATTAAAGGGGAATCAAATGATATTTTGGCGGTGGGTTATTTAAAAAAAAATAATAATAAAATTGAGCTTAAATCAAGTTTTTCCGTTAAATTAAGTGATTATAAAATTAAAATACCTAGAGTTGTTTTTAAAAAAATTGATGAAGAGGTAAAAATTAATCTTAGCTATGTTTATGAAGAAAAAAACTAATTACTCAATTTTTTCATACTTTTTTTTATTGCCATTATTTTTCTTCTCACAAGAAAGTCTTCTAGATCAAATCGAATATCAGAATGAAGATTACCGTGTTGGTTTAAGTGCATTTAAGGCTCATAAAATCATTAATAGTCAATCAACAAAGCAATCTAAAGAAAAAGAACTTTATTTATATGTTGCCCATAGATTTGGAAATATCAATGAAGGAATTAGCACATTATTTGGACTAGATATCGCCAATACCAAAATAGAAATGCTTTATGGTTTTTCTGATAATTTTCAAGTTGGTTTTAGCAGAGAATCTTTGGATAAAACCTATTCAATAAACTTTAAAAATAAAATTGCTGATCAAAACTCCGGATTTCCCCTAAATATCTCATTATATAATAGCTTTAATTATAATTCCTCCGATTTTTTGGCTCCAGGAACAGAATTAACATTTTCCCAGAGGTCATTGTTCCTTACACAAATTTTAATTTCAAACAGGATTAGCGATAAAATATCCCTTCAAATTTCTCCATCTTTCATAAAACGAAATTTTAACAGAGAGAGAATATTATTTATCGATAATATTCCAGCCGTAACAACTTATGATAAAGAGAATAACTACCTACTGGGCATCAGTAGTAATTATAAAATAAATAAAAGAACTGCTTTAAATATTGAGTACAATGCCAAACTAAACAGATTAGACAACTCTCCTAATTCAGACGTCTTAAGCATAGGGCTTGATTTAGAAACAGGAGGACATGTTTTTCAACTCATTTTTTCAAATACCCAAAGCATGAATGATGTTTCATCAATCCTTGATGCTGAAGGGAATTGGTCAAAAAAACACATATTTTTTGGATTCAATATTCTCAGAGTATTTTAAAATATTTATTTTTTAATAATCCTTTGAACAGAAATTTTGTCGTTGTTATATAGTTTCAATATATAAATTCCTCTTTCCAATTCTGAAATATTAAAGGATAATTTATTCCCTGTTGAAAGTTTATTTTGTGTAAAACTTAGTCTACCTAAAGTGTCATAAATTTCAACTTTGAACGTGTTTTCAAAGCTACTTTCAAAAGTTAAATTAACCATGTCAATAACCGGATTTGGATAAACTTTAAAGTTAAAGTCATAAACCTCATTTGTAGAAGCAGTTCCTAAAACAGTCACTGAACCATACATTGAATTCGGATGTGGGTCACAAATATAAGTAGTTACACCAGGAATTGTGAAAGTGTGTGAAAATTGTGGGCCAGGACCAGTAAAATATCCGCTGTCAAAACTTTCAACTCCGCCAGTTGACCTAAGATTATGAGTTCCACCACCCCATGTCCAGGTAACAGAATCACCTACATCAATTGTAATTTGTTGATTTGTACTACTCATCCCCCAATCAAGTTGATGATTAGTTTGCGAAAAAACATAATTAGTTAATAGTACAAAGAAGAGTAATTTTATTTTCATATTTTTTTATGTGTTAAGTACAACTACTATACCAAAACTAATTCAGCATAAGATTTATCGGTCCAAAATGCTTTGGCATAAATATTGAAATTATGATAATAGAAAACAAGAATAATTTAATATGAATCATAAAAATTTAAATAGTAGAAGGGAATTTTTAAAAAAGGTTTGCCCTACAGTTGCATTTGCATTTTTTGGACTTTCTTTCTTA
>CABXCC010000012.1 GCA_902510475.1 uncultured Bacteroidota bacterium | reverse complement strand
AGCTGCTGAAATATTTCCAGAAACCCATTTCTTTCCAATTTCAATAAAAAGAGAGGATAAAACTATAATTCCAAGAGGTGATACTGTTTTTCATTCTGGAGATCATATAGTTTTTATGACTGAGCCGGGGGGCGAAGAAGAATTACTTAAACTTTCAGGACAAAATAACGGAGAAATTAAAAATGTTATGATTCTTGGAGGTGGAAGAGTCGGAAAAAAAGTTGCTGAGGATCTAGGATTAAACAATATAAATGTAAAATTAGTTGAAATTAATAAGGAAAGAGCTGAGGAATTAGCTGAGGATTTAAATGATTGTCTAGTAATATATGGAGACGGTACTAACTCAGAACTCCTTGAAGAAGAAAATTTAGATCAAATGGACGCTTTTATAGCTGTTACTGGAGATTCTGAAACAAATATTATGTCTAGTTTGATAGCTAAGTCCAAAGACATACAAAAAACTATTGCACTAGTAGATAATTTGGATTACTATAAGTTGACCCAAATTAGTGGAATTGATACATTGATAAATAAAAAATTATTAGCTGCAGATGCTATATCCAAACACGTTCATAAAGCTGAAGTCGTAGCGATTTCCCAACTTAACAACATGGACGCTGAATTATTAGAATTTGTTGTAAATGAAGATTCTAAAGTTTGTAATAAAACAATTAAGGATCTTGAATTTCCAAGATGTGCTATAATTGCCGGAGTTATTAGAGAAGGTAAGGGTTACATTGTTTTGGGTGACTTCAAAATACTAAGTGAGGATCGAATTGTTGTATGTTGTTTAAATGATTCAATAAATAAAATAGAAAAACTTTTCTAATTTGATTATGAAAATTAACACGAGGATTATTGTTTATTTTTTAGGATTTCTACTTCTTATTAACGGAGGATTTATGTTTCTAACAGCTTTATTAAGTTATATATATCAGGACGGTATTACAAATAGCTTATTTATGTCAGGGGTATTAGTTACATTGGTTGGATTGGCAATGCTTTTACTAAATAAAAAACATGACAAACAAATTAATAAAAGGGAAGGTTATTTAATTGTTGTATTTGGTTGGTTAGCAATGATTTTTTCAGGAACAATTCCTTATATTTTAACCGGGACAATTGATGGGTTTTCAAATATATTTTTTGAAACAACTTCTGGATTTACTGCCACGGGTGCCACAATAATAAATGACGTAGAGATATTACCAGAAGGTATATTATTTTGGCGAAGCATAACACACTGGTTGGGCGGAATGGGAATGATTGTATTTGCAATTGCCATTCTTCCTTTACTTGGAATTGGAGGTATGCAGTTATTTAGTGCGGAATCACCTGGCCCTAACACTGATAAATTACATCCTAGAATCACAGATACCGCAAAGAGATTATGGCTTATTTATGTATCCTATACACTGATTGAAACCATTTGTTTAAAACTAGCGGGTATGTCATTTTTTGATGCAATAAATCATTCAATGAGTAATATTGCTTCAGGAGGTTTTTCAACTAAAAATGAAAGTTTAGCTCATTGGAATTCAAATCCTTTAATTCAGTACATCGTAATATTCTTTATGTTTGTTGCAGGAACAAATTTTGTTTTAAGCTATTTTGGATTTAAGTTAAATTTTAAAAAAATATTTAATGATGAAGAGTTCAAAGTTTATTCTTTTTTAATAATTGGATTTACTGTTTCAGTAGCTTTGGTTCTTTATATCGGTACTGATTTTTTATCTGATTTTGATTCACAAATTCAAAGAATTGAAGGTGTTTTTAGGCACTCCTTATTTCAAGTTGTTTCAATTATTACTACCACTGGTTTTGTAACAGCTGATTATACATCCTGGACTCCTTTACTTTTATTGTTATTTTTTGGAATGATGTTTTTGGGAGGATCAGCAGGAAGTACTTCAGGTGGATTTAAAATAATGAGGCATTTATTGATCATAAAAAATGGTGTGTTACAGTTTAGAAAAATCTTACATCCACACGCAATTATCCCATTAAGATATAATACTTCATCTGTTTCAAATGAAATAACATATAATATATTAGGTTTCTTTATTGTTTATATGTTATCATTTATTATTGGAACTTTAGTCTTTGCCTTATTTGGTTTGGATTTTGAGTCAGCATTAGGAGTTTCAGCATCAAGTTTAGGAAATGTAGGGCCCTCTATTGGATCCTATGGTCCGATGAATACTTTTTCGGAATTACCTCTTTTGGCTAAATGGTGGTCATCTTTTTTGATGCTCCTTGGTAGGCTAGAGTTATTTACAGTACTAATTATTTTTACGCCATATTTTTGGAGGAATAGATAAATATTTATTTCAGTAATTTTTTCATCCTGCTTACTGCCTCTATAATTTTCTCTTTTGAAGCAGCGTATGAAATTCTAATACAATTTGGGTTGCCAAAAGCATCTCCCGTAACTGTAGCAACCAATGCATTTTCTAACAAAAACATTGACATATCAGATGCATTATTGATTTTAATTCCAGAAATTTCCTTTCCAAAAAAATAAGATATATCAGGAAAAACATAAAATGCACCATCTGGGACATTGCATTCAAATCCCTCAATATCATTTAAAAGATTTAAAATTAAATCCCTTCTTGATTTAAATTCTTTAACCATGTATTCAATTTTGTCAGGATTTTCATTTAGAGCGGTAATAACTGCTCTTTGGGCTATGCAATTTGCTCCGCTGGTAACTTGACCTTGCACCTTATTGCAGGCTCTAGCTATCCATTCAGGAGCTCCAATGTATCCAATTCTCCAACCCGTCATTGCAAATGCTTTAGACACACCATTTACAGTGATAGTTCTTTCCTTAATTGTATCAAATGATCCAATACTTAAATGCCCACCTTTGTAATTGATATGCTCATAAATTTCATCCGACACTACAAAAATATTTTTGTGAGATTCCAATACATCTACTATTTCTTTTAATTCCTTTTTATTATAAACGGATCCGCTAGGATTACATGGAGAACTGAACCAAACCATTTTTGTTTTTTCGTTGATTGAATTCTTAAGTTGTTCCCCTGTCATTTTAAAGTTATTTTCAATACTTGTTTTTATTTCAACAGGGATGCCGCCTTTGAGCTTGATTATATCTGAATAACTAACCCAGTAAGGACATGGAAGTATCACTTCATCTCCAGGATTAATCAAGACAGATGCAATATTATAAAGTGCTTGTTTAGCACCCGTAGAAACAACTATTTCTGATGCAGAGTATTCAAGATTATTATCTCTTTTGAATTTAGTAATAACAGCCTCTTTTAATTCACCGTATCCGTCAACTGGAGTGTAAGAATTATAGTTTTCATCAATAGCATTTTTAGCTGCCTCTTTAATAAAATCAGGAATATTAAAATCAGGCTCTCCTAAACTCAATCCTATTACATCTTTCCCTTGGGATCTTAATTCTCTTGCCTTTGCAGCCATGGCTAAAGTTTGTGAAGTAGCAAGGTTTTTAACTCTGTTTGACAAATATTGGTGCATAAAAATAATTTGGATTTAAAAATAATCCCTTTAAAGGAATTATTAAAATTATTGTTTACAATATTATACTTTTGTTAAATAAATTTATTTATGAAATTAATTTTAGATCATTTTCCAAATTTAAATAAGAAGCAAATAGAACAATTTTCTATGCTTAAACTTATTTATGAAGATTGGAATCAAAGAATTAATGTTATTTCCAGAAAAGATATTGAAAATATAAATTTAAGACACATTATTCATTCACTTAGCATAGCAAAATTTATAAAATTTAAAAATCAAACCAAAATACTTGACCTTGGGACCGGTGGTGGGTTTCCTGGAATTCCTCTTGCAATTTTATTTCCTGATTGCAACTTTATATTAGTTGATAGTATAAAAAAGAAAATCTTGGTTGTTGATAATGTTGTAAAGGAATTGCAATTAAATAATGTGACTACTTTTTGTTCTAGGGTCGAAAAATTAGATCTTAAGGTAGATTTTATGGTTACTCGTGCTGTTGCAAAAATGCCTAAAATAATAGCCTGGTCTAAGAATGGCTTTAACCAAAAATCTAATCATTCAATAAGAAACGGAATTATAGCATTAAAAGGGGGTAATATAAGTAACGAATTATCGTCATTAGAAAATCTTACAATACTTCCTATTAAAGAGGTGATAGACAATGAATATTTTATTGATAAAAAAATTGTCTACCTCCCAGCTAAATTAACGAACTCTTAACTTAAACGATTTGATACCATTTTGTCCTTCAACTTTTACAAAGTAAATAGACGATGACAACATACTTAAGTTTGTTGAAAAACTAGAGTTATTAATATTTTCATCTATCACTAATTGACCGATACTATTGTAAATCTTAATATTTTTTAATATTTCATCGGATTTTAGGTTTAACATATTATATGTAGGATTATAGAAATATTCAAAGTTTAATATTTCATTTTCATTGAACCCAAGGGTTCCTTCCACGATGAATTCATCCATTTGTAAAACAAATTTATCATTACTTAAATAATTTATTCCAATCCTAATATTTTGACCTTCATAAGCAGATAGATCAAATTCATATAATGTCCAATCCGTTGGCGCTTCTAAATAAGCCCCTTCAGAAATAGTTGTAAAATCATTATAATTAGTAGTATTACCAATAGTAATTTTAAATCTTTCTAGCCCCCAATCATCTTTCAATGTTTTTGCCATGAATCTTAATGTTGGTGATTCAACATTAACAAGAGAAAATTCAGGACTTATCATCCAATCATTATTTTGGGTTGTAGAACCTGAGGGTACGCCAGATACAAAATATAATCCTTGATTACCCTCGTATGTATCCCACCATTCAGGTTCTTGAGAATTTGTGTTTTCATCAGAAACAGTTGCAATGGCATGGTTATAAATAAAACCTGCACCAGAATATGTTTCACTAGGAAAATCCATCGCATTTGAACCGTATGTTGCTAATTGATCGATATCATAAACTAACCAATCTCCAATATTTTCAAAAATAAATGGATCATAGCATTCAAAATTTTCTCTCCATATAATTGGTGGGCCATATTCGTCTGGGCAGTCTCCTCCACCAACATTTGTAATTAATTGAGATATTGAATTGTTGTTCAGATTCTCGTCCTCGTCAAATACAGCTGTAACCGTTAGATTATAGTCGCCAATTTGACTAAAATCATGCGTGGTTGAAAAAGTAAATTCTACTGTTTCGTTAGATGAAATTGACGGTGTAAAATTTTCTGTTGAAATATTTACACCGTCAATATCATAAGACATTTCAAAGTTAGCTATGTCGTTGTCACCATTATTTGAAATTGTTACTGTTATATTTTCATTATCAGAAAGATTACCAGCAAAAACAGGGCTGTCAATCGAGTCAATTGACAAATCATAAGAAAAGGTGTCATATTGCATTTCAGCTCTACTAACATTTACAACTTCCTGCGTTGATTCAGTAACATAAACAATAACCTTGATGTCATCCAATATTACAGGGATGTCATTATAGCTTTCTGGAATTTCATATGTATGGGTTCTTTCGATAAAACTACCTGAGTTTGTTGAATTAATTTCTTCACCCCATTGACCGGTAATAAAATCAACAAGTCTGTCATTGTGAACATAATTAGCACCACCTGCAGCTAGGGAGGATCCAGCTTGATATCCAATTGTATTGTCTTGTACTATGGCTATTTGCAGGAAATTATCAGAACTTGGGCTATCAGCGGTATAATAAATTTCAGTGTTTACTGTTAATGTGTTTGATGAATAATTTAGAACGGCCTCAGCTGCTACATTTACATAAGCAGATTCTGTTAAAATTTCATCAATGGCGTATGTTGGTGGACCTTGCATTGCAACACCACTTGCATTAGAATAGCAACCCCCAATAGCCGTCCCTCCATTACTGGTATAATCAGGGAAAAAATGTCTATTAATTGAAACAGCTGGGTTACCAGTGTTATTTGCCTGACTAGAAAGTGCATCCCCATAAGGAGTTCTGAAATCTGGCTGACCTGATCCTGGAACTGCATAGCCACCTTCGTGAACTTTTAACATAATAATATTATCAGGATTATTTTCAATCACTCCATATACTGTAACGTCAGCACAAGGACAGTAACTACAGTTAATTCCAGTGAATTTTTCAACTAATGCTTTTTTGTTTTCGGGACTTGTAGAAACAAAAGTTTGCGCAAAATAGGTTTGAGTTGAAATTAAAAAAAACAGCAATATATATTTGTAATTTTTCATTGTAGTCATCTTATTAGTATATTTGGAAATCTAATTAAAGAAATCTAAATTAATGAAAAAAATCCCATTATTATTGTTCGCATATTCAATATTTGTTTCTGTTAATGTTTTTTCTCAAGTTGAATATGCCATTACTGTAGAAGATCTTGACGGTAATACTCTTTATGATAATCAGATTTTACAGTTTGACACATTAGAATACCCCGATGCTTCGTTTACATATAAAGTGAGAAATAATACGTCAGAAACCATAAGAGTCAGGGTAGAGGTTGAAAGTTTTTCAGGAACCGACGGTAGTATGATGGAATTATGTTTTGGTGAATGTTATTTTGGTGTTTCGCAAGGACAATCGTATCCCATAAATAATGCTCAGCCATTTGTTTATATTGGACCGGGTGAAACCCAGATAGCAGACGGAGACCATTTTTTCAATAGTGATCCTGGTGATGGTAATAGCCCTGTTCAGTATAGCTTTAGATTTTATATTTCTGACGAAAATGGTGATGGAGTTGTAAGTCAAGCTGAGTTACAAACTGATTATACAATTGGTTATTATTACTCATCAACCCTTTCAATGACGGATGTAAATGATACTAATTTTCAAATTTCGTATAATTCTAAATTGTTAAATATCATTTCACCAACAGATTGTAAGTTAGAGATTTTTGATATTCAGGGAAAACTGGTTAACACACATGAACTTAATTTCGGAGTCAATTCAATTTTTAATCAAAATTTAGAAGGAAAGGTTCTCATTTTTAAATTTCAATTTTCTGACGGAAATCATCATTTTAAGAAATTTATTTTTTAGTTAAAAAGAGTAACTTAAATTTAGATTGAATCCATTGCTCTCGGGCACAAATCTACATACCCCTCCAACACATATTAAACCGCCCCTCTGTCTCCCGTAGTTTAGGCTGATTCTACTTGGACCATTCGAGTAACTTCCTCCGATGTTGTAATAATGTAAATCGTTTTCATTTCCGTAATTCCAAATATCAGAAACGAATACATTTAATTTATTTGAAACGGCATATTCATAAACTAAACCTAACCATTCTTTTTTATCATCATTTGTCCAGAGGTGCTGAGCAACAACTCTGTTGTTACGATTATTTTTATCTAAAAAGTTTAATTCAAAAACACCAATACGAGCATCTATATTACCCTGAACTCCTAAGGGACCACCTAATGTGACACCTTTATCAATACTTAAATCAATAAATGTTAGTGTACTACTCACTTTTTTATTCCATCTGTTTTTGATTTCAAAATTCAAGTCTTTGTAAAGACGTTTACCATTGCCGATAAACTCAACATCATATGAGTCATCAGAATTGAAGTTTGCTTCAATTGAGCTCCAGTATGAAAAATTAACAGCAAGTTTCGTTTTATATTTTCCTAAAAGGCTTTCTTTATTAAAGGTGTAAAAGATGTCATTCTGTATACCAACTTCTCCAACTCTTTTTTCTATATCATTAATAACTAATCTAGGCTGTGAATTGTATACATATATATTAGTTAACATGTAATCCTGTTGTTTACTAAGAGCAGGAGTGAAGCTAATTGTTTGTTGATTGTAAATATTCCCCTCTGATAATCTGTCAGAGTAAAAATTAAAATTCTCTAACCTCCTAAAACTTGAGTTAATTCCTAGACCTTTTCTTGAATATCCAAAATCAATTTGCACAGCGGTTCCATCATACTTTTTTGCTGAAACTATTTGCCCTTCGTTTACAAGCACGTCTTTACCTTTTTTTGCAATTTCTAAGTTTATATAGATCTTGTTTAGAAATAAGTTTAATCTAGTTCCAATTAAATTAACATTTTCTGGAGCGTTAACTACCTCGTTATTTTCTTGAAATCTATTCACGTAACTAGCTCCAAATGATAGACCTATGTTCTCTAATTCTAATAACGAGGAAATATCAAAATCAGAATTTAGTCCTGTAATTGTAGAGTTGGAATATTCAAATCCATTTCTTTGTTTTCCGTGAATCGCGGAGATTTCTAAATTTGAAGTTGGAAAAAATTTATAGTTAATTCCATTGATAGAATTATTTATACCTAACTGCCTGTCTTCCCAAGCTCTAAAAATTAGTCCGTTTCCAAATTGCTCATAAATAGAGCCTACTTTGATCTCATTTTTTTGATCTTCATATTTGAAATAATATTGTGCAATTCCGCTTTCATTATTATAGATTTCAGAATAGCCAAGTAATGCTGAAGGTAAATAGCTCTCATACTGAATGCCCGCAGAAAAATTACCGTTTTGAAAATCAAGTTGAAAATAATTGTTTGATCTTAAATTATCTTGAGGTGAAAAGAAATTTAATCCACTGTCATCTTGGAGTAGTTGAGAATTGCTTTCTATGCTTCCGGAAATATATGTCTCGTTTTGCGAAAATGAAATACAATAAATTAAAAATATCGCTATGTAATAAAAAATTTTAATTTTCATATACTGTAAGTTTTTCAAATAAATAATTTTCATCTCCAGGTTGATAACCAGTATGTTGGTAGAGAATTTTGCCGTTTTTTATTATTAAAGTTTGTGGAATAAATGAAGTTCCAAGAGCCCTCTTAAAGTCTTGATTCACATCTAATAATATTTTGTAAGGCCATTCTTTTCCGTTAACCAAAGCTTGAGCTCTTCTGTGAGACCTGCTATCGTCTACACTAACAGCTATTAATTCAAAATCTATATCTTCTTTCCAGAAATCGTAAACTTCGTTAATTGCATCAAGTTCTTTTATACAAGGAACACACCAGGTGGCCCACAGAGAAAGAATCGTTAGTTTTTCATTGTTTAAAAGATCGGTTGTATTAATCTTTTCTCCTTGAAAATCAAGTAAATCAATACTAGGAATTTGTTTTTGACTAAACGAATTTACACAAAACATTAGTAGGAAAAATAGAATAAATCTTTTCATTGATTGTTTTTTGTAAATATACTTTCTTTTTTAATTTGTTTTTCATCAGTTTCAAATTATGTAAATTAGCGCTCATTATAACCATGAGATCTAAAATAATTTTACTTTTTTCCCTGATACTTTTAACTTGTAGTGATAAGGAGGACTTTTCAGCGTATTTAATTGAACCTGAAATCATCTCAGGATTAAATGTTGAATCATCTTATCTTATTGATCAGTTAATTAATTTTTCGGTAATCGGAGATAACGGAGAAGATTATACCCAGATATCGACTTTTTTTATTGACGGTCAAGAAATTACCGGATCACAAATTTCTCATGATGATTTAGGTTTGCATGAAGTTTTTGCTGAATATTCTATTGGAAATCAGTTATATAATACTGTTATGAAGAGCTATTCTATCGTAGAGCCAATTAATAAAGTATTATTAGAAGATTTTACGGGTACGTGGTGTGGCTATTGTCCTCCTGTTAAACATGCTATCAATATGGCAATGGATTTATATTCTCAAAACCTAACTGTGGTTGCCACTCACCAAAATGATGAATTCGCGATCGATCAGGAGCAAGATTTAACGAGTTCTTTAGGCCCATTTGGCTTGCCTGAAGCTAGAATAAATAGATTAATTGAATGGATTGATCCTTACGATATTTCTGAGCTCAACGATCTAGTATTAACTCAAAATCCAATCGCTATTTCTATTGAAAGTAAGGTTGAAGGTAATGATTTAATTTCTAGGGTTAGATTTATTTCAAAGGAATCCTTAGTTGATCATAAGATTGTAGTTTATTTGACAGAAGACAACTTAATTGCAGATCAGGCTAATTATTTAAATTTTGATGAGAATAGCTATTTTTATGGCATGGGCAACCCAATAATAGATTATTCACACGAAGATGTACTAAGGTATTCCTTTACAGATATTTTGGGTGATGAAATTTTAAATTCTGAAGCTCTTTCAGAAAATGTAATTTACTTCGATTTAGATATGAGTCAATTTGACTTCAACCTAGAAAACACTAGTATTATAGCCATAATAGTTAATTCTGAAAATCTAGCGCTTAATTCTCAGTCGGCTAGAGTAGGGGAATTTCAAGACTTTAACTAAAACTAGCTCTTTAAAAATGGATATCTGTAATCTGTAGGTGTTACAAATGTTTCTTTTATCAATCTAGGGGAAACCCATCTGAGCAAGTTTAACATACTACCTGCTTTGTCATTTGTTCCGGACCCTCTTGCACCTCCAAATGGTTGCTTTCCTACAACAGCACCGGTTGGTTTATCATTGATATAAAAATTACCTGCTGAATTTCTTAGACAATTCGTTGCATGCTGAATAATATTTCTATCAGTTGCTAAAATCGCCCCAGTTAAAGCGTATTCACTTGTATTATCAACAAGTTTTAATGTTTCATCAAATTTTGAATCCTCAAAAACAAAAATTGTCATTACAGGTCCAAAAATTTCTTCACGCATTGTAATATAATTTGGATCTTTTGCCAAAATCACTGTAGGTTCTATAAAATAACCTTTGGACTTGTCGTAATTTCCTCCAGCTATTATTTCAACATCAGAGCTAGATTTTGCGTTTTCAATGTAATTGACAATTTTATCAAATGATTTCTCGTCAATTACAGCAGTAACAAAATTTTCTGTATTATCGGGAGGCCCCATTTTTATAGATTCTAGATCATTGGTTAAATATTTTTTTACATCACTCCAAATACTTTGTGAAATGTAACCTCTTGATGCTGCGCTACATTTTTGTCCTTGAAATTCAAATGCACCTCTTGTAATTGCGGTTGAAACCTGTTTGGGATTTGCCGATTTATGAGCTACAATAAAGTCTTTTCCTCCCGTTTCCCCCACAATTTTAGGATATGTGTTATAATTTGAAATATTTTCTCCGATGGTTTTCCAAAAACTGTTAAAAACAGATGTTGATCCTGTAAAATGAAGACCGCTAAATTCCTTTCTTTCTAAAACTTTTTCAGTAATCATTGATGCATTTCCATAAACTGCGTTAATTACTCCGTCAGGTAATCCTGCTTCTTTTAATACATCAATAATTACTTTAGCAGAAAAAATTTGGGTGCTGCTTGGTTTCCAAATAACTACGTTTCCAAGCATTGCCATACAAGTTGGTAGATTTCCAGCAATAGCTGTAAAATTAAACGGAGTTACTGCATAAACAAAACCTTCCAGAGGTCTATATTCAACCCTATTCCAGGCATCGCTATCACTAGCTGGTTGATTAGAGTAGATCTGGGTAACATATTCAACATTAAATCTTAAAAAATCTATTAATTCACAGGCTGAATCAATTTCTGCTTGATGAACAGTTTTTGATTGACTAATCATTGTTGCAGCATTAATTTTTGATCTGTATGGGCCTGCAATTAACTCTGCTGCTTTTAAAAAAATAGCTGATCTGTTTTCCCATGACATTGCTTCCCAACTCTTCTTAGCCTTTAAGGCAGAATCAATTGCTAAATCTATATCACTTGGTTGAGCAAGGTAGTATTCACCTACAATTTTACCATGATCATGAGGAGGATTGATGGATTTTTTTTCTTTTGTTTTTACATCACTACCATTTATGTATAGTGGTACTTCGGTGAATGTATTAATCATTTCGTTGTAGGTTTTTAAAACCTCTTTTCTTTCAGATGAATTTGGCTCATATGATTTAACTATTTCATTTTTTGCTTTTGGAACTTTAAAAAATCCTGTACTCATATATTTACATTTAAGGCGCCGAATTTACGACTAATTTTTAATTTAACGAAAACGGTGCGCTAAGTTTAAAAACAGGAATCATCACATTAAATTTTTTTGTAGAATTTAAGTTAATCATTCTGTAATAACCATACATTGCTCCGTAGGGTGATGCTAACAAACATCCAGAGGTATAGGTATGGGATTGTCCAGGTTTTAAAACAGGTTTTTTACCAATCACACCCTCCCCGTCAACTGTTTCTTCTTCATTTAGTGAATCAAGAATTACCCAGTGTCTTGAATCTAACTGCACCAGTTCTTTACTTTGATTTTCAATTTTAACAGAATATTCAAAAGCATAATGAAGCTTGCTTTCCTTGTAATAGGTCCCTTCAAAAGAAGATTCTACGGAAACTTTTATGCCTTTTGTTATTTGTGTTACCATCAATTATAAATTTAACTATTTTTTAATTAGTAATGTTCTCTGAAGATGCTTTTCCAAATCCTACAACTCTATCGTATCTTTCTCCAAAATCCCTGTAATATACAAGAATAGAGTAGGAGTTTTCTGTTTCATCAAAGTTACCTCCAACCTCACCATTATTAAATTTTGTTTTTATGTCAAGGTCATGTTTTATAACATACTTATAATTATAAAAACCTTGCTTTAATTTTATAAAGGCTTCAAGTTTATTATTTCTATTGTTATATTCCAATTTATTTGCTTCACTTGTGATGAAATTGTTAAATTCTCCAACTACATAAACGTTATAATCCCCACCAATAATATTGTTTACGTTTTCAAGAGAAAAATAAATATTTGCATAATCTGCCTCTGTATTTGGGTCTTCCACGTTTGATGCATTGATTAAAAACCCTCCATTAATGTCTGGATTGTATGTGTATTTTCGATTGTATCTTGGGTAGTCTGAAAAAAGATAATTCTCGTAAATATCTTTTAGGTTATATCCTCTTATATTAACGTTCGTATTTCGAATATTTTTATTGTCAAAGTATAGGTATTCATTTCCACCCCAAAAACTTGACTCTTTATCGTACTTGTAAATTAATCTCTGACCAATTTTATATTGGGGTTTTAAGTCTTTTATTGATTTTTCAATATCATTATTTTTAAAAATTACTGTTTTTACATTTTTATCAGGGTTATTAAAACGAATATTCACTGGAGCAATTTCAAAATTAACAACCTGTTTTTCATTTATATATTCTAGTTCTCTCGATCTCTTAATTTCCGTTTTTACAAGGGATAAACTCTCATACAAAATAAATTTTCTTCTAAAAAGTTCCACCCCAAACTCATCCAAAATTTTAATTATATAATTTCCAGATTTTTTAAAACTGGTGTTTGAGTTCGGGAATGATATATTATAGTTTGTATAAATCTGGTAGGTGTTAAAGCTACTTGAATAATCTTCAATTTTCACGTCATCAAATCCTGAAATGTATTCTGATTTTAAAATATTTGATTTTTCCCAGTTAAAATCACAATGTTCAATGATATAATATAAATCATATTCAATTCCTGATAACACGTCAAATGAAATGTGAAATTGCTCATTAACACTTCCAATCATCAATGATGAGGCTTTATTTTCATTGTTTTTTTTAAATAAAATAGACTGAATCATCTCAGGCGAAATGTCTTGTGACATTGTATTTAAATGGGGTAAAAAAAGTATTGAAATAAGACCGAAAATTTTATTCATTTATTGTTGAAATTTTTTCTAAAAATAATCAAAAAATTATTGTGTGATCTTGCATTATGACGTACTTTTGCAAATAACAAAATTTAGAACAAAAAATTTCATTTAAATGCCTACAGACATAGTTGTAAGAAAAGGTTTAAATTTGAAACTTAAAGGGGAGGCAGTATTAGAAACTGAAGACCCAAAAAATTCATCTGATTATTCGATTTATCCATCCGATTTTCATGGAATTTACCCCAAATTGGTTGTCAAAGAAAATGACCTTGTAAAAGCTGGAGACATTATATTTTATGATAAAAATTCTGAAAGGGTAAAATTCGTATCGCCCGTTTCGGGAAAGATAAAAGAAATTATAAGAGGAGACAGAAGAAGAGTTCTTGAAATTAAAATTAAATCAGACGGAAAGGATTCTTACAGAAAATTATCAAAAATAAGTGATTCTGAACCTGATGAAATCATCAACTTTATGCTGGATTCGGGACTTTGGCCTTTTGTAAAACAAAGACCATATGACATAATCGCTGATCCAAGCTTAAATCCTAAAGAAATTTTTATTTCTGGATTTGATTCCGCTCCTTTATCCGCTGACTACGACTATACTACAGCTGAGCAGCAAAAAAATATTAAAACAGCAATTGATTACTTAAGCAAGTTGACCAATGGAGGCATAAATGTTTCAATTAGAAAGGATAGTCAAAGTTTTTTAAGAGGATTAAATAACATTAATATATGTAATGTCTCGGGTCCACACCCTTCAGGTAATTTAAGTACTATTATTAATAAAATATCTCCCATTAACAAAGGCGATGTTATATGGACTTTAAATTTACCTGACCTAGTAATTATCGGCAATGCAATTTTGAACGCAAAGTATGATCCAGAGAGAATAATCGCAATTTCAGGTTCATCTGTTGATAATCCAAAATATATTAAAACCAAAATTGGTTCGTGTATTTCTTCCTTTTTGAAGATTACAAATAAAAATTCAAGAATAATATCTGGAAATATATTAACAGGTTCAAAACTTGATATTTCTGGACACCTAAGACATTATGATAATGAAATAACAGTTATTCCTGAGGGTGATGATTATGATTTATTTGGTTGGGCAAAACCAATATTTGATAAATTTTCTTTTTCTCGTGCCCTTACTTTTTCTTGGTTATTTCCAGATAAAAAATATGATTTAAATACAAATACTAACGGTGAGCATAGAGCTTTTGTTGTAACTGGTTCCTTTGAGCAGGTTTTCCCGCTTGATATTTATCCAATGCAGATTTTAAAAGCATGTATGTACAATGATCTTGATGAGATGGAAGCATTAGGAATGTATGAAGTTTCTCCTGAAGATTTTGCGTTAACAGAATTTATTTGTGTTTCTAAACAACCCCATCAGGATATTATAAGAAATGGTCTTGATTTAATGAAAAAAGAAATAGGTTAATTATGTCTATAAAGTCAAAATTACACGAAATAAAAGAAAGCTTTAAGGGTAAAAAAATGGCTCCTGCATTCAATGCATTTCATACATTTCTATTTACCCCTAATGATATTACCACCTCTGGAACTCATGTAAAAGTTGCAGATGATTTAAAAAGGACCATGAATACCGTGATTATGTCATTGGTTCCATGTCTTATTTTTGGAATTTTTAACGCTGGTTACCAGTATAATATTGCAATCGATGCCGCCAATGGAATTTCAACTCAAGTATCTCTATTTGAAAATTTCCTAACATTTGATAATTTAATGATTGGATCGATGAAAGTTTTACCTCTGGTAATCGTTTCATATACCGTTGGACTTATTGTTGAATTTATTTTTGCTGTCATAAAAGGACATGAAGTTGAGGAGGGTTATCTTGTTACTGGAATGCTTGTTCCTCTAATTGTACCGGTTGACTTACCTCTATGGATGCTAGCAGTATCTGTTGTTTTTGGTGTAGTTATTGGTAAAGAAGTTTTTGGAGGAACGGGAATGAATATTCTAAATCCAGCCTTGACCATTAGAGCATTTTTGTTTTTTGCTTACCCCACATGGATGAGTGGTGACAAAGTTTGGGTCCACGACGCTGTAAATAGAGCAGGTACACCAGAAGCTATTTCTGGTGAAACAATACTTGGTAGCTATGCTCAAAACCAAGATATTATTTACTCTCTATCCGACATGTTTTATGGTTTTATTCCAGGTTCCGTTGGAGAAACTTCCAAATTATTAATTGTCTTTGGTGCTCTATTTTTAATCTTTAGTAAGATTGGTAGTTGGAGAATTATTGTAAGTACTCTTCTTGGTGCTTTGGTTATGGGGCTAATTTTTAACGGGGTAGTTGACAGTGGATTAATTAACCAGTACAGTAAATTCTATGGGCTAATGAGTGTTCCTTATTGGCAACATTTACTGATAGGAAGTATTTTATTTGGGGCTGTATTTATGGCTACTGATCCTGTCACCGCCGCTCAAACAAATAAAGGAAAATGGATTTATGGGTTTCTGATAGGATTTATTTCTATAATGATAAGAGTGTTTAATCCTGCCTACCCAGAAGGCGTTTTTCTAGCGATATTATTGATGAATGTTTTTGCTCCAACAATAGACCACTTTGTTGTTCAATCTAATGTAAAGATGAGATTAAATAGACTAAAAATTAAAAATATTTAAATATGGCGATCAATACTGAAAAGAATTCATACACACTAATGTTTGCTATAGGCCTTGTAGTTATAGTTGGAACTTTATTGGCAGCTGTTGACTCGTCCCTTAAGGACAAGATAAGAGTAAATAAACTTTTGGAAAAACAGCAAAATATATTATACGCGATAGGTATTAATGAAAACGAAGGCAATAGTGTAAGTTTTATTTCAGCTGAAAAGGCAGAACAGGAGTTCCAAAAATATATAACTAAGCAAATTTATATTCAAAACAACAATGTTATTGAAGACGATAATGCTTATTTAATCGATGTGAAAAAAGAAAAAGCTCTTGCTAAAGATCCAAATTACAGCAGAAAACTTCCACTTTTCATTGCTGAAAAAGATGAAAAAATGTTATATGTCGCTCCAATTAGAGGTAAAGGTTTATGGGATGCTATATGGGCATATGTTTCATTGGATGAGAACATGACTATTCAGGGAATTTATTTTGACCACAAAGCAGAAACCCCTGGATTAGGAGCAAACATTAAACAAAGATTTTTTATGGATGATTTCATTGGTGAGGCTTTGTTAGATTCAAACGGTAATTTTAAGGGTGTAAATGTTTCAAAAACAAACCTAGATCCAAAAAATATTGACAAATACGATAACGAAGTTGACGCTATAGCAGGTTCTACAATAACTGGTGATGGTGTTACTGC
This sequence comes from uncultured Bacteroidota bacterium, assembly GCA_902510475.1. Taxonomy (GTDB): domain Bacteria; phylum Bacteroidota; class Bacteroidia; order Flavobacteriales; family Flavobacteriaceae; genus MED-G13. The sequence goes on along the minus strand of CABXCC010000012.1, from coordinate 22,075 downwards.
TATGATCAGAAGTGATTTAAGCTTATATCAATCATATTTTAATAATATTAAAAATAACTAAATGGGACTTTTATCTAAGAAAGACACTAAGCTTATAACAGATCCATTATCTGACAATAACCCTATAACCGTTCAGGTTTTAGGAATATGTTCAGCCCTGGCAATTACTGCAGAGTTAGAAGCATCGGTTGTCATGTCTGTTTCAGTTTTATTTGTAATGGGAGTTGGAAATGTAGTTATTTCAATGATCAGAAATATTGTGCCATCTAAAATCAGGATAATTGTTCAATTAACGGTTATTGCAACCCTTGTAATAATTGTTGATTTAGTTCTCAAAGCCTTTGCCTATGAGTTAAGTAAAACCTTGTCTGTTTTTATAGGTCTAATCATTACCAATTGTATCATTATGGGAAGATTTGAGGCATTTGCTTTGGGTAATGGCCTTTGGAGATCTTTTTTAGATGGTATTGGCAATGCTTTTGGATATGCAGTTATCCTTATAATCGTAGGATTTTTCAGAGAATTATTAGGCTCGGGTACTTTATGGGGAATTCCTGTTTTAGGGGATCCGATTGATAAAACTTATCTGTATTCTTTAGGTTATGAAAATAATGGATTTATGTTGTTGTCTCCAATGGCGCTAATTGTTGTTGGAATTATAATATGGGTTCAACGTGCTAGAAGTAAACATTTAATCGAAGAATAATGGAACATATAGAACTATTTTTTAAATCAGTATTCATAGACAATATGGTATTTGCGACATTTTTAGGAATGTGCTCATATTTAGCTGTTTCAAAAAAAGTTTCTACTGCCATTGGATTAGGAGCAGCAGTTACCTTTGTATTGGCTATTACCGTTCCATTAAACTGGCTTCTTGATCAATATATTCTTCAAGATGGTGCACTTGTTTGGTTGCACCCAAGTTTAATAGATTACAACCTAAGTTTTCTTTCTTTCATATTATTTATTGCTACCATCGCGACAATGGTGCAATTAGTTGAGATTATCGTAGAAAAATTCTCTCCTTCTTTGTATAATTCATTAGGGATATTTTTACCCTTGATTGCTGTTAACTGTGCAATTCTTGGAGGCTCTCTTTTTATGCAATCAAGAGAGATAGAAACAATTCAATTGGCAACTACATATGGTGTTGGATCTGGTTTTGGTTTTTTTCTTGCAATATTAGCTATTGCTGCCATTAGAGAAAAAATTAGATATTCATCAATCCCTGGACCCTTAAGAGGACTCGGAATTACATTTATCATAACTGGCCTAATGGCCATTGGCTTTATGAGTTTTGGTGGAATGTTAACAGGAGGTGATGAAGCCCCGTCAAATCTTGAAAATGAAAATGAAGAAATTTCAAAAAATATTAAAATTGAGGACAATGATAATATTGTTTACAGCAACATTGATTTAAATTAATTATGATTTTAGCTACATCCATAACTCAGTCTATTTTATTAGTCGTAGGAATACTACTAGTAGTTTCTTTGTTATTAATTCTTTTACTACTCTTTGTCAAGGAAAAACTAGCTCCTTCAGGACCTGTTAAAATTAAAATTAATGGAGAAAAAGAAATTGAGGTTGCATCAGGTGATACTCTTCTTACAACTTTAAGTGCCCAAAAAATATTTTTACCCTCTGCTTGTGGTGGAGGTGGTACCTGTATTCAATGTGAATGTCATGTTAATTCAGGTGGAGGTGAGGCTCTGCCAACAGAAACTCCTCATTTTACCAGAAAAGAATTGAAGTCTGGTGCGAGACTAGCTTGTCAAGTTAAAGTAAAGCAAGACATGGATATTAGCATACCCGAGGAGGTATTTGGAATTAAAAAATGGGAGGCAACGGTTGTAAGTAATTATAATGTAGCATCCTTTATTAAGGAGTTTGTAGTAAAAATTCCTGAAGAAATGGATTATAAAGCTGGTGGATATATTCAAATTGATATTCCTGATACTGAAGTTAATTTTAAGGATATGGATATCACAGCTCATCCCGAAGAACACGACTCAGCGGATAAGTTTAACTCTGAATGGGATAAATTTAATATCTGGCCTTTAGTTATGAAAAATCCAGAAACGGTTGAAAGAGCTTATTCTATGGCATCATACCCTGCGGAGGGAAGAGAAATAATGTTAAATGTAAGAATAGCTACTCCACCATGGGACAGAGAAAAAAATAATTGGATGGATATAAATCCAGGAATTGCATCATCATATATATTTTCTCGAAAACCAGGTGATAAAGTAACTATTTCAGGACCCTATGGAGAGTTTTTTATAAACGAATCTGACGCAGAAATGTTATATGTTGGTGGTGGAGCAGGAATGGCACCAATGAGATCTCATTTGTATCATTTGTTCAGAACATTACAGACTGGGAGAAAAATTACTTTTTGGTATGGGGGAAGATCTAGAAAAGAGTTATTTTATTTAGACCATTTTTATAAGTTAGAAAAAGACTTTTCAAATTTCAAATTTTATGTTGCCTTATCGGATCCATTGCCCGAAGATAATTGGAAGGTTAAAGAAGATTTAGATTCTGACGGGGATGGTTTTTTAGGATTTATACATAATTGTGTTATTGAAAATTATTTGAAATTCCATGAGTCTCCAGAAGACATAGAATTATATTTTTGTGGTCCACCATTAATGAATCAGGCTGTCCAAAAAATGGGGGAAGACTTTGGTATTCCCGATGAAAATATCCGTTTTGATGATTTTGGGGGATAAATTTGTAACTTAAATTTATTTCAATCTTTTTCATGAAAAATTATTTAATTCTTGTTTTTATTACTTTTTTTTCTTGTAGTGAATTAAAAAAAACCTCTCTATCAGGGCTTATTTTTGGCACCTCATATAACATCCAATTTTACAGTTCTGGAAATTCAAATTATTCTAATGAGATTGTTAATATTTTCAAAGAAATTGACATGTCAATGTCCACCTACAAGAAAACCTCTATAATTTCTAGAGTGAACAATAATAATTCTGTTCAACTTGATGATCATTTTAAAAATGTTTTCAGTTTTTCAAAAAAGATATATGAGATAACTGGTGGTAGATTTGACCCTTCTATTGGTTTACTTGTTAATTATTGGGGATTTGGTCCAGAAAAATTTGTTCCTGATTTAAAAATAAACCCTAATGATCAATTCACTTATTTATTATCAAAAACAGGATTTAACAGATTTGAAATTATTGGCGATAAACTTAGTAGACCCATGGATTCATATATTGATTTTAATGCAATTGCCAAAGGCTATGCAGTAGATGAAGTTGCTGAATTTTTAAAAAATAAACAAATCGATAATTTTCTGGTTGAAATTGGTGGAGAAATAAATAGTTCAGGAATAAATATCCATAAAAATAAGCCATGGTTAGTTGCTATTGATATGCCTAGATTTGATGGGGATAGGAGTAATTATAGCTCTTTAGAATTAAATAATATATCCTTAGCCTCGTCTGGAACTTACAGAAAATTTAAAATTGATTCAATGGGAAATAGATTTGCCCATATCATTAATCCCCTGACAGGATATCCGACTAAAACAAATATTTTAAGTGTAACGGTAAAAGCATCATCCTGTATTGAGGCAGATGCTTATGCAACCGCTATTCATTCGATGAATATTGAAGAAATTAAAGAGTTTTTTAGTTTTAATAATAATATTTCATCACTTGTTATATTTGAAAATGATAAAAATGAGCTTGAAGAATTAATTTTAAATAATTTTTACAATTAATTATTTATAGCAAACCGGGATAATCTCATTATTTGGAAGACGAAATTTTTCTATTTCCTCTTTTGATAATTGTGATGTGTAATTGCATTTTTCAACTCTAAAACCGGCCTCAGACAGTCTGTCAAAAAAATCCATTCCATAAATTCTAACGTGATCATACTGACCAAATGCCTTATTCCTTTCATTTGGCGTCACAATTGAGGAATCTTCGTATGTTTTTTTTCTATTTTCGTCTAGAGGAACCTGAAAAATACCAATCCCCCCTTTTTTTAAAACCCTGTAGAGTTCTTTCATAGCTTTTTTATCATCAATTATATGCTCTAAAACGTGATTGCAAAGAATAAAGTCATAGCTGTTATCTTTCATTGGTAGGTCACATATATCGGCTTTAATTGTTGCCAGTGGAGAGTTGATGTCAGTTGTGTGATAAATTAAATTAGTTAGATTTTTAAATTTTGAATAATATGCTGCTTCTGGAGCAAAATGAAGAACTTTTAACTTCTTTTTAAAAAAGGGTGTTTCATTCTTTAGATAGAGCCACAATAATCTATGTCTTTCTAATGAAAATGTTGACGGAGATAAAGCATTTTTTCTAACATTATTGTAACCATAAGGAAGAAATTTTCTAAAACTTGACCCATCAATTGGATCCGTATATTTATAACCATACAAATAGATTCTTATCAGCGGTTTTAAAATAAAACTAAGCCTAGTTAATATTGTTCTTGGAATATAATTTAGAATAAGTTTTACCAAGCGTCTCATAATTTGAAATAATTATGAAATCCCTTTTCTTCATTTGAAGATATATTTAAAGATTCATATATATAGTTGAATGTTGAAAGTATTTCTGGCTTACCGTTTATTATCGCAATATTATGTTCAAAGTGAGCACTTGCAAGGTTATCCTTAGTTGTGATGGTCCATCCGTCACTGTGTTGTATAATTTTGTGGGTTCCCATATTAATCATGGGTTCAATTGCAACCACCATACCTTCTTTGAACTTTTTACCTGTTCCTCTTCTTCCGTAATTTGGCATCTCAGGTTTTTCATGCATGATTTTACCTATTCCATGACCAATTAATTCTCTAACAACTCCATAACCATGTTTTTCACAATAATCCTGAATAGTAAAACCTACATCTCCAACTCGATTTCCCGATTTAAATTCTGAAATTCCTTTATAAAGTGACTCTTTAGAAATTCTTAGAAGTTTTTTAATTTCATCATCAACTTCCCCAACACAAAAAGTGTATGCATGATCCCCGTAGAAACCGTTTTTAAGCACTCCGCAATCAATAGAAATTATATCTCCATTTTTTAACGGAACATCATTTGGAATCCCATGAACCACCTGTGAGTTCGGACTTGTACATAGTGTGTTTGGAAAATCATATAATCCTAAAAATCCAGGTAATGCATCATTAGACCTTATAAATTCTTCTGCTAATTTATCTAAATGTAATGTAGTTACTCCATCTTTAATTTCTTTTGCAATTAATCCTAGTGTCTTTGATACAAGTAATGCACTCTCTCTTATTAATTCTATTTCCTCTAGTGATTTTTGCATACTTTATTTATAATAATGATTTCCCCGTCATTTCCGCTGGACAATTTATTTCCATTATTTTTAAAATTGTAGGAGCAATATCAGCAAGCTTTCCATCATTTATTTTATGAAAACTTGAGTTAATCAGGATTATTGGGACTAAATTCATCGTATGTGCAGTGTTAGGTGTTCCATCAGAGTTTTTCATCATATCGCAATTTCCATGGTCAGCAATTAATATTATTGTATAATTATTCTCTATAGAGCATTCTATTGTTCTTTTCACACAAATATCAATATCCTCACATGCTTTTATAGCTGCACTAAAACTGCCTGTGTGACCAACCATGTCTCCATTAGCATAATTGAGACAGATAAAATCATTAGTTCCGTCATTAAGCTCTTCAACTAATGCATCAGTAATCTCATAAGCACTCATTTCAGGCTTTAAATCATAGGTTGCAACCTTGGGCGATTCTTTTAGAATTCTTTTTTCATTTTTAAATGGCTCCTCTCTTCCTCCTGAAAAGAAAAATGTTACGTGTGGGTATTTTTCGGTTTCTGCTATTCTGAGTTGGAATTTATTATTTTTCTCTAATACCTCGCCTAAAGTATTTTTTAAGTTTTCGTTTTCAAAAACCACTTCAATATTTTTAAATGAGTTATCATAATTAGTCATCGTAACAAAATGATAATTATGATTTTCAGTTTCAAATTCATTAAAACCATCTTGAGTCATTGCTTTTGTAAGCTGTCTTCCACGATCAGTTCTAAAATTAAAGAAAACTACAACGTCATTTTTATTGATATTACCAATCGGATTTCCATTATCATCTACTTTAACCATTGGTTTTAAAAATTCGTCTGTGCAATTCTCCTTATGTGAATTTTTAATTTCAGAAATAAAGTTAGTTGTTTGTTTTCCTTGCCCTTTACAAATCAAATCATATGCTAATTTTGTCCTGCCCCATCTGTTGTCTCTGTCCATTGAATAATATCTTCCGATGATGGATGCAATTTCACAGTTTTTATCTGAAATATACTCTTCTAAATTTTCTAAATCTGTTAATGAAGCTTTTGGATCAACATCTCTTCCATCAGTGAATCCGTGAATAAAAATATTACTTTCATAATTGTTAGAGATTCTGATTAATTCACACAGGTGACTGTAATGGGAATGTACGCCTCCATTACTAATTAGGCCAATTAGATGTATTTTTTTTTTATTTTTTTTAGCATAATTAAATGCTTCAGTTAAAGTATTATTTGATTCTAGTTCTCTATTTTTTATAGACATGTTTATTCTTGAGAGTTCTTGATAAACAATTCTTCCAGCACCAAGATTCAAGTGACCAACCTCACTATTACCCATTTGGTTTTTTGGAAGACCTACTTCTTCACCAAATGTTTTTAGATTGGCATTTGGATATTTTTCATATAACTCATCAATAAAGGGGGTTTTTGCTTTATCAATTGCTGAAACCTCAGGGTTAATTGACTTCCCCCAGCCATCAAGAATCATTAATAATACCTTATTATTCTTCATAGTTCAAAGATATAATTTTGACATCTCTTAAATCAGATTTTTTAAATTAAACCCACTATTTATTTCAAAAATATTTTCATCTTTTTTAAAAACTACCGCCTTTTTTGGTCCTTTTAGTATAATATCATTATTTTCAACACTCAGATAGGAACTTTCTCTTAAACCAATAACTTTCTGATTATTCAGTACATGAAATTCTTTTATCCTTGTTTCCCTTGATTCACCCATGTGCTTTGGGTTTTTAACTGGATCTAAATAATGAGGATTAATATTGAAAGGTAACAATTCTAGTGCTTTATGACTTTTAACATTTATAATAGGCATATCATTGGTTGTACCTATAGTCATTCCACAAATATTAGTTCCCGCACTGGTTCCTAAATAAGGAGTTCCAGATTTAATTTTTTGTTTTAAAGACTTTATTAAATCATACTCATAAAGTTTATTTAGTAATAAAAAAGTATTGCCTCCACCAATGAAAATCCCATCACATTTATTAATATTCGTGGAGATCATTTCATCTGATTTATAATCTAGAACTTGAAGATTAATTTTTCCAAAGGTTTTTTTAACAAGATTGGTATATTGTAAATGTGTAATTCCCGATGGTCTAGCAAAGGGAATAAACAGAATATTTTTGCATTTGTAAAATAATAAGCTAACTTCTTCCAAGATATATTCTAAATACTTTTGACCATGAATTGTAGAAGTACTGGCCAGTAACATTTTTTTCATAAAATATATGTGTTACTTTATAAAAATAAACTTACTCATTATATTTGTATAATGCTATATCAAAATATGTTTTTATTTATAAGTGGTCCTGAAATTGGCTTTGTTATTTTTATTGTTGTTTTGTTATTTGGTGCAGATAAAATTCCTGAATTCGCAAGAGGACTTGGCAAAGGCATTAATAATATAAAGCATGCAACAAACGAAATTAAACATGAAATTAAAACTTCAAAGGACAAAATTAATGAGGATTCTAATGTATCAGTTCAGGTTAAATCTGAAATCGATAAGGTTAAATCTGAAATAGACTCCGTTACTGATTCAGTAAAAAGAGACTTATAGTTTTATCGAAATGCTTAGTCCATCTCTAATTGGAAGCATAAACGTTTGAAAATTATTATTTTCGACTAGGTTTTTATTAAATGTATCGATTCTTTTGGTCACTTTATCTTGATTATTTTTATTACTTAAGACTTTACCATGCCATAATACATTATCTGAAATAAGAATCCCTTTTTTATTAAGTTTAGGGATTATAATTTCAAGATATTTAATATAATTCTCTTTATCTGCATCAAGAAAAATAAGATCAAATTTGGAATTAATTTTAGGTATAATTTCTAGTGCATCACCAGTGTATTGTATTATATTTTTGTGATATTTTGATTTTAAAAAATATTTATTTTGAATTTTGATAAGTTCTTCATTTTTATCAATAGTGTAAATTTTACCAGATGTTTCTAATCCTTCTGCTAAACAAAGCGTTGCATAACCTGTAAACGTGCCTATTTCTAATATTTTTTTTGGCTGTTTAATTTTTGAAATTAGGCTTAATAATCTACCTTGATATTCACCACTTAGCATAATTGGATTAATGCATTTTAGCTCAGTTTCTCTTCTTAATTCAGAGAGTAATTTTGTTTCAGAGCAACTGTGGTCTTTTGCATAGTTGTTTATCTTATCAATGCTCATATAAATTAATTTTTTATGATGTCTTCAAATTTATACTTGAAATTTTCAAACCTTGGATTGGATACATTTATAATATAAGGGTGATTGGTATTGTTTTTCTTAAAATCTTGGTGGTAAGTCTCTGCAATCCAAAATTTTCTAAACGGATATACTTCCGCAGCGACCTTTATATTCAATTTAAATTCTAATTCTAAAATCTTTTTGTCAATTATATTTTTTTGTTCCTTATTTTGATAAAAAATTATTGATCTATATTGAGGGCCTCTATCTGGTCCTTGCCCGTTAATTTGTTCAATGTTTTGAGATCCAAAATAAACATCAACTAAATTTGAAAAAGTAATTTTCTCAGGATCATAAGTTACTTCAATAGTTTCTGCATGCCCAGTTAGTTTTGTATTTACCAACTGATATGTTGGATTTGAAAATTCTCCGCCCGAATAGCCACTAACAACATTATTAACCCCAATAATACTTTCATAAATAGCCTCAACACACCAGAAACAGCCACTAGCAAAATATGCTTTATGAACCTTTTCTTTATTTACAGAGATTGGTTCTAGTTTTAGTTGATTTGAGGGTTTATTGTTCTGTGAGCAGGAAGTATAACTAAATAGTAAACTTAGAAAACATATTATATAAATAATACCTTTCTTCATCTTTTTAGTGTATAATTAAATACTTGAAAAAAGTTTTTCCATCTTTTTTTTCTGTTCGGTAGCTAAGACTTCGTCAATTAATATTCTACCACTGTGCTCGTCTGTAATGACCTTCTTTCTTGACGCAATTTCCATTTGAACTTGAGGTGGAATTGTAAAAAAAGATCCGCCTGCTGCACCTCTTTCAATTGGTACAATTGCAAGCCCATTTTTCACATTACTTCTTATTTTACCGTAAGAAAATAGAAGTCTTTCTTCAATTAATTTTTTGTAATCATCTGACTTTTTAAGAAGCATGTTTTCTTCTTTTTCAGTTTCTTTAAGGATTGTGTCCAGCTCTCCTTTTTTGTGCTTCAGATGATCTGTTTTTTCAGAGAGTTTTCTCTTAACTTCTTCAATAGATTCGTTCTTTAGCTCAATTTGAGCTTTAAATTCTTTAATATTTTTTTCGGCTAATTGAATTTCCAGTTCTTGGTATTCAGTTTCTTTTGTTAAAGAGTCAAATTCTCTGTTATTTCTAACATTTTTTTGTTGTTCAGTATATTTTTTAATCAAAACTTTGGCTTCTTCAATTAAGTTTTTTTTATCGGAAATTTGAACATCAAAATCTTTTAAACTTGCATCAAGTTTTTCGATTCTTGTATTTAATCCTTCAATCTCGTCTTCCAAGTCTCTTACTTCAAGAGGTAATTCTCCTCTGATATCTCTAATTTTATCAATTCTTGAATCAATTAATTGAAGATCGTATAATGCTCTTAGTTTTTGTTCTACTGTTGGTTCTTTCTTTTTAGCCATATTAACTGTAGTTTACAGGATTTGTGTTTATTTTTGTTAAAGCGATTGCAAAATTAGGGAATTTTTTCGTAAGTATATCATACATTAATTTATTTGTGAACTGTTCACTTTCATAATGTCCTACGTCTACTAACAGTAATGACTTTTCTGCTTTGTAATAGTCATGATATTTTAAATCTGATGTGATAAACACATCAGCACTTACTTCAATAGCTTTTTCAATTCCAAAACTTCCTGAACCACCTAAAACTGCAACTTTTTTAATTTTTTTTCCTAAAAGTTTTGAATGTTTTATGAACTTGATATTTAATTTATTTTTTAAAAATGATAAAAATTTTTTTTCGCTTATAGAATCTTTAAGCTCTCCATACATTCCCATTCCAATATTTTCATTGTAATTTTCTAATGTTTTTATCTCGTAAGCAATTTCTTCGTAAGGATGTGTATTTTTTAAGGCGGTTAAAACTTTTTCTTCCAAGTGTTTCAAAAATGTAATATTTACGCAGGACTCATTTTGATTAGTGTTTTGAAGTTTTTTACCGATTGTTGGTTTTGATTCTTTATTTCCTTTAAAAGTCCCAACACCTTCAAAACTAAAACTACAATTTTCATACTTACCAATTGAACCTGCCCCCGTTTTAAATATTTCATCTTTTAATTTATGAGCACTTTCGCTGGGTATGAAAGTTGTTAATTTTTTGATGGTTTCATTTTTAGGGAATAATATTTTTGTTTCTCTAACTCCGATTTCTTTACATAATTGCATGTTTACACCAAAATTTGAATTATCTAATGCAGTATGAGTAGAAAATATTGAAATATCATTTTTTACTGCTTTTATAATAGATCTATTCACATAATTATTGGGTATTAGCTTTTTAATGCTCTTAAATAGTATTGGGTGAAAGCTAATAATCAAATTATAGCCTAAATTGATTGCTTCATCTATAACTTCTGGAATCGAATCATGACAAATCAAGATTCCTGAAACTTTATTATTTTTATCTCCAACTATTAATCCTGCATTGTCAAAATCTTCTGCGTATTCTAGAGGAGCGTAATCATTTAAAAAATCAATAACATCTTTAACTGTCATATCAATATTATTTATTTCAAAGATAAATAATTACTTTAGTTACGATGAATTTGCTAAAAAAAATAATTTATTGGAAGCTGAGTTTACAGTTTTTTCTGATTACCAATTTTAGAAATAAGCTCTATGACTTAGGGCTAATTAAGAGCCATACATTTAACATTCCAGTGATAAGTGTTGGTAATCTAGCTGTTGGAGGCACTGGCAAAACACCAATGATTGAGTTTTTGATCAGAAAATTTTCACCAAATTATAATGTTGGTGTATTAAGTAGAGGGTATAAAAGAAATTCTAAGGGTTTTATCCTTGCATCAGACTTAGACAATGCAAAATCTATCGGAGATGAACCCTTTCAATATTTTACAAAATTTAAAAACATAAAAGTTGCCGTTGATAAAAAAAGAAAGCGAGGAATAAAAAGACTTATAAATGAAGGAGTTGAATTAATTTTATTAGACGATGCTTTTCAACACAGAAGAGTAAAACCTGATTATTCTATTCTATTATCGGAGTACGGAAACCTTTATTGTGAAGACTATTTAATGCCAAAAGGTAAATTAAGGGAGTCAAAAAAGGGCGCAAAAAGAGCAAATTGTATTGTAGTTACCAAGTGTCCTAAAGATATTTCTAATGTAGAAAAAGATCGGATAGAAAAACTGGTCAAGCCAAACCAAAACCAACTATTATTTTTTAGTTCAATCATCTATTCAGATAAAATTTTTTCCTTAAATGATTCTAAAAATCTAGAGCAATTAAAAGATAAAAAAGTTAATCTAGTAACAGGAATTGTAAATCCAAAAGGATTATTGACTTATCTAAAACACTTAGGTTTAATGGTTAGTCACTTTAATTATCCAGACCATTACAATTATTTAAATAGTGATGTTCAAAACTTTACTGATGAAATTGTTATTACCACCGAAAAAGATTTTACAAAGCTAAGAAATATGGGTATTGAAAATTTATTTTATCTTCCGATTGAATTTAAAATTCATAATCAAGAAGATTTTCTGGCTGAAATAGCTAATATAATAGCTTATTGAATATGTTTCCTGGCTCTGTATGAGGAACGTACAAGGGCACTACTTTCAAAATGTTTAAAACCTAGCTTTTCCCCAAGCTCTTTGTACTCTAAAAATTCATCTGGAGTTACAAACCTTTGAACCTGCAAGTGTTTTTTACTAGGCTGTAAATATTGACCTATGGTCACAACATCAACTTTTGCTTCTTTTAAATCATAGATTGTTTCAATTACCTCCTCTTTGGTTTCACCCAACCCTAACATGATTCCAGATTTGGTTCTTCTCTGGCCAGTTTCTTTCATATATCTGAGGACATCCATACTTCTGTCATATTTAGCTTGAACACGAACTTCTCTGGTTAATCTTCTAGTTGTTTCAATATTATGGGAAATTACTTCCGGTTTTACTTTGACAAGTCTGTCGATATGTTCATGAATCCCTTGAAAATCAGGAATCAGCGCTTCAAGAGTAATTCCCGGATTATATTCTCTAATTTTATTAATCGTTTCAACCCAAAATTTACTTCCCATATCGTCTTTTAGGTCATCTCTATCTACACTGGTTAAAACAGCGTGTTTTATTTGCATTATTTTAATACTATTTGCAACTTTTTCCGCCTCTTTCCAATCAACCTCAAGAGGCTTACCCGTTTTGACACCACAAAATTTGCAGGATCTTGTACAAATATTACCAAGAATCATAAATGTAGCTGTACCTTCGCCCCAACACTCACCCATATTTGGACAACTTCCAGATGTGCATATAGTGTGTAAATTATTGTCTTCGACTAACTTTCTAAGCTTGGTATATTTTGGACCTATCGGAAGCTTCACTCTGAGCCATTTTGGTTTTTTTTTGTGCTCAACAACCTTTTTGGGTAAATCAACTTTAAACCACTCAGATTTCTCCTTGATGACAGTTTCCGTTTCTGGAATATCCATCTTATAAAAAGGGGTATCTACTGTGTTTAAATTTTGTGACAAAACCTGATTTTAATAAGTTGTAAATATAAAAACTAATATCTGAATCCTAAAAACCTTTTAACAAAAAGAATACCGAAAATCCTAACAAATAGAAAATTCCTAAAATACTTAATACACGTAATTTTAGAGAGGGTCTATTTTTTAACGGAGTTTGATTTGAAGTAATTAGCATGTAATTGATTATTGCGTAAAAGGGTGCAGTTAAAAAAGATAGTATTGTAGCTATTTTAATAAGTAGACCCATTTTTGATGAAAAAGCAAAAAATATAATAATTGTTCCTATTGCTAGAATTGTTAACCACAGCAAATAACCATGATTATTTTTTTTATTTGTAAGTAAATTAATGGTCTCTGACATTGCTCTTGGAGAGGCATCTAGGGTAGTTATTGTTGTACTTAACATTGTTGATAGTGCTGCTATTCCAATCAGATAATAAGACCATTGTCCCAGACTTGATGTATACATTTCTATAAGTTGATTTGAAAAAGCTCCGGCTGAGTCACTAAAGGAATTATTACTGCCATACATTACAAAATATCCTAACGCAATAAAACATATTCCTAAAATAGCAGTACCAACATACCCTACATTAAAATCAACCATTGAATTTTTCAAATTATAGTTTTTTAATGTTTTCTTTTTTTCAAGTGACCATATTGAGTGCCACACGGAGACATCTAACGGGGCTGGCATCCATCCCATAAAAGCTATTAGAAATACAATTGATTTAGAATCTGACGGGAAAATTTGTGTAAAATTTAAATCAGAATTAAACTTAAGGCCAGCAATTATAGTAGCAGCAACTGTGCTTATTGCTAAAACAATTATTATATACTTAACAATCTTATCAAGAACTTTGTATTTTCCTTTTACCAAAATTAACGAACAAATTAGGGTGATTAAAACTGTCCATATCTCAACCGAAATTATTTCTCCGGTTATTGAATTAGCAATTCCAGCAGTAACAATTGTTACCGCAGTTTGAATAGAAAACATTGTAGCAAGAGATATTAAAAAATAAGTAACCAGAATTAGTTTACTTAATTTGTAATAACCAGACAACATGCTTTCTCCTGTTGACAAAGCATATCTTGGCCCGAATTGAAAAAAAGGATATTTAAATAAATTTGCAATAATCAAAGCCCAAATTAATCCTAGACCAAAATCAGCTCCAGCTTTTGTTGATTGAACTAAGTGAGAAACTCCAATTGCAGCTCCAGCAAATAATAATCCAGGACCTAATTTTTTTAATATGGAGCTAACTTTTTCCATCACATTGATTAAACTCTGATGGGTTTTTTCCGCAGAAACTACAGTTTTCTCCGTTCTTGTTAAGGTATGGGTTTTGACTTGCACAGGTACCTGAAAATTCCCCGTCTTTTTTTGCCCATATTTTGATGCTTATTCCGAGCACACATAAACCTAAAACCAAAATTGTAACAATAACTGACATCATAATATTCTCTAATTTATCAAATAATATTTACTTCTGTTTCTAATTCAATTTTAAAAAGTTTATTTACAACTTCTTTTATTGATAGGGATAATTTATTGATATCACTTCCACTAGCTTTTCCATAATTTACAAGAACTAATGGCTGTGTTTTATGAACACCAAAATTTCCAAAATCTTTCCCTTTAAAACCAGATGTTTCAATTAACCAAGCAGCCGGTATTTTATAGCTATTCTCATCAATTTTATAAAAAGGTATATTATTGAAATTTTCTTTTAACCAATTAATTTTTTTTGAATTTACTATTGGATTTTTAAAAAAACTACCTGCATTTCCGATTTTATTTGGATTGGGAAGTTTTTTATTTCTGATATCACAAACTACATTTGAAATGTCTTTTATCGTTGGCTCCTTAATATTTAAATTTTTTAACTCATCATTAATTCCTCCGTATGAAGAGTTAATCTTGTGATTTTTAGAACTTAGTTTCATTGTTATAGAAACTACAATTAGATTTTTATTTTTTTTGAATATCGAATCCCTATACCCAAATTTACAATCATTTAAATTGTAAATAGTTAGCTTTTCAGTATTCAGATCATAAACTTCACAAGAGATAAACACATCTTTTAATTCAACTCCGTAAGCTCCGATATTTTGTATAGGTGCAGCACCCACATTTCCAGGGATCAATGATAAATTCTCCAATCCTCCTAAATTATTTTCAATACACCAATTAACCAATTCATTCCAATTTTCACCTGACATTACTTTAATCTCACTGAAGTTCTCATTAATCTTCTTGACAGAAATTCCTTTCAGGTTTATGTGAACAACCAACCCTTCAAAATTATTTGTAAATAAAATATTACTACCCCCACCAATAAATAATTTGTTTTTATTCTTTGAATTTTTTTGAAGATCAATCAGTTCTTTAATCGAATTTATTTGAATAAACTCTTTTGCTATTACATCAATATTGAAACTGTTATATTTTTTTAACGAATAGTTTTCTTTAACATCCATCATTTAGAATATTCAATTAAACCTATTTTTAAAATCTCAATTGAATCTTTTAAATCATTTTCGTTAAGCACATATGCGATTCTTACCTGGTTATTCCCTGCATTTGGTGTAGAGTAAAATCCTCCAGCTGGAGCTATCATTATCGTTTTTTTATTCAGGTTATAACTTTCTAATAACCATTTTGCAAAATTCTCTGAATCATCTACCGGAAGCTCAGCAACACAGTAAAAAGCACCCTTTGGCTCTGATACTTTAACCCCAGGAATATCCTTGAGTCCCTTGATTAAAACAACTCTTCGTTTGTTGTATTCCTCTATAATTTTTTCAAAATAATCCTTTCCTGTGTCCAGAGCAGCAGTACTAGCAATCTGGGCTAGGGAGGGAGGTGATAATCTCGCTTGAGCAAATTTCATTGCTGTGTTTAAAAACTCTTTATTTTTTGAAATTATGCATCCAATTCTAGCTCCACACATGCTATATCTTTTTGAAACAGAATCGATGACAATGGCATTTTCAGATATTTCATCGAATTCCATGACAGAGGTATGACTAGTCCCATCATATGTAAATTCTCTATATACCTCATCTACAATCAAAAATAAATTATGTTTTTTGACAATTTTAATTAATATTTTTAACTCCTCTTTTGAATATACATAACCTGTAGGGTTGTTAGGGTTACATATTAAAATTGCTTTGGTCTTATCTGTGATTAAATTTTCAAATTCTTCAATATTTGGTAACGAAAAATTATCATCAATACTTGAAAAAATAGGAACTATTTTAACTCCATTTGCAACGGAGAATCCATTGTAATTTGCATAAAACGGTTCTGGAATAATAATTTCGTCATCAGGGTCCATAATACTTCCTATACTAAAAAGTAATGCCTCACTTGCTCCACTTGTAACAATGATTTCGGATGAAGAAACCAGAACATTAAAAGTCCGGTAATATTCTGAAATTTTTTGTCTCAAAACTAAGTCACCTTCTGATTTTGAATAAGCAAGAATTTTTATATCCGCATTTTTAACAGCATTTATTGCATTTTTTGGAGTTTCAATATCAGGCTGACCAATATTTAAATGAAATACTTTAATTCCTCTTTGTTTTGCTTTTTCTGCATAGGGAACCAGCTTCCTTATAGGAGATTCTGGCATTAAATTTCCTTTATTAGAAATCGACGGCATTTAAATGGAATAATTAGTTATAGTCTTCAACAATACTTTTTTTCTTTTTTTCCAAACCTGTTTTTTTGTTATCAGACATCACTTGACCAGTGATTTTTAGAATAACATTTGGGTTTGAAGCATTGGAAGTTACCGTAATTGATTTACGAATAAAACCAACTCTTTTTGTATCATATTTTACCTGAATCTTATCAGATTCACCTGGTAATATAGGTTTTTCTGGTTTTTTAGGTATTGTGCACCCGCATGTTGATTTTACATTTGAGATTATAAGAGGCGTATCTCCAGTATTTGTAAATACAAAATCCCTGATACCATTAGCTCCTTTTTCAATTGTTCCATAATCAATTACCATTTTTTCAAAGGTAATTTCTGATTTCTTTTGTTGACCAAAACTAAAAAGGCTAATAGAAAAGGCTAAGATGATTGTTGTGATTTTTTTCATAATTTTTTTCATAATTTTTAACCAGATAAATATAATTATAATTAGTCAGATTAAGAAATATGAGTATTTTCGTATTGTAAAACTTGTGTATGAGTATTTCCTCAAATTATAATCACCAAGAAATAGAAAAAAAATGGTATTCCCATTGGATGAAAAATGATTATTTTTCATCTACTCCAGATGATCGTGAACCCTATTCTATCGTAATTCCACCCCCAAATATCACTGGAGTTTTACATATGGGTCACATGTTAAATAACACGATACAAGATATTTTAATAAGAAGAGCAAGACTTTTGGGAAAAAATGCATGTTGGGTCCCTGGTACGGATCACGCATCAATTGCAACTGAAGCTAAAGTTGTTGAAAAATTAAAATCAAAAGGAATTGAAAAAAATGATTTATCTAGAGACGAGTTCATGGAACATGCTTGGGAATGGAAGAACGAGTACGGAAATATAATTCTAGATCAACTCAAAAAAATTGGATGTTCATGTGATTGGAAAAGAACAAAATTTACGTTAGATGATGATATGAATAAGTCAGTGATTAAGGTTTTTACTGACCTATTTGATAAAGGTCTGATATACAGGGGATATCGAATGGTTAATTGGGACCCTCAGGCTAAAACTACTCTTTCGGATGAAGAAGTAAATTTTATGCAGAAGAATGGAAAACTTTATTATGTAAATTATAAATTAAAACATTCCAATAATTTTTTAACCATTGCCACCACTAGACCTGAAACAATCTTAGGTGACTCCGCAATTTGTGTTAATCCAAAAGACAAAAGATTTAAGGATTTGATTGGTGAAATAGCAATTGTTCCCATTATGAATCGTGAAATACCTATTATAGCTGATAAATATGTCGATATGGAATATGGAACAGGTTGTTTGAAGGTTACTCCTGCGCATGATCCAAATGATAAAGTTTTAGGTGAAAAACATAAACTAGAATTTATTGATATTTTTAATGATGATGCATCACTAAACGAATCATGTTTACATTACTCTGGGGTTGATAGGTTCATTGCTAGAAAGAAAATTATTGAAGAGTTGAAAGATTTAAGTTTATTTGTTAAATCTGAAGATATTGTTCATAATGTTGGCGTAAGTGAAAGAACCGGTGCTGTAATTGAGCCTAAATTTAGTCATCAGTGGTTTTTAAAAATGGAAGATCTAGTTAAGCCAGCAATCAAATCCGTTCTTAAATCAGATGAGATTAATTTCTTCCCTAAGAAATTTAATAACACTTTTAAAAATTGGATGCTTAATATTCGTGATTGGAACATCTCAAGACAGCTTTATTGGGGACATCAAATACCTGTTTACTATTACGGTAATAGTGATGATCAGTATGTTGTTGCAAAAAATGCTGATGAGGCCCTTGAACTAGTTAAAAAGAAAACAAAAAATAATGACTTTTTACCAAAGGATATAAAACAGGATAATGATGTTTTAGATACCTGGTTTTCATCTTGGTTATGGCCAATTAGTGTTTTTAATGGAATTATTGATCCCGATAATGAAGATATTAATTATTATTACCCTACTTCTGATTTAGTTACTGGACCTGATATCATATTTTTTTGGGTATCAAGAATGATAATGGCAGGTTATGAATTTAAGTCTAAAAAACCCTTTAACAACGTTTATTTTACAGGTATAGTTAGGGATAAAAAACGAAGAAAAATGAGCAAGTCATTAGGTAATTCACCTGATGCACTGAAACTTATTGATCAATACAGTGCTGATGGCGTAAGGGTAGGGCTTATGCTTAGTTCTGCTGCTGGGAATGATTTATTATTTGATACCAGTCTTTGT
This sequence comes from uncultured Bacteroidota bacterium, assembly GCA_902510475.1. GTDB lineage: Bacteria > Bacteroidota > Bacteroidia > Flavobacteriales > Flavobacteriaceae > MED-G13. Next base: position 3,033 of record CABXCC010000012.1, on the reverse strand, counting down.
GATCAAGGAAAATCGTTTTCAAATAAAATATGGAATTCATTTAGACTTGTTAAGGGATGGGAGGTTGTTAAAAAAAACCAACCCATCCATATTTCAATAGCTATCGAATGGTACAATCAAAAATTTAACTCTGTTTTAAGTGAAATAAACGACCACTTTAACAAGTTTAGAATTAGTGATGCTTTAATGGCAGTATATAAGCTAATATGGGATGATTTTTGCTCTGTTTTTTTAGAAATTGTAAAGCCAAATTATGGTGAATCTATTGATTCAAAAACATTTGAACAAATCGTATCAATATTTGAGAAAAATTTAATTATTATTCATCCTTTTATGCCTTTTATTTCAGAGGAGATATGGCACTTAATTGAAAAAAGATCTAAAGAAAATGCTATAATTATTGCTAAATGGCCGTCATCTACTAGGTCAAAAGACAAAGACTTGATTCAGGATTTTGAAAGTTTGTTAAAAGTTATTTCAGGGATTAGAAATTTCAGAAAAAAATATCAGGTATCTTTTAAAGATTCTCTTGAGTTGAGTATTGTAAATAATGATAACTTTTCTGCAGATTATGATTCGATTATTTCTAAGCTTTGTAATATATCCTCCATACATTATTCTGATAGTGAAATTGAACAATCAATCTCTTTTCGGGTAAATTCAAATATTTATTCAATTCCTTTTCATAAAGAATTAGATGTTAATGAAGAAATAATTAAAATTAACAATGATTTAAATTATCAAAAAGGTTTTTTAAAATCTGTAGAGTCAAAGTTAAATAACAAAAGATTTGTTGAAAATGCCCCTGATTCTGTGATTAAAAATGAACAAAAGAAAAAAGACGATGCTTTATCAAAAATTAGAGTTTTAGAAGAAAGATTGTCTAATTTATCTAATTAATTTATTTAGAAGATATTATGGTAATTCCTCCTTTTACCACTTCATTTAATTTGACATTAACATTGGTTCCAATAGGTAAATAAAGGTCAACTCTAGATCCAAATTTTATAAACCCTGCATCTTTTCCTTGAATTGCTTCTTGTCCTACTTTGGCATAATTAACTATCCTTTTTGCTAATGCCCCCGCAATTTGCCGATATAAAACTTTTCCAAACTTTTTGTTTTCAAGAACAATAGTTGTTCTTTCATTTTTAGTGCTAGATTTGGGATGCCAAGCAACCAGATATTTTCCTGGATGATATTTTGAATAGATTATACTTCCATCCATCGGGTATCTTGTTACATGAACATTTAAAGGAGACATAAATACACTGACCTGAAGTCTTTTATCATTAAAAAACTCCGGCTCAAAAACTTCTTCAATTATTACCACCTTACCATCAACTGGTGATAATATATAATTTTCGTTTGTATTTATAGTTATTTTGGGATTTCTGAAAAATTGCAGAATTAAAACTAACATTATAATAAGAAAAATCTGTACAGGAAGTCCATATTTTATCTCAAAATAATCTATACTAATTATTAACGCCGCAGTAACTAAAAATGCAGTAAAAATTATAGCAATTCCTTCTTTATGAAACATTTTAAATTAATTTTAAAAATAAATATATATATGGGCTTGCAAATATAATACTATCTAGCCTGTCAAACAATCCACCATGACCAGGGATTATCGCTCCGCTATCTTTGACATTTGATTGTCTTTTTAGTTTTGATTCGATAAGGTCTCCTAAAGTTCCAAAAACACTAACAATAATGGCTATAATTAACCAGTTTGATGTAGAAATTGAGTCGTCAATATATCTTGAAACAACTGAAGCGCAAAGACAACAAAAGAATAGACCTCCTAAAAAACCTTCAACAGTTTTGTGTGGTGAAATACTATAAAATAATTTTTGTTTTCCAAAGTTTTTTCCAACTATGTAGGCAAAGCTATCGTTTACCCAAATTAATATAAAACATCCTAAAATTATGTAAGGATTAAAAGAGCCATTAAGATTGGCTATTAAATACATAAATACAAATGATGAGGATATGTAAAAAATAAAATTCACATACTTTTTGGTTAAAAATTTCGGTAAATCTTTTGAAGTGAATAGATCTCTAACAAGAAAAATTGAAACAAATATTGATAATATTAGTAGAGTGTCTTTTAAATCATTGAAAAAAGAATTTGGTTGATTTATACTGTTAAAATAATATTCAGTGGTTGCAAAAAGAATAAAAATTGAAGAGAATAGCAGATAAAAACCTATTCCTTTTTCATTTAATAGCTTATTGAATTCGTATGAACAGATTAGGCCAAAAGTAAATGTAAGTAATGCAAAACTAAGGTGTGTTTTTAATGAAATGATAAAAATTCCTATAAAAATTAGACCACTAAATAATCTTTTGTTTGATTCTTTCAATTAATTAAATCCTTTTTCTAATAAGATCAAATATAGGTTTTTTGAGGAAGTTCCATAGCTCAAAAAATTATTATCCTCATTTGTATTATTAAAATTTTTAATAGTTGTTATGTTAGTTGGTATATTATTGCTTTTGGATTTTATTTCAGAGAGACCCTCGCTAATTGTATTTTTTAATTTTCTGGTATCAGAAATTATTATAAAATTTTCCGGAAAGTTATCGAGTTTTTTTTCGTGAATTTGATTCGATGAAATTAAAATAGATCCGTCACCTGCAATTAAATTCTCACAATCCGTTACAAAGCATTCTGCTTCTTCTAAACTTGATTTAAATTCTGTTTTAAGTTTATAGGTACTTTTAATTTCTTTATTGATAATAAGGATATCTTGATCAGTCCATTCATTTTCTTGTATAATTAGCTCAAAGTTTTTCTGTACTTCATCTATATTTTCACAATAAAGAAATTTACCACCATTTTCTATGAATTTTAATATAAAACGCTCTTCAATTACAGCCTTTTTTTTTGGCAAGAATTCCCCTTCCTTTTCTTCATTCTCCTGGTTTTTATCCTGAGGTTTGTTTTTGAAAAATTTACTGAAAAAATTCAATTAAATTATGATTATAAGATTTAATCATAAATTTACTAAAATGAACTCAAAT
>CABXCC010000011.1 GCA_902510475.1 uncultured Bacteroidota bacterium | reverse complement strand
TTGAATTAAATACTAATGTTGAATCTGCCGCATAGAATAACACATTCTTTGTTCTAAGGTTTTCAGAATTTGGTGTTGACAAACGATGAACTATTCTGGAATTTTTAAAGCCCTTTTTATCTAATTTTTCATTTATATAGTCTTGTCCTAGAAATTCAAATAACCTGTTATTTGCCCGATTGTCACTAATTGTAAAAATTTTATAAATCTCATCTTCCATGGTTGTACTTAGAGTATCGTCCTCAATCTTGAACGGGGTTTTTACCGAAATATCTTCGTACTCATTAATTTTTTCAAGAGCTAATAAAACGATTGGAAGTTTTACAGTACTGGCTGGATAGAAATATTTTTCATCGTCAATATTAAAACCGTAATCCTTATAACTATTATCTGAATTTAACACAGAAAGTTTTATCTGAATATTATGGTTTTTAATGTTTTTCTTTACAATTGAAATTCTAGATTTTGAAGATTTTAATGCATCCTGTATAGGGCCTTCCGCAGATTTACAGCCCGAAAGGATTAATAATAAAGTGATTAATAGTATATTTTTCATGGTTCGTAAAAATAATATAAAATTTGTGATAAATTATAATAAATTAACCACTTCATTATAATCTTAATTTAATTTGTTTACTAAATTTGTTTGCATAAAAAAATATCTATGAATTTACATGAATATCAGGCAAAAGAAATTCTAAACGGTTTTGGGGTTAGAATTCAGAGGGGCTATGTTGCAAATACACCCGATATTGCGGTTGAAAAGGCAAAGCAATTAAACAAGGAAACGGGTACAGATTTTTTTGTAATAAAGGCTCAGGTTCATGCTGGTGGTAGGGGTAAAGGTGGTGGAGTAAAACTTGCAAAATCTATTGATGATGTTCATGAAATTTCTGATAAAATCATTGGAATGAATTTGATCACTCCTCAAACATCTGCAGAAGGAAAGAAAGTTCATCAAGTATTAGTAGCAGAAGATGTTTATTATCCTGGTGAAAATGAAGTTGAAGAATATTACATTTCAGTGCTTCTAAATAGATCAACGGCAAAAAATATGATCATGTATTCGACAGAGGGAGGTATGGACATTGAAACAGTAGCTGAAAACACCCCTGACTTGATTCATACGCTCGATGTGTGTCCAAAAGAAGGTCTAACAGATTTAAATGCAGAAGAAATTGCAACAAATCTAAATTTAGAAGGCAATGCCAAAAATGAAATGATTCAGTTTGTAAAAGCATTATATGAGGCATATGACAAATCAGACTCCTCACTTTTTGAAATTAATCCAGTTATTAAAACAAGTGATGATAAAATATTAGCCGTTGACGCAAAGGTTTCCATTGATGATAATGCATTGTTTAGACATCCAGATTATGCTGAAATGAGAGATGTTAGGGAAGAAAACCCCATTGAAGTGGAAGCCAAAGAAGTAGGATTAAATTATGTTGATTTAGATGGAAATGTGGGTTGTATGGTAAACGGCGCAGGACTAGCAATGGCCACAATGGATTTAATCAAACAAGCTGGTGGTGAGCCTGCAAACTTTTTAGATGTTGGTGGTACTGCTGACAGTGAAAGAGTAGAAACAGCTTTTAGAATCATTATGAAAGACCCCGATGTAAAAGCTATTCTAATTAATATTTTTGGTGGAATCGTAAGATGTGATCGTGTGGCAAATGGAATTGTTGATGCCTGTAAGAATATGAAAGATGAGATTTCTGTTCCTATAATTGTAAGGCTCGAAGGGACTAATTCAAAAATAGCTAAAGATATAATTGATTCATCAGGGTTAAACTTTCATAGTGCAGTTGAATTTAAAGAAGCTGCAGATAAAGTTCAGAAAGTATTAGTGACTGCTTAATTTAAGCTCTTTCATTTTTTTTATTTGATCTCTGTAAATTGCCGCAGATTTAAAATCTAACTCTTTGGCAGATTTTTCCATTAGTTTTCTTAATTCTCTAATTTTTTTATCAAAGTCCTTTGATTTTTTTGGTATCACAAAATCAATTATTGTATCATCTTCTGTTTCAGATTTATTTTTGAGTAATTTTTCTGTTAAGGGATTTTCGATACTCTTAATTACAGGCTTGGGAATAATGTTATTTTTTCTGTTATACTCAGATTGTTTTGATCTTCTATAATTCGTTTCTTCAATTGTTTTGTTAATGCTTTTGGTCATTTTATCTGCATATAAAATTGCAACTCCGTTTATGTGTCTTGCTGCTCTACCCACGGTTTGGGTTAAAGATCTATGAGATCGCAAAAAACCTTCTTTATCCGCATCAAGAATAGCTACCAGTGAAACTTCTGGAAGATCTAAACCTTCACGCAGTAAATTCACACCGATAAGTACATCAAATTTATCTTCTCGTAATCCCTGCATTATCTGTACTCTTTCTATTGTATCAACATCTGAGTGAATATACTTTGATCTTATATCAATTTTTGTAAGGAAACTGGTTAACTCTTCAGCCATTTTTTTGGTTAGAGTTGTCACAAGTATTTTCTCTTTTAGATTTACTCTATCTTGAATTTCATCAATCAAATCATCAATCTGATTTTTAAGAGGCTTGATAATTATTTTTGGATCTAATAAACCCGTGGGTCTAATTATTTGCTCTACTATGATTCCCTCTGACATCTCTAATTCATAGTCAGCTGGTGTAGCGCTAACATAAATAATATTATTTTGCAACAATTCAAACTCTTCAAACTTTAAAGGTCTGTTATCCATTGCAGCAGGAAGTCTGAATCCGTATTCAACAAGGTTTTCTTTTCTGCTTCTATCTCCGCCATACATTGCTCTTACTTGAGGTAGGGTCACGTGACTTTCATCAATAATGGTTAAATAATCATCTGGAAAGTAATCAAGTAGGCAAAAGGGTCTAGTTCCTGGTTTCCTTCCATCAAAGTACCTAGAATAATTTTCAATTCCTGAGCAATATCCCAGTTCTTTAATCATTTCCATATCAAACTCTGTTCTTTCTTTGATTCTATTGGCCTCAAGTGTATTTCCAATTTCCATGAAGTACTCGTATTGTTTTAATAGGTCATCCTGGATAAGCTTTATGACATCATGTATTTTATCAGGTGAGCTAACAAAGATATTAGCCGGGTATATGGTGATTGTTTCCTCCTTATTAAAAATCTCATTTGTATAAGGATCGAATCTTTCTATTTCCTCAATTTCATCTCCAAAAAAATGAATTTTATACGCATAATCTGTGTGAGCAGGAAAAACATCGATCGTATCTCCAGTTATTCTAAATTTTCCTTGTTTGAATTCGTCACTAATGGATCTTGAATATAAGCTTTGAACTAGTTTGTTTAGAAGATCAGTTCTAGAGATATTTGAATTGTCTTTAATCTCAACTGTATTGTTTTTAAATTCTTGTGGATTTCCCATTCCATAAATACATGAAACCGAAGCAACGATTATTATGTCTTTTCTTCCTGAAAGAAGGGCAGAGGTTGCACTTAATCTTAACTTTTCAATTTCTTCGTTTATTGACAAATCTTTTTCAATGTAAACACCTGTTGTGGGGATGTATGCCTCAGGTTGATAATAGTCATAATAAGACACAAAATATTCCACAAGATTTTCTGGAAAAAAACTTTTGAACTCTGAATAAAGTTGAGCAGCAAGAGTTTTGTTGTGAGCCAGTACCAAGGTTGGTTTTTTAACTTCCTTTATTACATTTGCCACTGTGAATGTTTTCCCAGATCCGGTAACCCCTAATAAAGTTTGATGCTTCTCGTTATTTTTAATTCCGTCGATGAGTGACTGAATTGCAGATGGCTGATCACCGGTGGGAATAAAGTCAGTAATTAGATTGAATTTCATTGGATTGAATTAATATAAATATTCATCCTCGTCTAAATCTTCTTCCCCCTTGTCCTCGTTTGTGAATTTTTTTTCTGGAGCTTTTTCAGGAACATTTCCGACAGAAAATATTATTCTTGGATAAAGAATATTATTGATTTCTTGAGCATCTTCTATGAGTTCCACGTAGAATGTCCACATATTCATGAAATCATAGATATACAGAAGTTTTGTATTTTGATTATTAAGAACATTAGCTATTAATATGGAATCCATTGAATCCGTTGATTCATCAAAATTCATTAAACTTATTTCATTTATTTGGTTCCAATCTTCATCAACAGTGTAAAACGATGCCATTTGATCAGCACTAAAATTAAACGACAGTAAAATAAGCTCATGCAAATCTGTTAGATTTGAGTTTTTATCTATTTCTACATCCCTAAGAATGTCTTCCTTTGTATCGTTGTCAAGAATTACCCTAAGTCTGTAAATCATTTACTTTTAATTTATTTTCTGTTAAAAAATTTTGAAGTAATATATAAAATTGAAGTCCAAAAATTATACTAGCAAACACCAAATGTGCTGTCTGAGTTCCAAAAGGAAAATCAAAATAAAACATCGAGGCACCCGTAAAAATTTCTAATACAAGAAGCATCATAACATAGTTAATGTACCTATTTCCAAGTTGTAATTTCTTGTTTATTAAAAATAAAGCCGTATTAACGGATATAACTAATATTGAAAATGTTCTATGATATTCATAAACATCTGGGATATCGATAAGCCACATAGATTTATCATATGCAAATACTTTGGCTTGTTCATCTACCAGTTGTCTTACCTGTGTACCTAAAACAATTTGAATTAAAGTAAGAAACAATCCAAAAAGTATTAAATATTTGAATGTCTTGTTTGTTTTAATGAAATTTTTGCTTCCAGAATACACTAAATAGATAAGTAAGGCAACAATAAATAACGCCATTAACATGTGTATGGTAATTTTATATGCAGCTAAATTTGAATCAACAACGGTTTTACCTAGCCAAGCCTGGAATCCCATTGCAAAAACAGTTACTATCGAAAGGAAAGTTAAATGCCTAAACTTTTTATAGTAAACAATGGATAAAATAGTAAATAGTAAAATCGGGATCCCTGAAATTGCTCCAATTAGCCTATTTATATACTCAATCCATGTGTGTACGGGGTTAAATATGACATAGTCATGTTTTTCGTAAACTTCCCAGTTATTTAAATTTAAACTTTTGTCGGTTTTAAAATCAGATTTAGCGACCAATAACTCTTCCTGATTATAAATTATCATTTGTCCTTTATTATAATCTGTATTGGGTTTAAATAAAATTTGAGATTGTTCAGTGGGAGGAATGTAAAAACCAAAACATTTTGGCCAATCTGGACATCCCATACCTGAGCCAGTCATTCTAACAAATGCACCGGCAATAATTACAATGTAAATTAATACTAAAGATAATTTAGCAAGCTTGTGAAAGTTATTTTCCATCAGATAGTCCCAATTTTTCACCTTCTTTTATCATGAGGTTATATGCATCTTCGTAATTATTTCCAATATCACCCTCTAGAATTGCTTCTTTAATATTTTCTTTAATTATACCAATTGTTTTGCAAGGCTTTAAATTAAATGTTTTCATTATTTCTGCTCCGGAAATTGGAGGTTGAAAATTTCTAATATTGTCCTTTTCTTCAACTTCAGTTATTTTTTTTCTTACAAGTCTAAAGTTGTCATGATATTTTTCAAAACGACTTTTATTTTTAGTTGTAATATCTGCTTCACATAAAGTCATTAAATCATCCACAGCTTCACCTGCGTCAAAAATAAGTCTTCTCACCGCTGAATCTGTAACATTTTTTTGAGCTAAAACAATTGGTCTGGAACTCATTAGTACCAGTTTTTGCACATATTTCATCTTCTCATTTAACGGCATCTTAAGTCTCTTAAACAATTTGTATACCATTTTACTACCTTCAAATTCGTGTCCGTGAAAAGTCCAACCTATTTTTTTGTTAAATTTCTTAGTAGGTGCCTTTCCAATATCATGTAATAGGGCTGCCCATCGTAACCAAAGATTATCAGTGGCCTCACAAATATTATCTAATACTTCCAGTGTGTGATAGAAATTATCCTTATGTTTTTGACCCTCAATTTCGTCTATTCCTTTAAGGTTAGTAATTTCTGGTAAAATGTAATCAAGAAGTCCTGTTTTTTCTAATAACTTGAAACCAACAGACGGGGTCTCTGATAATAAAATCTTATTTAACTCCTCTACAATTCTTTCATTTGTAACGATTTCAATTCTAGAATTTAAATTCTCCATAGTCTTAATTAAACTATCAGAAACTGAAAAGTTTAATTGACTTGCAAATCTTACAGCTCTCAACATTCTAAGGGGATCATCAGAGAAGGTGATTTTAGCGTCAAGAGGTGTGTTGATTATTTTCTTTTCCAAATCCTCTAATCCGTTGTGCATATCAATAAGCTGACCAAAATTTTTCGGATGCAAAGAAATGGCCATAGAATTAATTTTAAAATCTCTTCTATTTATATCGTCCTCTAAAGTTCCACTTTCTACAATTGGATTTCTGCTATCAGATGAATAAGATTCCTTTCTTGCGCCAACAAATTCAATTTCAAAATCTTGAAATTTAAAATATGCGGTTCCAAAATTTTTAAAAACAGTAACCTGAATTTTTTCATCGATTTGTTTTGCAATATTTTTTGCAACATCAATGCCACTACCAAGTACTAAAATATCAATGTCTTTTGATTTTCTTTTCAAAAGAAAATCTCTAACATAACCCCCAACAACAAAGCATTCTTTATTTTTTTCTTGACAATAATTAGATATTTTGTCAAAAATAGGATGATTAACAGCTTGTTGAAGATTAGTCATTTAATTATCTGATTTTAAATAAGTTACCATCTAAATTTATTTTAAAAATTGAAGAAGGTTTATGATTCCAATTTTCTGTCGGCAAATTTACAACATAGTCAACTTGTTTTAAAATCTCTTCATTTATTTCTTTGAAAGATTTTGGAAAAGTTTCATTGTGCAGATTTGCAGAAGTTGAAACCAGTGGTCTATTCATTAATTTCAGAAGTAATTTACAAAATTCATTTTCTACAATTCTAAAACCCACTCTATTGTCGTCAGAAATTAGAAGATTGCATATATTTTTGGGTGATTTGTATAAGATTGTTGACGGTTCGTTTAATTGAGAGATAAGTTGATATAAATTTTTAGGCATTTCCTCAATGTAATTTGAAATCATTTCAACGTCACTAACGAGAGATAACATTGGACTTTTACTATTTCTTTTTTTTATCGAATTAAGCTTTTCAATTGCATCTCTTTTGGTTGCATCACATCCCAATCCCCAAATAGTATCGGTTGGATATAATATTACACCACCAGATCTCACTGTATCAAAAGCCTTTTTAACCTGATCGTTTACATTATTACCCATTAATAGATATATTTACATCAAAAATATAAAATACCTTTTGAATAAATTCTCTTCTATTAACGATAAATATTTTTCTTTTCAAGAAAAGATTAATCTATGTATTAAAAACTTTGATCGTGAGGGGGAATTGATTAAAGATTCGAGAAACACTGTTAAAGTTTTTAGAATTGATGATTTATATATTAATATCAAAAGATTCAAACGGCCCAATTTTATTAACCGACTGGTATATTCTGTTTTCAGGTCTACAAAAGCTTGTAGATCCTTTTTACATGCAAACAAGTTATTGGATTACAATATTTTAACACCTGACCCAATAGCTTATATTGAAAATTCAAAATATTATCTTTTAGATGATAGTTTTTACGTTTGTAAAAATATTGATTATGATTTCGATATGAAACATGTTTTTGAAAACAAAGAATTAGAGTCAAGGGATAAATTGATCAAGAAATTTGTATTGTTTACTCATAAGCTTCATGAAAACGGATTCATGTTTTTAGATCACTCAACTAGTAATACAATAATTAAGAAGATTGAAAATGATTACAAATTATTTTTAATTGATTTAAATAGGATGAATTTTAAAAAAATGAATTTTGAAGATCGATTAAAAAATTTTAGAAGACTTAATCTTTCTGATGAATCAATTAAAAAAGTAAGTCATTTTTATTCAGAAATTGTAAATATAAATAAAGATTTGATTTTTGAAAAGATCAAAAAATATTCTCAAAATTTCCAAACCAACAGGGGAAAGCGAAAAAAAATAAAAAATATTTTTAAAAGTTAATTATGTCTAAATACCTAGCTATCGATTTTGGTTTAAAAAGAATTGGTTTATCAATAACCGATCAGGAAAAAATTTTTGCTTTTCCTTTAACAACTATTGAATACGACAATGCATTTAATTTCTTCATGGATTTATTTTTAAAAGAGGAGATTTCTAAAGTGATTATTGGTTACCCAAAAAGGTTGTCAGGAGTTGATTCGGAAATTGAAAGTTCAATCAAAATTTTTATAATAAAGTTCAAGAACAAATTTCCTGCAATTGAAATAGAAAGATTTGATGAGAGATTTACCTCAAAATTAGCATCTAGGGTCATTGCTTCTAGTGGTTTGGGTAAAAAGAAAAGATCTAACAAGTCGTTAATAGATAAGGTTAGTGCTGCAATAATATTACAAGATTATTTGACTTACAATAAATCGAATTTGTAATTTTTATTATCGTAATTTTGAAAAAATTTTTAGATGGTTTTACCAATTACAGGGTATGGTGCAATAGTTTTAAAAACAAAAGCTATAGAAATTCCAGCAGACTATCCAGAGCTTAATAAATTGATTTCTGATATGTATGAAACAATGTATGATGCAAGTGGAGTAGGCCTTGCTGCTCCTCAAATTGGCAAATCAATACGTCTATTTGTGATTGATACATCCCCTTTTGACACTGATGATTTTGAGCAAAATTCTGGTTTTGAGGTCAAATCTGTTAAAAAAACTTTTATTAATCCTGTTATGATCGATGAATTTGGTGAAAATGCTTCTTTTGAAGAAGGTTGTTTAAGTATTCCTAATATTCGTGAACATATTAATAGAAAGTCTGATATAACTATAAAATACCAAGATGAAAATTTTACCTATCACCAGGAAACTTTTTCGGGTATTTTAGCAAGGGTAATTCAACACGAATATGATCATTTGGAAGGTGCCTTATTTACAGATAAAATTTCGCCTTTTAAAAAGAAATTAATAAAAGGAAAACTAAACAACATAATGATTGGCAAAGTTTCTGTTGATTATAAAATGAAATTTTTTAAAAAATAAGTTTGTTTTTACAAGACTACACAAAGGAATTTTCCTATAACTTAAAATTATCATTCCCTATTATTCTTGGGCTCCTAGGCCATACGCTAGTTGGTATGATTGACAATATTATGGTTGGAAAACTTGACCCAACAAATCTTGCAGCCGTATCACTGGGAAATAGTTTTATTTTTATAGCAATGTCAATTGGAATAGGCTTTTCTGCAGCTATTACTCCAGTTGTAGCAGAAGCACATAGTAGAAATCATAAAACGGACCTAAAAAAATCTTTTGTTAACGGATTTATTTTGTGTTTGTTTCTAGGTTGTTTTCTGTTTGGTGCAATTCTTTTGTTTAAACCTTTATTGTATGTTTTAGATCAACCTGAGAATGTTGTTGAATTAGCAATTCCTTATCTAGATATTGTTGCATTTTCGCTGATTCCTTTATTAATGTTTCAAGCTCTCAAGCAATTTAGCGATGGCTTATCCCTTACAGCAAATTCAATGTATGCAACAATTCTGGCAAATGTTGTAAATGTTATTATAAATTATATTCTAATTTTTGGAAAATTTGGTTTTCCTCAGATGGGTATTATTGGTGCAGCAATTGGAACATTAATTTCAAGGATAATTATGTTTGGATTTCTGTTTTTCCTTCTTTACAATCGAAATATAATTAGAGATTATCTTTCCCATGTTTTTAAGTTTATTATTAACAGAGAAATGATAAAAAAAATAGTTTCTTTAGGCTTGCCTACATCCCTACAAATGTTATTTGAAGTAGGTATTTTTACTGCTGCCATTTGGTTGAGTGGTTTACTTGGTGAAATTACCCAAGCTGCAAACCAAATTGTATTAAATATTTCTTCAATGACCTTTATGATAGCAAGCGGACTCAGTGTCAGCGCAGCTATTCGGGCAGGTAACCAAAAAGGCTTAAATAATTATCTGGAACTTAAAAGAATATCATTGTCTATTCTTTTCTTGGGTATTGTATTTGCAACTATTTTTTCATTATTAATATTTCTCTTAAGAGACGCTTTGCCCTATATCTATATAGATATTACAGACACGATTAATTATGCAAAAAATTTAGAAATTGTTGACAAAGCAGCAACTTTATTTATAATTGTTTCTCTATTTCAGTTATTTGATAGTGCACAGGTCATAATTTTAGGTACATTAAGAGGAATGCAAGACGTAAAAATTCCAACAATTATTGTATTCATTGCTTATTGGGTTGTTGGATTCCCTATTAGTTATTACTATGGAGACTTTTCTCAATTAAAAGAGGTAGGTATATGGATTGGTTTATTATGCGGTCTTCTTTTCTCTTCAGTTTTCCTATATTTAAGATTCGCTTACGTTACCAATAAGATGATTAAATATGCTAGATAAGTTAAAAGAACTAGATACAGAACTTCTTATTTTTCTTAACAATTTAGGAAATGAGTCATGGGACTATATATGGTTAGCAATTACAGATAAATATACTTTTTTACCACTGTTTTTGATTATTATATTTCTCCTATACAAAGAAAATGGATTTTATAAATTATTCCTTATTTTATTTTCAATTGCACTTCTAATTCTTTTTACAGATCAATTCACAAACCTTGTAAAAGATACATTTGAAAGATTAAGGCCCTGTAGGGTAGAAGAGCTTCAGCAATACTTAAGAAATATCGATATTCGTTGTGGAAAATACGGTTTTTTCTCTGCACATGCTGCCAACTCCATTGCTGTAACTACTCTTATAATAACCACCTTTAAGTTTTCTTATAAAAAGTGGATTTCGTTATTATTAGTTTTCTGGGTTGCCGTTTTTGCATACAGTAGGGTCTATTTAGGGGTACACTACCCTTTAGATACCATTACTGGACTTTGTTTTGGTTTTATTTTTGGAAATACTGCCTCCTATATTATAAATTATTTCAAATTATTGAGAAGCTAAAATAGCTTGAGTGGCTTCAAAAACAGAAGTTTCGCATTTCTCTATTTTTTTTAATTGCTTTAGTAGTTCTTTTTTTACAGCTGAATTTTCGTAGAAATTTCGCTGAATCGATTCATTTATCATTTGCCTTAACCAAAATTTATTCTGATTGATTCTGTTTTCAAAAAAATAATTGTTCTTTTTAGTCAATTCTTGATAGCTTTTAATATTCTTCCAAATTTCCTCTAACCCTTTCCCATTCACAGAACTACAGGTTAAAACTTTTGGAATCCATTCAGAATTTTTTTTAGGAAATAGTTTAAGAGCTAATTTAAATTCATTTTTAGATTTCTCAGAATTCTCAATATTTTCACCATCGCATTTATTGATTGCAATTAAATCAGACATCTCTATTATACCTCTTTTTATTCCTTGAAGTTCATCTCCAGAACCTGCTATTTTAAGTAATAAAAAAAAGTCAACCATCTCAGACACACTAATTTCATTTTGCCCAACTCCAACAGTTTCAACAATAATAATATCATAACCTGCAGATTCACATAAAAAAATAGATTCACGAGTATTTTTAGCCACTCCACCTTGAAAATTAGAGGCTGCTGTAGGTCTAATGAATACATTTTTATTTTGAGAAAGTTTCTCCATCCTTGTTTTATCACCAAGTATACTTCCTTTGCTAATAGTACTAGATGGATCAATTGTAAGAACAGCAACTTTTTTTCCTAGATCTGTTAGATTTGATCCAAAATTTTCAATAAATGTACTTTTTCCTGCACCAGGAACACCCGTTACTCCTATTCTGAGGGTGTTTTTTTCATTTTTATTTTGAAGTTCCGTGAGAATCTTATTGGCTAATAATCTGTCATTTTTATTATTGCTTTCAATAAGTGTAATTGCTTTTGATAAAGAAGTAAGGTCTTTATTGACTAGTTTTTTACAAATGTCTTTGTAATTGATATTTCTTTTTATCTCCAAACTGATAGTGATTTAGCCATTTCCTGTAATCATCCATTCTCCTGAGTTAACGAGTTTTTCAGCATGCTTGTATTTCATTTCTTTTTTCTCAGCAGTTTTTATGTTTTTAATTGTAACCTTATCATTTCTTCCCACTTTTGGTTTTGACCTTATGATAGTTTCTACCTGTTGATTACTTTGCTGGTTTGTAATAGCTCTATTTCTTTGTCTCAACTCTTCTGTGTTTGGAATTTCATCCTTAGAGGTATTTACATTCATTGGTCTTCTTCTACTAGAGGCCTCTTGAACATTTTTGTTATTATCCGTTGAAATTTCAGCTTTAAAAAGAAAAGATAGGATTTCCTTATTCACAGAATCAATTAGTGTTTTAAATAACTCAAAAGCTTCAAATTTATATATAAGTAAGGGATCTTTTTGTTCATGAACTGCAAGTTGAACTGATTGTTTAAGTTCATCCATTTTTCTTAGATGGGTTTTCCATGAATCATCTAATATTGCCAAAGAAATATTTTTTTCAAAGTCTGTAACCAATTGTTCTCCATCAGAATTATATGCCCTCTCTAAATCTGTTATTACTTGTAATGTTTTTATACCGTCTGTAAAGGGCACAACAATTCTTTTGTATTTTTCCCTTTGTTTTTCATAAACATGCTTAATGACTGGAAAAGCTAATTTGGCATTATTTTCAATTTTATTTAAATAATGCTTTAAAACAACTGAATAGATTTTATCGGTAATTTCCTTTTCATTCATAGATTCAAAAGAATCTGAATTTATATCTGTTGTAATGGAAAAATAACGTATTAATTCGAATTCAAAATTCTTATAATCATTGACACTTTTATTAGAAATTACAATACTTTCACAAGTATCATAAATCATATTGGATATATCGATACGTAATCTTTCCCCAAAAAGTGAATTATTTCTTCTTCTGTATATCACTTCTCTTTGTGCATTCATTACGTCATCATACTCTAAGAGTCTTTTTCTGATTCCAAAGTTATTTTCTTCAACTTTCTTTTGTGCTCTCTCAATCGAGTCAGTTATCATTGAGTGTTGAATTACTTCACCCTCTTTTAATCCCATTCTATCCATCATTTTAGCAATTTTTTCTGCCCCAAATAATCTCATTAAATTATCTTCTAACGAAACATAGAATTGAGAGCTTCCAGGGTCACCTTGACGGCCAGACCGTCCTCTTAACTGCCTGTCAACTCTTCTTGAGTCATGTCTTTCAGTACCAACAATTGCAAGTCCTCCATTTTCTTTTACTTGATCAATTAATTTTATGTCAGTTCCACGACCTGCCATATTTGTTGCAATAGTTACCTGTCCTGGTTTTCCTGCTTCGGCTACTACATCGGATTCTTTTTTATGAAGTTTTGCATTTAAAATATTATGTGGAATCTTTCTGATTTTTAACATCCTTCCAAGTAGCTCACTAATTTCAACTGAAGTCGTACCAATTAATACCGGTCTTCCAGATCTAGATAAATCAGTTACCTCATCAATAACTGCATTGTATTTTTCTCTTTTTGTTTTATAAATTAGGTCTTGTCTATCGTCTCTTTGAATAGGTCTATTTGTTGGAATTTCAAACACATCAAGTTTATAAATCTCCCAAAATTCACCCGCTTCGGTTACTGCCGTTCCGGTCATTCCAGAAAGCTTATTATACATTCTAAAATAGTTCTGTAAGGTAATTGTAGCAAAAGTTTGGGTAGCCGCCTCAATTTTAACATTTTCCTTGGCTTCAATAGCTTGATGTAAACCATCACTATATCTTCTACCATCCATGATTCTACCTGTTTGCTCGTCTACAATCATCACCTTATTTTCCATTACAACGTATTGAATGTCTTTTTCAAATAAAGCGTATGCTTTTAATAATTGATTAATTGTATGTATTCGTTCAGACTTTATGCTAAAATCCCTGTATAGCTCGTCTTTTTCCTTGGCTTCCTCTTCTTTTGATAAACCTTTTTCTTCAATTTTTGAAATCTCAATTCCAATTTCTGGCATGATAAAGAAATTTGGATCATCTTTTCCAGAAAGAAATTCAATTCCTTTGTCGGTAAGTTCAATTTGGTTGTTTTTCTCATCAATTACATAATAGAGTTCCTTGTCAATTTTTGGCATTTCTCTATTATTATCTTGCATGTAGAAGTTTTCAGTCTTTTGTAAAAGTTGTTTGATTCCACCTTCACTTAAGTACTTAATCAAAGCCTTATTTTTAGGTATTCCTCTAAAAACTCTTAATAAATTAAAGGATCCTTCATCATCATTTCCAGATGATATTTGACCTTTTGCCTCTGCAAGAGTATTTACCAAAAATTTTCTTTGAGTTGAAACAATTCTTTCAATCTTGGGCTTAAGCTCATTAAATTCGTGTTTATCACCTTTTGGAATCGCACCGGAAATGATTAATGGAGTCCTGGCATCATCAATTAATACCGAATCAACCTCATCAACAATTGCAAAATTGTGTTTTCTTTGAACCAAATCGTCTGTTGAATTTGCCATATTATCCCTTAGATAATCAAACCCAAATTCATTATTGGTTCCATAAGTTATATCTGAATTGTAAGCTTTTATTCGTTCTGCAGAGTTAGGCCTGTGATAATCAATACAATCTACACTAAGTCCGTGAAATTGAAATATTGGTGCCATCCATGCACTATCACGTTTTGCTAAATAATCATTTACCGTAACTAGATGAACACCCTTACCAGTTAGGGCATTTAAATAAACGGGTAGGGTTGCAACCAATGTTTTTCCTTCTCCGGTTTGCATCTCAGCAATTTTACCTTGATGCATGGCTACACCTCCGATAAGCTGCACATCGTAATGTACCATGTCCCATACAATTTTTTTACCTGCAGCATCCCATGAATTTAACCAGGTTGCTTTATCTTTGGTCACGTTTACATAATCTTTTTCTGTTGATAATTCTAAGTCGTATTCACTAGCAGTAACAACTATTTCTTTATTGTCAACAAATCTTTTTGCAGTTTCTTTAATTACAGCAAAAGCTTTGGGTAAGATTTGATTCAATGTAATTTCATTGATCTTGTATGCTTCTTCATTTAACTTGTCAATCTCTGTAAATAAGCTTTCTTTTTTGTCAAAATCTTTAGTTTTTTCAAGTTCAATTTTGAGATTTTCTATCTTATCATCAACATCGGAAACAGATGATTTAATTTGTTCTTTGAACAGGGAAGTTTGATTTCGTAATTCGTCATTACTTAATTTACCAATTTCGTCTTCAAAAGAGTGAATTTGATCAATTATGGGCGTAATTGTCTTTAAATCTTTTTTAGATTTATCGCCCACAAATAATTTTAGAATTTTACCAAGCATTAATGATTAGCATTATTGGTTATAATAACTGATTAAATATACAATATGTTTACGTATTATGTGATGAAATAAACAGAAGAAAATTATTAATAATTAGATGCTAATATTCGTCCTCATTCCATAAGTAGTCATCATCAGTAGGATAATCTGGCCAAATTTCTTGAATAGATTCGTATAAATCACCCTCATCCTCAATGGATTGTAAATTTTCAACAACTTCCAAGGGAGCACCAGTTCTAATTGAGTAGTCGATTAACTCGTCTTTAGTTGCTGGCCAAGGGGCGTCACTTAGGTATGATGCAAGTTCTAGAGTCCAATACATGACAAATTATTTTTTTGCAAAAATAAATTTTTAATGGAATTACGCAAGATATTTAATTTAAATTTTACCAATAAGATTCCTCTATATCTAAAATTATGGTATAATATCTGGCAAGTACAAATAGAAAGTCAGAAAGACGATTTATATAAGTAAGTATGTTTTCATTAACCTCAGTAAATTCACTTAATTTTGTGATTTTTCTTTCAGCTCTTCTACAAACTGCTCTTGAAACATGACAGAAAGAAACTAATTTGTCACCTCCAGGGATAATAAACTTATTTAGCACTGGTAATTCTTTCTGAATTTTATCAATTTGAGATTCGATAAAGATTGTATCCTCAGCACTTATTTGTAGTTTTTCTGGCTGGTTTTCTTCTTTGGTTTCAAATTGAGCAAGAATTGATCCAATGGTAAAAAGTTTTAATTGAATTTTGAATAATACTTCATTTATGTCTTTTTCATTAGAATAATCTTTAATTATACCTAAAAATGAATTTAATTCGTCAATTGTCCCATAAGCATCAACTCTTAAATCATGTTTAGAAACAATTTCTCCGCCAATTAACGAAGTCTTTCCTTTATCGCCATTTTTACTGTAAATTTTCATATCTGGTTTTGTTTATTTGGATTACTAAATAAGAATATCTAACCAGTAAAGAGATAAATATTGGCAGTAAAGTTATATTATATTTTTGAACTCCGGTTGTCCAATGTATAAATAATAGTATCAGTAAAATTATATTTAGTTTCACAAAGTTAATTGTCCACATCGGAGGGGTTTTTCTAATTAATGCAAAAACCACTGCCAAATTAAAAGGAAACGCCCATAAAAAATTAAAGTTTTGTGCTGAAGCAAAGTGATTGCTAAAAAACCATAAATAGATTATTAATACACCAATAAGTCCTGAAAATAGATAAATGATAAAATCTATTGATCTATTCCAAGAATTATTTTTAAAATTAAAATAGGTAAGCACAATAATTAACAGAGAGATTATTGAATTTACAAGGAAAGGTTTTGGAAATCCTTCATTATATTTAGATGGTGAATCAGGTGAAAAAATAATATTTTTTGTGATTGGTTTTGAATAATCAATCATGAGCTCATCCAAGTATTTCATTAATGTTTCCGGAATAAAAAAAGTTTCTCTAACTGAGATTTTTTTATCAATTATTGCACCCAAGCACAAATCAATTCCAAGTGCTGCCCAAGAATTTTCGCTTATTTTTTCATGGATAAGTTCTCTGTATGTAAAGATGGCTTTTGATTCTAATTTGTCGTCTTTAAATTTATTATTTGTATCATCAATTAAAATATCAGCTACCCTGGTTGAGCAATTATCTCTCAAATAATCATAAGTATAATATTTATTTTCCGGTCTAGAGTTATTGACTAACAGATCAATAATATTCATTTTTGACTCTTCACTTATGTTTAGTTCATGCTCAACTAAATATCTATTTTGATATATATAACCATCTTTAAAATTTTCATATTTCTGAATAGCTAATTTGTAAACAGGTCTACCTTTTACAAAATTTGTATAAAAATTTGGGGCCGAGAAATCGTAAACTCCAAAATTAAAAACAATGTCATTTCCATTACTAATAACTCTGATACCTGTATGTCCGAAAGCGTCTGCCAAACTAGATCCTTCCCCGATTGATATTATACTTAATTTTGTTTCTTCAAAAGATGTTTTTGTTCCCTCAGTTTTATTGATACAATAAAGACTGTGAATAGAAAGCCAAAATAGTATTAAGTAAAGTCTAATCATCTTAGAAGGTTAAGGTTAAATTTTAAAGAAAATATATTGGAGTAAAGTGCTGCAGATTGATTGCCAATATCTGTAAATGCATAATTTACTTCAATGTCTTGAAGATTAAATCCAATTCCAAAATTGGGTTGAAAACTTAATTCTGTTGTTGAATCAAATTGAAGTTCATTTTGAAAGTTTCCTAAACCTAATCTTAAATATACAAGTTCGGCATATGTAAATTCCAAGCCTAAAGATGGGTTTATACTTGCAAAGCTTGTTGATATTATATCGTTAGTTTGCTCAAAGAGCATAAATAAGTCAATTGCAGCCAACATGGAATAATCACTACTGAGAGAGATTTCTTTTGAAACACCTAACTGAATTTTTGGTATTGAAATTTCATTTTTTTCTGGTATTTCTTGATTTTCTCCTTCCAATGCATTTTGAATATCATTTAGCCTATCCTCATCGAAGGACCAGGAATTATAGGTTGTGGTTATATCCCTAGCCATTAATCCAAATTTCCATCCGTTTTTATTTTCATGTTGTATACCCAAATCAAATCCAAAGCCCCATGAATTTGCAAAGTCTCCTATAATTCTTCTAATAATCTTAGCGTTAACCCCAAAATTTAGATTAAGAAGTTTATTTCTTTTTGCATAACTAAAAATAAATGCATAGTCCGCTGCAGAAAACAGTTCAATTCTATTGTAATCAATATTTCCCTGATTATCAATAAGCTGCGTGGTGTCCATTATGTCATCAACACCAAATCGAATTAATGAAAAACCCATAGCTGATTCACTATCAATTTTTTTAGCATAAGAGATAAAATTGAAGTTAGCAATGTTAGCAAAATAGTTGGAATGCATTAATGAGATCTCATCTCTTTCAATATTAATCAATCCTGCGGGGTTCCAATAGGTCGCATTAACATCATCTACGGTTGAAGATACCGCATTACCCATACCGATTGATTTTGCATCAACTCCAATATTTAAAAATTCGTTTGAATACTTTGATCTGTTCTGTGCAGTTAATAGATGACCAATTAAAAAAAAGATGATTAATATGTATTTATCCATATGATTAATAACCTATTTCAAAGTTATATATTGTTTTTCAAACTTTAAT
Organism: uncultured Bacteroidota bacterium; assembly: GCA_902510475.1. Taxonomy (GTDB): domain Bacteria; phylum Bacteroidota; class Bacteroidia; order Flavobacteriales; family Flavobacteriaceae; genus MED-G13. The sequence goes on along the minus strand of CABXCC010000011.1, from coordinate 21,129 downwards.
TAAGTAATTAATTTAATATTTTACGATTATAAATTATTAGTTTTGATTAATTAAACTAAAAAAATGAATCTCAGATTTTTTCCAAATTCAATTACTTTACTTAATCTTTTTATTGGATGTGTAGTAGTTTTACTACTTGTAGAAAACAATGTAGAAGTTAAATATGTTTTTGTTATATCAGTGATCTGTCTGATTTTAGACTTTTTGGATGGATATATTGCTAGAAAATTAAATGCTAAGTCTGAATTGGGTTTACAATTAGATTCCTTAGCTGACATGATTAGTTTTGGCTTGGTCCCAGGAGTACTTCTTTACAATATGTTTCTTGATGCACCTTCATCTTCGGTAGGTTCAATTTTTTCTTCTTTTGTCCCTTTCACGGGTTTTGTGATTACTCTTTGCTCAGCTTACAGATTAGCTAAGTTTAATACACTTAAAACAAATTCGAAATTTTTTAAAGGCCTTCCAACTCCAGCCAATACAATGTTAATTTATTCATTTTCAATAATTTCTAATGATGGATCTGCTTTTTCTGACATGATATTAAATTATAATGTAATCATGTTTATTACTCTGATTTGTGGGTTTTTACTAGTTTCAAACATAAAACTTTTAAATTTCAAGTTTAAGAGCCTTAAATTTATTGGAAACAGAAGAAGATTTTTAATAATTTTTGTTTCAGTTCCTTCAATTATAATATATGGGATCTATGCAATACCACTAATTTTAGGCTTGTATATTTTAATATCAATAGGCACCTATTACAAATTAAAGACTTAGATAGTTTTTTTTCTTAATTCAAAGTTTTTACCCAGGTATACTTTTCTTACCATTTCGTCGGATGCAAGTTCTTCGGGTTTACCGTCTTTAAGAATACTTCCTTCAAACATTAAGTAAGTTCTATCTGTAATTGCAAGGGTTTCTTGAACATTATGGTCTGTGATAAGAATACCAATATTTTTCTTGGTTAAATCTCTAACAATTTTTTGAATATCTTCTACTGCTAAGGGATCAACTCCAGCAAAAGGCTCGTCTAATAATATAAAACTTGGACTAGTGGCTAGTGCTCTAGCAATTTCAGTTCTTCTTCTTTCTCCACCGGATAATAAATCCCCTCGACTTTTACGAATGGCCTGTAATCCAAATTCATCAAGTAAAGATTCAACTTTATCATTTTGTTCTTTTTTCGAGAGATCAGTCATTTGTAATACACTATGAATGTTATCTTCAACACTCATTTTTCTGAACACAGAAGATTCTTGAGCTAAGTAACCAATCCCATTTTGTGCCCTCTTATACATTGGGAATTTGGTTATTTCTCTATCATCCAAAAAGATAGATCCTGAGTTTGGTTTAATCAAACCTACTATCATATAAAAAGACGTAGTTTTGCCTGCACCATTAGGACCTAATAAACCAACAATTTCTCCTTGCTTAAGATTGAGTGAAACATCCTTAACAACCGCTTTGCCAGCGTATGATTTAAGTAAATTTTGAGCCTTTAAAATCATTTTGATTGATTTTTTACAACAATTTTTGAAATAAATATACTTACTTGATATAAAATAACGATTGGAATTGCTACTATTATTTGACTAGCGACATCTGGAGGGGTGATTATGGCTGCTAATACCAAAACTAAAACCAGTGCATATTTTCTGTATTGAACTAAAGTCTTTGGAGTAACAACTCCAGCTTTTGTTAAAAAATAAATTATTATTGGTAATTCAAAAATGATCCCTGAAGCAAGTGATGATGACCTAACCAAACCGATAAATGATCCTAGATCAAATTCGTTTAAAACTTCATTAGACACCTGATAGGTGCCTAAAAAATTAATTGATAGAGGAGTTATTATATAATACCCAAACAATACCCCAATGAAAAAGAGTAATGAAGAGATGAAAATAAAGCCTCTTGATCGTGCTTTTTCTTTAGCTAATAACCCAGGACTGATAAATTTCCAAAATTCATACAGAACATATGGGAAAGAAAGGATAAATCCAGCGATTATTGAAGTCATAACATGAGCTGAAAATTGGCCTGCCATGGTCCTGTTTTGAATAACAAAAGGGAACTCATCACCACAAAAAGTTGTTTCTACTCCGATAAAAGTTGCAGCTTGGCATAAAAATGTATAGGTTGGAAAACTCATTTTTTTTGGACCAAGTATAATTGTATCAAAAACAAATTCCTTCATTAAGAAACATATAAAACCAACTGAGATGATAGCGATTAATGAGCGAATTATATGCCATCTAAGCTCTTCTAGATGTTCAAGAAATGACATATTATCATGACCATTGCTCATGATGCTATTCCTTCTTTAATTAAACTTTGGATATGAAGAATTCCGTGATATTTGTCATTTTTTGTAGTAACCAATTGCGAAATTTTATGTTTTTTCATTAGCTCTAAGGCTTCAACAGCTAATGATTCATGATCAATTATCTGTGGATTTACAGACATGATATCTTGAGCAGTTAAATTTTTAATTTCTTTATGATTTAAAAGAGTCCTTCTAAGATCGCCATCGGTAATCACACCAACTATCTTTTCGTCATTTAATACAGCTGTAATGCCTAGCATTTTTTCACTAATTTCTATAATAACCTCATTAATTGAATCATTTATTTTATTTGAGGGTATTAAACTAGATTCTACAAGATCTTTTACTTTTAAAATTAGTTTCTTTCCTAAATTTCCACCGGGGTGAAATTTGGCAAAATCATTTTTTGTAAATCCTTTAATTTTTACTAAAGTAACAGCAATGGCATCTCCAATGACTAGCTGAGCAGTTGTGCTGTTTGTAGGCGCAAGGTTGTTTGGACAAACTTCAACCTCAACATAACTGTTTAGTATTACAGAGGAGTTTTTGGCTAAAAAAGATGATTTGTCACCAGTTATAGCGATTAACTGATTATTATTCATTTTTATAAACGGAACTAGCTCTTTTATTTCAGGAGTATTTCCGCTTTTTGAAATGCAAATAATAACATCGTCACTTTTAATTATTCCTAGGTCACCATGAATTGCATCAGCAGCATGCATAAATATTGAAGGGGTCCCAGTAGAATTTAAGGTAGCAACAATTTTATTAGCAATTATAGCGCTTTTTCCGATTCCTGTAACCACAACTCTTCCTGTTGATTTAAGAATTATTTGAATTGCTTTATCAAAATTTTCATCAATATATTTAGAAATACTATTAATACTTTCTGATTGAAGTTTAATCACTTCCTTTCCAAATTCTATAATACTTTTTTTATCCAAAATTAGACTGATTATATATTATGCAAAAAAACAAAAATTTTATTAAAGAATTTCTTAAATGAAAAAAGAATGTTTTAACTTAAAGTTCCATTAATCACATACGTGCAAATTTAATGAGTAATAAAGAAAAAATTTTCAACTGTCTTAAAAAGACTTTTGGATTTGATGAGTTTAAGGGGCCTCAGGAAGATATAATACTAAATATTACCAAATCAAATAACACATTTGTTATTATGCCAACAGGTGGTGGTAAGTCTTTATGTTATCAATTACCTGCACTACTTTTGGAAGGTACAGCTATTGTAATTTCACCTCTAATAGCTCTAATGAAAAATCAAGTTGACGCAATTAGGGGGTTTTCAGAAGAGGATAGTATTGCTCATGTTTTAAATTCTTCATTAACAACTGAAGAGATCAGTCAAGTTAAAAAAGATCTTATTGATAAAAAGACGAAACTTTTATATCTAGCTCCAGAATCTTTTTCAAAATCATCAAATATTGAATTTTTAAAATCAATAAATATTTCTTTTTTAGCTGTTGATGAAGCACATTGTATCAGCGAGTGGGGACATGATTTTAGACCTGAATACAGAAATATTAAATCAGTTTTAGATCAGATTAACAGCAAAACTCCAATCATTGCACTTACAGCAACAGCAACACCAAAAGTTCAGTCAGATATTTTAAAAAATTTAGAAATTTCAGATGCAAATATTTTTAAGTCTTCCTTTAACAGGCCAAATCTTTTTTACGAAGTAAAATCAAAAACAGAAAGTGTAAATTCAGACCTAATTAAATTTGTTAAGAAAAATAAGGGTAAGTCTGGTATAATATACTGTTTAAGTAGAAAAAAAGTTGAGGAAATAGCACAATTATTAATTCTCAATAATATTAAAGCAGTTGCTTATCATGCAGGATTAGATTCAAAACTTAGACATCTAAATCAAGACAAATTTTTAATGGAAGATGTCGACGTTGTAGTGGCTACAATTGCTTTTGGAATGGGTATAGATAAGCCAGATATTAGATTTGTTATTCACTATGATGTTCCTAAAAGTCTTGAAGGATATTATCAGGAAACAGGTAGGGCAGGAAGAGATGGTGGAGAAGGTTATTGTTTAGCTTATTATTCTCACAAGGATATTGAAAAGCTTGAAAAATTTCTTGAATCAAAACCAAAATCTGAAAAAGATATTGCATCATTACTTCTAGAGGAAGTGACTGCTTATTGCTTAACTTCATTAAGCAGAAGAAAATATTTATTAAACTATTTTGGAGAATATTTTGACTCTGAAATTGGTGAGGGAAGGCTTATGGATGATAATATGCAAAATCCAAAGAAATCAATTGATGCTGGTGAAGATCTTATTTCCGTCTTAAAATTACTTATTGACACTAAATTTATTTATAAACAAAAAGATATAGTTAGTATTCTAATCGGTCAAAGTAATGCTCTTTTAAATTCACACAACATAACTTCGAACCCAAATTTTGGGATAGGTAAATCAAAAGATGCCTCCTATTGGAGAAGTTTAATTTGGCATGCCAGAGTAGAGTCTTATATGAACAAAAACATTGAAAATTATGGGTCTATTGGTATTACTGAATTAGGACATAGTTTTTTAGAAAACCCTGTTAAGTTTAAAATACATTATGACAGGGATTTTAAAGATTCAAATCAAACAACCAATGTTAAAAAGCTTGGCAATTCAGGGGATGAAACATTGATGTTGCTCTTAAAAGATTTAAGAAAAAAAATTGCAGAAAAGCATTCGGTACCACCCTATGTGATATTTCAAGATCCATCTTTGATTGAAATGACTCTTAAATACCCAGTTAAAATGGATGAGTTATCCTCAATTTTTGGGGTAGGTGAAGGGAAGTCAAAAAAATATGGAAAAGAATTTATTGAATTAATATCAAAATATGTAGTTGAAAATAACATTTCTAGACCTGATGATTTTGTGATTAAATCTTCGGGAAAGAATTCATCTCTAAAATTATATATCATTCAGAGTATTGATAGAAAATTATCTCTTAATGATATAGCAGGTTCAAAATCAATGGATATGATGGATTTTATAAAAGAAATGGAGTCAATTGTATACTCTGGAACAAAACTAGATTTGAATTATTGTTTGGAAGAATATTTAGATGAGGATCAGCAGGAGGAAATGTATGACTATTTTATAGAATCTGAATCTGACAGTATTGAATTAGCGTTAGAAGAATTTGACGGTGAGTTTGACGAATTTGAATTAAGACTTTATAGGGTTAAATTTTTAAGTGAGTTAGGGAATTAGTTAATATATTTGCCAAAAATTAATAAAAATGAAAGAAGGCTTATTTGCTCAAATCAAAACAACCAAAGGGGTAATCGTAATTCAGCTTGAATTTGAAAAAACACCTGGTACCGTAGGAAATTTTGTTGGTTTATCTATTGGTAAGATAAAAAATTCAAATAAGGACCTTGGAAAACCTTATTACGATGGATTAAAATTTCACAGAGTGATTAACGATTTTATGGTTCAAGGAGGTTGTCCCATTGGTACAGGAACCGGAGATCCTGGTTATAAGTTTGATGATGAATTCAATGCTGATTTGAAACATGATAAGCCAGGCATCCTTTCAATGGCTAATTCAGGACCTGCAACAAATGGAAGTCAGTTTTTTATTACTCATATTGAAACCCCTTGGCTCGACAATAAACACACAGTTTTTGGACATGTGACAGATGGAATAGATGTTGTTAACTCAATTGTTCAAGACGATGAAATTATTAATATTAAGATAAATGCTGTTGGAGAGAAGGCCCAGGCTTATGATCCGGTAAAGGCTTTTGAAAATTTTAATAAGTTAAAAGAGGAAAGAATCAATGAACAAAAGAAAAGAACGGAAAAATTGTTAAATGACCTATCCGATGGTTATTCTAAAACTGACTCTGGACTAATGTATAAGTTTTTGGATAATAAAAACTCGAACAAACCATCAAAGGGTGAAAAAGTAAAGGTTCATTACAAAGGGATGTTATTAGACGGGACAGTTTTTGATTCGTCATTTAAAAGAAATCAGCCTATTGAATTCACTCTTGGAATTGGTCAAGTTATTAAGGGTTGGGATGAAGGAATTTCTCTTTTAGGTGTTGGAGACAAAGCAAGCTTTATAATACCAAGCGATTTAGCCTATGGTGAATCTGGAGCTGGTGGTGTTATCCCTCCAAATGCACCTTTATTATTTGAAGTTGAATTAATTTCTGCAGGTTAATTTTTTATTTCCATTTGATATTGCATCCAATACTAGGTTTTTGCAAAGAATTATTTTCTTCATTTCCTAATAGGCATTCAATAGCATTTTTTAAATCTCTTCCGTCACAATTTATCCCATTTCCTGGTCTTGAATCGTCTAGTTGACCTCTATAAACTAACTTTAAATTACTATCATATAAATAGAAATCTGGAGTACATGCTGCATCATATTCTTTCGCAGTATTTTGTGTTTTATCGTACAAATATGGAAAGCTAAAATTATATTCTACTGCATTTTTTTTCATTAGTTCGGGGCTATCTTCAGGATAATTTATCACATCATTACTAGATATTGCAATAAAATTTACTTCTTTAGCTTGATATATGTTAGCTAAATGTACAATTGTATTATTAACATGTTTTACGTAGGGGCAATGATTACAAATAAACATAATCAAGGTTCCCTTTAAGCCTTTAAGATCATTTAAATTAACATAACTATCTGAAGTAACGTCTGGTAAATTAAAATCAGGAGCTACGGTTCCTAATGAAACCATATTAGAAGGAGTTTTTGCCATTTTTTTAAAATATTATTTAGTTGTAATTTTACAAAAAAATTTTTTATGAAACCACACAAAATAAGCTTTGTTAACGCAATTACACTCATTTCTTTTGGTCTTTGGGGTTACATCGACGTAGATTTTTCTCCAACAGCCTTGATTCCGGTAATCTTTGGTGTAATTATCCTGATATTAAATCCTGGCTTGAAAAGAGAAAATAGAGTAGTTACACACATAGTTGTATTATTAACCTTTTTAATTTTAGGTGGTCTTGTAAAACCCTTAATGAGTACACTTGAAAGTGGAAATACTATGGGTGTTACAAGGGTTGCTCTTATGATGATTTCAACTCTTATGGCTTTAATCGTATTTATAAAGAGATTTATAGCCAATCGATCTAAAAAATAATTGATTTGGATAATTTATTTAAATCATTCAAAGATTTAGATATAAGAGTAGGTACAGTCATTCACGCTGAGCTCTTTAAAGAAGCCATTAATTCTTCTTTTAAAATAACAATTGATTTTGGAGATTTTGGTATTTTAAAATCTTCTGCTCAAATAACTGAATTATACAAAGTTAAAGACCTCGTAGATACTCAGGTTATAGCTGTTGTAAATTTTCCAAAAAAACAGATTGCAAATTTTATGAGTGAATGTTTGATTTTAGGTGTAGTTAATGACAAAGGAGTAGTTCTTTTAAGACCTGACTCACAGGTTAATAATGGTCTTAAAATTTATTAAAATCACATTATTCCAGAAAAGAAAATAGCATTCATCAATATTTTGTTAGTTCCATACCAAAATGCTCTGAAATTTGTGTTATCTGTTAGGTATATGACTTTTCCTTTTGAAAATTTTTGAATTTTTATCGGAGTAGTTGATTTTAAAAGATTATAATTTTCTTTAGAAATGTATCCGCTAATTAATGGGCTACTTGAATATTTAATAGGGTTATTATAGCTTTGCTGATCTTGGTTTAGAAAGATTGCAGAATTTCTGAATATTGGCATGGAAGAATCAGTTTGACCATAATTAATCGGATGGGACCTGTCAATTTTTGTTTCAAATATTGCCCCTCCTATTTTTTGAGCACCTATAAAACTTGATTTTTCAATAAAGCTTATATCCTTTGCAATTAGATTAGATTCTTTTTCTTGCACCTTTAGTAAATTAGCTTCTTTTAACCAATTGATAGAATTTTTGTATCCAATCAAAACCCCACCGTTTTCAACCCAATCATGAATCTTTTTCATCACGGAGGGGTTTTTAATATTACTACTTGGAGAAATAATTGTGGTATACTTATCTAAATTTATTTTTTCAAAATCACGAATGTCTAATTTGTTAACAGTTATATGATATCTTGTGTCGAGAAGATGCCAAATTTCACCGGCATCATATGAGGTTACTCCATCACCAACTAATAAACCAATATTTTTCTTTTTTAATCGCTTAAAATAATCACTACCCAAATCAGGTCCTTCTGCATATCCTGTATTAACAGAGTGAATTCTTACGTGACTATCATTACCTATTTCAGTAATAATTTTGAAAAGTTTGTCTGGATCATTATCCAAGACAGGGATTAGGATAGTTCCGTAATCAAATTTTCTTCCGTTAATCTCAAATGGTTTTGTAGAAACTTTAATAATAATATCTTTCTTAAGAAGCTTATTTACTACCCTAGGCGTAAGATATTCATGATATTCCATCAAATAAGCATAATTACTTAAGTCAAAAGTGTGAGTACCCTTAAAATCAATTTCATCAACTTTTTTTAAAGCATTTTTGACTGGAAAATTTAGGTCATAATCTAAATTAAATGCAAGAGGAAGTGTCCATGAGGAAACATCATAAAACAGGCTATCTTTAAATTTTGTCCTGGTTTCAAACATTGCATTAATAAGCTTATATTTTTTTTGATTTTTTGGAATCACGTAAGAAAAATCTTTTTTATATAATTTTTTATTATGTATTATATCAGAGTCAAGGGTAAAAAACTCTATTTCATGTCTTTTTAGAATTTCGGCTAATTTGTTAGTTCTGTATCTATCTTTAGTATTTCCAAAAATTATAGCATCATTTTTAAATTTTTCAGATTCTTTATGGGATTCAATAAAGAATGTTTTTTGATAATCTAATATTTCTAATCTTAAGTTTTTTGCAGCTTTCAAGGTTGATATTGCTGTTGTAAACTGATTTTTAATTGTAAAAGGAAAAGTTAAAATTCCATTTGCAGTTTTCTGAATATGCCCCCTAGAGCTAGCTTGTTCGAATAAAATTCCTATAGAACCATTTATATCTGGAAATGTAGAGCCTTTTCCGTAGTAGAAGTCATCAAATTTTTCTTCTGAATAATATAATGAACCAATTTCATCCAAACTTTCAATATGATATTCAGCTATTTTTTTTGTTAATTTTTGATTTAATTTTGGAGTAAGGGGATGTGTTCGAGAGGGTACTCCAGGCTGAAAAAAGAAAGTTGCATTGGTTCCCATTTCATGATGGTCAGTTAAAATATTAGGTTGCCACTTGTTAAAACTTTTTATTCTAGCTTGGGATTCGGGTAATTGGACAGGTAACCAATCTCTATTTAGATCAAACCAGTAGTGATTTGTTCTTGCACTTGGCCATACTTCACTATATTCTCTGTCGTATGGATCAGAGGTAAGATTTAAATTTTTATTTGAATTTGCCCAATAAGAAAACCTTTGTAAACCATCAGGATTCAAAGAAGGGTCAAGTAAGACAACTGTCTTATCTAAAAGATTTTTAACAAAATCGCTTTCTGATGCAGCTAAATAATATGCTAATAATAAGCTTGCATTTGAACCACTTGCTTCGTTTCCGTGAATAGAAAAACCTTGATAAACAACTATTGGTTGATTTTCTAACTCAACATTTTTATTAAAATTTGTAATTTCTTTATGAGATGATTGTATCTCGCTTATACTATTATGATTTTCCTTTGACGTGATAGTAAGAAGTATAATCGGTCTATTCTCAAAGGTAACTCCCCTGTTTTCTATGCTAATTCTGTCTGAGATATCAGCTAGGGTGTACATGTATTGAACCAGTTTATCGTGTGTAACATGCCAATCGCCAATATTATGTCCAATTACATCTTGGGGTTTTGGGATGGATTCATTTAAATCTTTGTCTAATTGGGAAAAATAATAGTCTAGATTATCGTTTGAACCCTGAGAATAAACATTTACACTCAGGATAATAGCAATTAAAAATATTCTCATAGAGGCTTTAGGGTTAAATATCATCAAAACTTACATCCGTAAATTCATTAGACGAGTCATCTTTTGAATCTTCATTATCATCATCATTATTGGTTTCATGATTTTCTTCCTTTTTGAAATCTTTTTGATGTCTTTCACTGATAACTTCTTCGCCTTTTTCAGAAATAATGTAGTCCGTCATTTCATTTAAAATTTCAGAGAATTCCTTAAAATCTTCTTTGTATAAATAAATTTTGTGTTTTTTATAATGAAATGATCCATCATCATTTGTAAATTTTTTACTTTCTGTAAGTGTCAAATAATAGTCTCCAGCTTTGGTAGATCTAACATCAAAAAAGTATGTTCTTCTTCCAGCTCTAAGTAATTTAGAAAAAATTTCTTCTCTCTCCATCTTCAGGTAATTATTGGGTTATTATTTATAAATGTAAAAAAAAAAATATGTTATCAACTTATTCTAATCTTCTTTTTCTGTTAATTGTTTGAAATATAACTGTTTATAGTATCCATTTTCGTTAATTAACTCTTCATGAGACCCTTTTTGAATAATATTTCCATCATTTAAAACAATTATCTTGTCTAAGTTTTGAATCGATGAAATTCTGTGGCTTGAAATAATCGTTGTTGTATCCTTGATGTACTCATTAAGGGACTTTATGATTTTTTCCTCGGTTTCTGTATCTAGTGCAGAAAGACAGTCATCCATAATTAATATTTTAGGTTTTTTTATTAATGCTCTAGCAATGCAGACACGTTGTTTTTGACCACCACTTAAGTTCACACCTCTTTCGCCTAGCATTGTGTTGTATTGATCTTTAAATTTTAAAATTTCTTTATGAATTCCAGCTATCTTACAAACTTTTTCAATTTCTTTTTTACTTGCTTTTTCGTTTCCAAATCGAATATTATTTATAATTGTGTCGGAAAAAAGAAAAGAGTCCTGAGGAACAACTCCAATATTTTCCCTCAAATGGATCAAGTCGATTTTATTTAAGGAATGATCATCTAAAAGAATTTCACCTGAACTTGTATTGTAAGATCTTGTAATAAGTTTTAATGCTGTAGTTTTTCCTGAACCAGTCACCCCAATTATCCCAAGAGATGACTTTGGTTTTATCAGAAAACTTATTCCATTTAAAGCTTGAACATTAGAATCAGTGTATTTGAATAATATATTTTTAAACTCAATTTTTCCGTTTACTTTTCTTATACCATTTTTAACGTTTTTAATTTCTGATTTTTCTATCAAAAATTCATTAATTCTTTTTTGAGATGCTTCAGCCTGCTGAACGATTGAACTAATCCATCCTAATGATGCTACTGGCCATGTTAGCATATTAACATAAATTATAAATTCAGCAATAATACCTATACTTTCGATAGATCCCTCTAAATATTGTTTACCTCCAATATAAATTACAAAAATGTTACTGACTCCAATTAATAATATCATTAAGGGAAAGAATAGTGCTTGCATTTTTGCAAGGCTCACTTGGTTTTCCTTATTAACTTGAGATATTTCTTCAAATTTATCTGTATTTGAAGCTTGCATTGAATACGATTTTACAATTTTAATTCCTGTAAATATTTCTTGTGAAAAGGAGGATAGATTTGATAAAGATTCTTGAACTATTTTACTTTTAATATTTATTATTCTACTTAATTTATAAATTGTAAATGATAGAATTGGTAGTGGGCTAACTGTATAAAGAGTCAATTCAGGCGATTGTTTGTACATGTAAAAAAAAGTGATTACTAACAAAGTAATCGTATTTGTTGAGTACATTATTGCAGGACCAACATACATCCTAACTCTAGAAACATCTTCACTAATTCTATTCATTAGATCCCCTGTTTGATTTTTTTTATAAAAACTTAATGAAAGTTTCTGATATTGATTGTAAATCTCATTTTTGAGATCAAACTCTACATACCTTGAAACATTAATAATTGTTTGCCGAGTTAAAAAAGTAAATATACCTGCTGAGATTGCAGCAAGTAAGATTAAAAAAATATTTTCAATGAGTTCTGTTTGTACGATTTCTATATCCGTTACATTTCCTTTTCTAAACTCATCAATAACATTAACAGAATTTCTTATTAGACCTGGTGTGAATAATAATAAAATTCTTGCTATTATAATTATAAAGAAACCTAATAGGAGATTCGTTTTGTACTTTAATAAATATTTATTTAAATATTTTAATTCTTTCAAGGGGATTAAATTATATAATTATTAGTATTATCTTGCAGCAACTTTTGATCGTTCTTTAAAATGTTAAATCGAAGACATATTCGGCTTAAAATAATGCAATTTTTGTATGCACTTGAAATCTCCGATTTCGAAGATACAAAAGAACATCATAAAAATCTTCTTAAGGGTATTGAATCTATCCATGACCAATACATATTACAAATATCTTTCTTAATTGAGATTTTTAAAAAAGCTAAAAGCACTTATACAATTTCAAAAGACAGTCTATACGGAAATGCAAGTTCAAAGTATTCTAATGAAAGAATGTCAAAAAATATATTTCTTGAACTTGTATCACAAAATTCTAAGATTACTTCGTTAATAAATTCAAGGGATTTTATTAATTGGGAGGTAGATTACAAATATGTAATAATGATTTACAATGAATTTATAAATACAGACCTTTTCAAACATTATATTTCATCCGATGACAATTCTTTTGATTTAGACAGAAAACTTATATATAATCTTTGTAAAGACATTATTATGCCTAATGAAAAGTTTCAGGAATTTTTAGAGGAAAAGAATATTTTTTGGATGGATGACTTTCCGCTTGTAAACACAATGATTTTAAAATTCATTAAGAATTGTACAGTCAAAAGTTTTGATAAAAATTTTTATTTTAAGTTACACTCTAATAGTTCTGATAAAAAATACTCAAATGATTTGGTAAATCTTTCCTTGAGAAATTTTAAAAAAAATAATGAGTTAATCAATAAATATGTTTCGAACTGGGATGTTGATAGAATTGCAAAAATAGATTTAGTTATTCTTAATTTAGCGATAACGGAAATAATAGATTTCAAGTTGATTCCTGTAAAAGTAAGTTTAAATGAATACATTGAAATCGCTAAGGACTACTCAACCGAAAAGAGTAGTTTTTTTATAAATGGAATATTAGACAAGTTGGTTAAAGATCTTTTAGAAAAAAAATCTCTAATTAAGGAGGGAAGAGGTTTGAGGGAATAATATTTTTCTTTATTTTTGAAATCTAAATATTTATACCAATGAAAAAAATTATTTATCTCTTTGCAATAATGTTTGTATTTACTAGCTGTGGTGATGATCCATTTAGCAAAGTAAAGTCTGAGAATGTAAAATCTGCTGAGGTACGTGATAATACCCCTTTTAAATATCCTGTTATGACTTTTGACAGAAATGTTCACGATTTTGGAACAATTAACGACGGTGAAGCTCAGGAAACTGTTTTTTCTTACACAAATACAGGGGATGCTCCCTTGGTCATCAGTGAGATTAAATCAACATGTGGCTGTACGGTTCCTCAAGATTGGAGTAGAGCTCCTTTATTGCCAGGTGAATCATCGCAATTTACCGTTAAATTTAACGGGAAAGGTGCAAATAAAACTACAAAAACAGTTACTGTTAATGCAAATACGCAAAAAGGAACTGAATCTGTAAGAATTATGGCTTTTATTAATAAGGCAAACGGGGTTTCACCATCTGGTCCGTTAATAATAAATTAATTATGGAAGGTTTTTCTCAGTTCACTCCTTTTTTATTAATGTTTGGAGTAATTTATATTTTTATGATTGCACCACAAATGAGAAAGGCTAAAAAAGAAAGAAAGTTTTTAAAAGAGCTCAAATCTGGAGACAAGGTTGTTATGAAGAGTGGTATGCATGCTAGAATTAACCACATAAATTCAAAAGAAGGTACTTGTATTATTGAAACTACTGCTGGTAAATTAAAATTTAATAAATCAATGATTTCGATGGATGCGTCTAATGAACTAAATAAATAGAAAATGTTTTGATTTAATGTATAAGAAGTTTATTTCTCCTTTTTTATTTTTATTTGACCCTGAAAAAATTCACCATTTAACCTTTTATTTATTAAAAATCCTGCTTAAAATTCCTTTTAGTGGATTTTTTGTAAAATCTATATATTCCGTCAGACACAATAGTCTTGAAAGAGAACTATTTGGTTTAAAATTTCCTAACCCTATTGGTATGGCTGCTGGTTTTGATAAAAATGCTACCCATATAAACGAGTTTGAAAAATTTGGTTTTGGTTTTATTGAAATTGGAACTGTAACTCCAAAACCCCAGTTTGGAAATCCCAAAAAGAGATTATTTAGATTAAAAGAAGACAAAGGGGTAATCAATAGGATGGGTTTCAATAATGATGGTGTCGAATTGATTAAGAAAAGATTAAAAAAAAAATTCAACATTATTGTTGGTGGAAATATTGGTAAAAACAAAGTGACCCCAAATTCAGATGCAAAAAGTGATTATATTTATTGTTTTAAGGAATTATATAATCAGGTTGATTATTTTGTTATAAATGTAAGTTCCCCAAACACCCCTGGCTTAAGAGAATTACAATCCAAAGAATTTTTAAATGATTTATTTTATGATTTGAATAAAATAAGGTTTGAATCTTTAAACCCAAAACCTATTCTTTTAAAAATCTCACCGGATTTAAATGAGGAAAAAATCCTAGAAATTTTAGACGTAATTAGCGTTAATAAGATTGATGGAATAATAGCTACAAATACTACTGTAAATTTTCCAAAACTAAATTCTAAAAATAGAAATGAAAAAGGAGGGTTGAGTGGTGCTCCATTATATGATAGGAGTAATGAGGTAATCTCATTTATTTCAAAATGTACAAATGGAAAGTTGCCAATAATTGGTGTGGGGGGTATATCATCTGTAGAACAGGCAATTGAAAAAATTAAAGCAGGAGCACACTTGATACAAATTTACACAGGTTTAATTTATGAAGGGCCTGGTTTTATAAAAAAAATAAATAAAGAATTACTTAACTATAAATTTTAGTTTTTCCGTCTTACTTTCGTTATAAATTGAAATAAAATACATTCCACTACTTAAATCAATCGTTGAAATTGTTAAATCCTTTTCATCTTTAATATCGCCTATTTTCATTGTTCTTCCGTTAATATCATAAATTTTAAAATGATCTGGTAATTCATTGCTGTGGTTGATTTTAATAAATGAGTCAGATGGGTTTGGTGAAACAAAAAAGTTAGGTGCATTAACTTCATTAAAACTTAAATAGTAAGTATTAATGTATGTAGACTCATCAAATCCAAAATTTTGATTATACCTTATTAATTCTCCTTCTTCAGTGGTTAATCTGTAATATTCTACTCCTTCTGAGCTGTAGTTAGCAAGTCCATTTCCTGTTGAATCATAAATAGTAAATGTGTAACATTCAGATGGCATAATTTCTAACTCTACAATATATTCTCCGCTCTCTGAGTAGGGTCCACCAGAGTAAACAAGTTCTCCGCCACTATTTTTTAATTCCCATGTATTTTCGTCTGTATCAATAATTACTAGCTTTAAAATAACTTTAGAGGTTTCAAACACGCTTGATTCAAAATTAATATACTCAGGAAAAACTTTTGTTATAGATTCATTTGCGTTAGTTATTTTTAAAGCAATATCATAAACTCCTGGCGAATAGCTATGTGAAAAGTTTTGATCCGTATAGTCAATTATATCATCACCGTCTACATCCCATTCCCAAGAAATTGCACCCTCACTATCATCAAAAAAGTTAACAGACATTAAATCATTGCAGTAATCAATCACATTTTCAGAGTAAAAATCAACATTTAAGGAAGGACATTTATAATATGTTTTAAATGTATGAAATCCAGCATACATTCTAGCATATTGTTCAATTGTAAAATTATCACGACATATTTGTGGGGCATAGGACATTATATTTGAAGTATCTGGATCAAATAGAAGCCCATATTCATCTGTGACATTACCACTGTATAAACAATTAACATTACTAACATTTGATGAATTTAATTCTGGGTCAGCTGGTGTATCACAAACTCTATCTCCTGCACTAGAACAATTAGCTCCATTTACAAATTCATCCGTTAATACTCCGTTTTGAGGTCCATGTGTATGAATTAAATTAAAGTGATGTCCAAATTCGTGAACCAATGTTTGATTCACAGACGAGTTTGTGCACTGATTATCCATTACAATAACATCATAAAACTGATTTTGATTGCCTGGCATGTAAGTATATCCACACAATTCTGAATTATTAGTTGTAATAGATTCAACAAAATATATATTTAAAATATCTTCTTGATGATTACTATATAAAGATTCTATTTGTTCTAAATCAAATTCGTGTAAAGAGCTATCGTTAATGTAATTTATTTCATCACAAATATTTATTCTAAGAAATGAATTTTGTAAAAAAGAATTAACCTCATCAATTTCTGATAAAATCTCATCAATACTTATGTTAGTTGAGCCAAAGTCATTTCTAACAACATGTATTTTTACCGGAATATCAGTTAAAGCAGTTGAAGTTTTCAATTGAATTTTATCATAAAACTCATTTATATAATAGTTGTAATTTGATTTTGAATTCAATTCAATTTCCAAGAAATTTTGGGGTACAACAGTACCACAAAGGGATGAATTTTCTTGAGAAAAATTATAAGAGAAAACATGAAAAAATAATAAAAAAATTGTGAGTTTTATTTTAACCATATGTGATAATAAACTGTAAATTTATATATAATTATACTTATATCAATAATAATTCCATTTAATGCTGTTTTCTTTTTTAGTTTCATGTATCCTTCTTGCAATCACTCCTGGCCCGGACAACATGTTCCTTATTTCTCTTACTATGAGGTCTGGGAAAAATGCAGGATTTTTATTTTTATCAGGTTTAGTAGTAGGTTGTTTAATACACACTTTATTACTTTCTTTTGGATTCAGTATTTTTATTTTAGAAAGTAAGTTTGTATTTAATTTATTAAAGTTATTTGGTTTTTCTTACATAATGTTTCTTGCTATTCAATTGTGTTTTTCAAAAGAACAAAACAACTTTAAAGGGGCTTTAGAATTAAAGAGCTCATATTTTAATTTTTTTAAAAAAGGGGTTTTAATGAACTTATTAAATCCAAAAGTATTTCTTTTTTTTGTTGCTTTTTTTCCAAACTTTATTTTTTCCCAAACTATTTCTATTGAGATCCAGCTAATATATCTAGGTTTAATCTTTGTATGCTCAACAATTCTGGTTTTTGGAATTTTAGTAATTTTTTCTAATTCTTTTTATTCAAAATTTAATAAAACTTCAAATTCAAATAAAATAGTCAAGCACATAAATGTAATTGTTCTACTGATCATTTCAATTTTAATTTTATTTACAGAAAATAATTTAACTTTAGAATAGAAAGATTCAAATGTCTAAATTTAAAATTATCGAATGTCCCAGGGATGCAATGCAAAGCATAAAAATGTTTATCCCAACTGAAAAAAAAATCAAATACATTCAAAGTTTAATTGAAGTGGAATTTGACACATTAGATATGGGTAGTTTCGTTTCTCAAAAAGCTATTCCTCAGCTAAGAGATACAGCTGATGTTCTTAATTCTTTAGATCTTTCCATATCAAAGACAAAACTATTGGTGATTGTTGCCAACATAAGAGGAGCTGAAAGTGCTGCAAAATTTAATAATATCTCCTATGTTGGTTATCCATTTTCCATTTCTGAAAATTTTCAAATGAGAAATACCAATAAGACAATTGTTGAGTCATTTGATACTCTGATTAATATTAATGAGATTACTAAGTCAGTTGATAAGCAATTGGTTGTTTATCTATCCATGTGCTTTGGTAATCCTTACGGAGAGGTGTGGAATTTAAATTTAATTGATAAATGGGTTTCAAAACTTGTTTATGCAGGAATAAAAATTATTTCTCTAAGTGATACAATAGGTTCTGCTACCCCCGAATTAATTAATAAATTATATACATTTATGTCTTTAAAATATCCTGATATAGAGTTTGGTTTACACCTGCACACAACACCTAGTTTGTGGAGAGATAAGGTTGAGGCTTCTGTAAAATCTGGATGTAAAAGACTTGATGGAGCAATTCAAGGATTTGGCGGATGTCCGATGGCCTCCGATGATTTAGTAGGGAATATGCCAACAGAAAAGATTATCTCTTTTTGTAACGAAAATAAAATTAATTCATTTATAAAACCGTTTAACTTTGAAGTTTCGTACAATTATGCGAAGGACATATTTAAAAATTATAGATAATTAAATAAGTCATTTTATTATTTTCCCTGTAGAAATTAATTGATGTTTAAAATGAGTAATGTTTAATTAGCAAATCGTATATTTGCATGCAATTAATCTTTAATTGCATGAAATCTACCTCCAATAAAATTATTTCCGAAGCCTTAACATATGACGATGTATTATTAGTCCCTGGATATTCCAATGTTTTACCTAGAGAGGTAAGTATTAGATCAAAATTTTCAAAAAATATTCCGTTAAATATTCCGATTGTTTCGGCTGCAATGGATACTGTAACTGAGAGTAGAATGGCTATAGCAATCGCTCAAGAGGGTGGGATTGGTGTGATACATAAAAACATGCCTGTAAAAAAACAGGCTGAAAAAATAAGAAGAGTAAAAAGAGCTGAGAGCGGTATGATAATGGATCCGGTAACCTTACCTATGAATTCCAAAGTTTCAGACGCCAAAAAAAGTATGAAGGAAAATAAAATTGGAGGTATTCCAATTGTTGATGATACAGGTTTTCTTAAGGGAATTGTTACCAACCGCGACATGAGGTTTGAAAAGAAAGACGATAAACTCATTACCGAGGTGATGACAAAAGAAAATTTAATCACTGTAGGAGTAGGGACTTCATTAGAGGAGGCAGAGGTAATTTTACAAGAGAATAAGATTGAAAAACTTCCAGTGGTTACAAAATCAAATAAATTAGTCGGTCTTATTACTTTTAGTGACATCATTAAACTTAAACTTAAACCTATAGCTAACAAGGATAAATATGGAAGATTGAGAGTTGCAGCAGCTATTGGAGTCACTGATGATTCATTAGAAAGATCTGAAGCTTTAATTAAATGTGGCGTAGATGCTATAGTTGTTGATACTGCTCATGGGCATACAGAAAGGGTCGTTAATTTACTCAAAAAATTAAAAAAGAATTTTAAAGAGGTTGATATAGTTGTTGGAAATATTGCTACAGTTGAGGCAGCCAAATTTTTAATTAAAGCGGGAGCTGACGGCATTAAAGTAGGAATTGGGCCTGGTTCAATTTGCACAACCAGAGTTGTTGCTGGTGTTGGTTTTCCCCAATTTTCTGCCATTTTACAAGTATGCAATGAAATAAATAAAGAGGTTCCGGTTATCGCAGATGGTGGAATAAAATATACGGGTGATATTGCCAAAGCAATTGCAGCTGGCGCATCCTCTGTAATGTTGGGTTCATTATTAGCTGGAACAAAAGAGTCCCCTGGTGAAACTATTATTTATGAAGGAAGAAAATTTAAATCTTACAGAGGAATGGGTTCTTTAGAAGCTATGAAAATGGGTAGTAAAGACAGGTATTTTCAAGATGTAGAAAGTGATGTAAAAAAGTTAGTTCCTGAAGGAATAGTTGGTAGGGTCCCTTACAAAGGGGATTTAGTTGAGAGTATTCATCAATTTGTCGGTGGACTTAGAGCGGGAATGGGGTATTGTGGAGCTGAAGATCTTTCCTCTTTACAGAAAAACGCAAAATTTGTAAAAATTACCACTTCTGGAATTGTTGAGAGCCACCCTCACGGAGTAAATATTACTAAAGAAGCTCCAAATTACTCCAGATAAATATTTTAAATTGTTTATATATTTTTATTTTTGCCATCTAATTTAATTCTATGTACAAGATATTTCTGTTTTTTTTCTTTTTTTCTTTTTCTTTTTCTCAAAATGAAAAAGATGTACTATTTACTGTAAGCGAAAGCCCTGTATATGTGGATGAGTTTCATAGGGTGTATAATAAAAATATTGATTTGATTAAAGATTCAGATCAGAGAGACGTTCAGACTTACTTAGATTTATTTATTAATTACAAATTGAAATTGGCTGAAGCATATAGTTTAGACCTGCACAAGGAAAACACCTATTTAAAAGAGTTAAATAAATATGCAAAACAATTACAAAGCTCTTACTTAACAGATAAAGAAACTGAAGAAAAATTTCTTAAAGAAGCATACGAAAGAACTAAATATGAAGTTAAGGTTTCCCATGTTTTAATTAGACATAGTGAATCAGATAATGATTCAATTAAAGTTATTGAAAAGTTAAAAAATTTAAGAAATGATTTTTTAAAATTAAGTATTGACAATTTCAATAAAAAACATAATAAAAACAATAAATATATAGTTGAAGATTTAGGATATTTTTCTGCTTTTAAAATGATATATAATTTTGAAAATGTTGCATATGATTCTCAAATTGGTGAAGTTTCTCTTCCATTTAAGACAAGATTTGGTTATCATATAATTAGGCTTCATGATAAAAGACCTTCACTTGGAGAAATAAATGTAGGTCATATTATGATTTTTAAATCAAAAGAAAATTCAGTAGAGAAAATTAATTCTATACTTGATTCAATCAACAAGGGTTCAAGTTTTGAATACTTAGCAAAAAAATATTCTGAAGATAAAAACTCGGCATTTAAAGGAGGTAGAATGAATTCATTCTCGAGTGGTCAAA
>CABXCC010000010.1 GCA_902510475.1 uncultured Bacteroidota bacterium | reverse complement strand
CAGTATACAATTTAAAGTTGCTGGGAATTTTTGTTAACATCTATTTACGTGACGGAAAAATGATTTTTTCAAAATATGAAAATAAAAAGTACAGTTTATCTTATTCAAAAATAAATTTTGGACGCAGGGTTGGATTCGATAGACCTATAAAGTTGATTGAAAAAAACAAAAATGTAAAAGGACGAAGAAAACAGAATGAGATTTCATTTAGGATGGATATTGTTTCTGACGAAAAGAGTACTACAGAATTACAGGTATTTGAATCAATAAATATATCAAAAGAAAAGTTTGAGGATATCACAAATAAAAATGAAGTAATTCCAGAATATTTGGAAGAATTTACAACAAATTTTTGGGATGAATTTTAACTATTCTACTGAAATGGAGTTTTCTTGTGGTTCTGAATTTGTAACCCTCTTCAACTCTACTCAACCGTAACTGATTTCGCTAGATTTCTTGGTTGATCAACATCTTTTCCAAGTAATACCGCAATATGGTAAGAAAGTAATTGAAGAGGAATAACAGTGATAAATGGTGTTATTGACTCAACACTATCCGGTACTTCTATAACGTGGTCAGCAATTTTTTTAACTTCTTTGTCCCCCTCAGAAACAATAGCTACTATTTTTCCTTTTCTTGATTTGATTTCCTGGATATTACTTACGATTTTATCGTAGTTGATTTTATTAGTAGCGATAACTATTGTTGGCATATCCTTGTCAATCAAAGCAATTGGACCGTGTTTCATTTCAGCTGCAGGATATCCTTCAGCGTGGATGTAGGAAATCTCTTTAAGCTTTAAAGCTCCTTCTAATGCGATCGGAAAGTTATAGCCTCTACCTAGGTACAAACAATTTTTAGATTTTTGGAATTCTTTTGCTATTTTTTTTATTTTATTGTTCATTGCTAGAGTTTTGTGAACATAATCTCCAATTTTTGAAATTTCATAAATATATTTTTGAAATATTTTTTCTGAAATAATTCCCTTTGACTTGCTTAATTTAACCGCAATTAAATAAAGGACAGTCATCTGTGTAGTAAATGCTTTTGTCGAAGCAACTCCAATTTCAGGCCCAGCGTGTGTATATGAGCCGCTGTCAGATTCCCTAGCTATTGAGGAACCAACAACATTACAGATTCCATAAACAAATGCTCCTCTTGACTTTGCTAATTTGATAGCTGCTAAAGTATCAGCGGTTTCACCAGACTGTGAAATAGCAATGATAATGTCATTTTTTTCAACAACAGGATCTCTATATCTAAACTCGGAAGCATATTCAACTTCAACAGGAATTCTTGCTATTTTTTCAAACATATATTCAGCTACTAAAGCTGAGTGCCATGATGTACCACATGCTATAATTGTTATTTTATTTGCGGATAAAAATTTATTAATGTAGTCATCTACACCAGATAATTTTATTAAACCTTTAGAGATATTTAATCTTCCTCTTAATGTATCTTCAATGGCTTTAGGTTGTTCATAAATTTCTTTTAACATGTAGTGATCAAAGCCTTGTTTTTCAATTTTATCTAAACTTAACTCTAACTTACTTACAATTGGAGAAATTATTTTATCATTTACAATCTTTCTATATATAGTGTCTTTGTGATTTCTTATAATTGCCAGTTCACCGTCCTCCAGATAAACCACATCTTTAGTGTGCTCTATAAATGGAGTTACATCACTGCCAATAAAATATTCATCATTACCAACCCCAATACAAAGAGGGCTACCCAATTTAGCAACCACAATTTCATCAGGCTTATCATTATCAATAACAGCAATTGCATAGGCACCAATAACCTGATTTAGAGCAATTTGAACCGCTTCACCTAACTTTACATTTTCCTTGCTTTTTACATACTCAATTAAATTAACCAAAACTTCTGTGTCAGTTTCCGACTTAAAAGAGAACCCTTCTTTAGTAAGTTTTTGTTTTATAGTTGAGTAATTTTCAATAATTCCATTATGTACTAGACAAAGTTTATTGGAATTAGAAAATTGAGGATGAGCATTAACATTGTTAGGCTCCCCGTGAGTAGCCCATCTTGTATGTCCAATACCTAACCCGCCTTTTAAATTTTTTCTTTTGGATAAGTTTTTTTCAAGTTTACTTATCTTCCCTTTTGATTTACAACAAGCAATTGTCTTTCCGTTATATACGGCTATACCAGCACTATCATATCCACGATATTCAAGTCTTTTTAGGCCGTTTAAAATTATATCCAATGAATCTTTCTCACCCAGGTAACCTACAATTCCACACATATGATCAAATTTATTGGTATTAGTTTTTAATGAATAATTTTTTAATATGAATAATAATATCTGGCTTTAATCTACGGGTTCTGTGTAATAAATTTTAATCAGAGGTCTTTTTTCGATATTTGGGCTCAAATTACCATGAATAATAGTGCCTTTTGGGCTTAAAATTATTCCAGACGCCAAACTTTTATTGTCAGATGTATCTTCATCTAAGATTCCGTAATTTTGAACCGAAGCAATGTCTGAAATTACAGCAAGCCCTAGCTTAGCATTAGTAGAGTCCCTAAGAATTAAATTATTGAGATGTTCTGTAATTCTTACTTTGTATTTTACTCCGCGATTATCTGACAAACTATCTCTTGTTAACGGGACTAAATGATTGATTTTAGCATTTATAGTTGTAGAACTTACCGATTGATCAAGAAAATAATCAATTAATGCAGAGTTCTGATCATGGTTGTATATGTAAATTCTATCAGGTTCATCTTCGTTAAGATAATTTTGATTTACAAAGAATTCAATAAAAGCTTCGTTAATAATTCTTTTAGGCTGGTCTGAAATTTCATCATAGAAATAGTTTTTAAAATGTTCAAATTCACCAACTTCCTCACCAAACTCGTTTGTTGCTGTCCCAGAAAATAAGTCAAGTTTTGTTATGACTCCTTCACCTCCGTCAAGATAAATATTTTCATTGCCATTGGTCTGATCAATCAGCGCTACATCGATAAGATTCTCATTGTCAAACACGTTAAATAAATTACCAGAAAAGTTCATTATATATTCGTGCTGATTTGTTTCAACTTCGTCAACTGATCCGGTGTCACTATCGCCGATTGTGGTATTGTCTGAAGTATAATGTATTGTAAGTTTTGAATTAGATGAAGCTAAATTTAACAACATCATTGTACCATCTTGACCTACATTTTCAATTTTTATGTAAAGTCCCCTAAAAAAATCTTTGAAGTTTGACTCATTTGATAAAACTGGATTATTTTGATTCTCAAAGAAATTGTTTTCCCAAAAAATATCGTTTGGATTATCTAGTTTAAATCTTAGGGCAGGAGCAAGCCTTTGTGAAACAAACGTATTTCCAGCTGTATCAATTTCTGTCAAATTAATTTGCTCTGCACTTGGTGTAAAATTTTCAATTTCAAAAAGGAGTTCACCTTCCATTTGATATGAATCAATTGCTTCCTCAACAGATAATGAAGCATTAGAAAAATAAGTTTGACTTGAATCAAAATCACCATAGGGATCAAAAGTTCTTAGGAAAAAATTATTTCTGAAAACTGAAATTTTGATCGGAGAATCTCCGTATACCGAATCAATTTCATATGTAATATCACCTTCCTCGCTAGTTTCAACTCCCCTAGAATAATAGGGCATTGTAAGCACAACAGAGTCTAAAACAACATTATCCCCAAAATCGTGATTGTATTCCTCAGGCACGATTTGACCGATAAAACTACTTATCGAATTTCCAAATTGGGGGTGATTATAACTTCCTAATAAGAAAGAAGGGAGACTATTAGTTTGAACAGGATTTACTTTCTCAGAAAAATTTTTAAGGCTATATTCAATACTATTGGTAGAAAAATTTATAGCATTTTCAGAATTAATAACTTCAGAATCAAAGCTTGCAAAGTCTTTTTCACAAGACGTAAGAAGCAACAGAAAAATTAAAATTTTAATTTTATTTAGATTCATGATCATTAATCGAACAAATTGTTGTAAAATTCTATATAGGATTCGGAAAAAGAATCTCTCGGCTGAAAATCAAGGATAGGATTTTTATAATCTTTTAGAAATTTTATTGTTTTGGGTGAAATATTTTCTGAGCCTAAGATAATCCCATCAGAGTAATTAATAGCAATTCTGGTTAGATTTTCATAAGTAGGCTCTTTTAAATCAGAAATATTTTTTCTGTCAATTTCATCAAATAAAACTTTATTGATCATATCATCATTCAAGCTTTTTTCAAATTCATTAGCATATAATGAGGTTACAATTTTACTTTTTTGAAAGATCGGCTCATTTTTAAAATTTTCTTTAAGATAAATTGGCAATAATGCTGACATCCACCCATGAACATGTATAATGTCTGGAGACCAGTTTAACCTTTTAATGGTTTCCAAAACCCCTTTTGCAAAAAATATACACCTTTCATCATTGTCATTGAACAATTTATCACCAGAATCTTTAAAAGTAGCTTTCCTGTTAAAGTATTCTTCGTTATCAATAAAATACACCTGAATTCTTTCCTTTGGGATTGATGCAACCTTTATTATCAAAGGCATATCAAGGTCATTAACCACAAGATTAAGCCCAGATAACCTTATTACTTCGTGTAGCTGATGTCTTCTTTCATTAATATTTCCATATTTAGGCATAAAAATTCTAATTTGCCCACCCTGTTTGTTAACCATTTTAGGTATTTCAAAAGACATTGAAGAAATTTCATTTTCTGGCAAATATGGAACTACTTCTGAGGATACATATAAAATCTTTCTATTTTTCATCAATTCTTTTTTTGAAGTGCCCCTAAGAGGAAGCAAAATTACAAAAATTATGTAGATTAATTGCAAAGTATTAAGTTTACATGCTGTTAATTTTTTATTAAAATGATAATTTTTAAGAATATACCAGATTTTAAAAATCATATAAGAAAATTAAAAAATGATAATTTTAGAATTGGATTTGTACCCACAATGGGAGCATTACATGATGGACATATATCCCTTATTAAAAAATCTATTTTAGAAAATGATTATTCTGTGGTTTCTATTTTTATAAATCCAACGCAGTTTAACGACATTAATGATTTCAAATCATATCCTAATGATATTTCAAAAGATATTGAGCTATTAGATTCAATTTCCGAAAATATAATTTTATTTAATCCAGATGCTGACGAAATATATTCAGGAAAGGTGTTTTCAGACTCATATGATTTCGGTGATTTAGATAAATACATGGAAGGGGAACATAGACAGGGTCATTTTCAAGGAGTTGCAACCGTTGTACATAAGTTGTTTGAAATAGTAACGGCTGATAATGTTTATTTTGGGGAAAAAGACTTTCAGCAGTTAAGAATAATTGAAGATCTCGTCTTGAAAATCGGATTTAAATTAAAAATCACAAGGTGCGAAACCATAAGGCAAAATGACGGACTAGCCCTTAGTTCTAGAAATAAAAAATTAGATATTTCTTCACAAAATATAGCAACAAATTTGTTTAAAGCCCTTAGTTTTGCGAAAAAGAATTTCGAGAATCTAGATTTAGAAAAAATACATACTAATGTCGAAGACCTTTTTGAAAATTTTCCTCAGATTAGTATTGAATATTTTGCAATTGCTAATGAAAAGGATTTAAAACCGATTAAGAAAAAGAAAAAAAATCAAAAATATCGAGCGTTTATAGCAGCCGATATTTCTGGTGTGAGATTAATTGATAATATAAAATTATATTGATTTTTGATGAATATTGAAATTTTAAAATCTAAGATTCACAGAGTAAAAGTTACGGGTGCTGATTTAAATTATATCGGAAGCATTACAATTGACAAAGACCTAATGGATGCTGCAAATATTATTGAGGGTGAAAAAATTCAAATTGTAAATAATAATAATGGAGAAAGATTAGAGACCTATGTAATCCCAGGTTTAAGAGGTTCGGGTGAAATTACTGTTAACGGTGCTGCAGCAAGAAAGGTTAGTATCGGAGACATTTTAATTTTAATCACATATGCATCAATGAGTTTTGATAAAGCTAAAAATTTTAAACCAAGTATAATTTTTCCTAACGAAGAAAATAATTTATTAAAATAAATTGAGTACCAATAAAATAAACTTAAAAAATTTCCTTCCAATTTTTATCGGAGTATTTTGTATTTATTATTCCTTTAAAGACATCAGTTTTTCTGAATTTAAAGAATACTTTACTAAAATAAATTACTTATGGGTTTTTGTAGGGATTTTTGTAGGGGCATTAAGTCATATTTCCAGGTCATATAGGTGGAAATTTTTAATCGAACCTTTGGGTTATAAATTGGGTTTTATTAATAGTGTTTTAACAGTTTTTTCAGCATACCTAATAAATTATACAATTCCTAGAGCAGGCGATATTGCAAGAGGTACAATGATTTCCAAATATGAAAATATTCCTTTTGAAAAAGCAATTGGAACTATTGTAGCTGAAAGAGCGGTAGATGTAATATCAATTCTTGTTATAATAATGATTGGTTTAATCATTGAATTTGACAAAATTTCTAATAAACTTACAGATTTTCTTGAACAATCGGACTTTTCGACATTACTATGGTCATCATTAATCGTATTATTTATAGTTACATCTTTGTATCTAATAATTAAGAGGTTTAAATTTTATAAAAAAATTAAACTATTTCTTACCGGATTAATTGATGGGATTACCATCATCTTTAGAATGAAAAAAAGAAATCAATTTATACTCCACTCCGTTTTTATATGGGTAATGTATGTTTTAATGTTTTATTTTACTTCAAAAGCATTTGTTGGGTTAAACCAAGTTTCTTTTTTTGAGTTGATGATTTCTTTTACTTTGGCTGCATTATCAATTATGTTTTCAAACGGAGGTATAGGAATTTACCCATTAGCTGTTGAGGAATCTTTAGGATGGTACGGAGTACAGTCAACAATTGGCCTTGCTTTTGGCTGGGTCATGTGGCTATCTCAAACATTGATGGTTGTAATTTTTGGAGGATTATCATTATTTATCTTACCTTTCATTAACAGAAGTAACAGCAAATGAAACAATTGACAATTATATTTACATTTATAATTTGCACTAACTTTTGTTTTAGTCAAAATTTAGATTCCTTGTATGTTTCAAAAATTAACGATACAATAGTTTCGAAAATATTATCTGACAAAAGAGCCTTTGAAATTCAACTTCCCAGATCATTCACAAAAGACGATGAAACCACATATCCTTTGATGATTATAATGGATGGAGATCATCTATTTAATTTAGTTTCTGGCTCAGTTGACTACTTATCATACTGGGGTGATATTCCTGAAAATTTGGTAGTTGGTATAAAACAAAGAGATTCCAGATTTAAAGATTCAAGTATTTTTGATAACATAAACAATACACCCATTACCTCCACTGCAAATTTTTATGATTTTATTGTTCAGGAATTAATACCCCATATGTCAAAAAACTATAGAGCCTCTGAATTTATTATTGTTTTAGGACAGGAAAGAACTGCTAATTTTATTAATTTTTTTCTATTAAAGAATGACCCACTAATTAGGGGATATATTTCTATAAGTCCAAAATTCTCCAAAGACATGAAAGAATATTTAGTTCAGAATTTAAGTAAGACAAAAGCTAATATTCTTTACACCGTTTCTTCGTCAAAACAAGATTTTGAAACAATTTATGAAGATGTTCTGAATTTTTCTAATTCATTGAATTTGATAAAAAATAAAAGATTAAAATTTAAGTCATTGATTTATGATGAAGAGAATCATTATACTTTACCTACATTAAGCATTCCTAAATCTATCCGTGAGACATATTCTCTGTATAAGGATATAGATAAGATTGAGTATGATTCAATTATCTCAAAGCTAGAGTCATCACCTGTTGATTATTTGATAGAAAAATATAAAAATATAAAGGGATATTATGGTATAGATAAAAAAGTCTCAATGAATGATTTTATGGCAATTGAAGAATATATTGAGTCAAAAGAAAAATTTAAATATTACGAGGATCTTTCTGAATATGCGTTTGAATATTATCCTGAAACAATATTACCAAGTTACTACAAAGGCAGATTTTTTGAAGAGACAGGTGATCCCGAAAGAGCTATGCAGATTTATAGATCTGCATATAACATGAATGAAGTTCAGGGTTTAACAAAAGATTATTTATTAGAATTAGCAGACAGAATACAAGATGACTTTAATTTATAATTATGTCAAAATTGAAAAGCACCTTTTATTGTCAAAACTGCGGAGCTCAATATGCAAAATGGCAAGGCCAGTGTAACAAATGTAATAGCTGGAATACAATTACAGAAGAGTTTGTACAAGCTTCAAAAAAATCATTGTGGGATCATACAAAATCAGACTTAAACGATGTTCAAAATACTCCAAAATCCATTCATGAAATTAAAATTAAGGACGAATACAGAATTAAAACAAATGATAATGAGTTTAACAGGGTATTAGGGGGAGGTATAGTACCCGGTTCAATTACACTATTGGGAGGAGAGCCTGGAATTGGCAAAAGCACATTATTTTTGCAACTATCCTTAAAAATTAAACAAAGAGTTTTATACGTTTCTGGCGAAGAGAGCGAGAATCAAATTAAAATTAGAGCTAATAGGATAAGTTACTCCAACAAAGATTGTTTAATCTATTCAGAAAATAAATTGGAAAATATTTTTTCTCAAGCTGAAAAAACCAGACCAAATCTATTAATAATAGATTCTATTCAAACCTTAACTACAGGCTCAATAGATTCAATGCAAGGAAGTATAACACAATTAAAAACATGTACTGCTGAGTTAATAAATTTTGCAAAAAGGACCTCTATCCCTATAATGTTAATTGGCCACATTAATAAAGACGGGAATATTGCCGGTCCAAAAGTTTTAGAACACATGGTAGATACCGTATTACAGTTTGAAGGTGACAGAAATCATTTATATAGAATTTTAAGGTTAAAAAAGAATAGATTTGGATCAACAAATGAAATAGGAATATATGAAATGGTTACTGAAGGATTGAAAGAAATAGTTAATCCCTCGGAAATTTTAATAGGAAAATCAGACCAGAAACTAAGCGGAACTGCGATATGCGCTTCCGTGGAAGGCTCTAGACCATTTCTTATCGAGGTACAGGCCCTGGTAAGTTCTGCAGTATATGGAACACCTCAAAGAAGTTCAAATGGAATAAATTCTAAAAGACTTAATATGTTATTGGCGGTGTTAGAAAAAAGAGCAGGCTTTCACTTAGGCTCAAAAGATATATTTTTAAATATTACGGGTGGGCTAAAAGTTGAAGACACAGGGAATGATTTAGCTATAATTTCAGCAATTATGTCGTCCAATAATGATGTTAGTATTCCCGAGGACTATTGTTTTGCAGCTGAAGTTGGTCTTTCTGGCGAAATTAGACCTGTTAGAAGAATTGATCAAAGAATAAAAGAGGCTGAAAAACTTGGTTTTTCTAAAATATTTGTTTCAAAATATTGTGACGTAATTTCCTCCAAAAAAATTGAAGTTATTTATTTAACAAGAATTGAGGATTTGATAGATCACATTTCATAATTGTTAAACTAAATTTAGTATTTTCGTTGACTCGGTAAATTTTTCAAATAACCAATGAATTTTAACGAATATAAATATTTAGACCTTCCAAAAATTTCTGAAGAAATACTTTCCTATTGGAAAAAAAATGAAATTTTCAAAAAATCTGTAAATAAGACCTCTGGTAAAAATCCATATATATTTTTTGAAGGACCTCCTTCGGCAAATGGGCTGCCAGGAATTCATCATGTTTTAGCTAGATCAATTAAGGATATTTTTTTAAGATTTAAAACTATGAAAGGTTTTTATGTACAGAGAAAAGCCGGATGGGACACGCATGGTTTGCCTGTTGAGCTTGGAGTTGAAAATAGTTTAGGAATCACAAAGGAGGATATAGGTAAAAAAATTAGTGTTGAGGATTATAATGAGGAGTGTAAAAAAGCAGTCATGAAATACACAGATATTTGGAATGATTTGACTTTAAAAATGGGATATTGGGTTGATGTAAATAACCCATACGTAACATATACTTCAAAGTACATGGAATCGGTTTGGTGGTTATTAAAACAAATTTATGACAAAGACCTTATGTATAAAGGATATACAATTCAACCATATTCTCCAAAAGCAGGAACAGCGATTAGTTCTCATGAGTTGAATCAGCCGGGTACATATCAAGACGTTTCTGACACAACTGTAACGGCTCAGTTTAAACTTTTGACCAAAGATTTACCAGACTTTTTAACAAGTGATTTAGATATTTTTGTAATAGCATGGACAACTACTCCGTGGACGCTACCAAGTAATACTGCTTTAACCGTAGGTCCAAAAATCAAATATTGTTTAATAAGATCATTTAATCAGTATACAGGGATGAAGGCTGACTATATTGTTGCAGAAGATTTAATTTCCAAACAGTTTTCAAATGTATATTATGAATCTGATAATTTGCAAGATTTGGTTGAATATGAATTCAACGCAAAAAAAATTCCCTTTATAAAAATAAAATCCTTTGTGGGTAAAGAATTAGAAAATATCAAATACGAACAATTAATTGATTACGCAATCCCCAATGAAAACCCAAAAGATGCTTTTAGGATAATTTTAGGTGATTTTGTAACGACTACTGACGGTACTGGAATCGTTCATACTGCCCCCACTTTTGGAGCAGATGATGCATTAGTAGCTAAATCTGCAAAACCTCCGATCCCTCCCATGTTAGTAAAGGACTCTAATGGTGATTTGGTTCCCTTAGTTGATTTACAAGGAAAATTTAGACCTGAAATGCGTGAATTAGCGGGTAAGTTTGTGAAAAACGAGTATTATGAAAAGGATAATGTCCCAGAAAAGTCAGTTGATGTTGAAATTGCAATTAAACTAAAAACAGAAAACAAAGCTTTTAAAGTAGAAAAATACAAACACAGTTACCCAAATTGTTGGAGAACGGACAAGCCTATTTTGTATTATCCGATTGATTCATGGTTTATTAAAGCTTCGTCCTTTAGAGACAAAATGGTATCATTAAACAAGAAAATTAATTGGAAACCAAAATCAACTGGAGAAGGTAGGTTTGAGAAATGGCTTGAAAATGTTAACGACTGGAATCTTTCAAGATCGAGATTTTGGGGCATACCCCTTCCGATTTGGAGAACTGAGGATGGAAAAGAAGAGATATGTATCGGCTCTATTGAGGAGTTGATTCACGAGATTGCAAAGTCTGTAGAAAAAGGTTTCATGAGGGAAAATATATTTTCTGAGTTCAAATTAAATGACTTGTCAGATGAAAATTACTCAAAAATAGATCTTCATAAAAATGTTGTTGATAGAATAATCTTAGTTTCAAGTTCTGGAAAGAAAATGAAAAGAGAAGAAGATTTAATTGATGTTTGGTTTGACTCTGGAAGCATGCCTTATGCTCAATGGCACTATCCATTTGAAAATAAAGAGAATATAGATAGCAATAAATTTTATCCTGCTGATTTTATCGCTGAAGGAGTTGACCAAACCAGAGGCTGGTTTTATACCTTACACGCAATCAGCACAATGGTTTTTGATTCTGTTTCATATAAAAATGTTATTTCAAATGGATTGGTACTAGACAAAAATGGTCAAAAGATGTCAAAAAGGTTAGGTAATGCGATTGATCCGTTTAAAACCCTTTCAGATTATGGGCCAGATGCTACAAGGTGGTATATGATTTCAAATTCAAATCCTTGGGATAATTTAAAGTTTGACATTAACGGAGTTGACGAGATTAAAAGAAAATTTTTTGGAACACTTTATAATACCTATTCGTTTTTCGCATTATATGCCAATATTGACAACTTTAATTATAAAGAAAATGAGATCAAATTCGAAGAAAAACCTGAATTAGACAGATGGATTATTTCAGAACTAAACACACTTATTTCTAAAGTTGAAAAATTTTACGAGGATTATGAACCTACAAAAGCAGCTAGAGAGATATCTAATTTTGTTATCGACAATTTGAGTAATTGGTATGTTAGATTAAGTAGAAGAAGATTTTGGAAAGGAGAATATGAGCTTGATAAAATTTCTGCATACCAAACATTATTCACTGTTTTAGTTGATATATGTAAAATTTCTGCACCAATTTCCCCTTTTTTTATGGACAAAATGTTTCAGGATTTAACCAGAAATATTGACAGAAAATTTCCGGAAAGTGTTCACCTTGAAAACTTTCCAGTTTCTGACACCTGTAAGATTGACAAAGACTTACAAGAAAAGATAAGCTATGCACAAATAATTTCTTCTCTGACCTTGTCATTAAGGGCAAAAGAAAAAATTAAGGTAAGACAGCCCTTAAATAGGATTTTAATCCCAGTTGAAAGCTTTAGTAAAAAAAATATAATTGACTCAGTTTCAGAAGAAATTAAGAGAGAGGTTAATGTAAAAAATATAGAATTTATTGAGGGAAAATCTGATTTACTTGTAAAATCAATCAAACCTAATTTTAAAAAATTAGGTCCTAAATACGGAAAGTTCATGAAAGAAATTTCCTCTCAAACTAATTTACTTGAAAATACCAGAATTCTAGAGTTGGAAAAAACAGGAAAAATTGATTTAATTATTGATAAAAAATCTATAACTTTCAACGTAGATGATTTTGACATCTCCTCTAAAGATATTGAAGGTTGGTTAGTAGCTAACGAAGGCAACATAA
Organism: uncultured Bacteroidota bacterium; assembly: GCA_902510475.1. Lineage (GTDB taxonomy): Bacteria > Bacteroidota > Bacteroidia > Flavobacteriales > Flavobacteriaceae > MED-G13. The sequence goes on along the minus strand of CABXCC010000010.1, from coordinate 30,236 downwards.
CTGTTGCATTAGATATCAAGATAGATCAAGAATTAATGGAAGAGGGGATTGCAAGAGAAATTGTTAGCAAGGTTCAAAATTTGAGAAAATCAAACGGTTTTGAGGTTACTGATAGAATCAGTTTAAATTTCTCTGGTGATTTTGAAATTGAAAAAGCTATCAATAACAATTTAGAGTATGTAAAATCAGAGACACTTGCAAATGCTATACAGTTTAATGTCCAGCATGAGGGGGGTCATGAAATATTTTTTGAAAAATTAAAAACTAAAATATTTATAACTAAAGTTTAAAACCATGAGTAAAGATGTAAATATTAGATATTCAGATTCAGATTTAGCAGAATTCAAAAAGCTAATAAATGAAAAAATCAGTAAAGCAAAGCATGATCTAGAGTTGATCAAGAGTGCTTACATGAATGACCATAATAATGGGACTGAAGACACCTCTCCAACATTTAAAGCTTTTGACGAGGGCAGTACTGTTATGAGTAAAGAATCAAATTCACAATTAGCCCTAAGACAAGAAAAGTTTATAAGGGACTTAAAAACTGCATTGATTAGAATTGAGAATAAAACTTACGGGATATGTAGAGTTACCGGTAAGCTTATTTCAAATGAAAGACTAAAGCTTGTACCTCATGCTACTTTGAGTATTGAAGCCAAGAATATGCAGAGATAGCTGAATCCTTTTTATATATTAGAAACATTTCGTGGTATATTTGAGTAATGGAAAAGAGTCCTATTTCTGAATATTTAAAAAACATTACGACTTCTCCAGGTGTTTATAAATTTTTGAACAAGTCAGACAGAGTAATTTATGTTGGAAAGGCCAAAAATTTAAAAAAAAGAGTCAGATCATATTTCACTGGAAAAAAAAGTGATGAAAAAACAAGATCCCTAGTTTCTAACATTTCACGTATCTCTGTTGTTTTGGTTGATACTGAATCAGATGCACTTCTTCTAGAAAACAATCTAATAAAGAAATTTAAACCTAAGTATAATATTTTGCTAAAAGACGGGAAATCCTATCCGTGGATTTGTATAAAAAATGAAAGATTCCCAAGGATATTTTTAACCAGAAAAATAATTAATGATGGTTCAGAATATTTTGGTCCGTATACAAATATTAAAACGATAAATACTCTTTTGGATTTGATCAATAATATATATCCAATTAGGAAGGGGAACTATAATTTAAATCAAAAATTTATTAATGACTTAAACAATAAAATTTCTTTAAGGGTTTTAGAGAAAAAAAGTCACTTTATTATTTTGGGATTTGAAACTGAAAATCACAATTCTAAAAACTTAATTTCAGAAAAAAATTATAATCTAATAATAAATTCTGTAAAAAATATTTTAAAAGGTAGGTTTTCAAAATCAAAAATTCAGTTAAAACAGCAGATGATAAGCTTTTCAAATAAAGAGGAATTTGAAAAGGCATTAGAATGTAAGAACAATCTAAAGGCATTAGAAAACTATCAATCTAAATCAATGATTGTTAGTTCAAGAATAAAGAATTTAGATATTTATTCAATTGTTTCTGATAATAATTATGCTTTTATAAATTTCACTCAGGTTTCTAATGGGTTTATAATAAGTTCCTTCAACACACATGTAAAAAAAACAAATGTAATTGAAGATCAACTTATACTTGAACAGTTGATTTCTCAGATTAAAGTTAAATTTAGATCAAAATCAACCGAATTGTGTTCAAATATTTTTGTTGATTCGATGGATTATAAAAAATGTATTATACCAAAGGCAGGTGACAAAAATCATTTATTGCTAATGTCAATTAGAAACATTAAAAATTATAAGATTAATATTTTTAAATCAAATAAAAATCTCGAAAATTTAGATTCATTTCAAAAGACATTGAAAATATTAAAAAATGACCTAAACATGAATACTCTTCCAAAACACATAGAATGTTTTGATAATTCAAATTTTCAAGGAAGTTTTCCTTCATCGGCGTGTGTTGTTTTTAAAAATGGAAGGCCGTCAAAGAAAGATTATAGACATTTTAACATCAAATCGGTTTCTTCTCCAGATGATTTTGCCTCAATGGAAGAGGTTGTTTTTAGAAGGTATTCTAGAATGATAGATGAAAATAAAAGTTTACCAAATCTAATAATTATTGATGGAGGTAAGGGGCAATTATCCTCGTCGGTAAAGTCTTTGAAAAAGTTAGGTCTTGAAAAAAAAATCAGCATAATAGGTATTGCCAAAAGACTAGAAGAAATATATTTTTATGGTGAAAGTACACCAGTTTATATTGACAAAAGATCTCCTTCTTTAAAATTAATTCAAAAATTAAGAGATGAAGCACACCGATTTAGTCTCAGACAGTATAGAAACAGAAGAGATAACTCTTTTTTAGATAGTGAATTACAACGAATTCCAGGTATAGGAGAAAAAACATTTTTGAATCTAATGAAAAAATTCAAGTCTTTGAAAAATATAAAAACACAAAAAATGGGGGAACTTAAACAGATAGTTGGAGCAAAAAAAGCTAAAATAATTTATGATCATTTTAATTCTTAAAAATACAACAAGATATTTTCTTTTTTTGATAGCATTTTTGGTTTTTAACAATTCCAATTCCCAAAATAAATATGCATTTAAATCTGGAGAATGGTTAAATTATAAAATTTCATACAGTGGTTGGTTTAAAGCTGGTGAGGCAACTGTTAACCTAACTCAAAATAATAAAGACCAATTCCATGCAAAAATGATTGGCCAAAGTACTGGTCCAATAAACCTATTTTTTAAGGTTTATGACAGATATGAAAGTTACTTCGATAAGAAAAAAATTATTCCGATTAAATTTATAAGGAATATAAATGAAGGTGGTTACACTAAGAATTTAGAAATACTATTTAACCATAATTCAAAGGAGGCTAGAGTTAACGATTTTAAAAGAAATTCGTCAAAAACTTTTTCTTTATTAGAGAACTCGCAGGACATGGTTTCCGTTTTCTATTTTTTGAGAAATTTTTATAGTCTTGAAGATTTAGACAAAAATAATGAGCTTACAATTAATATGTTTTTTGATTCGGAGAATTATAAATTAAAAATCAAGCATTTGTCCGCTGAATTTATAAATACTAATTTTGGAAAAGTTCTATGTTTCAAAATTCAACCCTATGTTCAATCTGGAAGAGTATTTAAAAAAGATGAAAGTTTAACTATGTGGATTACTGCTGACAAGAATAGAATTCCAATTAGAATTAAGGCAGATTTAATTGTTGGTTCTTTGAGAGTTGATTTAGAATCTTTTAGTAATCTTAATAACCCGTTTGAAATTAAATTCGATTAAATGAAAAATGTTTTAAAGGTTTTGGTTGGATCAATTTTAATTACACTTTTTTTATACTTGATCTTTTTTCTATTTAATAAGGCCTCTTCGTTAATTAATTCCGACACAAAGTTAGAAATAAACGAAAATATTGAGTTTGGTTTAAATTTAGATAATTTTCATATCTCCAGAGATACAATCCGATTTGGGGATAGCTTCGGAGAGATTTTGATTCAAAAAAAAATGTCATATCCTCAAATCTATAAAATTGTCGAAAAAATAAAAGACTCGTTCGATGTAAGGTGGCTTACAGCAGGAAAGCCCTATACAATTCTTTCCACAAAGGACAGCTTAAACACCCCTCAGTACTTTATTTATCAGCCTAATCTTTTAAATTATGTGGTAATAGATTTCTCAAATTTTGATTCGATTAATGCTGCTAATAAGAAAAAACCATTCAAAATTGTTAAAAAATCAACTTCTGGTGTTATAAATAATAGTTTGTCAGAAACAATGGACCAAAATGGTTTACCTTGGGAATTGATCAATCAATTATCTGATATTTACGCTTGGACAATTGATTTTGCAAGAATTCAAAAAGGAGATGAATTCAAAATTATTTATAATGAAAGATATATTGAGGATACAATATTAGTTGGGATTAAGAGTATAGACGCAGCTTTTTTTGAGCACAATAACGAAGAATTATATGCTTTTAATTTTATTACAGATTCAGTTAAAAAAACAGCAGAATTTTATGACGAATCTGGAAATAGTTTACAAAGAACATTTTTAAAATCTCCACTGAGATTCAGTAATATTTCTTCTCGATACAATTTAAAAAGAAGAATTGCTTATTACGGAAATAAAGTTAGGCCTCACAGGGGAACTGACTTTGCAGCGCCGTCTGGAACTCCAATCATGGCCACTGCGGATGGTAGAGTAATTAAGTCTTCATATACTAGAGGAAACGGATATTATGTAAAAATTCAGCATAACGATAGATACTCAACCCAATATTTGCATATGCAAAAAAAAGGTAGGATAAAACAGGGAAAATATGTTAAGCAAGGTGATGTTATTGGCAAAGTTGGAATGACAGGAAATACTTCTGGCCCACATGTTTGCTATAGATTTTGGAAAAATGGTAAGCAAGTTGATCCTTTTAAGCAAAAATTACCTCCCGGTAAGCCTGTTCCTAAAAAATTAAAGTCTAATTTTGATGAAGCTATAATTCCGTTTAAAAAACTATTGGACGAAATAAATTAAATTTTATGTCGCTGACATCTATAAATCCCAAATTAACCAAAGCTTGGCCAAAATTACAGGCTCACTTCAATGAGCTGAAGAGAAATCATTTTTATGATTATTTCAAAAAGGATAATGGAAGAGCCGACAAATTTAGTATTTCTTGGGGCAAATTTTATTTAGACTTCTCAAAAAATAAAATTAAAGAAGAAACAATCTCACTTTTTGAAGAACTTTTAAGTGAAATAAACTTCAAGAGTTCCGTAGAAAAATATTTTGCTGGAGAAAAGATTAATACTACTGAATCAAGATCAGTTTTACACACTGCTTTACGAGCTGATAAAGATGAAAAGATTTTTATCGATGACTGCAATATATTTTCTAAAATTTCAGAGGCCAAAAATAAAATAAGGTTTTTCACTGAATCTATATTATCTGGGTCTCACAAAGGATTTAACGGTGATAATATAGATACTGTTGTTAATATTGGTATTGGTGGATCAGATTTGGGCCCTTCCATGGTAATTGAATCACTCAGACATTATAAAAACCACATAAATACTCATTTTATAAGCAACATTGACGGAGATCATGTAAGTGGTATCCTTGAAAAAATTAATCCCGAAACAACATTATTTATAATTGTTTCAAAAACATTTACAACAATTGAAACATTGACTAATGCAAATACTGTTAGAGATTGGTTTTTGAAAAATGCTAATCAAGAAGACATACCAAAACATTTTGTTGCTGTTAGCAGCAATATTGAAAAAGCTGTAGATTTTGGAATTAAGCCAGAAAATACATTTCCGATGTGGGATTGGGTAGGAGGAAGATTTTCTCTTTGGAGTACCGTTGGGCTGTCCATTTCTCTTTCTTTGGGATATGATAATTTCTCAAAATTATTAGAAGGTGCAGGTAAAATGGATTCTCATTTTAGAAATTCTAAATTCAGTCAAAATATCCCTGTTATTTTAGCATGTCTTAGTGTGTGGTATAATAATTTCTTTAATTATTCTACTCATGCAGTAATTCCTTACTGTGAAGATTTAAAAAGTTTTAGTAAATATTTACAACAATCTTCAATGGAAAGTAACGGAAAACAAACAGATAGGTCTGGAAATTTTGTGGATTATCAGACAGGTCAAGTAATTTGGGGTCAGACAGGTACAAATGCTCAGCATTCTTTCTTTCAGTTACTGCACCAGGGAACAAAAATTATTCCTTCAGATTTTATTGGTTTCAGAAAACCTCAGAAAGGAAATGATTTACACCACGATATATTGATGGCTAATTTCTTTGCTCAAACAAAAGCCTTAATGGAAGGAACTGTCGCAGAGCCACAGAATGACAACCACAAAGAGTTTTTGGGCAATCGCCCAACAAACACCCTTTTAATAGATAGTTTAAGCCCTGAAAGCTTAGGTTCATTGATTGCTATGTACGAGCATAAGATATTTACTTTAGGTGTTATTTGGAATATATTAAGCTATGATCAGGCTGGTGTTGAACTTGGTAAAAAACTTGCAAGTAATATCTTAAATGACCTAAAATCTGGTGATTTTAGCAATCATGATTCATCAACACATAGTTTGTTAAAAGAATTTAAACCTACAGATTAATTACATCGATTTCTTAATATTTTGTTAACAATTCCGGTATAATTTATTCACCAACAGATGGGGATAAGTGATAAATATTATCTATTTTTGTTGTGTAATAATATAATTAAACTTTAAACAAATTATGAAAAACATTACTCACAAATTATTTTTTGTAGCTCTATTGCTTTTTGGAACTACAATTTATGCTCAAGAAACAACCGATGAAGATTGGGACGATCTTGAGGAGTTAGAGGAAGTTGTTTTAGTTGGAGGTGGGGTAGTTGACCTTGCTGAAGACAGAGTAACTCCCTTGGCTGTTTCCACGATTACTGGAGAAGAAATTCAAAAGAAAATTGGAACGCAAGACATCACAATGACTCTTGCAAATACACCATCTGTTTACGTAGCAGGTCAATCTGGTGCATTTGGAGATACAAGAATTTCTGTGCGTGGTTTTGATCAAACAAATACAGCTTTCATGTTAAACGGTCAGCCGATTAACGGTATGGAAGATGGTAAAATGTATTGGTCAAACTGGTCTGGTATGAACGATATCGCAAATGTTGTTCAGATCCAAAGGGGTCTTGGAGCTTCAAAGCTAGCTATATCATCTGTTGGTGGTACAGTTAACTTTGTAATGAGATCTACAACTAAAAGTGAAGGTGGATTTGCTTATGCAGGTTTTGCTAATGATAACTATTTAAAAACAACTTTCTCATACGATACTGGAGAAAAAGAAAACGGATGGTCAACAAGCATGTTATTAACTCACTGGCAAGGTGATGGATATGCTGAAGGAACTTTTGGTCAAGGTCAAACTTATTTCCTTTCATTAGGATATAAAATGAATGACAAGCACAATTTTAATTTCTTAATGACAGGTGCTCCTCAGTGGCATGATCAAAACTTTACGAAGTCTATTGCAACATACTTAGAGCGTGGTAGAAAATATAATAACAACTACGGTTATTATGGAGATAGATACCTTACAGAGAGAAGAAACTTTTACCACAAGCCGGTATTTAATTTAAACTGGGATTATACAATCGATGAAAAGTCTAGTTTATCAACTGTATTGTATGCTTCAACTGGAAACGGTGGAGGTACTGGAGGTAGAGGTAGTAGAATCAGAACCGACGAAGGTTATATAGATTATGATGCTATTTATGCTTATAATAACGCAACTTCAGGCGCAGGAGGAAACTTTGCTGCAGAAGGAGGGTATATTACAAGAGCATCGATGAACATGCATAACTGGTTTGGTTTAGTTTCAAACTACGAAACTGAATTATCAGACAACTTATCTTTTAATGTTGGTGCTGATTTAAGAACTTATTATGGTGAGCACTTTAGAATAGTAGAGAACTTCCATGGATTAACTTCATGGCAAGAGAATATTAGATTAAGAGATCCAAATAATAACCATGACACATATGGTACGTATGGTACTTATAAATATGTAGTTGCTACTGAAAGTATGGGTGCTAATCCTTGGGATGCTACCTTTACAAATTTTGATGAAGATCAAAAAATTGCTTATAGTAATGACGAGAGAATTTCTTATGGTGGATTATTTACTCAATTAGAGTATACTAAAGACGATTTCTCTGCATTCTTCCAAGGTTCGGTTTCTCAGACAATGTACCAAAGATGGGATCACTATCAATACGCTGATCAATCATTAATTGACGGTACATCAACTCAATGGACTGGAGAGGCATTGCCAGAAGGTACAGTTGACGGAGTTGAGTCAGAGCAAGTTGACAACTTTGGTTATAATGCTAAAGCAGGTGTTGGATTTGGTTTAGGTGCAAATGGTAAGGCATACGTTAATGCTGGATACTATTCAAGAGCTCCTTACTTTGATAACATTTATCTAAATTTTACGAACAGAATCAATCCTAATACTTCTAACGAAACAATCATTGGTTTAGAGGCTGGATATATTTACGAAGTAGAAAACTTTTCCGCTAGATTAGATGTATACAGAACATCATGGGCTGACAGGGTAACTTCATCTTCATATGTAAGTGATGATCAATTATTCTATGAAGTTTCAGAAGGTGTTAGTCAACTTCACCAAGGGGTTGAGCTTACATTTATGGCTAAGCCACAACCAGATGTTCCTTACACTTTAAAAGGATTCTTATCTATTGGTGACTGGATTTATGAGGGTGATGCAATCACTAGAGTTCAAGATGAAGATCAAAATGTACTTGAAACTGAAACACAAGATGTTGACGGTGGAAAAGTTGGTGATGCTGCACAGTTCACTGCTGGTCTTGGTTTAGATGTAGATTTAGCAGATAGACTTTCTTTTGACTCAGATATTAGATTTTACGATGAGTTATATGCTAATGTTGGAGCTGTAAAGGAAAACCTAAAATTACCAAACTACCATGTAGTTGATATGGGACTTTCTTACAAGATGTTTGTGAGTGAAGGTACCTTAGATCTTAGAGTTAATGTAAATAATGTTTTTGACAATGTTTACATTAGTGAATTAAGATCTGCTATTGCTGCTGGTGATGGTACAGGAGTATTATATAACGGAATTGACACTGCTAACCAAGGTTACTTCGGATTAGGAAGAACTTGGAATGTTGGATTAAGATATAATTTCTAAAAGATACTTTTTACAATAAAAAAAAGGCCTGCTATATGCAGGCCTTTTTTATTTATTTAATTTCTTTGAGTAGATATATGTAAGGAGGTAAATGATCACTGTATCCTCCTGTGAATGTACCGTACGAAAAACTTCTAAACGGATAGCCTTTAAACTTCCCCTTTTTATTTATTAAAAATGATTTGTTAAAAACACCTGCTCTGTATAATTGATAATCTTTATAATTTTTATCTAAATAAGGTTTTGACAATATTATTTGATCAAATAATTGCCACTTATCTCTATAAGCATTACTTCCGACTCCCTCATCAACCAAAATAGTTTCAAACGGATTGTACATATCATTTTTCTTAACATCATTAATATTTTTTTTAGCACCTAATATTTTTTTAATGCTTTTGTCAAAAGGATCATCATTAAAGTCACCCATGGTGATTATTTTAGGACTTTCATATTTATTCCTCAAAGAGTCAATGATCAAATTATTTACCTCTGCTGCTGCAATTCTTTTGGTTTCATCAGCTCCTCTGGAGGGCCAATGATTTACTATAAAATGCATTAATTCTCCGTCAAGATACCCACTAACCACAAGTTGATCTCTCGTGTTTCTTCTTTTACTAGGACTATTACCTGTAATAAATACATCGTGAGAGCTTGAATGTTTTACTTTGAAAACGTCTTTATTGTAAATTAAACCTACATCAATCCCCCTATCGTCTGGAGATTCATAATGAACAATTCCATAGTTGTATTTTCTTAATTCTTCATCTGAGATTAAATCCTCTATAACCGCTCTGTTTTCAACTTCACAAATTCCAAGAATTGAAGGAGGTCTTTTAGTTACATCAAAACCAATTTGAGAAACTACCTTAGCCATATTTGAAACTTTTTCTCTGTATATTTCCCCTCTGTTAAATCTGATTTCCATAATAGGGCTGGCTTCATCGTTTTTATTCACATCATTTATAGTGTCAAATAAATTCTCAAGATTATAAAATGCAACAGTGTGTATTTTAAAATTTCTCTTATTTTCCTGAGCTTTTACATTTAATAACATCAATAGCATAAAGCTGAAAGTATAAAAGGATTTAATTTTCATAAAAAAGTGTTTATATATTTATAATTAAGTAGTAAATAAAGTGTAAATTTAACTCAATTATTATTATAGTTGAAAATATTTATTAAAATGCATAAAACAAGGTTAATATTTCTTATAATTTTACTTATAAGCCTCAATCTTTTTTCTCAATCGGAAGCCAACCAAACCATTTCAACAGATACCATTTCAGATTTATCTGTAACTGACGATGTATTAGATCTATTCAGTATTTCCTTAAGTGATGATGAATTAAATGACGATACTTCTGCTTCAGACAATATTTCTGGATTGTTAAATTCCTCAATGGATGTTTTTTATCGTACAGCAGCATATGAATTTAGCTCCTCTTTTTTCAAAGTTAGAGGGTTGGATTCTGACAATGCGATTGTTCAGATCAATGGGATTAAAATGAATAAGCTATATAACGGAAGACCCCAATGGAGTAACTGGGGTGGGTTAAATGATGTTTTACGAAACCAAGAATTATCAAATGGATCAATCCCTCTCAAATATAATTTTGGAGGTATTTTAGGATCAAGTAATATAAATATTAGAGCATCTGAGTATGGTCAGGGTGGTAGAATAACCTATTCTTCTTCAAATAGAAGTTACGCAAATAGATTAATGGCAACTTATAACTCTGGGATGCTTCCAAAGGGTTGGGCATATTCTCTATCAATTGGAAGAAGGTGGGGTAATGAAGGGTATCAAGATGCTTCATTCTATGACTCTAATTCAGCATTTTTATCTGTTCAAAAGAAATTTAACAACAAGCACAGCTTAAATCTTGCAGCAATTTATGCACCCAATAGACGAGGTAAAGTATCACCAAACACACAGGAGGTTTATGATTTAAAGGGAACAAAGTATAATGAATATTGGGGGTGGCAAGACGGTGAAAAAAGAAATTCAAGAGTAAAAAGAGTTGTTGAGCCAATTGTAATTCTAAATCATGACTGGACCATTGACGAAAACTCATCTCTGGAATCAAGTATAGGTTTTCAGTTTGGAGAAATGGGAAATAGTAGATTAGGTTATGCTGGAGGCTCTAATCCAAGCCCTGCATATTATCAGGATTTACCAAGCTACTTTCTTGCTGATAGTGATGGACCCGATTATGAGGGAGCATATATTGCTCAAGAAAACTTTGTCAATAACGGCCAGATTAATTGGAACCGAATTTATGACGCTAACATCACAAATAATCTTTCAAATATAAACGCTGCCTATGTGTTATATGAAGACAGGGTTGATGATACACAGATTACTTTTAACTCTGCGTATTTAAGAGAGATTAATGATAATATTAAAATTAGCACATCCATTAATTACAGAAACTTAATCTCTGATAATTTTGCTGAAATTACAGATATGTTAGGAGGCTCAGGCTATTCAAACATCGATTCGTTTGATTTTCTCGATTACAATCTATTAGTGCCAAACAGCATTGTTTCTGAAGGGGATAGATTTAGATATCATTACAAAATGAATGTTGAAGAACTTAGTGCTTTTGCAATGGCTAATTTTTCATTTAATAAACTTGAATTTTTTATTGCCGGTAATGTTACGGATACAAACTTTCAAAGAGACGGAGTTTTTGAAAACGAAGCAAATGCAGGTAATTCGGCTGGTTTAGGAGATAAAATTTCTTTTGATGGTTATGGTATTAAAACAGGTTTAACATACAAATTTTCTGGAAAACATATAATTGATTTTAATTCTGCATACATACAAAAAGCACCTTCAATTAGAAATACATACACAAACTCAAGGGTGAATCATAATGTAGTGGGTAGTGATGTTAACGGCTTAATTAATGATACCCCAATTACTGAGGAAAAAATAATGTCATTTGATGCTAATTATATATTTAGAACCCCAGTATTTAATGGTAGAATAACCGGATTTTACTCAGAAGTAAAAGATGCTAATGAAATTTCTTTCTATTATGCAGATGGTCTAGTTGGATTTCAAGACGATAGTGAATTTGTCCAGGAGATTTTACAAGGTATTGATAAAAAATATCTTGGCTTAGAATTTGGAGTTGAAGCTCAAATAATTTCTTCTGTTAAACTAAAAGCAGCAGCTTCTGTTGGCCAATATACATATGATAACGACCCTTATTTGTATTTAGGAGCTGATGAAAATACTGTAGCGGTAGGCCCTTCTAAATTAAAGAATTATAAACTCGCTGGAGGTCCACAGAAAGCCTATTCATTTGGTTTTGAATATAGAGATCCTGATTACTGGTTTATAGGAGTTACTTCAAATTTTTTCACAAACACCTATGTTGATATTAGTCCACTAACAAGGACTCAAAATTTTTATTTGGCTCAAGATGGTCTTCCTTTTAATGACTATGATTTAGATACTGCGAGGGATTTATTGAAACAAGAAAGATTTGACGATTACATGGTTGCTAATATAATCGGAGGTAAGTCATGGAAAATTGAAGACTATTATGTTGGTTTTTTTGCCAGTATAAATAATGTTCTTAATCAAAAATACAGAACTGGAGGATTCGAACAAGGTAGAAATGCAAACTATCAAGAATTACTTCAAGACACAAATAACCCAAAAAGAGTTTTTGGCCCAAAATACTGGTATGGTAGAGGAACCAATTACTTTTTAAACTTATACTTTAGATTTTAAAAATTAAATAATATGAAATTAATTAACACAATATCGGTTTTTGCTTTTCTAACAATTTTCAATTTTTCTTGTGTTCAAGACGATGATTATTCTGTACCAGCTAGTATCGGATCAGAAGAGAATGAAATCCTAAATCAACTATTAGCCGAAATCGAAAATGGATCAGCTGATTTGATGACAATATCTCAGCTTAAAACTTTCTTTGTTGAAGGTGAGGTAAATGAAATTGAATCAAATCTTGTAGTTAAAGGATATGTCTCTTCTTCTGATTATACAGGTAACTTTTATAAAGAATTTTATATGCAAGATGAAATAGAAAACCCAACCGCTGGAATAAAAGTTTCCATTAATCAAGTTAATAGTTACAATCAATTTAATGTGGGAAGAGAAGTATATATAAAATTACAAGGTTTATCAATTGGAGAGACTAATTCAGGAGATGGAGTTATAGCAATCGGAGGTGGAGCAAACGAGTATGGCGACGAGCTCTCTGAAATTACAGAAAATAATGCAGCTACCTGTATTCTTAGGTCTTCCAACAACTATTCTCTTGTACCATTAGCCCTTAACTTATCAGAAATAAGCGATATGCATATTGGAATGTATGTTAGCGGACTAAGTGCTCAATTTGCAAGTTCACTTGGAGGCTTGACTTATGTTGATCCTCAGGAAGATTACGATACTCAAAGAGACCTAGAAAGTTGTACTGATTCAGGTACATTAAAATTAGAAACAAGCGCTTTCTCAAGCTTTAATGATAAAATGCTTCCTGTTGATGGAAGTGGAACAATTTCAGGTGTTATCACCAAAGACTACTTTGGTGATAACAGAGTTATGATGTTAAATACTACTGATGATGTAAATTTTGATTCATCCAGATGTGATCCTTTATTTTCAGATGATTTTTCAGCCAGCAACTTAGATAACTGGACGGTTGTTAACGTGGAAGGTGAGCAAATATGGGAAATTACGCCATACGGTAATCCAGCACCGAGCGCAAAAATATCTGGTTTTAGTGGTGGAAGTAATGTCAATGAAGATTGGTTAATTACTTCTCAAATTGATCTTAGTTCATTATCAACTGTAACATTAAATTTTCAGTCAGTTGTTAGATACTCAGGCCCGTCATTACAGGTGTATATCTCAACTGATTATTCGGGAGGAAACCCATCTTCAGACGGAAACTGGGATGAACTTTCAGTTGTTTTAGACACTGATGATAGTAGTTGGTCTTCTTGGACTGATTCTGGAAATGTAGATTTAAGTTCTTATGCAGGAAGTAATGTATATATTGGATTTAAATATATTTCTACCAGTTCTAATTCAGCCACTTATGAAATTGACAATGTTTTAGTTACAGGAGAATAATTATTTAATGTCACATTCTATTGAAAACCGATACCTAGGAGACCTTAGAACAGAATCTACTCATTTAAAGTCCTCAAGAGCAATAATAACTGATGCTCCGACCGATAATAATGGAAAGGGTAATGCATTTTCCCCGACTGACTTAGTTGCATCTGCTTTATGCAGTTGCATGACGACAGTAATGGGTATATGTGCAGAAAAAAACAATTTTGAATTACCTATTTCTAAAGCTAACATAACTAAGGTAATGTCCTCAAATCCCAGAAGAATATCAAAGGTCATTATAGAAATTAACTTTGAAAAAAATAATCTCTCAGATCAGCAAATGGAAAAGCTGATTGCAGTAGCAAAAGGATGTCCTGTAGCACAAAGTTTAAGTAAAGATCTGGTACAAGAATTTTTTTTTAACTTTTAAAAATTGGTAAAGACACTAATCTTTACCCTTATTTTTATTTTTTTGTCTTCTTTTTTCCAGCATTTCTTTCATCGATAATTTTTTCTTTGACTTATTATCTCTAGTATCTTGTTTTTTAACTGAATCCTTTTTAATAAGTCTATTTTCTGGGTTTTTCTTAACATCTACTTCATTATTGTTGGAACCAACTGATTCATTAACAATTATAAACTCAGATCTTCTGTTAGCTGCATGATCTTCCTCAGAACAATTTTCTTTACAATCAATTACAGGCTCATTCTCTCCTTTCCCTACACTTGAAATTCGACTTCTGTCAATTCCCTTTGACACAACATAACTTTCCATAGAATTTGCTCTATTTTCAGAAAGTTTTAAGTTGTAAGAATCTGAACCTCTGTTATCAGTATGAGATTCAACTTTTATCTTCATCTCAGGATACTTTTCCATAATTTTAATTAGTCTATCTAATTCAAATGCACCCTCATTGGTTATGTTAAATTTGTCATATTCAAAATATATTGGGTTTAAATTAATCTTCTCATCTACAATTAATTCTTCAATTGGATCCAGTTTTATTTTCAGTAATGGAGGTTCAATCTCAAGTAATTTAACATTAACTATTTTACTTTCATAGCCCTCTTTACTAACAACAAATTTTATATCTTTTTTACATTCAACCATAAATCTCACAAGACCCTCGGTATTTGTATTTTTACTATTGTTAATTTTACCATCTGCATCAGAGATAGAGGTTATAGCTTTATCTATTGGATTTTGGGTTATTGCATCTAAAACCAGTGTTTCTAAAGGAAAGTCACATAAAGGTCTTATTTTTTTTAAGCTGTAAATATCATCTTTTCCTACACCACCTGATCTGTTAGAAGAAACATATCCATCTTCATTTTGAATGATAAATGCAAAATCGTCAGCCCCACTATTTATAGGTACACCTATATTTTTTGACTCAGACCACTTATTGCCTTTACTTTCAGAATAAAAAACGTCTAATCCTCCTAAACCTAAATGACCATCAGAAGAAAAGTATAGAATATCTTCATCTGATAAATACGGAAAGGCTTCATGTCCTTCAGTGTTAATACTTTGCCCTAAGTTTTCAACTTTCCCTAAAGAGCCATCTTCATTTATTTTGGCTTTATATAGATCAAATTGACCGTATCCACCAGGCCTATTTGAAGAAAAGTAAAGGTGCTCTCCGTCTGGGCTTACCCTTGGGTTTTTATTTGAGTAATTAATATTGTTTATTGGTAGCAATTCGAATGTATCCCAACTGTCTTTTAATTTAGTAGTTTTATATATATATAGCTGACTATATTTAGTATTGTTTAACGTATCTTTTATAAACTCGTCTTCGTAATAACTTTCTCTAGAAAAATAAGCTGTTTTTCCGTCTGGTGAAAAAGAAACAGTACCTTCATGAAACTTACTATTTAGATCATTAAATAAATTAGCAGATAAAAGCGTACCCTTTTTATTAATCGTGGAGGAATATATATCTAGATAGGGTTCATCATTCCATCCGTATGTTTTTCTCTTTTCATTCCTTGATGACACAAAATATAGCTTCCCTTTAAAAAGGGTTGATCCAAAGTCTGAGTATTCACTATTAATTTTAAGGTTTTGTATATTAAATCTATTTCCTTCTTTTTGAATTTTCTCTAAGTAATCAGGATTTTTCTTAAACGAAACAGATCTTGAATCATTGGGTCTCATTTCGGTAAACTTAACCATCCAAATATTTGACTCCTTATATTTTCCATTCGCCTTAAGCATTTGGGAATATTTGTATATTAGTTCAGCATCGGGGTTTTTATTAACTATTCTTTTAAACCATTTTTCTGCTTGCCTTGTTTCAAGTAAATTATAATAACAATTAGCGAGTTTGGTTATCACATATTTACTACTCAATTCTGTATCATTTAATTTAAGATATTCCTCAGCGGCTTTAACAAATTCAAATCGGTCAAAAAGACGATCAGCTTTTTTTGTTGAATTATTTTGTGAAAACACAGATGAATAGCTAAACAGAGTAATAAGTATTATTGTTAATGTTTTTTTCATAATAAAATATTATACAAATTAGAAATATCTTGGTGACCTAGATACTTTAGATTTAAAGTTAATGTCAAAATTTATAAAAATTTCGTGTGATGCCTTTGTTAAGAAATTTAATTCAGACTGTATGCTATCATACGCATAGCCGATTCTAATTGATGGAGAAACCATAAAATTTATCATTGCAGTGATTGAATCATCTGTTCTATATCCGGCACCCACCTCGATTAAATTATACATAAAAAGATTCGCATTTAAATCCAAACTTAACGGAGATTGTGAAGCGTATTTTACAAAAGTGTGTGGCTTGAATTTAAAATTTTCGTTTATATCAAAAATATATCCTGCAGCCGCAAATATATGCCTAGTTTCTGAGCCAATATTAAAATCATTATTATCTAAATGAACTGACTCTAAAATATTTGGAACAGAAACTGAAATATAGTAACTGTTTGGTTTATAAAAATATACACCGGCGCCTACATTAGGTGTATTCTCATTTATGTCAGTAGCAAAGAAGGGATCATTTTGGTCTATTAAAGTCAAGTTAGCCAATCCAACATCGTGAAAAGTACCTCCAGCTTTGACTCCAAAGGCAAGTCTATTATCATTTGAAAAATTTAGCGTATATGAAAAATCAATATATAAATTTGTCTCGCTTACAGGCCCAATTTCGTCCGAAATAGCTGAAAATCCGAGGCCAACATTTCTTCCAGCAGGAAAATGAACATTCATAGTCGCAGTCTTGGGAGCCCCCTCTAGTCCTTCCCATTGATCTCTATACAAAAAACCAAAACTTATACCATCATTGGATCCTGCATAGGCTGGATTTATCACATTCATGTTATACATATATTGAGTATACTGAGGGTCCTGCTGTGCATTAATTTTAAACGCAACTAGTAAAACAAGTATAACTAAAACTCTTTTTTTCATAATTAATTTATTAATAGTTAAGATAAATCCAACTTGTTATGGGGTCTTTAGGTGAATTAAAATATATTATATAAAAATATGTTCCAACTGGCATTATTTCTCCTTCCTGATTATCCCCACACCACTGATCAACATAATCATTTAACTCATATATTTTAGTTCCGTATCTGTTAAATACATCAATTTTCTCGATATCTTCTTCGTCTTCTAAATGATCTAAAATTAAACAATCATTAAAGCCGTCTCCGTTGGGAGATAAACCTTGAGGAAGATCAATACAATATCTATTTTCATAAAATTCTACATCAATTGTAGTAGAATTCCAGCAGTAAGTCACATCATCAAATACTGTTACAGTAAATTCTCCAGATTCTTCGGAATTTTCATCTAAATAATACGTATTACCTGGTCCTGTTTGAAGATCAACTCCATCAAGTGTCCATACATATGTCAATGTATTTAATTGGTCAATATTTTCAATATTTACTTCCAATTCAAATCCTTCATTTGCACATTTTATCACATATTCGTTAACCGGCAAAATAACTGGAGACTGGAAGAATTCGACAAGAATATCGTCAGAATAAGTACAATCTGTATTATCCACTGTTATTGTTGCACTATAAAAGGCAGTTTCGTTGACAGAAAGGGTTATATCACTCGCGTTTTCTATTAAAGATCCATCCATAAACCACTCAATAGTAGAATTATTTGGTAAAGCACCCGCGTCTAAAATAATTTCTTGACCTTCACATAATGCGTTTCCAGATGAAACCAAAATATCCTCACCTAAGTCAAGTTGACCAATATCAAAACTACCTCCGTCAATAAAAACTGCAGAATCATATACTGTATCTCCATCATCTGCAACAACAAGTTTTATTGTGTACAGCTCATTTGGAGTTACATTTGACTGAGCAGTCATAACTTCGGTGTGTCCAATAAAATTTGTTGGACTTGTTTCTGGATCAAGACCACCATCACCATAATAATTTGCAAACCATTCTTCATTTACAGATTCGCATGAAGAGTTATATTGTCCATCTCGAACGGTAAGGACTGATATTGGATCTGTAGTTTCCGGAACAATTGCTAGGTTAGATGTATTTCCTGACGAGTCAGTTAGAAGAAATGCAAATGCATCCGTAAAGGTACATTGGAATGTACCATATTCTTCTGCAGCAAATATAAAGTCAAAACTTATATTATTAGAAACAGGGACAAAGTCAAATTCCAAGATAGATGCATTATTTGTATCACCCGCATTCAAGCCAGGTATAAAAGCTTCTAAATCAGCATCTCCAGGCCAGTTGTAATCTCCATCACCAAGGACTCCAGTCTCAGGGCCTACAGCATTTACTACATCACCAGAAGTCATAATTAATCCATTTTCAAATGGCCACTCAGAGCCATTAGATTCAAAATAACCTATTCCATTTGTGCTTCCAAAGTCAGACCCAGTTATAGAGGTTATATTAGAAGCTTGATTACATTCAGAATCGATCAGAACATCAATTACCAATTCTTCGACTGTGTATAAACTTGTATTTGTTATTAAAGCACAGACACCTTGACTTAGGGTTTGACTTTGAATAATACAATTAACGTCCTGATCATTTGAAACATAAATTTGTACATTGGTAGCATTTGGATAGGGCCCTAATTGAATATTTCCAATGTTATCTGTATTGATTGAATTTCCAATGTTATCACTAATCGTTAACGATTCAGCATCCCCCATACTTGTAATATTCACATCAACAAAAAATTGAGGAGCGTTTAAACAATCGGAAATTAGAGTATACTCGGCAGATGGATTTATACAAGTTGCACATGCAACTGTCCAATCGATACCACCGGAATAAGCCGAGCTGGACTGACAACTTACAGAGCCATCTGTTTGAAACCCTAAATAAATTGTATCTCCGGATGATTGATAATTTAGTCCTCCTAAGTTTCCACCATTATCACCTTGAAACAATATGGTTCCATCAGAATCTAATACTATAATACTGTCAAACCCAGCTTCTATTAAACCCGAATCAATTGTAAGATTTAAGGGGGATCCGTCGGAGCTTACGTATTCGAATTGTGTGGTGTCTCCGTCACCATAACAGTAGGAGCTCGATACAGGTCCAACCCCACAATCAACCAATGTTATTGCACAATATTCTTGGGTTAAAGATCCACTTCCAAGAGAACAATTCACATCATCATCATTTTCTGCTGTAAATTGAACGTCTGTATTATTTGCATAAGGACCAAATTGAACAGTTCCTGTACTAGACACACTTGAGCTATTTCCTTGATTATCCGAAACCGTTAAACTTCCAGCAGATCCTAAGTCAATTACATCTACATCCACAAAAAACTGAGGAGCATTCAAACAATCAGAAATAACTTCATAATTAACTTGTGGATTTATACATGTAGCACATGATACTGTAAATGTAATAGGGGTGTATCCAGATGACACACAACTTATACTTCCGTCTTCCACTACTTCAAATTCAATTGTATCACCACTTGACTGAAAGGTTAGTCCTGAGATATCACCTCCGTTTCCGTAACCGTTATATAATTCAGTTCCATCAGAATCACGAATTACCAATTCGTCCCAATTAGTTTCCACTTGTCCTACATCAACGGTTAAATTTAAAGGGGTTCCATCATTGCTAGTGAAAGTATAGCTGTTGTCTAAACCAGTGTCATAACAAAAAGTTGTAGAAACTGGACCAGCAGTACAATCAATCGTTGAGTTCTGCTGTGCATATATAAGTTGGCTTGTTAAAAATAGATAAATATAAAATAGGTAGTTTTTCATAAAAATTTATTGATCGTTGGGTGTGTAATCTAAATTAATCTCAATCAAATTAAAACTAGTATATATTTTAATAAATAGCAAGATAATAGCTTATAGATTAATAGTTTACATAAACCCACCCCGTTTTTTCTAAATTATCATCGTAAATCATGTGATAAAAATAAGTTCCAACGGGTAATTTGTTTCCTTCGTTTGACTCTCCCTCCCAGCTATCATTATAATTAGTTGTACTAAATACTAGTTTTCCGTATCTATTATAAATTTTTAAACTTTTGACATCATATCCCTTTAGCTCAAAACGATCATTATAACCGTCATTATTTGGAGATATTCCTTCTGGAATTAAACAAATTGCAAGATCAAAGCTTGTGATACTGAAACAATTATAAGCATTATTACTTTCCACTCTTGCATAAACAGTCTGAGGATTACTAATATTCTGATATTGAGATTCTAAATCGTTTACTCCGTTTAACGCATCCACTTCTGAAATATGGTATGTAATCTCAAAATTGTTGATATTTTGACCCTCTAAAATAATTTGATCCTGTGAGCTTAAATCAAAGATTTGTGTACTTGTCTGATTTAATGGATTGCATATAACATACTCACCTGGAGATATTGCATCAGGGATTGCTCCGTCAACTTCAATATTAAATTGGGTTATTGAATAGCATCCTGAATTTGACCCAATAGCATCAACGTGTTCAACTCTAGCAAAGATTTCCTGAGGATTTGAATTATTTGTGTAATTAGTATCAACAGAATTTACCCCATTTTGAGCCTCGTTAATTGATTCGTAATAAGTAACAATAAATTGATCCGAATCTTGATCACCAAGAATAATTTCATTTTGAATTGAAAGATCGAATATTTCAACCCCATCATCGGAACTATCATCACAAGTTATAATATCATTTACTGAGTTAGCATAAGATTCTTGAAAAAGATTTATCTGAACAGAATCTTCAGCAAATGAACCACATTGTTGATCATACACAATAACACTGTACTCACCCGAGGTATCAACCAATAATGATTGTTCACTAAAATTTTCAATTAATACGCCATCTACGTACCATTCATAATAATCAGCAAATGGAGCTTGAGCAGTTATTTCATATTCAGGGAAACCACATAATGTTTGATCACTACCCAATTCAACTTCAATTTCAGCTATAGTTGATCCTGCTCCTTCTTCTCCGGTATTTGTTTGCTCTATTTGAATAATACCTGGATTATTTGAATAATTTGTAACAAGAAGAACATACACATCACCAGATTGTGCATTTTCTATGGTTAAATTTTCAACACTGTAATAAGAATAGCTACAGTCAATTATATTTCCGTAAGGATAAAAGTTTGGATTAGTAGTATTATTTGGGCAATTTCCAGGATCTGGACATCCTTGATCTAATATGCCGTCTTCGCAGAAATTTGCACCAGCTTCAAATGGACCCCATAAAACAAAATCAACATCTAACCCATTACCTACTGGATTTCCGTCATCATCAAATGCTGTATTTTGGGTAATTTGAATATCAATATCTCCTGATTCCCCGATTTGAATTGTATTCCATGATGGATTTGGGGTACTATATAAACATGCAATTTGTCCAATACTTGGATAGTCAAAAATATTTGCCCCATATAACGCACCACCTTCACCGCAAAAATTTGTAGCATTATCACAGACTGTATTATCAGGTGCATCACTGATACACAGATCAAAGTCTACATTTTGTGCATCATCTCCAATTGAGAAGATTCTTATGTGATAGGTAACACCAATGGTCAGGTCAGGACTGACACTAGTGGTTTCGTTGACACAATATAACTCCTCCAGTGTACTACACAGTACGTTCCCAGTTCCCACATATAGTGCATGTCCTAAGTTGCTTGTGCTTCCACTAATATTTTGAATTGAAATTGTTTGTACTTGACTTGATGCAGAAAAAGAAAACCACACATCATCATCCATATCAGCCAAACAACCACTTTCATTTCCTGAGTAGGAAGCACCACTTAATGTTCCCTGAGTTGTTAAACTACAAGATTGATCAGCATTTACGACAGCTTCAATTGCCCCGTTACAATTATCATTTTCTGGTGGGCAGGCAAATAGTTGTATCGGATTACTATTTATTATACAGTTTACATCTTGATTATTTGATATTGTGATTACAATATCGTTTAAAAAGGGATAAGGTCCCATTTGTACAATACCGGTTGTACTAGTTTGTTCTGCATTAGTACTATAGTTGTCAGAAATTGTTAATGATTCTGCATCACCCATACTTGTAATATTAACATCGATTAAAAATTGGTCGCCATTGGCACAATCATCAATTACCGTATATTCAGCAGACGGGTTTGTACACGTAGCACAAGCTACAGTATAATTAATTCCGTCTGCTAATGCACCCGATCCAGATTGACAACTTACTGACCCGTCAGAAATAACCGAAAAATAAATGCTATCTCCAGATGACTGGAAAGTTAGCCCTGTTATATTTCCTGCATTTCCATAGCCATTGTAAAGTTCTGTTACTCCATCGGAGTCAACAATAATAAGTTCATCATAATTATTTTCAACATTTCCTGAGTCGATGGTTAGATTCAGGGGCGATCCATCAGAGCTTACGTATTCAAATTGTGTAGTGTCATTATTTCCAGAACAGTATGAGCTAGAAACAGGTCCAACGCCACAATCAACTAATGTTACTGCACAATATTCTTGTGTTAAAGACCCGCTTGAGACTGAGCAATTCACATCATCATCATTAGCTGCTGTAAATTGAACATCTGTATTATTTGCATAGGGACCAAATTGAAACGTTCCTGTGTTACTCACTGTGGAGTTATTGCCCTGATTATCCGAAACTGTTAAACTACCTGCAGACCCTAGATCGGTTACATCAACATCAACAAAAAACTGAGGTGCATTCAGACAGTCAGAAACAACTTCATAATCAACTTGTGGATTTATACATGTAGCACACGAGACCGTGAATGTAATCGGGGTATATGAATTAGCCACACAACTAACACTACCGTCTTCGTCAATAACAAATGAAATTGAGTCACCGGTAGATTGAAAAGTTAGACCAGAAATATCGCCTGCATTACCATAAAAGGGTTGCGCAGGAGTTAATTCAGTCACACCGTCTGAGTCATATACTATAAATTCGTCGTAATTATTTTCAACCTGACCTTGGTCAATTGTCAGATTCAAAGGGGTTCCGTCATTGCTGGTATAAACATAACTATTATCCAATCCAGTATCATAACAAATGGTTGACGATACCGGTCCAGATGAGCAATCAACGGTTGAGTTTTCTTGTGCGTATATAAGTTGCCCTGTTAAAAACAGAACAATAAAAAATAAATGTCTCAAGGTAGAATGTGTTTGATTAGTTACTTAAATATACAAATGCATTATTAAAATTTAACTTTTTTCATTATCAAATTTAATATTAACTTAAATTTGTCAACTTGAAGAGTAAATTTTGGAAAAAACTGTACTTATAGGAATTATTACAATTGATCAGGATATTGAAAAAGCTAGAGATTATTTAGATGAACTGGCTTTCCTAACCTTAACTGCTGGAGGCACGGTAACTAAAATCTTTACTCAAAAATTGAATAATCCAAATCCAAAAACATTTATCGGAGAGGGAAAAATCATGGAGATTCGCGAATATGTAAAGGAAAATGATATTCAAACTGTAATTTTTGACGATGAGCTTTCTGCAACTCAAGAAAGAAATATTAGTAAAATATTCAATTGTAAAATTTTAGACCGTACAAATCTTATTTTAGATATTTTCGCCCAAAGAGCTAAAACAAGCTATGCAAAGACGCAAGTGGAACTCGCACAATGCCAATATTTACTTCCAAGATTAAAAGGTATGTGGACACATCTTGAAAGACAAAAAGGGGGAATTGGAATGAGGGGTCCTGGAGAAACAGAAATAGAAACAGATAGAAGAATAGTAAGGAATAAAATATCGTTACTCAAAAATAAGATCAAGGCAATCGATAAACAAATGCATATTCAGCGAGGCAATCGAGGCAAGTTAGTTCGTGTTGCAATTGTTGGCTATACAAATGTTGGAAAATCCACACTGATGAATTTATTATGTAAATCAAAAGTTTTTGCTGAGGATAAATTATTTGCAACACTAGACACTACAGTTAGAAAATTAGTAATCGGAAACCTTCCTTTTTTAATAAGTGATACTGTTGGTTTTATCAGAAAATTACCAACACAGCTTGTTGAATCATTTAAGAGTACATTAGATGAAGTTAGAGAGGCAGATCTCTTATTACATGTTATTGATATTACACACTCTAATTTTGAAGAACATAAACAGTCAGTTGAAAAAATTTTGAGTGAGATAAAATCTTTAAACAAACCTACTTTACTTGTTTTTAATAAAATTGACAATTATCAGGCGGTTGAAATTGAAGAAGACGACTTAATTACTGAGAAAACAAAGAAACACTACACTTTAGATGAGTGGAAGAAAACCTGGATGAATGAACTAGGTGAAAATGTAATTTTTATTTCAGCAAAGGATAAAAAAAATATTGACGACTTAAAAGAACTAATGTATTCCAAGGTGAGAGAAATTCATGTGACAAGATTTCCTTATAATAATTTTTTATATCCAGAGACTATTTAGGTTTTTTAAAGATAGGCACCGCAGAACAGGCCTCTCCATACATAACACTCTTAACAAATGGCTTTAATTTTATGGTTATTTTGTGGTAAGCTGAAAGCGGTATTATTTTACTAGAACAGCCTTTAATTATAACAGATTTGTCTTTGTATTTAGAAAAATTTAAAGTGCTAATATAGTCCTCAAAAATCAGCTCGTATATTTTATCTTTATTTCCAATTACGGTCTTATCAGTAAAGTCTTGAATTTTTGTTGAAATCAGCATATATGCCCAAGTGGGTATGATAGCATCACTGCTGCAATGAATAAAAACAAATGCATTTTTATATTTTCCCCAATCATGTGCTTTTATAGAATCTCTAAAGTCTTTTTCCTTTAAATAAAACCCCTCATGTAACCAGTTTTTAACGTCAATCTCTTCTATATTATCCGGGACATCTACATCTTCAAAATCGATAGTAATTATACCACTTTTCTGTACTCTATTAATAATATTATCTGTCATTATATTTTATAATATCGGTACCCTTTAGAGTTTGGTTCTTGATCTGTGTGTGAGAATCTTGTATTGTGATTGGTCAATGGTGAGACTTCTTTATTTTGATGTAAGCTTTCATACATTGAAAAAGAAATTTCTTTCCTTGTTTTTAAGAATTCAAATAATTTTGATGTCTTTATTTTATCTGCCCATTTATCCTGAATAATTCCATGAAATACTTTGGCTTTTGATCCACTGCCATAGCTGATAAACCCTACTTTTTCACCTGCAATTTTATTTTTATTTTCAAAATGGTAATTAAGCATGCTCAGCAGAGACATAAAAACCGATGCAGAATACATATTTCCAATAGAAGATGAAGCCTTTTCACCAGGTGAAACTTTATTCGCTACGTAATCTTTATAAAGAGAAGATTTGTAAGATTTCTTATTAAAATCGGGGTCATTTTCTGAACCAATTTCCTTTATTAAATCTTCAAACTTACTGTCATTTTTAATCCATTCTAGCCAGTTGTTAAAGATCATTCTCCTACCATGAAACGCATAGGGTAAATGAAAAATTAGATGATCCCAATCGTTTAAAAAATCTATTTTTTTCTGCTTTTGAAAATGAATAAATGCCTCTTGCATTCTGTTTATATAACAAGAATTTGAGAACTGCCCGTCAAAAACAGGCTCGTCTTTGAACACTTCGATTATTTCACTGTCGTTATCCCAAAACTCCGAGTTTGATAAATTACTTTCAAAATCTTTTTCTGAAATATCAAGTTCTAATTTGGCAATAATTTCTTTGATTAAACTTTTTTTATTGAAAGTTCTTCGAGGCTTGAAGAAATCATTTTCGCTTTTGGTTGCAATTCCCCAATGATTGTCAATTGAAATTATTGACGGGTTTTCAGAAATTAATAAAGCAACTGCTCCTGCCCCTTGAGTATATTCGCCGGTTGAGTTTAATTCATATTTTGACAAATCTGAAGTTACAACAATGGCTTTTTTACCTGGATTTCTTGAAATCCAATCCATGGTATTCTGTAGTGCATCAACTCCTCCAATACAGGCAAAAGTCATATCGGTAACATCACAATTTTTTAGAGATCTCTCACCAAACTCTTTTGCAAGAAACCTTTCAACCATATCGGTTGCATAAGTTGCGGAGGGTTTTGAGGCGTCTAAAGCGCTTTCAGTACCCATATAAATCCTTCCAATATCTTGAGGGTTCAAACTATTTTTCTCAAATAGATCTATTAATGCGTTGGCGGCAAATGAAGAAGGATCTTCGTTAGAATCCGCAATAGCCATTTTTTCTAATCCCAACCCATTACGCAGTTTCGCGTAGTTTAAATTTCTGTTTTTTGAAAGTTCTTCAATTGATACGTAAATCGAAGGTACGTAATACGAAATTGCGTCAATACCTATTTTTTTCATAATCTATAAAATTCCTAATTCTAATTTAGCTTCGTCACTCATTAAATCTTGTGACCAAGCAGGTTCAAAAGTAATTTCAACTTTCACATCATTTACACCCTCTACAGTTTTTACTTTTTCCTCTACATCCACAGGGAGTGTTTCAGCAACTGGGCAATTAGGAGTGGTCAAAGTCATCATAATCTTAACATCAAAATCCTCGTTTATCATAATATCATAAATTAGACCAAGCTCATATATGTCTACTGGAATTTCTGGGTCAAAAATTGTTTTAATCGTCTTGATTATTTTTTCGCCCAAAATATTCGGATCAAATTTTTGTTTATCCATCTAATTTAATTTTGAAAATGCAATCGCGTAATATTTTATTTTTTTTATCATATTATTAAGCCCATTGGCCCTGTTTGCTGATAAATGTTGTCTTAAGCCAATTTTATCTATAAAGTCAGTATTTGCATTTATAATGTCTGTTGGGTTTTGATTAGAAAAGGTTCTTATTAATAAACTAATAATTCCCTTTGTAATAATTGCATCACTATCGGCGTAGAATTTAATCAAGCCATCTTCCTTTTCAGCGTGGAGCCAAACTTTACTTTGGCAACCTTTTATAATATTATCTTCACTTTTATTTTGATCACTTATTTTAGGAACAGATTTACCCAATTCAATTAAATACTCGTACTTATCCATCCAGGTGTCAAATATATCAAACTCTTCGACAATTTCATTTTGTATGTTACTGATTTTCAAGTGTAATTTTTTGATGAATGGTTTAATTGATATTAAGATAACATTTTTGAAGCTTTTTTAAGCGCATCAATTAAAATATTAATCTCTTCTATTGTATTGTAAAAACTAAAAGAAATTCTGATTGTACCAGGGATGTCAAAATAATCCATAATAGGTTGAGCACAATGATGTCCAGTTCTAACAGCAATTCCTAAATTATCAATAACACTACCAATATCATAGGGATGAATTTCCCCGATATTAAAAGAGATTACTGAGACCTTAGTTTTAGATTCACCGTATATTTTTATTCCATCAATTTCTTTAAGTTTTGAGGTAGCATAGTCAAGCAAATAATCTTCGTATTCTTTGATATTTGTAAGGCCAATTTTATTTATATAATCCAAGCCTATTCCGGAGGCAATTACCCCCGAGATATTAGGCGTTCCAGCCTCAAATTTATTTGGCAGATCAGCATAGGTAGATTTTTCAAATGATACTTGGTCAATCATTTCCCCTCCGCCTTGATAGGGAGGAAGTTTTTCAAGCCATTCTTTTTTACCATACAAAATTCCGACACCTGTTGGCCCGCAAAGTTTATGAGCAGAGCAGACATAAAAATCGACATTGAGTTTTTTTACATCAATTTCAAAATGAGGTGCTGCTTGAGCTCCGTCAATTAAAACAGCGGCACCTGCATTGTGTGACTTCTCAATTATAATATCAATAGGATTAACTGTTCCAAGAGCATTTGAAACATGATTAACAAAAACAACTTTTGTTTTGTCGTTTAGTAGTGTAGCAAATACATTAAGATCAAGCTCTCCTTTTTCATTCATTGGAATCACTTTCATTATAGCTCCAGTTTTTTCACACAACATTTGCCATGGGACTATATTACTGTGGTGTTCAAGTTGAGAAACTATTATCTCATCGTCTTTTTTTAAAAACTTTATAAATCCGTTTGAAATTAGATTAATGCTGTGTGTAGTTCCTGGGGTGAATATAATTTCACTGGTACTTCTTGCATTGAAATGTTTTTTAAACTTTTTTCTAGATTCCTCGTATTTTTCGGTAGCTAATTGACTTAATTTATGGACCCCTCTGTGGATATTTGAATTAAGATTTTTATAATAATCTGAAATGGATTCAATTACACAATTAGGTGTTTGCGAAGTTGCTGCGTTATCAAGGTATATCAACTGATTCCCATTAACTTTAGTGCTTAGAATTGGGAAATCCTTTCTAATTAACTCTATGTTTTTAAGGACATTCATATTAAATATCAAAGCCCATTTTAACACCTAGTTTGTCTGCGATGATATTATTAACCCTTGTTTTTACTTCAGGAATATTTACGCTACTTAATACTTTATTTGCAAAACCATACATAAGTAAAGCAGTTGCTTCTTTTTCAGGAATTCCTCTAGATCTTAGATAAAAAAGAGCATTTTTATCTAATTGACCGACAGTGCAACCATGAGAACATTTTACATCATCTGCAAAAATCTCTAACTGAGGTTTTGTATTAATTGTTGCTTTGTCTGAAATTAAAACATTATTATTAGCTTGAAATGCATTAGTTTTTTGAGCTTCCTTTTCAACAAGTACTTGCCCGTTAAAAACACCAACAGAATTTTCTCCAAAAATACCCTTGTAATCTTGATAGCTATTACAATTTGGTTTCTTGTGATGAATAAGAGTATTGTGATCAACATGTTGATTTTCACCGATAATTGTTATTCCTTTTATTGTCGACTCAATTCTTTCATCATTTTGGAAAATGCTTAAATTATTTCTTGTTAATTCACCTCCAAAAGAAAACGTATGAAGAGTGTAGTCACTATTTCTTTGTTGACTTACAAATGTATTGTCAATTAATGATGCATTTCTATTATCATCTTGAATTTTATAATGCTGAACAATTGATCTTTGGTTGCAATATATTTCAGAAACACTGTTAACTAAAATTCTGTTGTTGCTTAAACTTTGATGTCTTTCAATAATTTCAACTTGTGAGTTTTCGTCCACAACGATTAAGTTTCTTGGTTGATGCAAAACAGATTCGTTTTTACCAGTTGAAAAATAAATAACTTGAATTGGTTTATCTACCTGAACATTTTTTGGAATATGAATGTAAGAGCCTTCACTTGAAAAAGCAGTATTTAGACAAGTAATTCCATCTTTTTTAGAAATCTTATCAAAGTAATTTTCAATTACAAGATTATATTTCGATTGTGAAAGCGCAGAAGATAGAATACAGATATCCATACCGTCATGAGTTGTCTCTGAAAGATGAGAGCAGTATTTCCCATCTACAAAAATTATTTTGTAAGATTCAATATCATCAATCAGAAAATCTTTGATGTCCTTAAACTCTAAAGCCTCTGTTGTTGAGGGGAATAATTTATAGTCATGGTTAAGGGTTTTTTTTAAGGAGGTATACTTCCAGTTTTCCAATTTTTTTGTTGGAAATCCTTCTTTTTCAAAATTCTTTATTGCTTTTGTTCTTATTCCATGAACATAACTGTCAATATCTTTTTGATTTTCAAAAGCTATAAAAGATGATAATAATTTTTCCTTTAAATGAACCATACCAATTATTTAATTCCCTCTTTTATCCAATCGTATCCTTTTTTCTCTAGCTCATGAGCTAAATCTTTTGTTCCAGACTTAACAATTTTACCGTTAAATAATACATGAACATAATCAGGGACTATATAATCCAATAATCTTTGATAGTGAGTAATAACC
>CABXCC010000009.1:45000-48894 GCA_902510475.1 uncultured Bacteroidota bacterium | reverse complement strand
TAATTACCCGAATCTGCGCAATCTTGACCAGATAAATCTTCTTTAGCTCCCCAGTCTGCACCGTCACTAGGACTATTTAAAAATATATAATTTCCTGAGGTTCCCTCTTCTAAAGAAACAGTAACCTCCCACACTCCGTCTTCATCATCATCTGACATTGCATAAGCGGTTGCAGCACCAAAGATTCCACCACCTAAATACATCCCATTATCACCAACATTAATATTAGATGTATTTACGGAAAAGGTAACATCATATGCTGAACTAATAGTTGCTGTAATTACTGCATTTCCACCATTTTCTACAATATTAGTTTCGTTTAACGAAATACTTGATACCGATGGTAAATCATTATTTTTCAACATGATTGTATTATGTTGTGTGTAAGATGAGTTATAAATTATTATTGTGAGGATTAGGAGTGTTTTTTTCATGTGAAGTTTGTATTGTATTAAAATACAAAAATTAGCATTAAAAATATTATTTAATAATCAACATTGCTATGTCAAATAATTTCAGAAACGACAAATGTGCTTCCACCAACAAATATAAAATCATTTTGTTTAGCATTTTTACAGGCATAATAAAGAGCTTCTTTTGAAGACTTAAAGGATTTACCTATTCTGTTATTTTTAAAAAATATTTTTTTTACCTCATTAGCATCAATTCCTCTACCTACATTTGGTTTAACAAAATAATACCTTCCATCTTTTGGAAAAATTTTAGATATTTTTTCAATATCCTTATCATTACTGAAACCCAAAACAAAATGATATTTTGTATGGTTTGAGCTAATTATCTGAGATAATAACTCTTTTAATGCAGCTTCATTATGACCCGAATCACATACAACTAAAGGGTTAGTTTGAATAACCTGCCATCTACCCATCAATGAAGTGTTTTTAACAACATGGGAAAGGCCTTTTTCAATATTTAAATCATTGATTTTATATCCCAAAATTTGCAATTTTGTGACAGCATGCTGAACTGTAATTATATTTTTGTTTTGATACTCCCCTTTTAAATCGCAATCATATTTTTTTGTTTTAAAATTATCAGCAAATGAAATTTGTGAGTTATTTTCTTGAGCAGTTTCAATAAATATATCTTTTATTTCCTCTTGAGTTTCTCCTATAACTACTGGGATACCAGGTTTTATAATACCGGCTTTTTCGTGAGCAATATCAGTTACACTATTACCTAAAAACTTGGTGTGGTCAATACTTATATTTGTAATAATTGATAATATTGGATTAATGATATTTGTGGAATCTAGTCTTCCACCCATTCCTACTTCAATAATAGCAATATCTACATTTTGATTATTAAAATAATTGAAGGCTAGGCCCACAGTCATTTCAAAAAAGGAAAAATTATTTCTGTCAAAAAAATTGAGGTTTTGATTCATAAAATCTTCAACAGATTCTTTTGGAATCATTTCTCCGTTAACCCTAATTCGTTCCCTAAATTCAACCAAATGAGGTGAAGTATACAGCCCTACCCTGTAGCCGGATTCTTGCAATATAGAACTTAGCATATGGGACGTAGATCCCTTACCATTTGTACCACCAACATGTATAGATTTAAATTTGTTTTGTGGATTATCTAAGTGATCACAAATAGAAATAATATTAGAAATATCTTCCTTGTAAGCAGAAGCCCCAATGTTTTGATACATCGGAAGTTTTGCAAACATCCAATCAAGTAGTGAATTGTAATCCAACGATTAGATTAAGTTTCTCATGAGAAGGAATACAGCTATTCCAGCAAAATAACCAACAAGAGCAATCCATAAGATTTTCTTTAAATACCAGCCAAAGGTTATTTTTTCCATACCCATTGCAACCACTCCAGCTGCCGATCCAATAATTAACATACTTCCTCCTGTTCCTGCACAGTATGCTAAAAAGTGCCACAATTGATCGTCAGGTGCGAATTCCGTAAACATTCCTAAACTTGCTGCAACCAATGGAACGTTGTCAATTACTGCAGAAGCAAAACCAAACAATACCATTAGAAGATCAAGAGATATTGTTTCCTTTAAGATCGTTGCAAATACGAATAACAATCCTAGAGATTCAAGGGCAGCTACAGCTAGTAGAATTCCTAAGAAAAATAAAATACTAGGTAATTCAATTTTGGTTAAAGCATTGTGAACTGGACTCTCATGATGTTTTGACTCATTAGCTCCACCATCAGGATCTGGTCCTGTTGCTTTTGATAATTCAAATTCCCTATTACTATATATTTCAGCAAAAATAGAAACTACACCTAATGCTAACATCATACCTACATAAGGAGGTAAATGTGTAATAATTTTAAAAACTGGAACACATACAATTGAGGTTAAACCTAAAACTAACATTCTAAATGAATACTTATTACCTTGGTCAGTAACA
Source organism: uncultured Bacteroidota bacterium (assembly GCA_902510475.1). Lineage (GTDB taxonomy): Bacteria > Bacteroidota > Bacteroidia > Flavobacteriales > Flavobacteriaceae > MED-G13. The sequence continues at coordinate 46,495 of CABXCC010000009.1, read as the reverse complement.
GGATTTAATTTAATTTCTCCTTTGAAGGCAGGAAGTAAGGATGCAACCCCGGTTGCTACAACGGCACATGCTATTGAGGGAAGTAGTAGATACTGAATTAACATGGGAGTTGAAACCTTTTTACCTATCCACAACATTGTTGTTGTAACATCTCCAATAGGTGACCATGCACCTCCAGCATTTGCAGCAATAACAATCAATGCAGCATACCAAATCCTAAGGTTTTTATCAGAAACAACTTTTTGAAGAATCGATATTAAAACAATGGTAGCTGTTAAGTTATCTATGATTGCAGATAATATAAATGCTAACCCACTAAACACCCATAAAATAGCTTTTTTGGTTTTGAAATTTATTATGTTTTGGAATACACTAAATCCGTTAAAATAGTCAACTATCTCAACAATAGTCATTGCACCAATTAGAAATACTAATATTTCTGCTGTTTTTCCCAAATGATGTAAAAGGGTTTCTTCCATCAGATGAGTTTTATCATCTATTGACATTCCTCCAAAGCCATCAACAAGTGAATGTGTAGCAGGGTTGAACCAAGTATCAAAACTGTTCAAACTCAATGCAATAATTGCCCATGAGAAAGCCATCGCTGCAAGAGCAGGAATTAGCTTATCAATCTTGATTGTGTGCTCAATTGTTATTGCAAAATAACCAATAACAAAAACGGCCAAAACATAAATTTCCATATAAATTTTTTAGAGTTACAATAATACAAAAAATTCAAATTTTATGCCATTTAAAAAATTTATTTGAAAATAACTCCTGAAGAATGGTTTTTTATAGCGCCAGTAACTGATTTTAAACAATTAACTTCATTCCTAATTCTTAATACCCCTAAAAAACCAAAAATTAAAGCTTCTTTAAAATCTATAAGCTTATCAGAGGGTTTAACTATGGTATTTGGTAACTTTTTTTTAATCGAATAAAAAAGAAAATCATTTTTTACTCCACCACCCGTAAAAAGAATTGAAGCATTTTTATCAGTGATAATTTTTGAAAGTTGAATTAAAATATGTTCAGTGAAAGTTCTTAAAATATCTGGTGTACTTAAATTATACGAATCAATTAAAGGGAAAATATATTTATTAACCCACTCAATCCCTAAAGATTTTGGATGTTTTTTTGAATAGAAGGATATGTTATTTAAATCGGTTAATAGCTTTTCATTTATTTTACCAGATCTTGAAATGCTTCCGTCTCTATCAAATTCAAAACCAATTTTTCTTGAATATTTATTTAAAACTATATTAACCGGACAAACATCAAATGCGATTATTTCTTTTTTAGACTTTAATGATACGTTTGAAAAGCCACCAAGATTAATACAATAATCATAATCTTTAAAAAGAAACAAATCACCAATTGGAACCAATGGTGCGCCTTGGCCATTTAATTTAACATCTTGAATCCTGAAATCACATACAACCGGAAGGTTTGTTAGATTCCTTAATTCATACATATTACCTAATTGAAAAGTAAA
>CABXCC010000009.1:0-42500 GCA_902510475.1 uncultured Bacteroidota bacterium | reverse complement strand
CACCTAAATGCATTTCGGGGAGTACGAGCTATTTCCGAGTTTGATTGGCCTTTCACCCCTACCCACAGGTCATCCCAAGACTTTTCAACGTCAACGGGTTCGGGCCTCCACTATATGTTACTATAGCTTCACCCTGCCCATGGGTAGATCACACGGTTTCGCGTCTACCGCCACTAACTAAAGCGCCCTATTCAGACTCGCTTTCGCTACGGATCCATACCTTAAGTACTTAACCTTGCTAGAAACGGTAACTCGTAGGCTCATTATGCAAAAGGCACGCCGTCACCACGAATGGCTCCGACCGCTTGTAAGCGTAAGGTTTCAGGGTCTATTTCACTCCTTTATTCAAGGTTCTTTTCACCTTTCCCTCACGGTACTAGTTCACTATCGGTCTCTCAGGAGTATTTAGCCTTAGCGGATGGTCCCGCCAGATTCACACAGGATTACACGTGTCCCGCGCTACTCAGGATACCACTATGAATAATTCTCTTTACTTATACGGGACTATCACCCTCTATGGTTTCTTTTTCCAAAGAATTCTAATTCATTAAACATTCAATGTCGTGGTCCTACAACCCCAAAATTGCCGAAACAATTTTGGTTTGGGCTGATCCGCGTTCGCTCGCCACTACTAGCGGAATCACTTTTGTTTTCTATTCCTCCAGGTACTTAGATGTTTCAGTTCCCTGGGTTTGCTTCCTTAACGGATACTATATCTTCAATATAGTGGGTTGCCCCATTCGGAAATCTACGGATCAAATTGTGTGTGCCAATCCCCGCAGCTTATCGCAGCTTATCACGTCCTTCATCGCCTCTGAGAGCCAAGGCATCCACCTTACGCTCTTAAATAGCTTATTGTAACTTTTGTATTTTTATGAGTTATAAATTATATTGCTCGTAAACTCAATTAATTAACTAATTAATTAAATTTAGATTTGTTTAGAAATTTTTAATTTCATGTATTTTTTTCAATATGTCAAAGAACATTTTCAGCATAAAGCTGATTGTGGAGAATGTGGGAGTCGAACCCACGACCTCTAGAATGCAAATCTAGCGCTCTAGCCAGCTGAGCTAATCCCCCATATAATGAGTTTTCAGAATAAAATCTCAGCTACTAAAATCCTCATTTTTATTTAGTAATAAACTAAACGTAGTAGTCTCAGGCAGACTTGAACTGCCGACCTCTACATTATCAGTGTAGCGCTCTAACCAGCTGAGCTATGAGACTCCACTTTATATGATTATAATTAACAGCGATGAGAATAAACTATATGATCAGATAGTTTAAGAAACTTTAGTCGTCTTTCTCTAGAAAGGAGGTGTTCCAGCCGCACCTTCCGGTACGGCTACCTTGTTACGACTTAGCCCTAGTTATCGATTTTACCCTAGGCCGATCCTTGCGGAAACGGACTTCAGGCACTCCCAACTTCCATGGCTTGACGGGCGGTGTGTACAAGGCCCGGGAACGTATTCACCGGATCATGGCTGATATCCGATTACTAGCGATTCCAGCTTCACGGAGTCGAGTTGCAGACTCCGATCCGAACTGAGATAGGTTTTATAGATTTGCTCATGCTCGCGCATTGGCTGCTCTCTGTACCTACCATTGTAGCACGTGTGTAGCCCAGGACGTAAGGGCCGTGATGATTTGACGTCATCCCCACCTTCCTCACAGTTTGCACTGGCAGTCTTGCTAGAGTTCCCGACATTACTCGCTGGCAACTAACAACAGGGGTTGCGCTCGTTATAGGACTTAACCTGACACCTCACGGCACGAGCTGACGACAACCATGCAGCACCTTGTTAAGTGTCCGAAGAAAAATCTATTTCTAGATCTGTCACCTAACATTTAAGCCCTGGTAAGGTTCCTCGCGTATCATCGAATTAAACCACATGCTCCACCGCTTGTGCGGGCCCCCGTCAATTCCTTTGAGTTTCATTCTTGCGAACGTACTCCCCAGGTGGGTCACTTATCACTTTCGCTTAGCCACTCAGACCGAAGTCCAAACAGCTAGTGACCATCGTTTACGGCGTGGACTACCAGGGTATCTAATCCTGTTCGCTACCCACGCTTTCGTCCCTCAGTGTCAGTTAATTATTAGTGATCTGCCTTCGCAATCGGTATTCTGTGTAATATCTATGCATTTCACCGCTACACTACACATTCTAACCACTTCATAATAACTCAAGACAAACAGTATCAAAGGCAGTTCTACAGTTGAGCTGCAGGATTTCACCTCTGACTTATTTGTCCACCTACGGACCCTTTAAACCCAATGATTCCGGATAACGCTTGGATCCTCCGTATTACCGCGGCTGCTGGCACGGAGTTAGCCGATCCTTATTCTTATAGTACCGTCAAGCTTTCTCACGAGAAAGTTTTTCTTCCTATATAAAAGCAGTTTACAACCCATAGGGCAGTCATCCTGCACGCGGCATGGCTGGATCAGGCTTTCGCCCATTGTCCAATATTCCTCACTGCTGCCTCCCGTAGGAGTCTGGTCCGTGTCTCAGTACCAGTGTGGGGGATCCCCCTCTCAGGGCCCCTATCTATCGTAGCCTAGGTGTGCCGTTACCACACCTACTAGCTAATAGAACGCATACTCATCTCATACCGTAACCTTTAATCTTAATAAGATGCCTTAAAAAGATACTATAGGGTATTAATCCAAATTTCTTCGGGCTATCCCCTAGTATGAGGCAGATTGTATACGCGGTACTCACCCGTGCGCCGGTCGTCAGCGAAGTGCAAGCACTTCCTGTTACCCCTCGACTTGCATGTGTTAGGCCTGCCGCTAGCGTTCATCCTGAGCCAGGATCAAACTCTTCATTGTTAAATTTTAAATACTATTTAACAAACTAAAGAAATTAAATTCTATCTGCTCATGATGGTTTATTCTCTGTAATTAAAAATAAATTTTAATTTACGCTGTCAATCAATTTCAATATTTTAAAGAACATAAATTTTTGTCTACTTTGCTAAAAGTAGGGGTGCAAATATAAAACCCTTTTTTTTGCTGGCAAAAGATTTAACCTGAAATAAAAACAAATTATCAACAGTTTTAATCAGGTTTTAAAGCTCTTTTACCTAATAGCGGGTGCAAATATAAGATCTTTTTGATATGTACAAAACATTTTACAGATATTTTTCAGAGAAACTTTAGATATAGTTTAATATCAGGCACTTAACTACATAAAAAAGTTCCAAACTAACCCAAACCTGAATGTAAAATCTCGAAATGGGTAATTTGGTGCAGAATAAAAATTGTAACCAGTTAAAGATGAATTTAAATGCTCAAACTTGAAGTATAATCTTGTTTGTTGAATTTTAGCATTAATGAAAAAATCAATTAAGGGAAAATCTCCAATTTCCTTTTCTCTTTGAATATACAGCTCTGAAAGTAACGGATCGTATCCATTCATATAATATTTTGAAAAATATTTTACACCAAAACCTGTTTGAAGAAACAGTGCTTTCTTAAATAAATCTGAACTGAAATAAATCGTATTTCTAGTGATAATTTTTGGAACATTGATTATGTCGTTAGAGATGGATTTTTGAAACATTAATGATGAATCAAAAGAAAATTTACCAAGACTTATACTTCTGTTTAACTTAATTTTTAATAAATCAATTATTCCATTATACTGAATCGGCCTAATACTAGAGCCAAAATCGTTTATTGAGGTAGTTTCTAACTGTTCAAATTGTATATGGTTTTCAATGTTTGTGTAATCAATGTCCAAATTGATAAATTTATTTAATCTTACATTCAACGATATTGCTTTGGATTTTATATTTTGAAATTCATTGTTCCAATTGTAATTAATATAATTACTGCTGTAAAGCCTGTGATTATAGTCTGGTGTAGAATTTAACACTGAAAGTTCTAAATTAACAGAGTTTTGATTTTTAATATCAAATCTAATATTTGTTTTTACTGAGTTTGACTTTGAGTCTCCAAAAATGTAATTATTAGACGAAAAACTAAATTTGGCCTGTTTTATTTTTTTTGAATAATCTGCTAAAAAATATATAGTGGTAGATTTAATTGACTGATTATTGTCAACAAAATCCTCAATTTCAAAATTTTGTAATGAATATTTATCATCAATAAGGCTCAAACCAGCGCTAACATCACCCAGTCTGTCAGATTTGAAATTAAGTCCTAAATCAACTTTAAATCTATTTAAAAATATTTTATCATTAATTTCCTGATTAGAATATCCTTCACCAAAAAAATCATCAAGGGAACTTTGCTGAAATTTATATTGCTTTTCCTCTTGTAAAATGGAATTATATATTTCAAATTTGTCTTTTTTTATGGAGTCATTTTCATGAAATTTATAAACTTGATCTAAGTAAAATCTTTTACCCAACAGCTCATTATGAGCGTTTTCAAAATTTGGATCAAAAACTCCTCTATCTATGTATTGACTAACACCGTTTTCAAAATTATCAATATCAGAATCTGTTATACCCCCATTTTGCTCTGCAAATAATTTTTGATTTGCATAATGTGTGCGCAGGTAGTACTTTTTATTTTTAGACCAATAATTTGAAGCTAACTTAAAATTTGAACCACTTGTGATAAAATTTTGATAATTTCCCAACGACCTAAGCCCCTTTCTTGAAATTGTAAAATTAAATTGCCTTGATGTATTTACAGAGTAGACAGCATCTAGCACCTGTCCTTGTTCAAACACAGATCTGTACATAAGCTCTGTAAAAGGGGTTGGTAAATCATAATACAGGACATCATCTACATTATCATATGCGATGCTTTTATTTTTGGCACCGATTTCAGAAAATTGAGTTTCTTTTGACCTAAAGCCTAAAACATTGTAAGCACTTCCTGTATTTGAAAAGGGAATTAGGTCAAAATCATCGCTTCTTAAAAAATTCAACTTATAATATTTTTGTATGGTTAGGCTTGTGTCTACAACTATAGTGTCATGATCGTGTGTTATGATTAAATAATCTTCGATTTTAGCATCAGGATTCTTATTTAATTTTGTACTTTTTGCTGAGAATTTACTCATTACCGAATCTCGGATTGAAGAAGGTCGTTTGTTTTCACCTACTTCTGAGCTAATTAATGTTAATTGCGATTGGGGTCTATTTTGGGTATAACCACTTTTACAGATGAAAACAAATAATATAAATATTAGCCTAAATAATTTCATTATTGCTAATATCTAAACAAAAATTCAATAGAAACTAATTATCAATTAATAATTAACATAATTTTTAATGTTAAAGTCAAATTATAGTGATCATGAATTGGAGTGCGGTTTAGACGAGGCTGGTCGTGGATGTTTAGCCGGACCCGTCACAGCTGCTGCTGTAATTTTCAAACCAGAATATAAAAATGCAAAAATCAATGACTCAAAAAAATTAAACATTAAAGAAAGGTCTGATTTAACAAAAATTATTTTAAAAAACTCTGTGGCATTTAGCATTTCACATGTGTACCCTAAAGAAATAGATAAAATAAATATTCTTAATGCATCGATACTAGCAATGCATAAATGTCTTGATAAACTTGGAGTCAAACCAGAATTTCTAATTGTAGACGGAAATAAATTTAAAAAATACAAAAACATACCTCACAAAACTATAATTAAGGGTGATCAGAAGCATTTGAATATTGCAGCGGCATCCATTCTAGCTAAAAATGCAAGAGATAATTTTATGCAGGAATTGCATTATAAATTTCCAGAATATTCATGGCTAACTAACAAAGGTTATCCAACCAAAACTCATAAGAAAGCAATTATCGAGTTTGGAATAACAAAATTTCATAGAAAAAGTTTCAAACTTTATGATGAACAATTAATAATTGATTTTTAATTTAGTATAATAATTTTGTCTCAGATGAAAAAAAGTCTTTTAACCATTTTATTTGCTTTTCTTATATTTTCATGTGACAATTACGTTGATTCCTCTGTAAAAATTGAGAATTATATCCCAGAAAGCTCAAGTGTTGTTGTAAAAATTAAAAACGTAAGTAAATTCAAAAACAGCATTATAAATAATGAATATTTAAATAAGTTAATCAAAACAAAAAAATATTTAATTGAAGCTATTTCGGTTATCGAAAAAAATGAATTTGATGATCAAATTGCTATTTGTTTTTACAAAACAGACGAGACCTATTTTAATGTAATTGGAAGTCCCAAAAAGATTGATAGCTTAGCCAACTTTTTTGTAGTAAAAGAAAAAGATTTTTCAGTAATTTCAAATAACCCTGACTTAAAAAGAAACAATTCAAAAAACGATATTTTTTCATCCAAATTTAAAAATATAGATCAAACCAATACTAATTTTAGTATTTCTTTTAATTCCAACCTCAGTAAAAATTTAGCTGATATCTTATTTAATAAAACACTGAATTTAAAAAAAGAGAATTTATATTTTAATGTCGAAACAACTAACAATGTAATTTTTTTAAATGGTGTTATAGATAATTCTCTTGAAATTTTAGATCAAGATACAGATCAATCATTCTTAGATGAAATTATAAACTCAGATATTAATTTTTATTTTGATCCAGACCAGGATTTAGTTGAAGAATATGATTTAATCAACTCAAATATTGAAAACCCAATAAACCTTTTTCAATTATTAGACTCTAGTAATGAATCGGATAAATTTAAGTTGTTTCAATTAAAAAATAGTGATAAAATATCATCAATCAACGGAGTAATTTCAGATTTTAAAGATGATCTAAAAAATTCATCAGATAATTTTAAATATGAAATAAAATTTAAAAATAATATAACTGTTGGTCCAATAATCGTTAAAAATCACATTAATAATAAAAGTGAGTTAATAATACAAGACGAAAATGATATTCTACATCTAATTAACAGCTCGGGCCAAATAGAATGGAGCAAAAAAATCGAAGGTCAAGTTTTAAATGAAATTCATCAAATTGATAGCTATAAAAATGGAAAGCTTCAATTTTTATTTGCCACAAAAAATAAACTTCATTTGGTTGATAGAAAAGGGAGAGACGTAGGCAAGTTTCCTCTTAAATTCAATGACAATATAACTCAGCCTATTTCTGTTTTTGATTATGATAATAACAAAAATTACAGAGTTTTAATTACCCAAAATGATGAATTATTTATGTTTGACTCAAAAGGAAGTAGGGTTAGAGGGTTTGATTATATTAAAAATGAAGAAATTATAAATTCCCCCAAACATTTCAGGATTTTAGATAAGGATTTGATTGTTTTCAAAACTAGGAATGATTTGAAAATCATTAACAGAAGGGGAAGACCAAGGATTGAAACTAAGACTAAATTTAATTTCTCATCTGGAAATGTATTCCAATTTGGAAATACGATTGTCACACAAACCAGCAAAAATGAAATTATAGAAATTGATTTAAAGGGGAATACTAAAATTATTGATAGCTATAGTTCTGACATGAATTTTTCATCTCAAAAAAATATAATGGTTATAAATTCTGTAAATACGATTTTCAGTAAAGCGAATAAGTCTAATTTAAAATTCGGAACCTACAGTAATTTAAAAATTTATAATTCCGATAAATTTACCCTTATAAGTATTTTTGATAATCAAAACAAAGAAGCTTATTTATTTGACAAGAATTTGAACATGTTTGATGATTTTCCTATTAAGAGTGAATCATTTATAAATTACCGTTTGAATAAAGATTATTTTGAATTCGCGTTTAAAACTGAAAATAAGTCAATCAAGTTTTACAAAAAGTCTATATAAAATCAGCTTTAAATACTTCTGAAAAATTTTTTTTCAGGGATTGCTTTATATTAACAATATCAATTTCTTGCTTATTTTTCTCGTTTGAAATTGACGTGACTATATTATTTGCTAGACCGCAAGGAATAATATTATTAAAATAATTTAGATCTACATTAACATTTAAAGCAAAGCCATGCATAGTAACCCACCTGCTTGCCCTAACACCCATGGCGCAAATTTTTCTTGGAAAGGGAGTGTTTGTGTCAATCCAAACACCGGTTTTTCCCTCGTTTCGCTCTCCCGAAATCTGATAATTTTTTAAAGATAAAATTATCACCTCCTCTAAACATCTCAGATATTTATGAATATCCGTAAAAAAATTTTCTAAATCTAGTATAGGATAGCCAACTATTTGTCCAGGACCGTGATAAGTTATATCACCTCCTCTATTAATTTTATAAAAGCTAGCATTTTTACTAATGAGCTGATTTTCATCAATTAATAAATTAGAAATATTACCACTTTTTCCAAGGGTATAAACATGAGGATGCTCAACAAAAAGAAAATAATTTGGGGTTTTAATGTTTGTGTTATCTTGTCTATTTTTTTTCTTTATATCTACAATTTCATCAAATAGTTTTTGTTGAAAATCCCAGGCCTCCTTATAATCCATTAGCCCTAAATCAATAAATTTAATTTCCCTATTCATTATTTATTTTTTGGATTATTTAAAATCACAAGAGCCGCAATTACTCCGGGAACCCATCCACAAAGCCATAAAATAAAAACAATTGCTACAGGACCACATCCTTTATCAGCAATAGCTAAAGGCGGACAAATAATTGATAAAAAGACTCTGAATAAACTCATAAGTAAATTAGAAGTAAATATAGTCATATTTAAAAATTAAATCTGTATTCATTTTTATTTCAATTAAAAGTATATTTGTAACTCGAATACACCTTTTATCAAATGGAACTTAGTGAACAAGAACAAGTAAGAAGAGAAAAGTTAGAGAAAATTAAATCCCTGGGGATCAATCCATATCCTGCTGAGTTATTTCCAGTATCAGATTACTCAAGTGATATAAAAAATGATTTTAAAGAAAATGCGAAAGTTGTTCTCGCTGGACGTTTAATGTCAAGAAGAATACAAGGAAACGCAAGTTTTGCTGAACTACAAGACAGCAAAGGAAGAATTCAACTTTACTTTAACAGGGATGAAATTTGTTTAGGGGAAGACAAAACTCATTATAACGAACTTTATAAAAAGCTTTTAGATATAGGTGACATAATAGGAGTTGAGGGTAAATTATTTAAAACTAAAGTTGGAGAAAAAACTGTTTTGGTCAAAAATTTTAAATTACTTTCCAAATCATTAAGACCTCTCCCCCTTCCGAAAGAGGATAGTGACGGAAACACCTATGACGAGTTTAATGACCCTGAGTTAAGATACAGACAAAGATATGTAGACCTGATAGTAAATACTGACGTAAAAAGGACATTCTTAAAAAGGACATTGATAACTAATAGTATTAGAAATTTTCTAAACGATAAAGAATATCTTGAAGTTGAGACTCCTATTTTACAACCTATTCCTGGTGGGGCAACCGCAAGACCTTTTTTAACACACCATAATGCCTTAAACATTCCTCTTTACTTGAGGATTGCAAATGAATTATATCTAAAAAGACTAATTGTTGGGGGATTTGATGGAGTATATGAATTTGCGAAAGATTTCAGAAACGAAGGAATGGACAGAACACATAATCCTGAATTTACCATTCTGGAACTATACGTCTCATACAAAGATTACCATTGGATGATGGAAATGACCGAACAACTTCTTGAAAAAGTTTCTGTTGATTCTAACGGAAATACAAAGTTAAAAGTTGGTGATAATATCATAGATTTTAAAGCCCCTTATGAAAGAATTTCAATTTTTGGAGCTATCAAAAAATTTACAGGAATTGACATTTCTAAAATGAATGAATCAACGTTAAGAAAAACAGCGAAAGACCTAAATATAGAGATAGATGACACTATGGGTAAAGGAAAAATCATCGATTCAATTTTTGGAGAAAAATGTGAATCAAACTTTATTCAACCTACATTTATTACAGATTATCCAAAAGAAATGAGCCCTTTAACAAAAGTTCATAGAGATGATTCAAGCCTTACGGAAAGATTTGAATTAATCGTAAATGGCAAGGAGGTAGCAAATGCATACAGTGAGCTAAATGATCCTATTGATCAAAAAGAAAGATTTGAAAAACAACTTGAGCTTTCAAAAAATGGAGATTTAGAAGCTGGAGAATTTATTGATTATGATTATTTGAGAGCCTTAGAATATGGGATGCCTCCAACTTCAGGAATCGGGATTGGCATTGATCGCCTTGTTATGTTAATGACTAATAATTCTTCCATTCAAGAAGTTTTATTTTTTCCACAAATGAGACCAGAAAAGAAAAAAATTTCTATGTCAGAAAATGAAGAATTAGTTTTTAATCTTTTAAATAGCAATATTGAGACAATCAATATGATTAAAGACAAATCTGGATTGAGTAATAAAGCTTGGGATAAAACAGTGAAGTCACTTAGAAAATTGGATTTAATTAAAGTTGAAAAAATTGAAAGTGAAATATTCATTTCAAAAAAAAATTAATTATATTTAAATAAACACGCTACCATGAAAAAATATTTTTTAGGACTTACAATTCTTCTTTTTTCGTTAAATTTTTCTTACGCTAACCTAAATTACAAATCAATTGAAGAAGTCAAATCCCTGAACTATGAATTATTTGAAGAGATTGGTTTTGATGAAAATAAGATGAATTTTGTAAGCAGAGTTATTTACTCAACATACAAAAAAGCGCAACACATGTCATCCGAGGGAGCTTCTCCGCAAAAAGCAATATCTTTAGACAAAGAAGCCGAAAAAATGCTTTTAAGAGTATTGTCTCATGCTGAACTCAAAAGATTTAACTCTCTCAAACACAAATTAAAATAAAAGTTTTTGTTAAAGATTGATTTACACGGCCTTACTTATGCCAAGGTCGAAGATATTTTACCCGAGTGGATAATTACTAATTATAATAAAGGACACGATGATTTTGAAATTATTACAGGTAATAGTTTCAAGATGAAAAACTTGGTAAAAAAAATTTGTTCAGAAAACGGGTTTATAGCAGTTGAAAATTTCAATGGAAATTCAGGTGCCTTAACAGTAGGAATTAATAAGATTTAATATTAACAATAAAATGTTAATTCTTTATTGAGGCAAGGTGTTTTTTGATCTTGTATATAATTTAATTTTGTATCTAAATAATATTCAAGATCATCAACATAGTTTTGGCTCAGGCTTTAATCAAACAATCCTCACTGGTCCACTACATTGATTACACCAAAACGTTGATGACTTGATTATTACTTTTTAACCTTTAATACCTGTCCAACCCTGAGACTTTTCCCCTGTAAGTTATTTGCCTTTATAATTACCTCTATTGACATATTAAATTTTTTAGAAATTGAATAAAGTGTATCTCCTTTCTTTACCTTGTAGTGTTTATTTTTTTTCTTAAGAACAATATTGTCATATTTATATAACTCGTATCTCTCAATTAAATCGATTAGCTTTTGAGGATATTTTGGGTCTGTAGCGTAGCCTGCTTTTTTTAATCCTTTGGCCCACTGTCTGTAATCATCTTTTCTTAATTCAAACAAAAAGGAATATCTTCCTCTCGTTGACAAGAATAAAGAATGATCCCTGTAGGAATACTCAGGGTTATCATATTTTCTAAAACACTCTTGTTCCTCATCATCATCGTGATAAATTTTCTTACCGTTCCAATCATGACATTTAATTCCAAAATGATTATTTGCTTTAACTGCTAACGTTCCCCTGCCGATACCTGACTCTAAAATACCTTGAGATAAGGTTATGCTTGCCGGAATATCGAATTGAATCATTTCATCCATTGCAATTTCAGAATAAACCTTAACATAATCTTCAATATTTGAAATTCTTGGAGCTAAAGCTATTTTTTTTCCTTTTTTATTTTTTGGCTTGGATCTCTTTACTTTTTTTTCCTTTTTTGGCTTATCATTTTGGTTATTATATATGACCCTTTTAGATCCACAGCTGAATGTGAAGAAAATAATAGCTAAGTATAAAAGAAGTTTTTTCATTAATAATAACTACATACAAAGATAATCGAAAATATTGTCTTTTAATTTATCTTTGGTATTACAATTGCAATATTAAAATGGACAATGAAGATTTTTATATGAGTAAAGAAGGATATAAGTGTTTTACGGAAAAATATCATCTTAAAAGAGGTTATTGCTGTAAAAGTAATTGTAAACATTGCCCTTATGGTTATGATCCAAAAATAAATTAATATGAATTTCAAAGATGAAATTTCACAAGGTATCCCAAGTGAATTACCAAGCCAAAAAGCGTATGACTCTTCAGTCAATCACGCACCGGTAAGGGAAAATATTTTAAACCCTGGTGAAAAAAAGTTAGCACTTAAAAACGCTTTAAGATATTTTGATAAAAAATTTCATAAAATTTTACTTCCTGAATTCAAGTCAGAACTTGAAAAATACGGAAGAGTTTACATGTATAGATTTAGGCCTGATTATGAAATCTACGCGAGACCAATTAATGATTATCCTTACAATTCTAAAGAAGCTGCCAGCATAATGTTAATGATTCATAATAACCTGGATAATAGGGTTGCGCAACATCCGCATGAATTAATTACATATGGGGGAAACGGTTCCGTTTTTCAAAACTGGGCCCAATACTTAATTACGATGAAATATTTATCCGAAATGTCCGATGAACAAACCTTAGTAATGTATTCTGGACATCCCTTGGGTTTATTTCCTTCTAGTAAAAATGCACCAAGAGTTGTGGTTACAAATGGAATGGTTATACCAAACTATTCTAAAAAGTCAGATCTTGAAAAATTTAATGCATTGGGTGTAAGTCAATACGGCCAAATGACAGCTGGTAGTTACATGTATATTGGACCTCAAGGTATTGTTCATGGAACCACAATTACTGTGCTAAATGCTTTTAGAAAAATCAAAAAGAATCCTAAAGGCAGAGTTTTTGTTACATCGGGGCTTGGTGGTATGAGTGGAGCGCAACCTAAAGCTGGAAATATTTCAGGCTGTATCACAATATGTGCTGAAGTCAATATTAAGGCCATTAAAACTAGACACTCCCAGAATTGGATTGATGAGGTTATTAGTGATTCAGACAAATTAACCGAAAGGGTTAAAATAGCTCAAAAAAATAAAGAAATTGTTTCAATAGCATATCATGGTAATATAGTTGAGGTTTGGGAAACTTTTTACGAAAATAATATAACAGTTGATATTGGCAGTGATCAAACATCACTTCACAATCCATGGTCTGGCGGCTATTATCCTATCGGATATTCTTTTGAAGAATCAAATAAATTAATTCATAAAAATCCAAAAAAATTTAAATCAGAAGTCCGTTTAACATTAAAAAGACATGTGGAAATAATTAACAAGCACGTTAAGAAGGGAACATATTTTTTTGATTACGGTAATGCCTTTTTATTAGAAGCATCAAAAGCTAATGCTGATATTCTAAAAAAAGATGGAAGTTTTAAATACCCCAGCTATGTACAAGATATTATGGGCCCCATGTGTTTTGATTATGGTTTTGGACCATTTAGATGGGTGTGTGCCAGCGGCAAACAGAAAGATTTGGATAAAACTGATGAAATTGCATGTGAGGTGTTGGAAAAATTATCCAAAACAGCATCAGACGAAACAAAGCAGCAAATGCATGATAATATTCAGTGGATTAAAGCTGCCAAAGAAAATAATTTAGTAGTTGGGTCAAAAGCAAGAATTTTATACGCTAACTCGTTAGGAAGAATTGAAATAGCCAAAGCGTTTAACAAAGCTATTGAAGAAAAAAAAATTGGCCCAATAATTTTAGGAAGAGACCATCATGATGTTTCTGGCACAGACTCACCTTACAGGGAAACTTCAAACATATATGATGGATCACAATACACAGCTGATATGGCAATACATAATGTAATTGGTGATAGTTTTAGAGGAGCCACATGGGTTAGCATTCACAACGGCGGTGGTGTTGGCTGGGGAGAAGTAATAAACGGGGGCTTTGGTATGTTAATAGATGGATCTAAAACAAGTGAAAAAAATATTGAGTCCATGTTATTTTGGGATGTTAATAACGGAATTGCTAGAAGAAATTGGGCTAGAAATCCTGGTGCGATAAATCAGATTAAAAGAGCAATGAAAAACAATCCAGATCTTAAAGTAACTTTACCTAACTTAGTAGAAGATAAATTATTAGAAAAATTATAATATGAAAAAAATTGTTTTATTAATTTCATTATCAGTTCTTATTTCGTCCTGCTCATCAATCAGAGTTTCATCCGATTTCAATGAGGATATTAACTTTACAGAGTTTAAAACATATGCTTTTTCAAAATCTGGAATTGATAAAGTTGAGATTAATGACATTGATAAAAAAAGAATTTTGAGAGCTATTGATGTTGAATTGTATAATAAAGGCTATAGAAAAAGTTCAATTGAACCTGACTTATTAATAAATTTTTTTACAAAAACTAACAAAAAAATTGATTATTATCCTTCCAATAATTATTATGGATATGCAGTTCCTTACGGAGGAATGGGACACTATGCTAGCAGCTGGTATTTAAATTCATTCTCATATAACGAAGGTGTACTTTTTATTGATATCATTGACAGAAACAAAAACGAATTAGTTTGGCAAGGAATCGGAAAAGGTTACATATACAATGACAAGCCTGACAATAAAACCGAAAAAATAAAATTAATGGTTAATAAGATTTTATCACAATTTCCTCCAGAATAGTAAATTATATTCTTACGTCTAACAAATCTCTTAACGAATTTCCAAGCAGCATAAATGCACAAACTAAAAGCATTATACAAATCCCAGGTATAATAGCTAAAAAGGGCTCTCCTAATATTATATAATTGTAATGATCCTTAATCATTAACCCCCAGCTTGTCATTGGTGGCTGGGCTCCAAGACCCAAAAAACTTAACCCACTTTCTATTAGAATAGACGCGGCAAAATTTGCAGCAGAAATAACAATTAAAGGGGAGTATATATTCGGTAATATGTGCCTGGTTATAATTCTAAAATCATTGTATCCCATGACCTTTGCTGCAATTACAAATTGTCTCTCTTTAAACTGTTTTATTTGGCCTCTTACAATTCTTGCTACCTCTACCCACATTGTTAAACCAACAGCTATGAAGACTTGCCAGAATCCCTTACCAAGTGCTAGAGTAATTGCTATTACTAATAACAAAGTAGGAATAGACCAAGTGACATTTATGATCCACATTATAATTTTATCTGGGTAACCTGAGTAAAATCCGGCTATGGATCCGAGAAAAACCCCTATTAATAAAGAAATAAGTACCGATACAAATCCTATTGAGAAGGATATTCTTGAACCTATTATTATTCTACTTAAAACATCTCTTCCAAACTTATCTGTCCCAAAGTAAAATCTCTTGTTAATTACATCAACCTTGTTGATATCAATAATCTTAAAGTCATTATCTAATGAATTAAATTCTTTATAATATAAATAGTTTCCATCAATTTTATAATCTGAAATAGGATTATAAATTAAATCATCCTCATACCCCCAAAATACTGAAGAAACTGATAATTTATTCTTAATCTCATTTTTATGGACAAGCATTTTTACTTCAAATCCTGGTTTTTTTGAATGGATTGAGAGATTCATATGATTTGCATTTTTTGATTTATCTGGTGCTATGACATATGCAAATAAAGAAGTAAAAAATACAATCAGAATATAAAATAGGCTTACTATACCAAGAAAGTTTCTTTTATAATTAAAAAACTTTCTGGCAAAACTTGACATAATCCTAGGGGTTAATTTTCAAGATACGAAAATCTTAAATCAGAAAGTACATTTAAAGCCTCTTCAATATATACGTCTTTACTAAGACTTTTATGCCACCTTTCCCTTTTCATACCAAGCACAGAATCATTTGAGATTTGGGTAATCTCGTATGGGAGAGATTTAAAGGAATAGTTCATTGAATATTCATTCAAGGCCTTAAACTTTTCGGTCTCTTTAGAATTTTTTTCAATATCTTTTTTAAAATCTTGGTAATTCAAATTAACGATTTTGTTGTCTCTGATTGATTTAATCCATTTTGCATTTTCGTCAACTAATTTTAAATAATCATTTTCTTCCATTCTAACTCTACTTTTTTCAATCGCCTGATCAAAATCAAAATTACTTTCCCATAATGAGTAATCAGCCTTTCCGATCTCATCCCATTGCATTGGATTTTCTGAATCTTTTTCACCGAAATCTAAATACTTATATCTGTAAGGAACATTAATATCACTTTTCACTCCTTCTAACTGTACGGATCCGCCATTTATCCTATAATACTTTTGGGTAGTATATCTTAAAGCACCCAAGTCCCCTTTTGTATTCCCTTTAACCATTCTGTTTAAGGGGAATACAACCTGAACTGTTCCTTTTCCCCAAGTTTGATTTCCGCCAATCACAATAGCTCTTTTATAATCTTGCATTGCAGCAGCCAATATCTCAGAAGCAGATGCAGAACCTTCATTTACTAAAATGACTAAAGGACCTGACCAAAGAATTGAACGATCTCTATCGCTTAATATCTGTTTTTCTTTGTCAAAATACTTTACCTGAACAACAGGGCCGTTTTTTATAAACATTCCAGCCATATCAACAACTGTTTTTAACGATCCTCCGCCGTTATTTCTTAAATCAATAACCAATCCTTTGATCCCTTGTTCTTTTAATCTATTTATCTCTAATTTTAAATCTTTAGCGGCATCTCTATTACTTTGATTGTCGAAATCTATATAAAATTTGGGGACATTAATGACTCCGTAAAGTGCATCATTTTTGGAAACGATGGAAGATTTAATATATGTTTCCTCTAGCTGTACAATATCTCTTTTAATGGGAATTTCACTTACATTTCCGTCAACCTTTTTTATGGTTAGGTAAACATTTGTACCTTTTTCACCCTTGATTAGTTTGACAGCATCCGACAATCTCATGCCTAATATACTTACAGCCTCTTCTTCATTTTCTTGTCTGACTTTAAGGATAGCATCCCCTTTTTCCAACGTATTATCTCTCCATGCAGGACCGCCAGAAATAATTTCTGTTATTTCTACCTTATCAATTTTTTTTCTCAACATTGCACCAATTCCTGCATAATTCCCTGAAATATCCACATCAAATCTATCTCTTGAGTCAGGATCTAAATATGATGTATTTGGATCGTATTGAGAAACGAACGAATTAATATAAACCGAAAACCAATCTTGTCTCTGAAGTTCCTCTTGTAATATTCTGTAACTTTCATTCATCGTTTCGATTAAATCAGACCTTACAGATTCTTCAATATCAAATTGTGTTCTTGGAATAAAAGTTGAATCATTTTTTTGTTTTCTTTCGTCATCTTTAATTTCATCATGAAAATTTTCGATTACATATATCTTTAATAGCTTTCTCCATCTGTCATATAATTCATTTTCAGAATTAACAAATTGCATATCGTCGATATTAAGGTTAAAAAATTCGTCTTTGCTAAAATCAAAGGGGGTTGAAAGAATTTTTTTATAAATAGACTTACTTTCAGAAATTCTTTTTACAAATCTGTCATGAACTAAATCAAAAAACGTAAGATCTGGATTTTTAAATGAATCATCGATACTGTACCTAAACTCTTCAAAATCCTTAAAATCAGAAGAATAAAAATATCTTTTGTAGGGGTCAATATTTTCTATAAATGTTTCAAAAACGTCATTTGAGAATTCATCATCAATTTCTTTATCTAGATAATGGGCTTGGTCAAGGACATATGTGATTAATTGAATAACTAATCCATCCTTATCTTCTGATTCAAAATCTTTAGAAATAAAGCTACACGATGCTAAACACATCATGAAAGCGATTAATGGAGTAAACAAATTTTTTCGCATAGGAGATCAAAAATAAATAAAAACTATATTAAATTTTTTAGAGCGATGTATAATTTTTTGTTAAAGTAATAAAATAATAATTTGTTTACTTTTGTCTTAATATATTTAATTATGGCAAAGCCTTTAATATTGGTAACAAATGACGATGGAATTACCGCTCCAGGGTTAAGATCACTAATACATATCATGAATGAAATTGGAGATGTGGTTGTAGTTGCACCTGATAGTCCTCAAAGCGGGATGGGACATGCAATAACTATAAGCGATACCCTTTATTGTAAAAAAGAAAAAATTGATGATGGACCACAGAAAGAATATAGCATTTCTGGAACACCTGCAGATTGTGTTAAATTTGCTGTCAAAGAAATTTTACACAAAAAACCTGATCTATGTGTTTCAGGAATAAATCATGGCGCCAACTCATCAATAAATGTGATATACTCAGGTACCATGAGTGCTGCCGTAGAAGCTGGGCTTGAAGGAATTAAATCAATTGGATTTTCCTTACTCGACTACAGCTGGGATGCAGACTTTACCGCTTGTAAAGACTATATTCTAAAGATTTCATTAAACTTATTGAAAGAAAAAAAAGAGAATTTAATTTTAAATGTAAATTTCCCATCCAATACCGACAAATTCAAAGGAATTAAAGTTTGTCGTCAAGCAAAAGGATATTGGGAAGATACATATGATAAAAGGACTAGTCCGTTAGGAAAAGAATATTATTGGTTAACAGGAAATTTTGTCACTCTGGAAGAAAATAAGGAAACAGACGAATGGGCACTAAGTCAGGGTTATGTCTCAGTTGTACCGATTAGCTATGACATGACTTCACATAAGGATATTGATAAAGTAAAAAACTGGAACTTAAATTGAAAAAAGAAATATTTTTTGGAATTATTATTGGAATTATTTCAAATTTGATTGGGGTTTTTTTAAGTATAATAATTTTATTTAATGAATTTCAGTTTTCATATATTTTAGAAATTTTAAATAGCTCTATTAATAACAGTAATATAACCAAACTCATAAGCTTGGGAGCTATCGTTAACCTAATTTCATTTTTTATTTTATTAAAATTTAATTTTAATGAGAAAGCAAGGGGAGTTTTAGTTGCAACTTTTGCCATAGCAATACTAACAATATATTTAAATAATTTTTAGTGAAATATTATATAATTGCTGGAGAAGCATCTGGAGACCTTCATGGATCTAACCTGATTAAAGAGTTAAAGAAATTAGATAAATCATCTGAATTTAGATTTTGGGGTGGAGACTTGATGAGTAAAGAGTCAAATGGTTTGGTAAAGCATTATAAAGAATATTCACACATGGGGTTTTTTGAGGTTTTTATTAATCTTAAAAAAATATTAAACAATTTATCGTTTTGTAAAAAGGATATAGAAAAATATAATCCTGATGTAATAATTTATGTTGACTTTCCAGGATTTAATCTCAGGATAGCTAAGTGGGCAAAAAAAAATAAGTTTAAAAATCATTTTTATATTTCTCCACAAATATGGGCGTGGAAAAAGAATAGAATTAATACAATAAGAAAAGTAATTGATCAAATGTATGTAATATTACCTTTTGAAAGAAAATTCTACTCCTCAGTAAATTATAATGTTCATTATGTTGGTCACCCCTTACTTGACGTAATCCAAACGATTAAAGAAGAAACCCCTAAAACTGATCAAAAGAAAATTATAGCACTGCTTCCGGGAAGCCGTGATCAAGAAATAAAAAAAATTCTTCCAGAAATGATAAATATTATTAAAAATTTTAACGACTATAGTTTTTATATATGTGCTGCACCTTCTAAAAAAAAATCTGATTATTTAAAATATTTGAAAAATGAAAATTTAGAAAAAGTTAAAATTGCTGAAAATCAAACTTATGAAATTCTTCAAAAATCTTGTGCAGCTTTGGTTGCTTCAGGCACTGCAACTTTAGAAACAGCTCTTTTTAGAATACCACAAATAGTTTGCTATAAATCAAGTTGGATTTCTATTATGATCGGTAGATTTTTACTTAGAAATTTAAAGTTTATTTCCTTGGTAAATTTAATCTTAAATAAAGAAGTAGTCAAGGAGTTAATTCAAGAAAATTTAAATGAGAAAAATCTAACCTTTGAATTAAATAATATTCTAAAAGGAGAAAAACGAAAAAATATTCTTGAATCATACAATCAACTTATTGAGAAACTAGGAACAAAAGGTGCTAGTAAAAAAACTGCACTTAAAATATTTAATTACCTAGACTCAAATTCATATTCAAAAGAATTATAAAATTTCTGAAAATCCTCTTGGGTTTGAATTTGTTTAAAATTCTCATCGGTGAAAAGCTTTAAATAAACTTCTATTTGTTTAGGTGATTGGTAACCTCTAAGTCTATGAATTAAATTTGAAGTTTTATCTAAAAAAATTATTGTGGGATAAGCAGAAACTCCAAGAGATCTCGTTAATTGATGACTACTATTTCGTCTGTTAGATTTTGATGCATCATAATTAGGATTGATAAATTCATAGCCTCTGAAATTTACTACATCGTTACCCTCAGCATTGAATTTAACAGCATAGAAATTCTCGTTAATATAATTGATTACACTTTTATTGCTAAAAGTATTTCTATCAAGCATTTTGCAGGGGCCACACCAATTAGTGTAAACATCCATTATTATATTTCTAGGCGCAACTTCTTGTAAATAAACAGCATCCTCCAAACTTATCCATTTAATTTCTTGTGAAGATGAGTGAATCGGAAATAAAAGAATTAATAAAAAATTTATAACTACTATTAATCTCATGGAAAAGGAATATTAAACAAAAATAAGAAAAGATATTAATACAATTTTTAAAATATTATTAATCTATTTTATACCATGCATTGATTTCTTTATCAATGGATGCAATAATAATGATACTAGTCCAAGAGCTATTGGAACGATTGTAAATATTAGAAAAAAACCAGAAAGACTATATTCCGCAGTAATTTTTTCAATATCTCCCCCAATATAGTGTGCAAGTTTATTTCCAATCGCAACTGCTAAATAGTATACTCCAAACATAAAGGCAATCATTCTTGCTGGTATTAGTTTACTTAAATAAGATAATCCCATTGGGGATAAGCAAAGTTCACCTAAAGTGTGAAATAAGTATGCAAGTACTAGCCAAATCATACTTAGACTTGCACTGTCTGCTCCAGCAGGAACATTTCTAGCACCAAAAGCTAGGAAGCCAAAACCGACACCTAATAAAGCTAGACCAAGAAAATATTTAACCGATGCGGGAGGATTATATTTACTGTCCCACCATTTTGCAAAAAGCGGAGCAAAAACAATAATAAATAATGAGTTTAAAATAGCAAACCAGGTTATTGGAACTTCAGTTGAGGAGGATTGTAATTCAGAGTAAATTTTGAATATTATAATTCCCCAAACGATAATAAAACTAATTCCCAAAACTATATTAGAAAAAGAAATTTCAACATATGTTTTATTAAATAAACTTAACAAAACATAGGTGATGATTAATAAGGGTATTACAGTGACAGAAATATCTATAATCTGAAATATTAATGCAGAATTACCCTCCAGTAAACGATCTGTAAAGTCACGAGTATAAAGAGGAAGAGAGCCTGCTCCCTGCTCAAAAGCAGCCCAAAAGAAAACAGTGAAAACACAAAAGATTGTAAAAACTATCATTCTATCTTTGACAATTGGAGTATATCTTGGAATTCTTATAAATAATAGTAAAATGAATGTAATAAATGCAAGAAGGGCAAAAAACAAAGAATTTTCCATTCCAAAATAAGTGAAATTTAAAATATCAATTCCACCAATTTTACTCAAAGGATCATTTATTATAAATATTAAAGCACATATAACAAATAGAGTAATTAAGATGTAGTCTACCGGTAAAAATGGATTGAGCTTTTCACTTGTTTCTTGTTTAACGATATGCTTTTCATCAGATTTTTCGGGAACATCTCCAATTTCTCCAAATAATGGCTGTGCATAATAAAACTGTATCATTCCAAGAAGCATAAATATTCCAGCTAAACCAAAACCAAAGGACCATCCTACTCTCTCACCAACCCATCCACATAGCATAATTCCCAAAAATGCTCCAGCATTAACACCCATATAAAATATATTAAAGGCTCCGTCTTTTTTATCATCCCTTCCTTCATAAATTTTTGAAATTATTGAGGTAATATTAGGCTTAAAAAAACCTGTTCCAACAACAAGTAATGATATACCCAGATATAAAAAAATGGGGGTTTCTATTGCCATAGAAGCATGTCCTAATGTCATTAAAAAAGCACCAATTACAACACCTTTTCTATAGCCAATTTTTTTATCACCTAACCAACCTCCAACAAGTGGAGCTAAATATGCAAACATAGCGTAAGTTCCTAATAATGATAAAGCAGAAGATGAACTCCATCCCCATCCGGGATTATCTCCAAGGATAGCTCCTGTGAGAAAAATTACTAGGATAGCTCTCATACCATAGTATGAAAATCTTTCCCACATTTCTGTAAAAAATAAAACAAATAGTGCTGCTGGGTGACCTATTACTGTTTTATTAAAAAATTGATCAGTATTACTCATAATTAACTATCCATTTCTTCAGCACCGTGAGTTAATCTCTTAAGTGGCTTCAATAATAGAAGTACTAATATCCCAAATAAAGTGCAGAAAATAGCGATTCCAGTAAATACCTGAAATTCACCGGCACCTTCAGAAAGCTGACCTACAAATCCAGCTACTTTATTACCAATACCGGTAGCGGCAAAATATGCACCCATCATAAATGCTGCATATTTTACAGGGGCTAATTTTGTTATAAAAGATAAAGCTACTGGTGAAGCACAAAGTTCTCCAATTGTGTGAAATAAATATGCTAAAACAAGCCATATCATTGCTGATTTTTGAACGACCTCATCACCTTCCATAACTACCTCTGTAGAAGCTTTAGTCATGAAAAAGAATCCAAATGCCATGATTATTAATCCTACTGCCATTTTGAATAAAGAAGAAGATTCTTTTCCTTTCTTTGCCCAATCAGTCCAAAAATAGGCTACAGCTGTGGCAAAAACAATTATAAAAAAAGCATTGATAGACTGAAAAATTGCTGCCGGGACTTCGTTTCCAATTAATGGTAAAGAAAAAGAAAGCATCCTATCAGTTTTCTGTTCAGTATACAGGCTCATCAGACCTCCTGCCTGCTCAAATGCTCCCCAAAACACAATTATAATTAAGAATGATAAAAACATAACAAGCATTCTATCTTTTTCCACTTTAGTTAAGGGTTTATTCATTAATTCCTTATCTGGAGATTTTTCGCTTCCTATGAATTCACCAACTCCTTCTAAATATTTAAGCCCATAAAAATATACTAACTGACCTAATGCCATTCCGATACCGGCTAAACCAAATCCATAATGCCAACCGTATTTAGCAGCTACCGCCCCAACGGTCAAAGCTCCGAGAAAAGCTCCAATATTAATACCCATGTAAAATATATAAAAACCGGTATCTCTTTTATTATCACCTTTTTTGTACAACCCTCCAACCATAGTTGAAATGTTAGGCTTTAAGAAACCTACACCGACAACAATAAGAATAAGTCCAGTAAAAAAAGCCCACTCGGCATCAACTGCCAGAACTCCGTGGCCAAAACATAATAATATCCCACCTAGCATAACAGCCTGTTTTTGACCGATAAATTTATCTGCAATTATTCCTCCAGGAATTGACATTAGATAAACACACATAGTATAGGTTCCGTAAAAAGAGAGTGTCTCTGCATTTGTCCATCCATATCCTGATTGAGGGTCGTCCAATATAACTGGGGCTGCAAGAAATAGTGTTAATATAGCTCTCATACCATAATACGAGAATCTTTCCCACATTTCTACAAAAAACAGGATGTATAATCCCGCTGGGTGTCCAAAAATTATTTTTTCTTTATTTAATGAATCGGTTGTCATGATTTATTTTTTAGATTGTACTAAAATATTATATTTTACCTAATTATATTAATTTAATCATTAATAAATTACTTTAATTAATATTGAAGTAAGTATATTATCTTTGATCTGAAATTATTCAATAATGTCTAAAGAAATTAAGGGGTTTTCTAAATTATCCAAAAAAGAAAAAATTAATTGGCTTGTTAGCTCATATTTTAAAGATGATTCTCATGCGGAAAATATTTTAAAACAATATTGGAATTCAAATGAATCTTTACAAAATTTACATGATGAGTTTTCAGAAAATAGTATATCTAACTACTACCTTCCTTTTTCTATTGCCCCAAATTTTTTAATAAACGATAAAAAATTCACAATCCCAATGACAATTGAAGAAAGCTCAGTTGTTGCAGCGGCTGGAAAAGCAGCAAAATTTTGGATGAAACATGGAGGCTTCAAAGCCAAGGTAATCAATGACGAAAAAATCGGACAAGTCCATTTTTTTTATCACGGAAATAAAAAAACCATCGTTGAATATTTTGACTTTGTAAAACCGATTCTTTTTAAAAAAACAGAATCTATCACAAAAAAAATGAAATCTCGTGGAGGTGGGATAACAGACATCAGCTTAATTGACAAATCATCTCAATTAGCTGGTTATTTTCAGTTATTTGCTACATTTAAAACAGTGGATGCTATGGGTGCAAATTTTATCAATTCCTGTTTAGAAGAATTTGCTAATATTTTTAAAAACTCAACTCAATTATACGAAGCTGAAAAATTAAATAAAGAAGAAATTGAAGTTGTTATGAGTATTTTATCTAATTATGTTCCAAACTGCCTTGTCAAAACAGAAGTTTCTTGTAATGTACAGGATATAAATTCTTTGGAGCCGAATACAACTGATTTTGCTAATAAAATAATTCAAGCAATTAATATCGCCAATTTAGATATTCACAGAGCTGTAACCCACAATAAGGGAATAATGAATGGAATTGATGCAGTTGTAATAGCAACAGGAAATGATTTTAGGGCAATTGAAGCAGGCGCACATGCATACGCATCAAGAAAAGGAACATACCAAAGTCTTTCAAATGCATACATTAAAAATAACAACTTTTATTTTGAATTAACTTTACCAATGGCTATCGGTACAGTTGGAGGTGTAACGAATTTACATCCTCTTGTTAAACTGGCACTAAAAATTCTTGAAAATCCTAATTCTAAAGAATTAATGAAAATTATTGCATCCGTTGGTCTTGCTCAAAATTTTGGTGCCTTAAGGTCATTGGTGACTTCGGGTATTCAGAAGGGTCACATGAAAATGCATTTAATAAACCTATTAAATAAATATGATATAACACAAGAGGAAAAAAAACTTGCAACAACTTATTTCAAAAAAAGAACTGTTAGTAGTTCGAGTGTTGAAAATTTTATACAAAATTTAAGATAAAATGATTTTTGAGAGTAATGGAAAAATTTTATTGACATCAGAATACTTAGTCTTAGACGGGGCTATCTCGCTAGCGTTACCCTCAAAACTAACTCAAAAATTGTTTGTGGAGGAAATTGATTCTGATTGCCTACAATGGGTTAGTTATGATAACAAGAAAAGTATTTGGTATGAAGAAAGATTTTTTAAGAGCGGCAAAACAATGACTTACGACGGAAAGAAAAATAATATTTCCGAGAAAATTATAAGTTTATTTAATCACATTCATCATTCTAAAGACATTCAAAATTCTTTTGGCAAAAAATTTGTTACAAAAATGAATTTCAACAGACAGTGGGGACTTGGATCATCTTCAACTTTAGTAAATAATCTAGCTATGTGGGCTAATATAAGCCCATACGATTTATTGTTTTCTTCCTTTAAAGGTAGCGGCTATGACATAGCCTGTTGCGATAAAAAACATCCAATATTGTATAGTAATAATAAAGATATTATAAGTATCAATAGGACAAGTTTTAATCCTAGTTTTAAAAGAAATTTATTTTTTATCTATCAAGGAAAAAAACAAAATACACAAAATTCAATTTATAGTTATAACAAAATTAGATTTGATAAAAAATCTACAATCGGAAAAATTAACGAATTAACTAAAAATATTGTTGAGTGTAATAATCTTTTAGAATTTGAAACTCTGATTGAAAGACATGAAGATATCATTTCAAAAATAATAAAGATTAATCCAATTCAAAAATCAACTTTTAAAGACTATAATAAAGGAATAATTAAAAGTTTGGGGTCTTGGGGAGGAGATTTTTTATTAGTGAGTGGAGAAAAGAAAGATTTAAATTACTTCAAACAAAAAGGGTATGATACTATTTTTAATTTTGAAGATTTAGTTTATCTAAACTAATAAAACATGCTTCTAAAGTCTTCAATCTCGGCATTATCCTTCAAAGCATTGAATGAACCAGTCCTAGCACTTCCGGATCTTGCAGAGTTAATTATACTAATATTATTACGGTAGTTTTGTAATCCAGTAGACATCCTTTTTTCTGTTACAGATATATAAAAAACACCTGTATTACCAACAATTGCTTTAGAAATAACATTTTTTGAAAGTCCCATAGCATAACCAACAACCGATGGCTCATTACCAACTCCGGAAATAACAGGACTATTCATATTAACGGATAATGAAGTCTGTACTTCAACGTTAAATTCACTAGCAATTTCATCAAGACTAGAACCTTTTACCTTATCCTCTATTTTTTGTGCTTTTATCTGATTTTTTACTCTTGGAAGAACTTTGGAAGAAGACTTCTCATAAGACATTAAACCGTTTTCATCAATTGAAGTTAGCATCACTATTGCATATCCTCCATCTTGTAGGCTGAACCTTTTAATATCACCTTTTTTTGTGTCATCTTCATATAACCATCTAACGATAGTTCGCTGTTTACCGATGATAGGCAAAGTTTCGTCTAATTTTCCAACGTTGTTGGCTGAACTTACATTGAATCCACTTTCCTTGGCATATGATCGAAAGTTATCTTCATTTACAGCAATTTCAAATTTTGATGCAACATTATATATACTATCTCTTGTCCTTTCAGAGGGCTCAATTTTAATAGCTAAATTACCTACCTTAACAGCTTTTTTCTTTTTTCCTTGAGATAATATTTCAATAACATGATAACCAAAATCAGTTTCAACGACTGAAACAGATCCAACTTTATTTTCAAAAGAGAAATCTCTAAATTCTGGTGCAAATCTGTCAACATATGCAAAATCAATTTCCCCGTTATTTTGATTACTTACTAAGTCTGAAGATAAACTCAGTAATGATTCAAACTTATTTCTATTTCTTTTTAATATACCTAAAATGCTATCTGCAGTCTTTTTTGCATCCTCTTTGGACCTCATTTCTTCTGCAGAGGCTCTCACTGAACCAAAATATGGGATTAATATATGTCTAACTTTAGCAGAATCAGGAATAAACTTTGAGTCAATTAATTTTGTGGTTTTCAAAAAACCGTCTTCAGAATAGGGACCATATAACTGTCCTTTGTCAAGATCATAGACATCATCCGCAATTTTTGTAGGAAGGGAAGATTTGAAAATAAAAGAGTCATAATATTTAATTGCTGAATTTGAATTCAAAAACTCTTGATTATTGTTGGTGTTTTTAAATCCTCT
Organism: uncultured Bacteroidota bacterium; assembly: GCA_902510475.1. GTDB lineage: Bacteria > Bacteroidota > Bacteroidia > Flavobacteriales > Flavobacteriaceae > MED-G13. The sequence goes on along the minus strand of CABXCC010000009.1, from coordinate 15,043 downwards.
GTAAGTAATTGATTCATTGCTATTGTTATCAAATTCATCTTTATCTTTAATTAAATTATTCATCAAAGACATGGATTCATCTTCATCTAATCCAGAGGGTAATTCATCAAATTTAACAAATATTAAATCTCTAGTTTCATCCGATGAAAATTCGCTTTTATTTTGATCTATATAGCTAGTTACGTCAGACTTTTTGACCTTAATTAACGAGTCTGGAATGCTATTGAAGGGGATTTTAACATACTTAAAATCAACTACATTATTTGAGTTAAAATAGTCTTCTTCACCTTCAAAAAGAGCGGTATTAATTCCTGCAGATACAAGCTTATAATAAATTTCTTCTAATCCAATGCTAGAAATGTTTTCTTCAAATTTATTCCAAGAGTTATAATTTACGAGTGAGCCTTGTAATTCTAAGGTTTCAGGTGAAATTTCTTTTAGGTTAGAAATGAATTGATTTAATTTTGTTTCGTCAAACACACCAACTTCATTTTGAAAATCTTCAAAAGCCAATAAATTGTTTTTTAAAAAATCTCGCATCATTTCTCTTTCAACTGACAATCCTAACTTTTCGTATTCAGATTTGAGAATCAATTTTTTCAGCTCAGTATCCCAAATTGAATTCATGGCTTGAATAGAGGAGCTAGAACCACGATTCTGTTTTTCAAAGTTGTCAACACTATTCATGAATTCTGTTCTATCCATCTCAATTCCGTTTACAATAGCAACACGACTTTGATTGAATTCGTCAGCTTTAAAAACATCTGTGACTGTTCCTGATCCTGTTGAAAAAACAAATGCAAATAAGGCTAATCCTATAACACTAATTAATGCAACGGGTCCAAGTGATCTTATTTTTCCTAAAATTGCCATAATCTTTAGATAAAAGTAGTGGCCAAAAGTAGTATTTTATTATCAATTAAAAAAAATATTTTTCAGATAGTGAGGATTGATTGATAAAAATATTAGCTATTCACTGAAAATAGATAATTATTCGTCAAGAGAAACAAATCCATTAACCTCTAGGAATTTAATTTTTTCAAAGGATTTATCTGAATCAAATCCTTTACCAAAAATATCTTTATCTAATGAAACATACCTAAAGTCAAAATTGGTAAAAAGCCATTCTTGACCTCTGTCATAATATAATTGATCGGTAATTAGCGTATCCTTTAAATGAGTAGATATGATAACATTTCCTCTTAGATCAATTAAATCGCTATTTGAATAGGATATTGCATAATCAGCAACAATGTTAGTTTTGTTATTATTTTTATCAAATAATATAACTTCTAGCTGATTTGGAAATTCATAATATGGAAAAACAGCGTTACTAAAATTTAGCATTTTTGGACTATTCAGAACACTGCTTACTTTTCCCGAATCAGTATGAACAGAATTAATATTCGAAGCCGATGATATTGGTATTTCAGCTTTTTTAAGATTATTAAATATCTCTTTATCCTGAGAGCAACTTAAAAAAATAAAAAGAAAAGATAGTATAAGAGGTTTCAAAACTAAAGGCTAGGAACTTTAACAGATTTATTTATCCAGCAAGAAATTTTGATAATTTCCCCTTCTCGACCAGATGAAAATATTTCAGATTTTTGAGGTGCCTTTGCCTCGTAATTATTTGAACTCTTAATTGCAACTTTTTTCAAAGTACCATCAACTCTGGATGCCTTCATTGCTTCTTTTGATGCTAGCCAATAAACTGCCCTTTGACTAAAATTGTCAGCACCACAATTTTTGGCACTATCCGAATACATTTTTGCAATTGCCAAATAAGCTCTTCCCATTGAGGGATTAAAACTTAATGCTTGAGTGTAGTAAGATCTTGCCCTTGAAAAGGAACCATTTTTTCTAAAAGATGTAGCAATTTTAAAAAGTATTTTGGCTTTTTCATAAGAATCAGACTCTAAATCTATTGCTTGATTATAGTATTGCAGAGCCTCTGAGGAATTACCTTCTTTGTCCTTAATTGTACCTAAATAGTAAGCAGTAGTCGCACTTGGCTCAAGAATATTTTTTTGTTGAACAATTTTAACAAACAATTCAGATTGAGAACAATCCTTATTAAACAACCTATTCATTGCCCTATCTAACCATTTTGCGTCATTTTGATTAACATCAAAGCTATTCTGGTATAATGGAATTAAATTATCACAATTTCCCCTGTCGCCTAAGGCTTTTTCCATTCCTTTACTAATTTGATCATAAGCTTTCAAAAAACTGTTATATGATTTCATTCGTTTTTGATCTTTGGCTGATAAAGTAATTTCTTGATCAGCAGAATCAATAAACTTATTAACCTTATTAGTATAATTTTTTATTTCATTTTCAACTTTTTCTGAAATCTCGTCATACTTTGTAAATAATTCAGATGCAGTCTTCTCATTTTTATCGTATAATTTGACAGCTAACTGAAAGTATGTGTATAAATTTTTAGGATTGTTAAAAGAATTTAGATCCTGATTATAAGCCTTTTCAAAACTAGTGTAAACTTCAATATTTGAAATACCTAATTCATTTTTATAATCATACTCTAATTGGGCTGATTTAGCCAAAATATCACCAAGTGGTGTCTTATTAGGAAAATTTTCTCTTTTCTCTAGCCAAAGCTTTAGGAGATCATTAATAAAAGTAACTTTTTCATTAGCAGATGAGTTTTTAATTTTATGTTTCAAAATTCTCTCTCCATATACATATATTGCACTGTTAAACTTTGGACTTCTTTCTCTAAGCTCCATCCATGGTTGGAATGCAGCATCATAATTCTTAGCTTTTACATATTCACTGAAAATTGAAAGAGCATTAATGTCTTGTTCATTTACTTGTGAAAAAGCGTTAAAAGAAGTAACACATATTAATAAAAATGTAAATAATTTTTTCATAATTAATTATATTTTCTCTTGATAAACCATCTATCATTAAGAGATAAACTTATCTGAAAATTGACAAAATTTTCTTCAACTAAATTGGCATCTGTGGTTCCTCTTTTTCCAAGCTCTACTGTTGTGTTAATATTTGAAAATAAACCACCAGATGGTACACCTAATCCAAATGAAATGCCAAATTCATTAATCGATTGTCCATTAATGTTTAATCCCGTCTTTTCTGAGTATAACCCTGCACGATATACAAGACGTTTAAAGAAACTACTAAAGGAAGAATAGTCCGGGATATAAAAACCTCCAATAGAAATTATTGACGAATCCTCAAAACTAGAATTATCAATGTTTATCAAATCATTTGAAAACACACTACTACTCAAAAAAGTATATTCAGCCCCAATAAACCACTTTTTTTCTCTTCCAACACCTAACCCAATATTTGTCTTAGACGGCATAGTTAAGTCTGTTTTGGCCAAACCAACTGATTCTAAGTCTACTGTGATCTCATTGATAGGGAATTCTAAACCGCTGTTAGAATTTATTACAACAGAGGCAAAAACCCTGTTATTTCTTGAGCTAAGATTATATTCAGGAGAATAATAAAATGAACTGTGTAAATCTAAACTAGTACTGATCTTGCCTTTATAGATTAATCCAAAATTAAAATTTAAACCACTTAAGTCAGATCTGTTTACTTCTCTCGCTTGATAATCTAATGGTTCAGAATCTTCGTCATATAAAAATTCAAGAGCTATATTTTCTATATTTCCAAAATTATATCTAGAATCAAATCCAATAGAAATATTATCATTAATCTGATATGCAAACCCTAGAAAAGCTTTATTTAATCCCCCACTTCCAGAGTACTTATATTGAATTAAATCCTCTTGATTAGAGGATTGCAGCTTATATCCAACGGAAGAATGAGGTATTAATCCAAAGCCCATTCCAAATTTTCCCATTGGAATATTTAATCCCAAATAATCAAAACTTGTATTGGTAGCTTCAGATGAATTATTAGAAGTACTAAGGTCTGTTTCTGAATGACCCAATCCAACCGTAAACTTAACAAGTCTGCCTTCATTATTAAATGAAAACATATTCTTTCCTGTGTAAGATGCTGGATTTCTGAAATTCATGTGAATGCTATCGTTGTATACACTTATTCTTCCCATTGCTCTGTTCTCAGCGGTTCCTTTGAAATTTAGAGAACCTATTCCATAAAATGAATAAGGCGAAGATGTACTATTCTGAGAGTTAGATGATGAGCACACAAAAAAGGCAGCTATCAGTATTATATATATTTTCTTCAATTAGTGCTTGTTTAGATTTAGAATTGAATTTAATCCTTCTAAAATAAAATTTTGATTCGCAAATATGGTGATTTTTAATGTCTTTGACAAAAATTCAGCATCACCTCCAGTAAGAATGACATTAACATTTTTATATTTACTAGTCAATTGGTCGATAAATCCTAATATTTCATTAATTACTCCTCCAACTACGCCTGCGTGCATTGAGCCAGTTGTAGAATCTGCTGGAAATTTAAAATGATGAGATTTTTCAAGTTTTGGTAATCTTGCTGTATAATTTTTTAGTGATTTATATCTCATGTCAATTCCTGGGGAGATCATACCCCCCAAATAAATATTTTTATCACTTATAAAATCAGCAGTTAAACATGTTCCTGCGTCAATAATTATATTATTTGAGTCAGGGTAAAGCTTAACAGATGCAGCTACTACAGCCAATCTATCATTTCCTAACGTTTCCATAGTTTTGTAATTAACACTAAAAGGAAGCTTTAAAGATGAATCAAAATCATAAATTTTAATATTTTTTTTTCTAAGTATTGTTTTAATTGTTGAATCTGAAAGATCTGAAACGTTAGAGACTAATGAAAATTTAATTTTTGGGAAATCCTCAATTAACCTAGGAATAATTTTTTCTAAAACCGAGTTTTTACCAGATTTACCAAACATTAGTGTTTCATTACCAAAAACAGCAAGCTTAAAATAATTATTACCAATATCTATCACCAAATTCATAACAAAGTATAAGTTATCAAATTTACAAAAGCATTTTTACAAAATAATTTTGGGAATAACAAAATTGAATCTATCTTTGACGCGCTCTAAAGGTACCTTAGCTCAGTTGGTAGAGCAACGGACTGAAAATCCGTGTGTCCCTGGTTCGATTCCTGGAGGTACCACATAAAGCCCTCAATAATTTGAGGGCTTTTGTATTTTAAAAACCTTACTTTAATTTTATTATATTTACCATCAAAGTATATATCTTCATGGATAACCCTGACATTAATAAATATCCAATTGATTTTCTTTCTGAAACCTGGTCAGTTACGGTTGCATTTTGTGTGCTTTTAATTTTTATAATTCTGTTTGTTGGCAAAAAAATTTCAAATGATAAAAAAGAGCTTTATGCAAAGGTATTGTCAATTTCCATGATCATACTTTTTATAATCAATCATTCTCTACTGTTAATAATAGGTAAATGGGAAATAAGTAAAGAACTTCCTGTTCACCTATGCTCAATTAGTGGTCTTATATGTTGTTTCATTATGTTTGTTCCCAAGGATAAAAGACAATTTTTATTTGAATTTCTATTTTATTGCGGTATAATCGGAGGAGCTCAGGCAATTTTTACTCCTTTACTTGATGATTATGGAGGATATGATTATTTTTATTTTCAATTCTTTTTTAAGCATGCAATGATAATTGCATTTCCAATCTACTTGAGAAACAACCTAGGTATGAAACTTTCTAAATTCTCATGGTTAAAAACATATTTTGCATTAAATATTTTAATGCTGATTCTTATTCAAATTAACAATACTCTAGGATCAAATTATATGTATGTTAATCAGCCTCCTGCGGTTGATAATCCTATGGTAATTGGTGAATGGCCCATTTACTTATATTGGTGGGAACTTTTTGTTTTTATTCTAATCCTCCTGGTATATATATTAGGTAAACCGAAAAAAATTGAAAAAGCTAACTAGTTATCTAATTTTTTCCTGCTTTTTTTTTGTTTGCTGTAATCAAGAAATCAAAGAAAAAACTCAATCCCTAAGTAAGGAAAAAGAGATTAATTTTACTAAACTAGAGTTTTCTGAAATTTATCAAAGCAGTAATGATTTAATCTTGGAGAAATGGAATAATTATCTTGAATTATCTGAATATATAAACCAATTTAACCTAAATGAATACAGCCTGCTGATAGACAATAAAAGCTATATGGTAAAATTTTTTACAGAACTAAAAAATACTATTCCTGAATCAATTAATAAACCTGAAATTTATTCCAGACTTACCGTTATTGAAACCGATTTTTTAAAATTTGAATCTATGATATCAAATTTTACAGTTGAAAATGAAGATAAGATTAAAATGGTAAAAAAAATTAATAATTCGTTTTCTAATCTAAATTTTCAAATAGATAAATTGATTGAAAAGCAAGAAATTACTCCACTTTAGAATTTTTTTGTGCATTTAAAGCATCAATACTAATTTTAGCCATATTAAAGTTTGGTGCAATAACCAAAGCTTCCTCCATAATTCCTATAGTTTCATCGATGTTGTTTTCTCTGTCTTCATTAATCTTAACAAGCCCTTTTAAATAAATAAACGCGGCTTTCATAGGAACAGAATAAGGTTGTTGGGTTTCGTAATAATTTCTGACAATATCTCCGCTTGAATTGGCAATTCCAAAAGTGATATTACTAGTTGCACCCAATAAGTCACCTTTTCTAATCTTCATTTCAGCTAGCTCATAAGCTATAAAAGGATTAGGCTTTCTTTTAAATAATTCTTCGTAATGGATTAAGGATTGATCAATATCATTAATAGCCTTAAGAGAAAAGGCCTTTACCTGAACAGCTAAATCAGAATCAGCTTCATTTTTTTCTATTCCAATTGTATTGAGCGCCTCTACATGTCGACCCTCATTCATGTATAATGTAGCTAAAGTATCTGTGCGAGCTTGATTTGGACTGAGAATATTTAAATGAGTTAATGCATTTATTACTCCTTGAATGTCAGATTGAGACTGCATCTGCTTATAATATTTTTGATAATGAGAAAGTAATTCTTGATTTGACTGTGAAAAAGCACTAATAGAAATTAATAATGCTAAAATAGTTATGATATTTTTCATGAAATTATTTTTTTGCGAAACTAACTAATTTTTTATTAAAAGGCTATCTGAACCAAAAATGCTGCTGACATAAATTCATCATCGTCTAGACCTACAACACTGTTTTTATAATTTGTTTTGAAAGCACTTGCTTGTAATTTAAGCTTATTTCCAACTATGTATTTAGAAACTCCAATACCTAAATTAGTCGATTCTCTTAAAATTGAATTGAAATTTGAATCAAATTCAGGGTTAAATTGTTCGTATATAAAATCAAAGCTTAATCCATTTTTGGTAAAATAACCAAATTGTATTCCTTGACTGTCTCCTAAAATTAAATACTCGCTAATTTGAGTAGGGTTTAAGATGTTAAAACCATTAGGGTCGGTGAAAATATATTCTAAAGCAGAGGCAGAGGCATCTGCATACTCAAAAACAAAAGAAAAACCTCTGTATTTAAGGTTTAGATCAAAAAATAGTTGTGAATAATCTGGATATTGCTCATTTCCAATACCATCATATAATATAAAATCCCCATGACCATCTCCAACTAAGTTACTTGCACCGAAGTTCTTTGAGAAAGCAAAACCTAACTGAGCTTTTAACTTTTCTTCACCTTCTAAATCTACAGTAGTCAATTGATTTACTGGTGAAAAATTCCCAAATGGATAAAAATTAATTCTAGAACCAAACTTAACACCACCCTTGTCGGAATCTCTAGAGTCATCTCCAAAAGAATTTCTTCCATCCCCAGACGTAATTGCAAATTTTGGCTCAATTATAAAAGAATTTCCAAAACTAGATTCTAAGAATAATCCAAATTCTTCTCCATCCTCAGAATACATCTGACTGATCATACCTCTGTTGGTAAACCTTAACTCATCTTCATTATGAACCATCTCTAGGTTGTTATGACTAACCTGCATCTGACCAAAATACAAGGCTGTTTTTTCATTAAAATGGTAGCCAATAAATGCCTCCACTAATGGATCTGTTGAGCTATAATCCATTTGAATTGTAAAACTTAATTTTTCATCTAATGCTTTCCCACTGAAATACAGGTTTGAATTTTGGCTATTAAACTGCCTATACACATCATTAAATTGACCTTCAGAATTAAATCTTTTTTCATCCGAATATATGTACGTTGGCTTTATAAAGCCATAAATATTGAATTGGTACTTGCCTTCGTTAAAAGAAAAGTTAATTCCGTTTCCAAAGACATACTCAGCCTTGTTTTTTTCCTCTAACTGAGAGAAACTGTTTAAACTGACAAATATCAGCAGGAATGTTATTACATTGTTTTTCATAATATTTTAATTATTTATTCTGTAAACTGTTAATATATCTTCTTTGTTGGTTTTCATAATTCCGAATGAAACAAAACTATTTGGTGCTTCAGGCTCCATTAATTCAACAATTAAATTAGATTTTTTTTGATTTAGCGGGATCAAGACATCCCCTTTCCCAAATTTAATGGTATCATCAATAATCTTTGTCTTAACCTCTTGCATTTTCATCTTTTCATATGGTTTAAAGTCATTTTTAAAATTTACGACTAAATATTTTTCTGCCCGGATTATTGTGTCAGAATTAATATCAATTTTTTTTATGCCAAGATTCTCTATTTTATTGATAACATTAATATTATTAGATTTTAGGGCATAGAAATCAGGTCTTGATCTAGTTAAAACTGGTATAGATCTCTTTGCGTCACGCATCGTAGTGGGAAGCATAATTATTTTATTGCTCTCAAGATCAATCGCAAAAATTGTATCCTTATAGATACTTCTCTCAGATTTAACAACGATATTTTCTGAATGATTATTTGCTAAGTTTAATTGATATTTAAGAAAATCATTATTGTCATAAGCAGTTTGTAAAAACGATGTTGCTACAGAGAATCCAGAACCTACTCTTCTTTTAAAAGAAGTTTTACCTATACCAACTCCCCTAATTTCAAATAACGTTGCATAAGAATTGTTCAATGCAAAAAAGTTAGAGCTAGATCTTGCCGTGTTTGATCCTGTACTAAACTGAATTTCTCCGAGAACCTTATCAGACTTCATGTAATGCCTATTGGTTAAACCCAAAGCATCTAATTCAACTTTGGCATTTTTGACAAATAAAGTATCAACTATGTTTCTGATATTTTTTGGAACATTTAGATTGCCTGAATGAAGAAACATCAAGTCATACATTGAAGAAATTCCAAAAGAACTTAGTTGAGCAAAATCCTTTCTGTATGGTCTGTACTCATGAAAATCTAACGCAATGTTTGGATCAAAATCTGCGAATTCTTTTTTTATTATCTGGGTTTCTATTGCCATCAACTTAGTATGATCACGATTTAAATCTAACCCGTTTGTTGCATTACGTTTATTCTTAAGAAAACCATCAATGTTGGCCATGGGTAACACTGCAATATCTAATTTTTGAATAAAATGAAAATAATTTTCATCCTCTAACAACATAAAAACTGTGTAAAGAAGTGACTCAGTACTAGCAGGTTCATCTCCATGTAAACCACCCTGTAACCAGACTTTTAGTTTATTTTTTGATTTGTTATTGTCGCTTAAATAAAGGATCGGGATTCTTTTACCTTTTTGTGATTTGCCGATATATTTTAGTTGTACTTTATCAGAGTGTTTTTCAGAGATTTTTTTTAAAAATGTAATTAATTCCTCATAGTTTGTAAAACCTTTTTTCTTTTTTAAGGCAGGAGTTACATTTTGAATTTCGTCAAAGTCTTGAAAAAAAGTGTTTGTAACCTTTTTAGATTGAGGATTTAACTGAGATATTGTTATCTCAGAATTAAATAAAAATAATATTAGAAAAAAAACTCTGATCAAAATGAAATTGTTGTTATTAGTCTAAATAAAATTTCATCAGTAAACACTTCATTGGTAGCAGTATCATTATCATGATTTACACCCAAGCTACCATCAACATAGGTTACAGAGGCTTGGATTTTAAAACCATAGTTTCTTGACATTAACTTACCTACCCCCAAAGTATAGTAATTGGGCCTGTTGTAAAAAGTTGCATTGTTTAAAAAGGAATACTGATCCGCAATTAAATGGGTATATCGGGTGTCAACAGAAAATCCAGATTTAAATAAATAACCCATTTGAAAGTTATACGCTTCACCTAACATCATCCTTCCACGGACATAAGAATCAATATCTTCTACTCCATCAACTAAAAAACTTGTTGAAATTGAGCCATTGTTTCTTACCCTTTGAGTAATATCTTCTGGTACAGTGGCTTCTGATTTGATGTATTCGCCAATAGCTGAAAAACCTTTATATTTTAGCATAAAATCTACTCCATACTTCACGTAATCTGGAAGAGATTCTTCATCATTTGAATTAAGATAAATTATTTCTCCGCTTGCTCTACCTCTTCTGCTACTCATTCCCGAGTTGTGACTAAAATGCGCACCAATAACAAACTTTGGTGTTTGCTCTCGCATCACATCAATTTGTCTAAATTGTCCTAGGTTAGTAAAAAGGCCAAAGGGTAAATAATCAAGCCTACCTCCAACTTTTAATCCGCCACGATCTTTATCAAAGGCATTTCTTCCATCACCATTTGTTAAAGCAAAGTATGGTCTTAGATAAGAACCATTATTCATTCTAAATCTTCCAGTGACAAATAATCCAAACTCTCTTATCGATGAAAAAGCAGAAGTCAATCTACTTCTCTCAACTAACTGTAAAGAATTAGAATTCATAAAAAGCTCTCTATTATCGGTATATGTGGTCCTTTGACCAAATAATACACTAATCCTGTTTGTGACAGCATAAGAAACATAAGCATCAAGTAAATAATCTCCTGTGCTATCTCCTACTTCAGATGTTCCGCTTAAATCAACTTGAAATCTATATCCAAATCTCTGGTTACTAGAAGTTCCATCAATTCTCAATCTCAATCTTCTTAGCCTATACCTTTCTGAAGAAGAGTTTTCTTCAACATCAGTATGGTTTTTAAGATCAATCATTGGTTGGGCATATCCAGTAAGTCTAATGGAATTTCCAGATTCTCCGCTAAACCTAAGTCCCTCTCCAAAATTATATGATTCCATTTGCATGGACTGAGAAAAACCAATCATTGAAAAAAGACTGAATAAGCAAAATATTATTTTCTTATTCATGATTAATTAAAGTTAGTTCCGTCAATCTTAGTTCCAGGCGAAAACAAAGTTCCTGATGATTCAGAAAGTGATGAATGTTGATAAAATAAATTACCCTCAGAATCAGGCTCCAAGTTAAGATCTGGATATCTACTATATGATTCGTTAGGGTTATTAGATAAGGGCTCAATGTCAAAAGTCAAAACAACTTCACCGTTTGTATTATTTAATGTAACCAAATCACCTGCGTTATTCATGTTTAAACGTTCTTCAAATCCGTTAGCAAGCTGTACAATTGCATTCCCAAAAGCACCCGAAGGATTACCTCCACCAAAGACAACAAGAACACCACCTGACGGAATTATTGTTCCAGAAGGGAATGTGTGTCTAATTGCAGCGGCATCAGAAACTGTATATCCAGAAATATCAAGTGTTCCTCCTAAGTTTACAAATTCAATAAATTCATCATCATCTTGGGCGTATACGCCATCTCCATTAGCATCTCCGTTCAATCCTGAATTTGAAGGGTCATAAAGAACCTCGTTAATAATTAATAATGGTTCTGAGCATCCGTTATATTCCGGTAATCCTGATTCATTTGGACAATCATCATCACTATCATTAATACCGTCTCCATCTGAGTCAGAATCATCGTCTAAAACGGATATTGTAATTGATGAACTTGTTACTATAACATCATTTTGTGATTCTACTGAGATGATAATTGTTTCAATGTCTTCAATTTCATTGTCTTGCATTGAACTTATCGAAATTGAGCCCGAACTATTTCCTGATGAAATGATTAAAGCAGACTCAGTAGTTACATAATCAAAATCAAATGTTGCCGTTCCTGAAAATGATAAAGGAAGAATTATATCTTCATTTGCATCAGAGTTTAACGATGCAGTTATTGTAATTTGTTCTTGATTTTCGCTGATCTCATTTAAACTTGTAGTTAGAGTTAAAGCAGGTAAAATATCGTCAGTATCACATGACATAAAAACAAATAAAAATACAAATAAGGAAAGTAGTCTAATTCTCATATAGTAAAACGTTATATTTATTGATACTAACTTAGATAAAATAAATGAATTGTAATTTTTTTATTCGTTTAAATTTCATTTATTTATAACAACATTCCATCGTGATCAAATGAAAATAATTTTAAAAAACTTTCTTTTAACTTTTACATTTTTTATAATATCCTGTAGCCCAGCCGGCTCTAGCTTTACCCCTAACCCAATTCCTGTAATTCCAGCAGAAATAGGTATTGGTTCAGGAACTTTTATTTTTTCTTTTAACGATATTGATATTGAAGTTTTTTATCATGTCCCGGCAGCATACAGTGCTTCATCTAAAGTTGTTTTTGCTTTGCACGGAGGTAATCGAGATGCCGAGGGAGTTAGAAACAATATGATTCAAAAATCAATTGAGCATAATTTTGTTTTAATAGCTCCAAAATTTTCTTCACAGAATTTTTCTCTTGGGGATGGATATAATCTTGGAAATGTTTATGAAGATGGAGATAATCCAAGTACCTCAACATTAAATGAACAGGAGGAATGGTCATTTTCTATAATTGAACCTTTATTTGATTCTGTTGTTAGCTCTTTATCTCTAATAGAAGAACAATATAATTTATTCGGATTTTCAGCAGGGGCTCAATTTGTTCATAGATTTATCCAATTTAAACCAAATGCAAGATTTAACAAGGTAGTTGCTGGTGCAGCTGGATGGTACACTGTTCCTGATAATAATATACCTTTTCCTTATGGATTAGATAATAGTATTTTAACGAATACCAACTTAAGCAACTTACTTTCAAAGGATTTATACATTCAAGTTGGAGCATTGGATAATGACCCTAATTCTGTTGGCCTTAGACATAATGAATATGCTGACGCACAAGGATTAAATAGGGTAACCCGAGCTGTTCATTTTTTTGAAAGTGGCCAAAATATTGCAGAGTCTAGCAATTATAACTTGAATTGGTCATTACATATAATACAAGGAGCTGGACACAACCTTATCCCAAATGCAGACAACGCATGCGACCTAATGTTTAATTAAATGAGGCTATCTAAAAACATAATCGGATTAATTCTAGGGCCACTGGTCTTTTCATTAATATTAATGTTTTTTGAAGCAGATGGATTAAGTTTTGAAGCCAAATGTATATTAGCCTCTACGGCATGGATGGCGGTTTGGTGGGTTACTGAATGTGTTCCCATTTCTGTTACAGCTTTACTTCCAATTGTTCTTTTTCCACTTACTGGAGGAATGGATCTATCTACAACTACAGCTGCTTATGGTCACAAACTGGTATTTCTTTTTGTAGGTGGTTTTATGATTGCACTTGCAATTGAAAAATGGCATTTACATAAAAGATTGGCATTAAATATTATTAGAATGACCGGAAGTAATAAATCTAGGGTAATACTTGGTTTCATGTTAGCTACAGCATTTTTATCTATGTGGATATCCAATACTGCTACTTCTATTATGATATTGCCGGTTGGACTTGCAATAATTTCTCAGTTAAAAGATGATCCTAATACTAAAGAAAATGAAAATGAAGTCTTTGGTAAATCATTAATGATTGCAATTGCTTACAGTGCATCAATCGGGGGTATGGCAACTTTAATTGGTACTCCTCCAAATATGGTTTTAGCTGGGGTCGTTGAAGAAAGTTATGGAATTAAATTAAATATGTTTGATTGGATGAAATTTGGAGTTCCTTTGTCATCTTTTTTATTAGTGATTTGTTGGGTTTATTTAACAAAAATTGCTTTTAAATTTAAAAATGAGGAGTTTTCAGCAGGAAGAGATGAAATTCTAAGACAAACAAAGAAACTTGGGAGTTTTTCAAATGAAGAAATTAAGGTTTTAATTGTTTTTACACTAACCGCTCTAGGATGGATTTTAAGAGGAAGCATTGAAAAGATTTTCCCTTTGATCGATGACACCATAATAGCTATTTTCTTTGCTGTAATATTATTTATTATCCCGACTAGTAATAATAAATCCGATAAAACAATACTTGTTTGGGATGACACTGTTAAATTACCATGGGGCATTCTAATTCTTTTTGGTGGAGGAATGGCAATCGCAAGTGCATTTGGAAAAAGTGGACTTGCTTTATGGATTGCTGACCTTCTTCAAAATTTGAATGGTATTCCGCTATTTTTAATCATATTGATTATCGTAACGTCAATTAATCTACTAACCGAAGTTACTTCTAATATGGCTACGACAGCAATGCTACTGCCCGTTTTGGTAACAATTGCTTTAGCAATCCAAATTCACCCTTATTTCCTTCTAGTTAGTGCAACTCTTGCAGCATCATGCGCATTTATGCTTCCGATCTCTACTCCTCCTAATGCTGTGGTTTTTAGTTCGGGATTTTTGAAAATTGAAGATATGTTTAAAAAAGGAATTTGGATGAATATGTTTTCAATCATTACAATCACCCTTGTGGTTTATTACACCCTTCCATATGTTTTTGAAATGACGGCAATGCTATACCCTGTAAATTAATTAAAATTCATTTGATAGATGATTATTTTTGATCATCTCTCTGAATAATTTTTCTAATTTTTCGTGATTTGTGTTTTTATGAAAGTGTTCTTGAAAAGCTTTTAATCCAAACTCAATAGCTTTATCTGAATTTCCTGAAAAATCGTCAATCCATTTATTTACAGAATTTTGGATGTTTTCTTTATTACAAATTTCATCGACAAGACCCCATTCTTTGGCAATCTCAGCATTAATTTTATAACTCCTTATACACCAATCAATTGTTTTTTTGAGTCCTATAATACTTGAAATTGATTGCATTACTTGAAGAGGAAAAATCCCTCTT
>CABXCC010000008.1 GCA_902510475.1 uncultured Bacteroidota bacterium | reverse complement strand
AGAGCTGAGAACTCGCCTAATGAATGGCCAGCAACCATTTTGGGTATCACGCTTTCTCTTTTACTAATTGCAAGGATAACAGAATGAAGAAAAATTGCTGGTTGTGTAACCGATGTTTGTCTTAAATCTTCCGCAGAACCATCAAACATGATATCACTGATTTTAAATCCTAGAATTTCATCTGCTTCGTTAAAATATTTTGCAGCAATTTTTGAAGATTCAAATAAATCTTTACCCATACCTGGATATTGCGCCCCTTGACCTGGAAAAATATATGCCTTCATTAATTATTTTTTATATAAGTTTTATATGTGTATGAAAAATCATGTCGTTCGTCTTTTTCGTGTTTTTCCGAATTTAATAATTTCCATTTATCCGTATCAATTTTTGGAAAAAAAGTATCCGCCTCAAAATTTTCATGAACCCTGGTTAATTCAATTCTGTCACTTAAATCCATTGCAAGTTTATAAATTTGTCCCCCACCAATAATAAACGGGTTTATGTCATCTCCTGTTTCTTTTAATGCATCTTCAATACTTTTAACAACAACAACATTATTAGGAAAAGAAGCGGATGGTTTTTTTGAAATGACAATATGTTTTCTGTTTGGCAATAGCCCTGGGAATGAATCAAATGTTTTTCTACCCATAATGATACAATGACCTGAAGTTAGTTTTTTAAATCTTTTTAAATCATTAGGCAAACTCCATATAAGATCATTGTTCTTTCCAATTGCATCATTTTCAGCAGCAGCAACAATAATGGTGATGGTTTTTTCTTTCATTAAAATAAATTAAACGGCAACTTTTCCTTTGATATGAGGGTGAGGATCGTAATTTTCTAAAGTGAAGTCTTCAAATTTAAAATCAAAAATATTATTAACCTCACTGTTTATTTTAATAGTTGGTAAATTCCTTGGTTCTCTGGCCAGTTGTAATTTCATCTGTTCAAAATGATTACTATAAATATGAGCATCTCCAAAGGTGTGAATGAAATCACCAGCTTCTAAATTACATACTTGAGCAATCATTAGAGTCAATAAAGAATAGGATGCAATATTAAAAGGGACACCAAGAAAAATATCAGCACTTCTTTGATATAATTGACATGAAAGCTTTCCGTTAATAACATGAAATTGAAAAAATGCATGACAAGGCGGTAATGCTGCTTTTCCGTTGGAAACATTTGTTTCAAAAGACTTAGAGGTATCAGGTAAAACAGACGGATTCCAAGCAGAAATTAAATGCCTTCTACTACTTGGACTATTTTTTAAATCATTAATCAAGTTTGATATTTGGTCTATTCCATCGTTGTTCCAATTTCTCCATTGAAATCCATAAACTGGACCTAGGTCGCCGTTTGAATCAGCCCATGCATTCCAAATATTTACTCCGTTATCTTTTAAATATTTTATGTTTGTATCCCCTTTTAAGAACCATAAAAGCTCATGAATTATAGATTTTAAATGAAGTTTTTTGGTTGTTACCATTGGAAACCCTTCACTTAGATCAAATCTCATTTGATATCCAAAAACACTTTTGGTACCCGTTCCTGTACGATCAGCTTTGAGTTCTCCTTTTTCAAGCACATGTTTAACTAAGTCTAAATATTGTTTCATAAGATCAGTTGGTAAAAATAAATAATAGTCCTAATTTAAGTTAATAAGCAAATTAAAAGTTATTAACTTTTTAGCCGATAATCATTCCTGCAATTGTAGCAGAGAGAAGGGAGGCTAGTGTACCACCAATCAATGCTTTGAACCCAAGCTTAGATAAGTTTGTTCGTTGTTTTGGTTCAAGAGCACCAATACCACCAATTTGAATTCCTATTGAGGCAAAATTTGCAAAACCACATAACATGTAGGTGGCTATAATTATTGATTTTTGGTAATTCAGGTGAATCAGGTTAGATGCATCTTTTAAACTGGATAACTGAATGTATCCTATAAACTCACTGGCCGCAAGTTTAATTCCCAATAGTTGACCCATTAATGTAATATCCTCTTTAGCCACTCCGATTAACCACATGACAGGGGAAAACAAATATCCTAAAATTAGTTCAAGAGATAATTCATTGTAAACAGTATTATCTTTTATGAAATCATTTATATTTAAAACACTTCCGGCGCCACTTAGCAGATAGTTTATTAAAGCTATAAACGCTATAAATACTAAAAGCATTGCGGCAATATTAGCAGCTAGTTTTAATCCTTCAGAAGTGCCAATTGATATTGCATCTAAAAAATTAGTACCGATTTTTTTTTGTGAAATTTTCACATCAGAATTGATTTTTTCGGTTTCTGGGTAAAGAATTTTTGATATTACAATTGCACCTGGTGCAGCCATTACTGACGCTGTTAACAGATGTTTGGCATAGAAAACTTTTAATTCTGGATCATCTCCACCAAGAAAACCTATATAAGCAGCAAGAACCCCTCCTGCCACGGTTGCCATTCCTCCAACCATTACCAAAAGTATTTCAGATTTTGACATTTTTTCTAAGTAGGCCTTAATCATCAAAGGCGATTCAGTTTGTCCAAGAAATATATTTCCAGCAACACTCAGACTTTCAGGACCAGAGACACCTAAGATTTTAGAAAGTAATAGAGCCATTATCCTTACTATTTTTTGAATTATGCCTAGGTAAAATAATATTGAGGTTAATGCTGCAAAAAATATAACTGTTGGAAGAATCGAGAAAATAAAAACATTTCCAAAATTATCTGGACTTACCAAATCACCAAATAAAAATTTTGTTCCCTCCATTGTAAAATCCAAAATCTTAACAAATATTTTACCAGCATTTTCAAAAACAGTTTTTATCCAGGATACTTTTAAAACCCCAATCGCCAAGACAAGTTGAAGGATGAGTCCAAATCCTGCAGTTTTCCAATTAATTGCTTTTTTATTATTGCTAAGTAGATACGTAGTAAAAATTAAAAAAATTATCCCTAAAACCCCTCTCAAAAAACTTTCTGTACCAAAACCTTGGCTGGGGATGATTTGCTGATTTTGAGCAAAAGTAAGATTAGTAATTAGAGTAAAAACTATAAAAAATAGTAGTGTTTTTTTGTTATCTGTTAGAAATTTCATCTCTTATTTTTGCTGCTGATTCATAATTTTCATTTTGAATTGCAATTTTTAACAATTCTTCTAATTCCTTAGTTGATTTATCTTGAAGATCTGGACTTTCAATATATGTATCATCTTCAGAAAACAATTCCTTAAGCAAAGATTTCTCATCAAAATCTTTTTCAACTTGTATTACAACTCCTGCTTTTTCTAGTATCGTTTCATAAGTGTAAATAGGGGCTTCAAATCTGATAGCTAGTGCTATTGCATCACTAGATCTGGAGTCAATTATCTTTTCAATGCCATCCCTTTCACAAATAACACTTGAATAAAAAACACCATCAACTAATTTATGAATGATTACTTGTTTAATTTTTATATCAAATCTTTCACAAAAGTTTTTAAATAAATCATGGGTTAAGGGCCTTGGTGGTTTAATTTCTTTTTCGATTGCTATTGCTATAGATTGTGCTTCATTGGTGCCAATGACAATCGGAAGTTTTCTCTCCCCTTCGATTTCACTAAGAATTAATGCGTAGGCACCGTTTTGTGTTTGACTGTAGGAAATTCCGTTTATTAGTAACTCAATGAGGTTCATAATGTAAATCTAATCTTAAGTTTTTATTTATAAAAAAATTGGGCCTAATTATTTGTTGACTTAAAATCTTTTAGTTTCTGTATTAATTTTGGCACCACATCAAAAGCATCACCCACAATTCCATAGTCAGCCGCTTTGAAGAAAGGAGCATCAGGATCAGTATTAATTACTACTTTGGTTTTTGAAGAATTAACCCCAGCCAAATGTTGTATAGCCCCAGAAATTCCAATGGCAATATATAGATTTGAAGAAACAGGCTTGCCGGTTTGACCAACATGTTCGCTGTGCGGCCTCCATCCTAAATCTGAAACTGGTTTAGAACATGCAGTTGCAGCACCTAATACTTCTGCTAAATCTTCAATTAAATTCCAATTTTCAGGACCTTTTAACCCCCTGCCACCAGAAACAACAATATCAGCATCTGCAATGGTAACTTTACTGGACATTTTTTCAATAGAGGTTACCTTATTTGCAGCTGAACCAATATCAAATTTTTTATCTTCGATTTCTGATTTGACATTTTTTTCTTTTAATCCAAATGAATTTTTAGAAAGCCCTATAATTGAGTTTTCCGTTAAAATATTTACGTTTTCAAAGGCTTTATTTGTGAATGTATTTCTCCTTAAGGAAAGGCCATTTGAAAAAGATGGCTTTGAAATTACATTTGTTGCATAACCGGCATTCAATTTAATTGCTAAAACCCCGCCTAAATATTTAGAATTTGAGCTTGAGCTCAGAATTAAAATATTTGAATTTTCCAAAGCAAAGGTTTCAGAAATACAATCTGAGTATATTGTTACATCAAAATCTTTTAGTTCCTCATTGGAACAATTTATTATTTTGTTTACACCATAATTGGATAGGCTCTCAGGGTTTACAGCATTGAAACAAATAGCCGTAACGGAGGAGCCTTTTTCTGACGCTATTTCATATGCATATGATGCTAATTCGTATGAATCTTTTTTAAATTCCCCTTTGTATGTTTCTGCAAATATTAATATTCCCATTTAAATTGCTTTTGCTTCGTTATTTAATAGTTCTATAAGTTTTTCAACTTCATCAGGTGATACCAATGTCACCTCTCCTTTTGGTTCCGGTTTTTCAAAATTGTCTGTTTTTAGAGTATCAGTATAATCGCCTGGATCCAAAACCAATAGCTCTTTTTTTCTGGCCATCATGATACCTCTCATATTAGGTATTTTTAAATCATTTTCTTCAACTAGTCCCTTCTGACCTCCAATTATTAAGGGCAATGAAGTAGAAATATTCTCCATACCCCCGTCAATCTCTCTAGAGGCTAATACTGAATTTTCAGAAATATTTAAATCAATGCATTTATCGATAAAATTAATTTTTGTTAATGCTGAAATCATCCCTGGAACCATACCGCCATTATAGTCAATAGATTCTCTTCCTGCGATTATTAAATCATAATTATTGTCTGAAATATAATCTGAAATAGATTTTGCAACAACTGAACTATCTGTTGGCTCGATGTTTATTCTTATGGCCTTGTCTGCACCTATCGCTAGGGCTTTTCTTAATGTGGGTTCGGTCTCTTGTAACCCAACATTTATCACATCGACACTCGCATTATTTTTTTCTTTGAACCAAATAGCTCTTGTTAATCCAAATTCATCATTAGGGTTAATGATAAATTGAACCCCATTTTTATCAAACTTTGAATTGTTTTCGGTGAAATTAATTTTTGATGTGGTATCAGGAACATGACTTATACAAACCAATATTTTCATAAAAATTTTGCGTTAAATTTCTTTAAACAAAGTTACGAATTTGACAAATAAAAAAACTTTACAATGAAAATATTTTTAAGTTATTTATGATTAATTTTATGTGCTTTATTATTTTTGTGAAAAATTTATTTTATGAGGACTATCCAATTTAGAGAAGCTGTGTGTGAGGCGATGAGCGAAGAGATGAGAAATGACGAAAGTATATTTCTAATGGGTGAAGAAGTTGCTGAGTACAACGGTGCATACAAAGCATCAAAAGGAATGCTTGATGAATTTGGTCCTAAAAGAGTAATTGATACCCCAATTTCAGAACTTGGTTTTGCAGGGGTTGCTATTGGTTCTACTATGACCGGAAACAGGCCAATTGTTGAGTATATGACTTTTAATTTTTCCCTTGTGGGTATTGATCAGATAATCAATAACGCTGCAAAGATTAGACAGATGTCTGGTGGACAATTTCACTGTCCTATTGTGTTTAGGGGGCCCACAGCTTCCGCTGGTCAATTGGCTGCAACACATTCTCAAGCTTTTGAAAATTGGTTTGCTAATACCCCCGGTCTTAAGGTAATTGTACCGTCAAATCCTTATGATGCGAAGGGATTATTAAAATCAGCAATACGAGATGATGATCCTGTAATTTTTATGGAAAGCGAACAAATGTATGGGGATAAAGGGGAAGTTCCAGAAGGTGAATACACTATTCCTATTGGTGTTGCTGATATTAAAAGAGAAGGAAGTGACGTAACAATAGTTTCTTTTGGAAAAATAATTAAGGAAGCATACAAAGCTGCAGATGAATTGGCAAAGGAAAATATTTCATGTGAAATTATTGACCTAAGGACGGTTAGACCCTTAGATACCGAGACAATTTTAAAATCTGTTAAAAAGACAAATAGACTTGTTATATTAGAAGAAGCTTGGCCTTTTGGAAATGTTGCTACAGAAATCACATTTCAAGTTCAATCCAAAGCATTTGATTATTTAGATGCACCAATTGAAAAAATTAATACAGCTGATACGCCAGCACCATATTCACCAGTTTTACTAAAAGAATGGTTACCTAACAGTGAAGACGTTATTAACTCTGTAAAGAAGGTGCTTTACAAATAATCAAAGAGTTTTTTGTAATTAACTCTATTTCACTATTTTTGCCACCTAAATTAAGAAATTAACTATGGATTCAATGATGATTTACATGCCAATAATGATGTCAGTTTTAGGTCTTACTTATGTTTTTGTAAGAAGATCATGGGTGATGAAACAAGATGCCGGAGACGGAAAAATGAAAGAAATTTCTGATCACATTTATGAAGGAGCTTTAGCGTTTTTAAATGCTGAATATCGTCTGCTATCGGTTTTTGTCCTTATTGTAAGTGCAGTTTTAGCAGGAATCTCCTTTATAGTACCTACAACTCACATATTAATAGTTGTATCGTTTATTTTTGGTGCATTTTTCTCTGCCTATGCCGGAAATATAGGAATGAAAATAGCTACAAAAACAAATGTAAGAACTACCCAAGCTGCTAAAACATCGCTGCCAAATGCGTTAAAAATCTCTTTCGCTGGTGGAACAGTTATGGGATTAGGTGTTGCAGGTTTAGCTGTTTTAGGTTTAACAGCCTTTTTTATAATATTTTTCAACCACTTTATGGGTGGTGTATGGGCCGCTACAGATTACGGATCTGCCAGTGATACCATGACAATTGTTTTAGAAACTTTAGCTGGATTTTCATTAGGTGCTGAGTCTATTGCTTTGTTTGCCAGAGTAGGTGGTGGTATTTATACAAAAGCTGCTGATGTAGGAGCTGACTTAGTAGGAAAAGTTGAAGCTGGAATTCCAGAAGATGATCCTAGAAATCCTGCTACAATTGCAGATAATGTAGGGGATAATGTAGGGGATGTTGCAGGTATGGGAGCTGATTTGTTTGGTTCTTATGTTGCAACTGTATTGGCTGCAATGGTTCTTGGAAATTATGTGATAGTAGACATGGGCGGTTCAATCGAAGATGCTTTTGGAGGAATTGGACCGATTTTATTGCCTATGGCTATTGCAGGTGTTGGTATCATCATTTCATTAATAGGTACATTATTTGTAAAAATTAATTCTAACGATGCAAAAGAAGCTGAGGTAATGGGAGCCTTAAATAAAGGAAATGGTATCTCAATACTATTAGTTGCAATATCTTGTTTTTTCCTTGTAGATTATATGCTTCCAGCTACTTTGAATATGGAATTTTTTGGTGAAGGATTAAAAGAAATTCCTTCAATGAATGTATTCTATGCTACCTTAACAGGTTTAATTGTTGGATGGTTTATTTCTGCAATCACTGAATATTATACGGGATTGGGTAAAAAACCTGTTCTAGAAATTGTTCAAAAATCTAGTACTGGGGCAGCGACTAATATTATTGCTGGTTTGGCAACGGGAATGATTTCTACCTTTGGATCGGTTATCTTATTTGCTGCAGCAATTTGGGCGTCATATGCATTTGCAGGATTTTACGGAGTTGCTTTGTCTGCCTCAGCTATGATGGCTACAACTGGTATGCAATTAGCAATTGATGCATTTGGACCAATTTCTGATAATGCTGGAGGTGTTGCAGAAATGAGTGGTCAAGATCCAATAGTTAGAGAAAGAACAGATATATTGGATTCAGTTGGTAATACTACTGCTGCTACTGGAAAAGGTTTTGCAATTGCTTCGGCTGCACTTACTTCACTTGCATTGTTTGCAGCTTATGTAACATTCACTGGAATTGAGGGTATTAATATTTTCAAAGCTCCAGTTTTAGCAATGTTATTTATTGGAGGGATGGTGCCTGTGGTATTTTCAGCTCTAGCCATGAATGCTGTAGGAAAGGCTGCCATGGAAATGGTATATGAAGTTAGAAGACAGTTTAAAGAAATCCCTGGAATTATGAAAGGGAAAGCAAAGCCCGAATATGATAAATGTGTTGATATTTCAACAAAGGCATCTTTAAGAGAAATGATGCTTCCAGGAATTTTAACAATTGGAACTCCAATTATAATCACTGTACTACCAATGTTATTTGGATTAGATAATCAACTAATTGCAGAAATGCTTGGAGGTTATATGGCTGGCGTTACTGTTAGTGGTGTTTTATGGGCAATTTTCCAAAACAATGCTGGTGGTGCTTGGGATAATGCAAAAAAATCTTTTGAAGCAGGCGTTGAAATTAATGGAGAAATGACATTTAAAGGATCTGATGCGCATAAAGCATCTGTCACTGGGGACACCGTTGGGGATCCTTTCAAGGATACTTCTGGTCCGTCAATGAATATTCTTATCAAATTAACTTGTCTTATTGGTTTAGTTATCGCCCCAATATTAGGTGGGCATGGAACACATCATACTGATGAGACTTCAACAAACTATATATATGACGCAACCTATTTGGATTCCTTTGAAACAGGTAACGATGAAAAAGTATTAGTTGTTCAAGGAATGGTAAGAGATTTAATAGCTAAAGATTACAGTAAGGTCGCTGAATATTTATCAGATGATGTTGTTTTTAATCTTTCTGACGGATCTTTAATTGAAGGTAAAGAAGAAGTAATGAAATTTATTTCAGACACTTATTCAGGAGTAGATATTAAAGATTATAATGTTGCAGTAAATTTTGCCGTGACCGGTGATAATGGAGATGAGTGGGTGCTTTTATGGGATAATGGTAAAATTGTAACCCCTGACGGAAAGGAAACAAGCCTAAACTGGATGGAATCATTTAGATTTGACAGGGATAAGATTGCTTTTATCAACCAATTTTCTAAATCAAGAAATTAAAAATAAAAAAAGGCCTAAATTGAGGCCTTTTTTTATTTCATCTTTTTATCAATTAAAGATATTATTTTTTTCAAATCATCTTTGTTTTCAACAAAGTCCAGATCATCAATATCGATAATAAGAAGTTCCCCCTTTTTGTATTTGTGAATCCATGCTTCATACCTTTCATTTAGTCTACTTAAATAGTCAATACTAATTGAATTTTCGTATTCTCTTCCTCTTTTATGAATTTGAGAAACAAGATTAGGAATTGAGCTTCTTAGATAAATTAACAAATCTGGAGCAGAAACATTCTCTTCCATCAAATCGAATAATGATTTATAATTTTCAAAATCTCTATTCGTCATTAATCCCATTGCATGAAGGTTTGGCGCAAAAATATTAGCATCCTCATATATCGTTCTGTCTTGGATTACATTTTTATTCTTTTTATGAATTTCTTTTACTTGCCTAAAACGACTATTCAAAAAATAGACTTGAAGATTGAAACTCCATCTCTCCATCTGATTATAAAAATCGTCTAGGTATGGGTTTTTTACAACGTCTTCTAGTTCTTTGTTGAATTTGTAATGCTTGGCAAGATATTTAGTTAATGTTGTTTTACCTGCGCCTATATTACCTGCGATAGCTATGTGCATGTTAATTTGTTAAAATTAAATATTTATTTAAAAAATCCTCATCATAAATATACAAGGTTTCATTGATTACGAAAAAATCTTTTATAAATAATTTTTCCGAATCTATTTTTTGAAATGTAAAATCTCTAATATCAAATAAATAAATATTATTTGATCCAGTAAGCAATATATTTTTTTTAAAAAAATTAACCTTATTAAATCCTAAATTTTTTGATTTGCTAATAATTGTCCCATTGTAATTTATCATATAGAAATTATTTTTGGTCAAAACCCATAAAAAATTATAATTACTATTCATATCAATAATATTTTCCTTGAGAAGCACTTCAACCCCCTTTACAAAACTATTTTCTACATAATCAAATTTTTTAACTTTCATTGATAGTTGATCAAAAACCCACATAAAATTATCGTTAGAAGTAGAAACATGAGAAATTTCATTTGGATAATTTAAATTATTGAAATTCACCCTAACTATTTCGTTTAAAAAGTTGTCTAATACAACCATGGTGTTATAATCCTTATACCATAACTTTAACTTTAAAGCGTTAAATAAATCAACGTTGGATATATCACCCAAGGAGAAGTCAGAAAAAAATAAGTTTTTGTTTTTCGAAAGCTCGGAACCTGACAAATAATATATATTATTCATCACATCTCCATGTATTTTTTTTTCTGCATAAATAATTTTTTCTGTACTTATCTTATCTAAGAATGGGCTGTTTTGAGAAAAAATTAAGTTTGTAAAAACAAAAAGGAATAAAAATTGTGCCCTCATAAGATCAATGTACAAAAATATTATGATTAATTTAACTAGAAATTAACAGCTACAAGACAGCCTTTTAAATAATTTTAAAAAAAATATTTCATGAAAAATATTATTACACTACTACTAATCTTTTTATTAAGTATTCCTTTTGTTGCACAAGATTTTCAAGGTCAAGCTTTTTACAAAACACAGACTGCTATGGATTTAGGATCATGGGGGGATCGGATGTCTGCTGAACAAAAGAAAGCGATGAAAGAAAGGATGAAGCCCTATTTAGAACCTGTTTACATATTAACCTTTGATAAGACCAAATCTATTTACAAACAAGAAGAAAGATTAGATGCACCTGGCAGTGGTGGTGGAAGAGGTTGGGGAAAAATGATGGCGGCAACTGGTGGACCTGTTTACAAGGATATGGCTTCAAAAAAATCTCTTCAAAGCACCGAGTTTATGGGAAAAAAGTTCTTGATATCCACTGATGAAGATAATATCAAATGGGTCATGCAAAATGAACAAAAAATGATCGGAAACTACTTGTGTTTTAAGGCAACTGCTCAGGTTAAAAAACCAAAAACGATGACCAGTGTATGGAGGAATGCAGAAAAGAACTCAAAAGAAGCTAAAGATGACAGTGGTAAAAAAGAAAATTTAGACAACCAAATAAACAAGAAAGTAGAAAAGCTAGATGAAGTTGTTGTTACTGCAGAAGTTGAAACCATTACTGCCTGGTATACCCCTCAAATACCGGTAAGTCATGGCCCAGCCGAGTATGGTGGTCTTCCAGGGCTAATTTTAGAATTAACAAATGATAGAACTGTTATGCTGTGCACTAAAGTCGTTATGAATCCTGAAAAAAGGATTGATATTTCTGAACCCACTAAGGGTGAATTTGTTACTAAGGGTGAATTTGAAAATATTGTTGAGGTAAAAGTCAAAGAAATGAGAGATATGTGGAGAGGACAACGTGGTAAATCATCCAGAAGAAACTAATATATGAAATTTAATAGCTTAAAATTATTTGATGGTTTTATTTTTAGTGATCTAAAATATTTGATGGCTTATTCAATCCCTTTAACAGCAATTTTTGGATTTTACATGGGCGGATATTGGTTATTAACGACACCTATTTATATTTTTTTAATAATTCCAATAATTGAACACTTATTAACTTTCCTTAAAATCGATGACTTGGAAAAAGGTAGGATTAACAAATCTACTCATTGGATTTTTGATCTCATGCTGTACATCAATATACCTCTTGTTTATGGTATTTTAATTTATGCCTTAATTTTTCTAAAAAACAAGGATTTCTTCTCTTTTGAATATATTACCGCAATTTTAGCCGTTGGTTTAGTAGTTGTTTCAAACGGTATTAATGTTGCTCATGAATTATGTCATAGAAGTAAAAAGTATGAAAAATTCTTAGGAAAATTTTTACTTATCCCTTCTTTATACATGCATTTTTATTTAGAACATAATTTTGGGCATCACTTAAAGGTTGCCACTAGTGAAGATCCCGTTACTGCTAAATATAATCAACCACTTTATTCATTTTGGATTAGCGCTATAAAAGGTGAAATCGTATCAGCAATAGAAATTCAAAGGAAAAGATTAGACAAAAATAATCTTTCTTTTTTCTCTCTTCATAATGATATGTTCTGGTACGCTATTATACAGTTTTTATATATTCTAATTGTATTTACTTTTTTTGCACTTCAAGGTTTAATTTTTGTTTTATCGGTTGCACTATTTTCAATTTTGATGTTTGAATGCGTTAATTATATCGAGCACTATGGACTATTGAGAAAAAAATTATCAAATGGAAGATATGAAAGAGTTACTGATATGCATTCTTGGAATTCAAACCATATTTTAGGAAGAATAGTTCTTTATGAACTGACAAGACACAGTGACCATCATAGAATTTCTGTCACAAAATATCAAAATTTAAAATCCATAGACAAATCTCCTCAATTACCATTCGGATATCCTACAAGTATCTTATTATCATTTGTTCCCGTATTATGGTTTAAAATAATGAATCCAAGAGTTCCAAAACAAATGTTTCAGATAGAAACTAACAATAATTAAGATGAAAAAACACTTATTTATACTATTTATTTTTACAAATTCTGTAATTTTTTCACAGATAAAAATGACGGGAAAAGTCACGGACAGTATTGGCACACCCTTAGAATTAGCCAACATTATATTAATTAATTCTGAATCTAACTCTTTGGAAACATTTGCTATGTCAGATGATACAGGAAATTATAAATTATCCCTTAAGAAAAATACATCTTATAATTTACAGGTTAGTTATATTGGAATGTCTACTTTTTCACAAATGTTGACGACGAAAGATGATGATATATTTAAAAACTTTTCTCTTCAAACTAATAATCAATTAGATGCTGTTGAATTGACTTATGAAATGCCCGTTGTAATTAGCGGAGATACATTAGTTTATGATGCAGATTCTTTTAAAACAGGTACTGAAAGGAAATTAGAGGACGTTTTAAAAAATTTACCAGGAGTTGAAATTAATGATGATGGAGAAATAGAGGTAGAAGGAAAAGCGGTTACTAAGATCATGGTAGAGGGAAAGGATTTCTTTGATGGAGACTCTAAAATTGCATCAAAAAATATACCCTCAAATGCTGTTGATAAGGTTCAAATACTTAAAAATTATGCTGAGGTTGGACAATTAAGCTCGGTTCAAAATAATCAAGACAATATTGCAATTAAT
Organism: uncultured Bacteroidota bacterium; assembly: GCA_902510475.1. Classification (GTDB taxonomy): domain Bacteria; phylum Bacteroidota; class Bacteroidia; order Flavobacteriales; family Flavobacteriaceae; genus MED-G13. Next base: position 37,915 of record CABXCC010000008.1, on the reverse strand, counting down.
ATAAAATTAAAAAAGGGCAAAGATAAATTTTGGTTTGGTAATATTTTAGCAGGATCAGGCGAGTCACCTAACTACACTCAAAACCAAGACTTAGATTTATATATTTTTCAACCAAAACTATTTTTCTACAGCCCAACATACAGCATCAACGTAATTGGTGATTTAAATAATATTGGTGAACAAGCATTTACAAGAAGGGATTATTGGAGTTTTTCTGGTGGATTTAACAGGCCTAGCGGTAAAAGCGGAACAAATATTTCTTTGGGCAACAACAATCTAGGTTTTTTACAACTACAAAATAATAGAGCCAAAGACATAAACACCGAATTTATCGCGATTAACTCAAGTTTTTCTCCGTCAAAGAAATTAGACTATTCTGCTTTTTTAATTTTAACAAACAGCGAAACAGAAATTCAGCAAAATAACAATACACAATATGTTGGACTGATTGAAGATATTCCAGATGAAAATACTCAAACTAATACTTCTCAAATAAGTGAATTAGGAATTGGTAAATTCTCGCTAAAATTTAATCCTAATGTCAACAATCAGGTTGATTACGAAGTTTTAGGAAGGGTTACAAATGAATCCCAGGATCAAAACTACCTTTCATCTGTTATTGGTTCAATTGAACAGTTAGACGAAGCAGAAACTTTTAGCATAAATCAAAACTTAAATTATTATTATACATTAAATGAGAAAAATATTTTCGCACTCGAGGCTCAACATCAATTAAAAGATGAGGATCCGTTCTATAATGCTATATTGGAAAATAACAATAATTATCAAATCACAGCGATTGGTCTTGGGTTAGACAATTCTCTTCCTTTTTATAATATTGCACAGGACAAAAGAGTAAAGTCAAATCAATTAGATGCAAAAGTCGATTATTGGAATATTTTGAATAAGAAAAGTGATTTAAACTTAACTCTTGGAACAATTTATAGCAAGCAAGATTTTGATTCGGAAATATTTCAATATTTGTCCGAGTATGATGAAAATATTTACAATCCTACATCCCTTGTTAATGATGGTTTTGACTCTAATGATGTAAGCTATTTATTCAATGATCTATATTTGGGATTACATTATAGATTAAAAACAGGGAAATTCACGATTAGTCCTGGATTTACAGCACATTCATATAACTCTGAAAATAATCAGAGTGGATCTGTGGATTCCAACTTTTCTTATAAAAAATCTTTTTTTAAAATTCTTCCAGATTTTAATATGATCATTCAATTAAAGGATAGTGAGTCAATTAGACTAAACTATGCAATGAGAACTCAATTTACCGATATAACTAAAATCGCTAGAGGTTTGGTTCTGAATAATTATAATTCACTTTTTATTGGAACCCAAGATTTACAAAATGCTGTTTCTCATAACATTAGTTTAAATTATTACAGTTTTAATTTATTTAACTATACAAATGTTTATGCAGGAATTAATTATAATAAGTCAATTGATCAAATAAGAAATTTAACAAGTTTTGAAAGTGTCATTGCCACGAGTAATCCTTTCAATTCTTCTTTTGCTGACGAAAATTTATCGGTATACGGTAGATATCAAAGATCATATGGAAAAATTAGAGGTACCTTAGGAACAAGCTTAAATTTATCAAAATTTAATCAGTTCATTAGAGATACTTCAGCACCAAGTCTCAATGAAACATTTTCGCAAAGTTATAATAGCTCAATAAGAACACTTTTTAAAAACGCTCCTAATATTGAGGCAGGAATTAAGTACTCTGTTAGTGAAACTAATATAGGGTCCTTAGAAACAAAATATTTTACGGAGAGTCCATTTTTAGAGCTTGATGCTTTGATTTTAAAATCTTTTACCTTTAGAACAAACTACTCTACAACTAAATTTAAAGATCAAAACACGGTTTTGAATAATTATAAATTTTTTGACGCATCATTATCATACAGAACTGATAAAGAGAGCAAGTGGGAGTTTGAAATCAAAGCAACAAATCTTTTGGATACAAAGTCACAAAGTCAATCAAGTGTGTCAAATATTTCTGTAAGTACCTCTGAATATTTTATTCAGCCCAGATTTATTACTTTAAGACTGATATATACTCTGTAAATTTTTTTAAGAATTCTTTTTTTAGTTGAAGAAAAAGTTTTTCTTTATAAAGTAGATTATTTCCTGATATACTTCTATTGGAGATAATTTACTTTTTTTATTGTAAAAAAAATGAAAAAATTAAATAAACATAGTCATGTGATTACACAGGATAATTCACAACCTGCAGCTCAGGCTATGCTTTATGCTATTGGTTTTTCAGATGAGGATTTTGAAAAGCCTTTAATAGGAATTGCAAGTACTGGTTACGAAGGAAATCCGTGTAATATGCATCTAAATAAGTTGGCTCTAGACGTAAAGTCTGGGGTAGAGTCAATTGATTATGTTGGTTTAATATTCAATACAATAGGTGTAAGCGACGGAATCTCAATGGGAACTCCTGGAATGAGATATTCTTTGCCGTCAAGAGATATAATTGCCGACTCTGTAGAAACCGTGGTTCAAGCAATGAGTTATGATGGATTAATTACAGTTGTAGGATGTGATAAAAATATGCCTGGTGCATTAATGGGTATGATTCGTTTAAATAGACCCTCAATTTTATTGTATGGTGGAACCATCGATTCAGGATGTCATAAAAATAAGAAACTAGATATTGTTTCAGCATTTGAAGCCTGGGGTGGCAATGTTTCTGGAAAAATTGATAATATCGAATACAGGAGCATTATAAAAAAATCATGTCCAGGATCAGGAGCATGTGGTGGGATGTACACTGCTAATACTATGGCATCTGCAATAGAGGCCTTAGGCATGTCAATGCCCTATTCCTCTTCAGTTCCTGCAAATGATGATCAAAGGAAAAATATTTCCAAAGAAGCTGGAAAAGCTATTAAGTTAATAATTGAGCAGGATATTAAACCATTAGATATTATCAATAAAAAATCAATCGAAAATGCAGTAACTACTGTTGTTGCATTAGGGGGATCAACAAATGCCGTATTACATTTTTTGGCAATTGCAAGGGCTGCAAAAGTTGATTTTACTTTGGATGATTTCCAAAGAATTAGCGAAAAAACTCCCTTTATTGCCGACCTGAAGCCAAGTGGTAAATACCTTATGGAGGATTTACATGAAATTGGTGGAATACCAATTGTGCTAAAATATTTATTAGACTCTGGCTTTTTACACGGGGAGTGTTTAACGGTTACCGGAAAATCTTTAAAAGAAAATCTTAACAATGTAAAAGTTCTTAATTTTGACCAGGATGTTATAAGATCAATTGAAAAACCAATTAAACCTACTGGTCATATTAGGATTTTATATGGGAATCTTGCTGAAGAAGGTAGTGTAGCAAAAATAACTGGAAAAGAAGGCTTGCAATTTACTGGCCCTGCAAAAGTCTATGATTCAGAGGAGGATGCTAATAACGGAATTAAAAACGGTCAGGTAGAAAGAGGTGATGTTGTTGTAATAAGATATGTTGGCCCAAAAGGTGGGCCGGGTATGCCAGAAATGTTAAAGCCAACAGCTGGTATAATGGGAGCAGGTTTAGGTAAGCATGTTGCTTTAATTACAGACGGTAGATTTTCGGGAGGTACCCATGGTTTCGTAGTTGGTCACATTACACCCGAAGCACAAGTTGGAGGAGCAATTGCATTAATAAAGAATGGTGATGAAATTTCGATTGATGCCAGCAAAAATAAGATTAATTTACACATAAGTAAGCAAGAAATAATTGACAGAAAAAAAAGTTGGATACAACCAAAAATAAAGGCGAGTAGTGGTTCTCTTTTTAAGTATGCAAATATTGTTTCATCTGCTTCAAATGGTTGTGTAACAGATGAATTTAATTAATATATTATGTCTAAAATTTCAGGTAGTGAAGCTGTAATAAAATGTCTATTAGAAGAAGGTGTTGATATAATTTATGGGTATCCGGGTGGAGCAATAATGCCTGTTTATGATGAGTTATATAAATACCAAGATAAGATTCAACACGTTCTAACTAGACATGAGCAAGGGGCAACTCATTCAGCTCAGGGATTTGCAAGAATTTCCGGAAGGGTAGGTGTAGCTATTGCTACTTCAGGTCCTGGAGCTACAAATCTTGTAACCGGTATAGCTGATGCCCAAATTGATTCGACTCCAATGGTTTGTATAACGGGTCAGGTTGGCTCACACTTATTAGGTAGTGATGCATTTCAAGAAACAGATATAATAGGTATCTCTACCCCAATAACAAAATGGAATTATCAAATAACTAAAGCCTCAGAAATTCCTGAAATTTTTGCCAAGGCATTTTATATAGCTAAAAGTGGAAGACCTGGTCCTGTATTGATTGACATTACCAAAGATGCACAATTTGAAGAATTTAATTTTTCATACAAAAGGATTAACGGAATAAGAAGCTATAAACCGACACCCATCATTAATATGGATCAAATTAAAAAAGCGGCTGATTTAATTAATAAGGCTGAAAAGCCATTAATAGTTTGGGGTCAAGGAGTAATATTAGGTAATGCTGAAAAGGAATTTACAGATTTAATAGAAAAATCTGGAATACCAGCTGCGTGGACAATATTGGGTGCATCAGCCATTCCAACTGATCATAGTCTTAACGTTGGTATGTTAGGAATGCATGGTAATTATGCTCCAAATGTTTTAACCAATGAATGTGATGTTCTAATTGCAATAGGTATGAGGTTTGATGACAGAGTCACTGGTGATGTAAACAGGTATGCTAAACAAGCTAAAATAATTCATTTTGAAATTGATCCTGCTGAAGTAAATAAGAACATTGAGGTTGATATTCCTGTTCTTGGTGACGCAAAGGAAACTCTTTCTAAAATAATTCCATTAATCGATAAAAAATCATATAAAAACTGGTTGGATCAATTTAAAAAGCTTTACAAAATTGAATATGATAAAGTGATTGATGGGGAATTAAACCCATCCAAAAAGGGGTTAACTATGGGTGAGGTTATCAAAGAAATTAATTTCCAAACAAAAGGGAATGCAGCTATCGTATCTGATGTGGGTCAGCATCAGATGGTTGCATGTAGATATGCAAATTTCAATAAATCAAAAAGCAACATAACCTCAGGAGGATTAGGTACAATGGGGTTTGCTTTGCCTGCTGCAATTGGAGCTAAAATGGCATCTCCAGAAAGGGAAGTGGTAGCAGTGATTGGTGATGGAGGTTATCAAATGACTATTCAAGAGCTTGGGACTGTTTTCCAGACTAAAGCTGCTGTTAAAATAGTTGTTTTAAATAATGATTTTTTAGGAATGGTAAGACAATGGCAACAATTATTTTTTGATAAAAGATATGCTTCAACTGAAATGGTAAATCCAGATTTTGTTAAAATTGCTGAGGGATATTATTTAAAGGCAAAAAGAGTGACAGAACGCAAAGACCTTGCAAATGCAGTTGAAGAAATGATTAAATCTGATGAACCTTATTTTTTGGAGGTTGTAGTTGAAAAAGAAGGTAACGTATTTCCTATGATACCAACTGGCTCTTCTGTTTCAGAAATTAGATTAAGTTAACAATATGAGTAAAAAAACAAATAAATATACAGTTTCTGTATACACGGAAGACAGTGTTGGATTATTAAACCGAATTTCTGCAATTTTTCAACGTCGTCATATTAATATAGAAAGTTTTAATTCGTCAATGACAGAAATTGAAAGTGTACAAAGATGGACAATTCTTATTTTAACTACCGAAGTTCAAATCAAAAAAATTGTTGGTCAGATAAATAAGCAAATTGAAGTTATTAAAGCATACTATCACACTGACGAAGAAACCATCTATCAAGAATCTTGTCTTTTTAAAATCAAATCATCTTTACTTTTTGATGATAGACAAATTCAAAATATTATTAAAGAAAGCAATGCATTGATTGTCACAGTTAATCCGGAATTTTTTGTGATAGAGAAATCCGGAAGAACACATGAATTAGATGAGCTTTATGAAAAACTAAGTAATTATGGAATTTTACAATATGTAAGATCTGCAAGAATTGCTGTAACAAAAGCTCCATTAATGATCTCAGAAATATTAACAGATTTTAAAAAAAATAAAAATGAATAATTATTTTAATTCATTGACTGAATCAGAAAAAATTCATCAATTATCAAAATGTAGATTTATGAATTTAGACGAGTTTAAAAATAAAAACTCGCTTCTAAAAAATAAAAAAATTGTAATTGTTGGTTGTGGTGCACAAGGACTAAACCAAGGATTAAACATGAAAGATTCTGGTTTAGATATTTCGTACGCATTGCGTGCATCATCAATAGCTTCCAAAAGACCATCTTTTATCAACGCAACTTCTAACAGATTTAATGTAGGAACATTTGAAAAGCTAATCCCTAATGCAGATGTTGTTATCAATTTAACCCCTGATAAAAATCATACTCAAGTCGTAAAATCAGTAATGCCGCTGATGAAAAAAAATAGTGTTTTATCTTACTCACACGGATTTAATATTGTTGAAGAAGGGGTTAAGATAAGAGAAGATATTACAGTTATAATGGTTGCTCCAAAATGTCCTGGGACTGAAGTAAGAGAAGAATTTAAAAGAGGATTTGGGGTGCCAACACTAATCGCAGTTCATTATTCAAATGATCCTAAGGGTTTAGGATTAGAACTAGCAAAAGCTTATGCCTATTCCTTAGGTTCACATAGAGCAGGTGTATTAGAGTCATCTTTTGTTGCTGAAGTAAAAAGCGACTTAATGGGTGAACAAACAATATTATGTGGTGTTTTACAAACAGCGTCAATTTTATTATTTGACAAGATGGTTTCTTTGGGTATTGATAAAAATTATGCATCGAAGTTACTTCAAAATGGATGGGAAGTAATCACAGAATCTTTAAAGCATGGAGGTATTACTAAAATGATGGATCAATTATCTGATCAGTCCAAAGTTAAAGCTTGTGAGCTCTCGGATAATTTAAAATCAATTATGAAGCCTTTATTTGAAAAACACATGGATGATATAATTTCAGGTGAATTTTCACTTGGTATGATGAAAGATTGGGGTAATGATGATTTAAAGTTATTAAACTGGAGAGAAGAAACTGGGAATACAAATTTTGAAAAAACCATTTCATCTACTGAAGATATTTCTACATCAGAATATTTTGAAAAAGGAATTGTAATGATTGCTTTTGTAAAGTCTGGGGTTGAGCTGGCATTTGAAACTATGGTTTCATCGGGAATAATTGATGAATCTGCTTATTATGAATCCTTACATGAATTACCATTAATTGCGAATTTAGTTTCTAGAAAAAAACTTTATGAAATGAACAGTATTATTTCAGATACTGCAGAGTATGGATGTTATTTATTTTCTAATGAAGCAAAACCGTTATTAGAAAATTTTATTGACATGTTAGACTCTACTGATATTGGAGTGGGGATTAATAATCCAGTACAAATTGACCAAGACTTACTTAAAAAAATTAACTTTGAAATAAATAATCATCCGGTAGAAAGGATCGGCTTAGAATTAAGAAAGTCTATGACCGCGATGAAAAATTTATTTTAGTGAATAAATTTATTGAATTAAGGAAAATACAAACTGCTCACAAAAATCTTTCTAGTGTAGCTATTAATACATCTTTTTACGAAGTCAAAACTTATTCTGACATATATAATTCTAAAATTTTTTTTAAGAGAGAGGATCTTCAAAAAATTAGATCATTTAAAATTCGAGGAGCTTATAATAAAATAATAAGTTTAAGTGCTCAGGAGGTTAAGAACGGAATTGTATGCGCAAGTGCGGGTAATCATGCTCAAGGTTTTGCCGTAAGTTGTGAAATGTTGGGTTATCGAGGTAAGGTTTTTATGCCAGTTACTACTCCAAATCAAAAAATTAAGCAGGTAAAAAAATTTGGTAAAGACAATGTCGAGGTAGTTCTTTTTGGTAATAATTTTACACAGGCCTATAAAAAAGCATTAGAGGATTGTAAAACCAACGGCAAGACTTTTATTCATCCTTTTGATGACATTAAAGTTATTGAGGGTCAAGCAACAGTTTTTCTTGAAATTTTAAATCAGTTTAAAAATAAAATTGATTATATATTTATTCCCATAGGAGGAGGAGGATTAATTTCTGGTGCAATTAACGTTTTTAAACAACTTAGTCCGTCAACTAAAATAGTTGGGATTGAGCCCATGGGGGCTCCCTCAATGCTTAAATCACTTGAGCAAAACAAATTAGTAACTCTTGAAAAAATCAATGGTTTTGTGGACGGAGCTGCAGTGAAAAAAGTGGGTAATTATAGTTTTGATTACTGTAAAGAATTTTTAGATGATATCATATTAATTGATGAAGGAGAAATATGTAAATCTATATTAGATTTAAATAAAATTGAGGGGATAATAGCCGAACCAGCAGGAGCAATGTCAGCTGCTGCTTTAAGACAATACAAAGACAAGATAATTAATAAGAATGTTGTTTGTATAATTTGTGGTGGTAATAATGATGAACAGAGACTACCGGAAATAAACCAAAGAGCAAAAACATGGATGATTAATAATCCAAGTTGCTAAATTCTTTTATCTGATTCGTGTAATAAAAATATTTTTTCAAAACTAATAAGGAAATTATATCTTCTCTTTCTTTATTTTTAAATTGAGAAACATATTTATTTGCGTTCTTAATTATTTCTAAACATTTATTTAAATTATTTAAATAATAATTTAATTTTTCTTCTAAATCTGAATAATCGTTTTTTATTTCTATATAATGAAAATCTGGTATTAATGTTTTTTCCATGAACCAGGATTCTATCTCTGGCTTTGGCATTACTGCAATTGAATTTGAAGACATTACCCATTTTAAATTTGTGGCTACATCAACTCCCTCAACACACATTACAAATTTATATTTTAAGTGATTTTCAATAGAGATTTTATTCTTCAACCATTCGTCATGAACTCCATTTTTATTTATTTTGCCCAAATCGCATAAATTATTATTAAAGTATTTTTTAAAAAATTCTATCCTTTTTTTATGCTTTTTAGTTATTGCCGATCTTCCAATAAGTATATTTTGTTTTTCTTTGAAATTGTTCTTGTCACGTGTATAAGTGAAATGTCTAACCTTATTTAACTTTAATAAAATAGAATTTTCATTTTTATCAGAAATTGGTCTACTTTTAACAACTGATGGCAATTTAGGGATGTGAACTATGTCTCCGAAGAGCATATTTATTTTGAATCTTTTTTTAAAAAATCTACTGTACTCATATGTGTCAAAAAAGTAGGTTCTGTGATGGTTTTTAATCTTGAAAGAATTTAGGTTCTTAATTCCTTCTGGTAAGTCTGTTTTTTTTTTGAGCTTATTGTAATAATTTACCCTTGACTTTACATGATCGTAATCATAATTTGTTAAGTTTTTTAATTTAATATTTAACCTCGTTCTGAAAAAGAAATCGGGAATAATTAGTTTTAGATAATTTAATATGTAATATTTCTGCTTGTTGTTTCTATGCATTGTAATAGAAAACATTTAAATTAAAATTTGCTTCTATAAACATAATGATTTATTTTTTTGGAATAGAAATTGATTAACTAATATTTTATAACTATGGACTTTAAATTTTCACCAATACCAAATCATTTTAAAATCAATGAAACAGTTATACAAGATAATTATCTTGTTAATGGAAAACTTGTTTCTTGGAAAGGGAATTTTTCACCCGTATATTCTACAATTTCGTCTCATGAAAAATATAAGCCTACGCTTCTCGGAGAGATACCTAGTTTAGGTAAAGATCAAGCCATAGAAGCATTAGACTCCGCCTGTAAAGCTTTCGATAATGGAAAGGGACTCTGGCCTACCATGAAAGTCGTTGATCGAATCAAGGCAATGGAAAGTTTCGTTGAAGAAATGAAGGGTAAAAGAGAAGAAGTTGTAAATCTGTTAATGTGGGAAATTGGTAAAAACCACAACGATTCAAAAAAAGAGTTTGATAGAACAGTTGATTATATATACGACACCATAGAGGCATATAAGCAAATCGATAGAGACTCTGCTAAGTTTCAAAAAAATAGTGGAATAAATGCTCACATAAGAAGAGGACCATTAGGAGTTGTTCTCTGTCTTGGGCCATATAATTACCCGTTAAATGAAACGTTTTGTTTATTAATCCCAGCTCTTATGATGGGAAATACGGTTATTTTTAAACCTGCAAAGCATGGGGTTTTATTAATATCTCCGCTAATGGAGGCATTTCAAAAACATTTTCCACCTGGAGTAGTAAATGTGTTATTTGGAAGGGGTAGAGTTTTAGCTACACCAATTATGGAGTCCGGAAAAATTAATGTTTTAGCATTAATTGGTCATAGTTCATCTGCAAATGCTCTTCAAGAATCTCATCCTAAGAAAAATAGACTAAGATTGGTATTAGGTTTAGAAGCAAAAAACCCTGCTATTATTATGCCTGATGCTGATTTAGATTTAACTATTAAAGAATGTATAAACGGAGCCCTATCCTTCAACGGCCAAAGATGCACTGCACTTAAAATAATTTATGTACATGAAGATGTGAAGGATGTTTTTATTGAAAGATTTTCAAATGAAGTTGATAAATTAAAGTATGGGAATCCATGGGATGAAAATGTAAATCTTACTCCGCTGCCTGAGCCAAGTAAACCAAAGTATATTCAAGAGTTAATTTCTGACGCTCAGTCTAAAGGAGCGAAAATCATGAACAAAAATGGAGGTAAGAGCTGTGAAAATTATGTATTTCCAGCTATTCTTTTTCCTGTTTCTAAGGACATGGATGTATATAAGGACGAGCAATTTGGTCCAGTAGTACCGATTATTTCCTTCAAAGATATTGACACACCTCTTGAGGATATGGCTGAATCAAATTACGGTCAGCAAGTAAGTGTTTTTGGAAAAAATACAAATACACTAGGCCCATTAATAGATACTTTGGTTAATCTTGTATGTAGAGTAAACATAAACAGTTCTTGTCAAAGAGGCCCTGATATTTATCCTTTTACAGGAAGAAAAGATTCTGCTTTTAGCACTTTAAGTGTACATGATGCATTAAGATCGTTTTCGATTAGAACTTTTGTTGCTTCAAAAGATAACAAAGAAAATAATAAAATTATTAAGGATTTATTAGGATCAGATAATTCTAATTTTGTTTCTACTGATTATATTCTTTAATCAAACTTTCTTTTTTTAATTAAAAATATTATTTACATTAGTCCAATATATATTTATATGAATTTTTACAACTATTTTTTAAACTTTTATTTTTTCTTTTATTTTCAAAGGAACTAGAGGCTATTTAATAGATTTAAATTAACTAAATGTGGTCTCGAATATTTCGGGACTTTTTTTTTATGAAAAAGAAAATTGGTATTCAAGGAATTAGGGGCTCATTCCACCACATCGCTGTTGAAAATTACTTTGATAAAGAAATAAAACTTTACGAATATCTATCTTTTGAAGATATGATTTTCTCTCTCTCTAAAAATGAGATTCAATATGCTTTAATGGCTATTGAAAATTCAACAGCCGGATCAATAATTCCCAACTATGCACTGATTGATGAATATAATATAAATATTGTTGGAGAACATTATTTAGAGATATCACATAATTTAATGGCTTTGAAAGGTCAATCTCTTGATGATATAAAAGAAATTCATTCGCATCCCATGGCACTTCTACAATGCAGAGATTTTTTGAAAGAAAACCCAAGTTTTAAACTAGTAGAAGAAAAGGATACCGCCAATGTTGCAAAGAAAATATCTAATACAAAAGCTATGGGAATTGGAGCTATTGCAAGTAAATTGGCGGCTAAAATTTATGATCTTAATTTAATCAAAGAAGACATTCAATCAATTAAAAAAAATCAAACCCGTTTTGTTGTCCTAAAAAAAGACATCAGTTTAGACAAATTGCAAATAAATAAAGCATCATTAAAATTTGAATTAGACCATAAAAGAGGAAGTTTAGCAACCATCTTGAATGTAATTAGTGACTGTAAATTAAATCTAACAAAAATTCAATCTATGCCTAAAATAGAAACTCCATGGAGATATTCTTTTTTTGTAGATGTTACTTTTGAAAATCTTGATAATTACTTAAAAGCAAAGTCAATTATTCAAATTATGGCCAAGGAATTTAAGGTTTTAGGTGAGTATAAAAATTCAAATGATGATTAAGCACTCTGAAAGATTAGATAGAATAACGGAATATTACTTTTCAAAAAAATTAAGAGAGGTAAGATCCTTAATAGATCAAGGAAAAGACATTATTAATCTTGGAATTGGCAGCCCTGATTTGAAACCCCCAAAATCTTCATTAGAAAACTTAACGAAAGCATTAAATGACAAAAACGCAAATAAATATCAAAGTTATAATGGGATCGAATTGTTTCGAAGTGAAATTTCTAATTTCTATCAATCTTATTTCAATGTTCGATTAAACCCTAAAAATGAAATACTACCTTTAATCGGTAGTAAAGAAGGTATTTTTCATATTTCAATGTCTTTTTTAGAAAAAAACGATAAGGTTTTGGTTCCTAATCCTGGGTACCCAACTTATTCTTCAATTTCAAATTTATTGGGAAATGATATCATATACTATGATCTGTCTGAAAAAAATAATTGGCTTCCAAATATAAAAGAGTTAAGTAAAATTGATTTAACTGATGTTAAAATAATGTGGATTAATTATCCTCATATGCCTACAGGAGCAAACGCATCAATTTCATTTTTTGAAGATCTTATTGATTTCGCAAAGACAAATAATATATTATTAATTAATGATAATCCATATAGTTTCATTTTAAATGATAATCCGATAAGTTTATTAAGTGTAAAAGGAGCAAAAGAAACATGTATAGAATTAAATTCTCTGAGCAAAAGTTTTAATATGGCTGGTTGGAGATTGGGCTTTGCAATTTCAAATAATAAATATATTTCTAATATTTTAAAGGTAAAAAGTAATATAGATTCTGGAATGTTCTATCCATTACAAATTGGAGCCATTTCTGCTCTAAATCAGTCTTCAAATTGGTTTTTGTCCCAAAATAAAATATATTCTGAAAGAAGAATATTAATATGGAAATTAGCTGATAAGCTAAATTGTACATATTCAAAAAATTCATCTGGATTATTTGTTTGGGCAAAGATTAAAAAAGATATGTCCTCAATCGATTTTATTGATGACTTGTTAAATAATCATCAGATTTTTATAGCACCTGGAAGTATTTTTGGATCAAATGGTGAAGGTTATGTTCGTTTTTCACTATGTAATGCAAAGGAAAATATAATTAAAGCCATTAGCAGATTATGAGTCGAAAAATATACATAATTGGTGTTGGTTTAATCGGGGGTAGTTTTGCATTAGAAATAAAAAAAATTTTTCCTGATTCAAATATAATTGGAATAGATAATTCCACAGAAAATTTAGATCAAGCTATCAATTTGGGAATAATCGATGCAATAGGATCGATTGAGGATATCACAAACCCTTTTATGGTATTACTTGCAATCCCTGTAAAGTCAATAATAAACACACTTCCAAATGTTCTTGATAAATCTACTCAAGATACCATTGTTATTGATTTTGGCTCTACAAAAAATTCAATTTGTAAATCCGTAGTGAATCATAAAAATAGATCAAATTTTGTTGCAGCTCATCCTATTGCTGGTACCGAATTTTCAGGACCAAATGCAGCTCATTATGGACTTTTCAACACTAAGAATATAATTATTTGTGAACACCAAAAATCAAATGACAACATCATTAATACTGCTTTAGAAATTTTCTCAAAAATGAAGATGATTGTTAGTTATATGGATTCTATTTCTCATGATAAGCACATTGCCTATGTTTCTCATCTTTCACATTTAAGTTCATTTATGTTAGGAAAAACTGTTATGGATGAAGAAGAAAGTGAAAAAAATATTTTTGATATGGCAGGAAGTGGTTTTGAGTCAACTGTTAGATTAGCAAAAAGTTCTCCTAAAATGTGGACTGATATTTTTGATGATAACAAAGCAAATGTTTTAAAATCTCTTTCAGACTACATTAATAATTTAGAGCTTATTAAAGATTTAATAGAATCAAATAAATTTGAAGAGTTAGAGTCACAATTAAAGAAAACTAATTACATTAAAAAGATATTAAAAGGAATTAATTAATTATGAAAAATAGCAGAAGTTTAAGAAAATGGTTAGATGATATGAATCTATCACACCCACTTTTAATAGCAGGACCATGTAGTGCAGAAACAGAAGTTCAAGTATTAGATATCGCAAATCAATTAAAAGACTCAGATGCTACAATATACAGAGCTGGTATATGGAAACCCAGAACCAGACCAGGTAATTTTGAAGGAGTTGGAGCATTGGCATTAGAATGGTTGAAAAAAGCGAAAAAAGAAACAGGGATATTAACTACTACCGAAGTTGCAAATGCTAATCATGTTGATCTTGCTTTGAAGAATGAAATAGATATTTTATGGATTGGGGCCAGAACAACTGTAAGCCCTTTTATCGTTCAAGAAATTGCGGAGGCACTCAGAGGGACAAAAAAAATAGTTTTGATAAAAAACCCTGTTAACCCAGATTTGTCCTTATGGATGGGTGCAATTGAAAGATTTTATTCTTCAAATATTAAAAATATCGGAGCAATTCACAGAGGATTTTCTACATATGAAAAAACAAAATACAGAAACAATCCAGAATGGCAAATAGCAATTGATTTACAAAGAAAATTACCTGATTTGCCTTTAATACTAGACCCTTCTCACATAGCTGGGAGAAGAGATTTAATTTTTGATTTGTGTCAAACAGCTTTAGATTTAAACTACGATGGATTAATGATAGAATCTCATAATGACCCAGAAAATGCCTGGAGTGATGCAAAGCAGCAAATTACTCCAAAAGAATTAAAACTACTGACAAAAAATCTGATAATTAGAGGTGCTACCACTGATAATGAGGGTTATAATGATAAACTTAAAAATTTAAGAACTCAGATAAATTTATATGATAATCAATTAATTAATATCTTAGGTAATAGAATGGATGTTGCTGAAAAAATTGGGTTGTTAAAAAAGAAAAATAACGTAGCAGTTTTGCAATCTAAGAGGTGGAATGAAATTTTGGGAAAGATGATACTTGAAGGTGATGAAAAAAATTTAAGTGAGGAATTTATTTTGAAGGTTTTCAAAGCAATTCATCAAGAATCAATTAATCATCAGGAGATGATTTTAAAAACAGATAGTAATTGATAGGAACAGTTTACAAATCAACAGGTTCATGGTACTCTGTCAAAACGGATGAGGGAAAATTTTATCAATGCAAAATAAAAGGAAAACTAAGACTTGAGAATTTTAAAAGTACAAATCCAGTAGCCGTTGGGGACAGAGTTAATTTTTCTTTGGAATATAATGACGAAGAAAATTTAGGTATAATCCAAAATATTCTAGAAAGAAAGAATTATATAGTAAGAAAGTCCGTTAATTTATCTAAGCAATCACACATTTTAGCTTCTAATATTGATTTATTGGTCATGGTTATCACAATTAAAGATCCGATAACTACAACCAGTTTCATAGATAGATTTTTGGTTAACGCAGAAGCTTATTCAATTGAAACATTATTGGTATTTAACAAATATGATATTTATAACAAAGAGGAGCAAAATAAGATTGACAATCTAGTTGAAATTTATTCAAATATTGGATATAAATGCCTTTTAACCTCAACTATTAATAATTTTAATATTACAAATTTAAAAGAAGAAGTAACCAAAAAAACAATTATGTTTGGAGGTCATTCTGGTGTTGGTAAAACATCATTAATAAATGCTATAGATTCTTCCTTAGAATTGAAAGTGGGAGATATATCATCTCAGCATTCGCAGGGTAAACATACAACTACGTATGCTGAGTTATTTGATTTAGATAGCAATACAAAGCTTATTGACACCCCAGGAATTAAAGGTTTTGGTCTTGTTAATTTTAAAAAAGAAGAAATTTCAGATTTTTTCCCAGAGTTTTTAAGAGAAAAAAACAAATGTAAATTTAGTAATTGTCTTCATTTAAACGAACCAAATTGTCGGATTAAAGAAATGTTTAAAAAAAATATAATTTCAGGTTCTAGATATGAAAACTATATTCAGATTTTGAATGATGAAAATTTAAAACACAGGTAATTGAAATTAGTAGTCCAAAGGGTAAAAAAATCAAATTTAAAAATCAAGAATAAATTATATTCTTCGATTAATACTGGGATGGTAATTTTAATCGGAATCTCAAAAAATGATAATTATGAAATGGCTAAAGAATTGGCCAACAAAATCATAAAACTTAGAATTTTTAATGATGATAACGGAAAAATGAATAAAAACATAATGCAAATAAAAGGTGAAGTTTTAGTTGTTAGCCAATTTACTTTATATGCTGATACAAATAAGGGTAATAGACCAAGTTTCATAAATGCAGCAAAACCAGAATTAGCTATTTCATTATATAACCACTTTATAGATGAATTACAAAAATTAATTTCATCAAAAGTTAGAACAGGAAAATTTGGTGCCGACATGAAGATTGAACTCATCAATGATGGCCCTGTTACAATAATATTAGAAAAAAATTAATAAACTATGGAAATTAAAAATTTGCAATTAAAGGTAGACGATTGGATTAAAAATCACGGTGTCAGATACTTTAATGAATTAACAAATATGGCACAATTAACTGAGGAGGTTGGAGAAGTTGCCAGAATTATTTCAAGAAAATACGGAGAGCAAAGCTTTAAAAATTCAGATAAAAAAGTTGATTTAGCTGGTGAATTATCAGATGTTTTATTTGTTTTATTATGCTTAGCAAATCAAACAGGAGTTGACCTTCAAAAATCATTTGATGATAGGCTTAAAATCAAAGCTGAAAGAGATCATGATAGACACCACACAAACGAAAAGTTAAGCTAAATGAATTCTTTATTAGTAAATTCTAATTTAAAATATAGAAAACTTTACATTCCTGGTTCTAAAAGTGAATCAAATAGGTTATTAATACTAAAGAGTCTTTATAAGGAATTGTCCATTATAAACATTTCAGATTGCGATGACACTAACTTTTTAGAAAATGGACTCCAGGGAAGCTCAAGTTTTATAGATATTGGACATGCTGGAACTGCTATGAGGTTTTTAACATCTCTTTTTTCAATTCAAGCTAAGTCTCCAAAAACCTTAACAGGTTCTTCAAGAATGAAGCAAAGACCAATTAAAATTTTGGTTGATGCCTTGAGAAATTTAGGAGCAGAGATCACTTATTTAGAAAAAGATGGGTTTCCTCCTTTATTGATTAAACCCTCAATTTTAGTTGGAGGGAATATAAATATAGATTCATCTGTTAGTAGTCAGTACATTTCGTCATTACTACTAATTGCCCCAAAAATAAAAGGAGGCTTAAAAATCAATTTAAATGGAAAGGAAACCTCTTTGCCATATATTAAAATGACAATAAATTTATTAGAACAGATTGGGGTTACAGTAATTTATAATAAAAATAGTATTGAAGTAAAAGAATTAAAAGAAACTATACCAAAAGAAATTTCTGTTGAGTCAGATTGGTCTTCAGCGTCTTATTTTTATTCTATAGTAGCAATGGCTCCAATTGGATTTAAAATTTGTCTAAACAGTTTTAAAAAAGATAGTATTCAAGGAGATAGCAGGGTTAAAGATTTTTTTCAAATTTTTGGTATACAAACAACTTTTTTAAATGACTCAATTATAATAGAGAAAGTTGCAGAGGCTAAAAAATCAATT
This sequence comes from uncultured Bacteroidota bacterium, assembly GCA_902510475.1. Lineage (GTDB taxonomy): Bacteria > Bacteroidota > Bacteroidia > Flavobacteriales > Flavobacteriaceae > MED-G13. Next base: position 20,054 of record CABXCC010000008.1, on the reverse strand, counting down.
TCCTTAGATTTATCATCAAACCCCGATTTGGCCCAAACAATTTGCGTTACTTGTCTTTGCTTAAAAGTTTCCTGCAATTTAATTGGCTTGCATACCTTAAAAATTAAAGAAACTGACAGATTAAATGCCTTAAAAAATGAATTAGGCAAGTTTGGATTAGATGTCAAAATTACATCAGATTCTATAAAATTTAATTCTGATGTAGATTTAATTCCGAATGTAGAAATTGAAACATATGACGATCACAGAATGGCCATGGCATTTGCATGTTTATCTGTAAAAACAAATATTAAAATTTTAAATTCGCAGGTGGTTTCTAAATCCTACCGCTCTTTTTGGTCAGATTTATCTAAAATTGGAATTGTTTCAAAATAAAATAATACCATTTACTTGACAACCCCTATCTCAAGATTGTATATTTGCAACTTTTAATACCTCCGTTATGAAAATGAAACTTTCAGATTTTAGTTATGAGTTGCCTGAAAAACTGGTTGCTGAATATCCAAATAAAAATAGAGATGAATCAAAACTTATGGTTATTGACCGAAAGGATTACTCTATTCAGCATAGGCAATTTAAGGATATGATTGAATATTTTGATGAAGACGATGTTGTTGTATTAAATAATACTAAGGTATTTCCAGCAAGATTATATGGTAACAAGGAAAAAACAGGTGCAAGAATTGAAGTTTTTTTGTTAAGAGAGTTAAATGCTGAGCAGAGACTTTGGGATGTTTTGGTTGACCCAGCCCGGAAGATTAGAATTGGTAATAAACTCTACTTTGGCGATGATGATAAACTGGTTGCTGAGGTAATTGATAATACCACTTCTAGAGGAAGAACATTAAGATTTTTATGTGATGTTGGCTATGAAGATTTTAGAAAATTATTAATCAATTTAGGGGAAACACCTCTTCCAAAATATATTAATAGAGAAGTTGAGCCTGAAGACAAAGACAGGTATCAAACTATTTATGCCAAACACGAAGGTGCTGTTGCTGCTCCAACTGCTGGACTACATTTCTCAAAACATTTGATGAAAAGATTAGAAATCAAAGGAATTAAGTTCTCTGAAATTACTCTTCACGTTGGCCTTGGCTCATTTAATCCTGTTGAGGTTGAAGATCTTTCAAAACATAAAATGGATAGTGAAAGAGTTATTATAGAGCAATCCTCTGCTAATATGATTAACGAAGGTTTAGCTAATAAAAGAAGAATATGTGCCGTAGGTACCACCGTAATGAGAGCTATCGAAAGTTCTGTTTCATCAATGGGAACTCTCAACGAATTTAACGGATGGACAAATAAATTTATATTTCCACCATATGAATTTAGTATTGCAAATTCCATGATCACTAATTTTCATATGCCTAAGTCAACTTTACTAATGATGAGCTCTGCTTTTTTAGGAAATGATTTTATTAAAAAGGCATATGAGGAGGCTATGAAAGAAAAATATAACTTTCTCAGTTATGGTGATTCAATGTTAATTATATAAATAATTTTGGTTTCCAAAAAGGATATTCGATCCCTTACCGAGCAGGAATTTAAGGAAATATTAATCTCAAATTCATTTAAGCCATATAGGTCTAAACAGGTTTTTCACTGGCTATGGACTAAATCTATTTATAGTTTTTCTGAGATGAAAAATTTGCCAGATGAGCTGATAAATTTTCTAAATAACAACTTTGTTATAAATAATATCAAGGTTCATAAAATGCAAAAAAGTTCCGATGGAACGATTAAAAATGCAATTGAATTGTTTGATGGATTTGTTGTTGAATGTGTATTAATTCCCACTAAAGGTAGAATAACAGCTTGTGTTTCTTCTCAAGTTGGTTGTAGTTTAAATTGTAAGTTTTGTGCTACTGCAAGATTAAAGAGAATGAGAAATTTAAATCCTGATGAGATATATGATCAAGTAGTTTTAATTAGTAGACAAGCAAAGGAATTTTTTAATAGACCTCTTACTAATATTGTTTTCATGGGTATGGGGGAGCCTCTGATGAATTATAACAATTTGTTAAAATCAATTCATAAGATTACATCAAAATCTGGACTGGGAATGTCATCTAAGAGAATAGTAGTTTCAACCTCAGGTGTACCAAAAATGATTAAAAAAATAGCTGATGATAATGTAAAATTCAAACTCGCCGTTTCTTTACATTCTGCGATAAATGAAACCAGAACTTCGATTATGCCATTTAATGAAAAAATGGATTTAGATGAACTTGCTGATGCTTTACAATATTGGTATAATAAAACAAAAAAAATAATTACATATGAATATGTAGTTTGGAAGGGAGTTAATGATAAAATAGAAGATATACATGCTCTTATAAAGTTTTGTAAAAAGACCCCAAGTAAGGTTAATCTGATTCAATATAATAGTATTGATGACCCTAGTTTTGTTCAGGCACCAGATGATGTTTTAGACCATTACATGCAATTATTAGAGCGCAACAAGATAAAGGCAACCATACGTAGATCAAGAGGGCAAGATATTGATGCTGCATGTGGTCAACTTGCTAATAAAAATGCCAGATAAAATACTTTATCTGGCATTCTTTTTTATTAAATAAGATCTAATAAACTATCTAACTACTAATTTTGATAATTTACTCTGTCCATTGATTGTTACTTTAACCACATAGAAACCACTATTAAACGAGCTTACATCAAGTTGATCATCCGTAAGAACGGTTTGCAGTAATTTTCTACCAGTTATTGTATATACTTCAACCTCTTTCAATCCTTGGATTGGTGATTGAATCGTAACATAATTTCCGTTAACTGGATTTGGATAAATTCTCATATCCAAGATTTCAGCATTTGTCGTAGATAATGGATCTCCTGCATAAAATCTTGTAAATTGAGCAGACGGGAAGTCACAAGCTCCATACGTAACTTGAGAGTATGTCTCAATCAAAGGAATTCCTAAATCTTCAGCCCACCAGAAATATGATGTTCTTGCTGTTATACATGGGTCAGAACCAGTTTGAGCATCGGAAAATATAGCATCATGCTGAACTAAAACAACATTATTATATATACTTCCGTCAGGCATTGTTACAGTTCCAGAGCCTAAAGCTTGAGTTGTTACTTCATGGTCTCTATACATCTCAGGAGGGCAGATAGCACAATCAAAAGGGATGTTATAAACAGCATCAGAGTGACTGTCACCTACGCTAAACGGATAGGGCATAATTGTTAATGCTGTGGAATAATTACTATTAATTATACTATTTTCACCATTGTATGTATAACCAGAGGATGTAAACCCTGGAAATTGAACTACAGATTGATCACCAGAGAGGAAAGATTTTACATGTGTAGTGTTTGGATACTCGGAAGAAGAATACGATGAGTTTTCAATAGGTATCATAGTAACTTCAACTTCTGCTTCATGAGAAATCCCTGAAAAATCCCAATTATCAGTTAGTTCACAAAATGTGATTGGTAGTAACCCAACAGACATCACTATGTGGTTCCCGTAATTTGGAGAAGTTTCATCAAGAAATGTTTCGTTCCATACACTTTCTGGGTATGCACCATTTTGATATAGCGACATCTGATCTGGAGGTAAACCTGTTCCAAAGAATAGTAAACTTCCGTCTGGAGCGTATACTACTAAAAATACTTCATTTGGGTAATCGTCTCCAGCCCAATCCCAACTTAAAGTACCTGTTCCATCAGGGACTGAGACTGTGTACTCAGCGAAGTTTCCAGACGCTAATGTTACATCTTGGCAATTGGCGTCTATACATACTTCAATTCCAGTACTTTGCCATCCATCACCATATCCGTCATACATTTCTACAATATAATCACCAGGTTCTGGAGGTGCTGGGGAACATATTGGTATTGCACTATTTAAAGTTTTTGTCTGATAAGTAATACCGTCTTCGGGGATATCAGGCATCTGTATTGTTTGGGAAAATATTCCTGCTGTAAATAATAAAAGTAAAAAAGTAATTTTTTGCATATTGGTTTAATTTAAAGTTGCTACAATTTAATAAAATCATCATAAAAATTTAAAATAAAAAGTCGAAATATCAATGTCCATAATATATTGAATATAAAAACAGGGAATTATCATTATTAATTTATTAAATTACATAGTTATTTAATTTAAGTATTTGATTTCAAAAAGCACCATACAAAAAGTATTTGAAACTGCCCTTGTAGAGGAGGTTATAGGTGATTTTGTTCAGTTAAAAAAATCAGGATCAAACTTTAAAGGTTTAAGCCCTTTTAGCGAAGAAAGAACACCAAGTTTTATGGTTTCACCTGCCAAGCAAATTTGGAAAGATTTTTCAAGTGGAAAGGGAGGTACTGTAATAACTTTTTTAATGGAGCATGAACAATATACTTATCCAGAGGCGATTAAATATATTGCTAATAAATACAATATAGAAGTTGAAGAAACGCAAAAAACAGCTGAGCAAATTACTGAAGACAATGAAAAAGAAAGTCTTTTTCTAATTTCTGATTATGCTAAAAACCATTTTAAGAAAAAATTAAATTCAGAAGAAGGAAAGACAATTGCCTTATCGTATCTAAAAGAAAGAGGTTTTAACAATAAAACTATTGAAAAATTTGAAATCGGATATTCATTAAAAAAAATAGATGACTTTTCTTATTCTGCAAATAAAGCCGGATATAAAACAAATTATTTAGAGAAAACAGGACTTACAATTGTTAAAGAATCTAATAATATAGACAGGTTTAGAGGAAGAATTATTTTCCCTATTAGGAGCATGTCTGGAAGAGTTTTGGGTTTTGGAGGAAGAATATTAGGAGCTTCAAAAAATATTGCTAAGTACATAAATTCCCCTGAATCTTTAATTTATCAAAAAAGTAAAGTCCTATACGGAATATTCGAAAGTAAGCAATCAATTGTTAAAGAAGATAAATGTTACTTAGTTGAGGGTTATACGGACGTAATTAAAATGCATCAGAGTGGTATCACAAATGTTGTGGCATCATCTGGGACTGCACTTACAGAAAGTCAAATTAGATTGATTAATAGATTAACAAAAAATATAACCGTTCTTTTTGATGGAGATGAAGCAGGCTCAAGAGCAACTTTAAGAGGTATTGATTTAATACTTGAGCAAGGAATGAATGTAAAGATCTGTAATTTACCAAAAAACGAAGACCCTGATACCTTTGTAAGCGATAAAAACTTAGATGAAGTAAAATTATACTTTGAAGAAAGTTCTAAAGATTTTATAGTTTATAAAGCGTCCTTATTATTAAACGAATCAAATAGTGATCCGGTCAAGAAAGCAGGTGTTATACGTGATATGGTGGAGAGTATTGCTAAAATTTCTGATCAAATAAAGCGAGAAATTTATGTCAAAGAATGTTCCTCAATAATGGATATAAGTGAGCAAGTGTTATACAGTACATTGGCTCAGATTAGGAAGCAAGATTTTAATTCTCAAAAGAAGAAACCAAAAAAAATATTTGAACCCATTTCTATTGTTAAAGGTGATAAAAATAAAAGAGAAGTTAATGCACTGTATGAGTTAGAAAAAAAAATTATAGAAATTTTACTGTTATATGGAAATGAATCAATTGATTTTGAAGAAGAGGTTTTTTCCCAAAACGAACAAGGTATTTCAGAAACAAATATATCAAAGAGATCATTAAAAGTTTTTGAAAAAGTATATATGGACTTACATATTGACGAAATGGAATTTTCAAACGATGATTTTAAAAATATATATTTCAATATTATTGAGTGCTTTAACGAAAATAAAGAGATAAGTATAGACAAGTTTATGAATAAGTTATCTGAAAATCAACAGCTTGAAGTCACTAATATAATAATGGATAATGAAAAATATTTTCTTCATAATTGGGAGAAAAACAATATATACCCCAGGTCAAAAAAAAATTCACTCTCTCAACTTACGATTGAAACTATTTTGAATTTGAGATGTTTTTTAATAGATAAAAAGGTAAACGGGTTTAAAGACGAAAGTTTAAAAAAGAATATTACTGACTCTGTTTTAGAAGAAGTTGTAAATTATTCAAATCTTAAAAAGCTACTTTCAGAAAAATTAAATAGGGTATTATAATTTTAATTTACTAGGAATTTTACAGACTGGAATTTCTGCCATCTTGTGTTTGTTACTTTTATGATGACCAATATATACTTCATAAAAACTTTTAATTTTAACATCAAATTCTTGAGGGTCTTCACCATTTTCTAATCTACTCATTATATTTTCAAGATCTTCATAAGAAACTCCAATTTGATCTTCATCACTTCTGTCATCATCCCATAAACCGTCTGTGGGGGCTGCATTTAATATGCTTTTGCTAATCTCCAAATACTTTGATAATTCGTATACTTCACTTTTCATTAGGTCAGCAATCGGGCTTATATCAACCCCTCCATCACCATACTTAGTATAAAATCCAATTCCAAAATCTTCAACTTTATTTCCAGTACCAACAACAATTGAATTACTAATTCCTGCATAATAGTATAGTGTTAGCATTCTCATTCTAGATCTAGAATTTGCTAGACCTAATTCGCTTTTATCAAAACTTGTATCAACCGTTGATTCAAATTTCTCAAAAAAAGCTGTTAGATCGATATTTATAGAATTTACATTTTCAAATTTATTTTTTAGCCATGAGATATGCTTAGCTGCTCTATCGAATTGTTCCTTTTTCTGTCTTATTGGCATATTCAAGCACAATGTATTTAAACCCGTTAAAGCACATAACGTAGATGTTAGGGCAGAATCAATTCCACCTGAAACACCTATAACCAACCCCTTAATTTTATTTTTACTTTGGTAATCTTTGATCCAATCAACGATATGATCTATAGTTTCTGATTCTTTCATTTCTTATTAAAGGTAAAAAGTATATTATATTTGTAATGCTAAAATAAACTAATGTCAATCTTTTTGCCAAACTACATTAACAAAATTATAATTTTTTTAATTATACTTTTTATAGTATCATGTGCTGAAACGAAAGATCCATCACAAAATTTATTAAAAATTGAAAGATTTGAAAAAGTTTTTTATGAATCTAATATAAGCTCAATTGATAGGGTTATAGAAATGTACCCTTTATTTTTTCCAAGTAATTTTTCAGATGAAATTTGGGTAAGAAGATTAAATGATCCAATTCAGAGAGAAATTTATAATGAAATTTTGTATCAATATGATGATATTACATCTTTACAAATCCAAATAACAAAATTCTTTAAAAACAATGACGAGTATTTTGACTCTATCCAAAAACCAAGACTAATAACAGTTAATACAGATGTTGATTATAGAAACCGAATTATTCTTGCTGACTCGATTTTACTAATCGGATTAGATAATTATCTTGGGTTTGATCATAGATTCTATGAAGGCATTCCCAACTACATAAAAGAAGATTTAAATCAGGAAAATATCATTTCTGATATTGCAAGTCAGTATGCTAAAAAACTTATCCCAAGTTCAGAAGACTATACATTTCTTGATAAGATAATTTATCACGGAAAGGTTTTGTATTATAAGGATATTATTTTAGATGAAGTTCCTGAAAAGTTTAAAATTGGCTATAGTCAAAAGAAGATAAATTGGGCAATTGAAAATGAATATTTTGTTTGGACCTATTTTATTGAAAATGAAATTCTATTTGATCCAGACAATAAACTAAATAGTAGATTTATAAACAATGCTCCTTTTTCTAAATTCTATTTGGAAAATGATAAAGATTCATCAGAAATGATTGGTAAATTTATTGGTTGGCAGATTGTAAAATCTTTCATGAAAAATAATAAGATTTCTTTTAAAGAAATGATAGCATTAAAACCAATTGATATTTATAATAAATCAAAATATAAGCCAAAGAAATAATGAAAAAACAAAAATCAAAAATTGAAATTTCTGTAGAGTTAGACGAGAATAAAATTCCAGAAAAAATTCTATGGTCAGCCAGTGATGCTGGCATTAAAGACCATGAAACAAAAGCAGCTTTTTTATCAGTATGGGATTCAAAAAGAAAAGAAAGTTTACGTATTGATTTGTGGACTAAGGACATGCCTTTAGATGAAATGAAAATTTTCTTTCATCAGATACTTTCAAGTATGGCAACAACTTTTAATCGAGCAACCCAAGATGAAAAGATGTCTCAGACAATGTTAGATTTTTGTGACTATTTTGCTGAAAAACTAGAGTTAAAAAAATAAGATTACCATTCGTTAATTTTATTTGCGTCTAATCTTAAAAAGACAAATAATAGAATTGTAAATGCAATTAAACTAGATCCGCCATAACTTAAAAAAGGTAACGGTATTCCTATAGTAGGGGTGAGTCCCAATACCATTCCAATATTTATTAAAAAATGTATAAATAATATTGATGCAGTTGAATAGCCATATACTCTGCTAAACTTATTTTTTTGAATTTCTGAAAGATATAAGATTCTTAAAATCAGCATTGTATACAGAAAAATTATAAAAATACTTCCAAAAAACCCCCATTCTTCCCCCACAGTACTGAATATGTAATCACTGTGTTGTGCAGGAACAAAATTCCCCATTGTCCTAGTGCCCTTTAAATATCCTTTTCCGGTCAAACCACCTGAGCTTATGGCTTTTTTTGACTCGTTTAAGTTATATAAAATGGTTTTCTCCATTTTTTTAATTTTAAGTGGGTCTTTTTCAAGATTTAACCATACTTTAATATAATTCCTTTGATGATTTTTTAAAATATTATTGTAAGTGTAGGTTGTTGCAAAACAAGTTGTTAGACTAAGAAATGAAACAACAATGATCTTAATAATTTTATTTTTTGTTTTTCCTTTAAAAAAATAATATGCAGTGGTAAAAAACACAGCAATAATGGAGGAGGTTAATAATGAAAATTTAAGCGTAATTATCGATAAAATAATTATTGCAATAATAGATTTAATATAATTTTGGGAAATACCCTCTCTATATAAAACAAGAAAAAGCGAAAAAAACACAATTGAACTTCCCGTATCATTCTGTAAAATAATTATTATAATAGGTATTAGAATAATTAAAAATAATTTTGCTTGGTCTGATATTTTTCTTAAATCAGTTTGATAATCACTAATGTATTTTGAAACAGCCAATGCAACAGTAATCTTTACAAATTCACTAGGCTGAAGATTAAAACTTCCTATTGGAAACCATGATAAAGCTCCATTTATCCTTTTACCAAATAAAAACAGGCATATCAATAATATTAAAGATAAGAGGTAAAAGAGACTTGAAAATCTCTCGTAAAATTTAACATCTATAGAAATTACAATGAAACCAACAAATAGTGAGATAAAAGCAAAGATGAATTGTTTTCCGTATAATTTTGTGAAATCAAAAAGATAAATTTCTTCTCCAGAGATACTAGAGGATAAAATATTTCCGACACCAAAGCCAACAAGCAAAAGATAAATCGAAATTATTATCCAATCTAATTTTAATCTATTTTTTCTCTGCCCAATCATAGCTTATTAATAGAAAATGGCTTACCAGAAAATGGTTTTAAATACTCATTTTCTAAGCTCTTATTAATAACTAGTTCCTCAGTTTTTTTAAGAGTTACATATCCTTTTAAATATTTTTCGATCATCAAACTTGTTATTCTACCCGCCCAAGTTGACCCGTAATAGCCATTTTCTACCAATACAGCAATGGCAATTTTTGGATTTTCTTTTGGAGCATAGGCAACAAAAATTGAATGGTCGGTCAATTGAGTTTTTTTACCATTAAGTCTTGTAAAATTTTCAGCTGTTCCTGATTTACCGCATATTTCAATTCCAGGAATATTTAAAAACTTACCTGTTCCACTTTTATAAACCTCTTTTAGTCCAATTTCAATTTTATCAAAATGTTGTTTATCAATTTCAATAATATTTTTTTTTCTAAATCTCTCTTCGATTGAGTCACCTTGAATATTTTTAATTATATGAGGAGTATAATAATATCCCTTATTAGCAACTGCGGCCATCATATTAGCAAGTTGAATTGGAGTAACCAGAATTTCACCTTGACCAATTGAATTAGATAAGTTTGTAGTAGGCCCCCATCTAAAATCTGGATACCATTTGTCATAAAATTCAGAGTCAGGAATAATTCCTTTTTTACCCACAGGTAAGTCGTTATTCAAAAAATTTCCAAGACCAAAACTCTTAACACTTGAGCTCCACTTATCAAAATTCTTTGAAACTTCATTGTCCATATTAATTGTCTTTCTGTAGGCTTCAGCAAAGTATGAATTACAAGATTCTGAAATACCATTATAAATGTTTCTGTATCCACCACCACAATGACACTTCATAGATTTTTTATTTTTACCATAGACATATGATCCGTTACAGTATATTGTACTTTTCTCAGAAACGGCATTTTCCTGCAAAGCGATTAACCCAACGATTATTTTAAAAGGAGATCCTGCCGGAAAAGTTGATAATAATCCTTTATCAATGAGTGGTTTATAAATACTGTCTTTATAAAGTTCATAATAATTTTTGGACCTTTCTCTACCAACTAATAAATTTGGATTATAGGAGGGGGAAGAAACAAGAGAGAGTAGTTCGCCAGTGGCTGGTTCTATTGCGACTATTGCTCCTCTTTTATTTACCATTAATGATTCCCCGTATTCCTGTAAATGAGAATCTATTGTTATAGTTAAATCATTTCCTGCGATCGAATTTATATCATTCTTGCCATTGTTAAAATTACCTAAATCCCTGTTAAACCTATCTTTTTGAATAAATTTAATTCCTTTCTCTCCTCTTAAATATTTTTCATAAGAAAGTTCAACTCCTTGTTTGCCTATAATGTCTCCGGTATTATAATACGGGTCTTTTTCAATATTAGATCTATTTACCTCCGCTACATAGCCTAGAACATTTGCTCCGATGCTTGTATTGTATTCTCTCAGGTTTCTTTTTTGAATATAAAACCCCTCATATTTCCTTATTTTTTCGGCTAAAAACCCGTAATCATTCTTTGAAAGATGTGCTAAAAATACAGATGGTATTCTTCTTGAGTAGTTGCTAGTCCTGTCTAACTTATTAACGAAATAATCTTTAGAAATTTTAAGCAAACCACAGAATTCTGTTGTATCTAGCTCTTTGACTTCCCTTGGGATTACCATTACATCGTATGAGGGTTGGTTTGAAACTAGCAGCTTATTATTTCTATCATAAATATATCCTCTTTTAGGATACGTGTAAACCTTCCTTATAGCATTATCTTCGTAAATTGAATACGGTTCTGTTGCATAAATTTGTAGATAGAAAAGCCTAGCAATAAAAGTTAAGGAAGTAAAAAGAACCAATACGAAGAATAAGCTTTTTCTCATTTGGATTTTCTCATTAAAAATTCATATAATACATAAATAGACATAAAGGTGAAAACGCTATTACTTATTATGTTATTAAAAATTAAATTTGCTAGTGACAGATTAAAAACTTCTAGACTAAATAAGATTATATGATGAATAATTATCATTGAAAAAAGATAAAATATATTTTGTTTAAGTTCCAAGGAATTGAATTTTACAACTTGATGTTCGTATGCCATACCAAAAAAAAGTTTAAGTAAGTAGGGTCTAAAATATGCAATGCAAAGCGTAGAGGCAGCATGAATTCCATGAGTGTCGGAAAACAAATCAATTAGTAAACCATAAATAAAGGCAAGAATTATAAATACAGACCTATTGTTTTTAATTGGATAATATATTATAAAATATATATAAATAAAAGGATTTAGATATTCTAAAAAATTTATATTGTTTAGAAACAGTGACTGCATTAAAATTAGAGATGCACCTAATATTAAATTGTAAATTATATTATTCATTTAGCAAATTTATTTCTGTAGCATTGTTATTATTTATTATATATAAATTTTCAATATTTGTCATATCTGTTGACAAATTCACCTCTATTTCCAAATAATTTTCTGAGTTATCAAGTTTAAAGGATTGGATATATCCAATTAGTATTCCTTTTGGAAAAATTAACGAATTACCACCTGTAACAATTGTATCACCGATTTTAATTTTGGCTTGTTTTGGAACATCCTTTAATTGAACTTTATTAATATTTTTTCCATTCCACGATAAAACTCCAAAATAATTTGAATTTTTAAATTTAGCATTGAGCAAAAAATTTGTGTTTAGTATTGAAATAAGTCTTGAATAATTTGTAGTAGTTTTATCAATAATTCCTACCACCCCATTTGATGATATTACACCGTTGTCAATACCAATTCCATCTTTAAAGCCTTTATTAATGGTAATAAAATTATTCGTTTTAGAATAGCTATTTTTTATGACTGATGCTGTCATTACTTCAAAACCTATCGAATTTATCGAATCAAAACTTTTAGTAGGGGTCTCTGAATTAAATAAGATCTTTTTAAGGTTTTTATTCTCTTCTAATAATAATTGATTTTGAAGCTCAAGATTTAAATATTTTGAAACCGTAAACTTTGTATCGTAAAGAGATGAAAATATAAAATTACTAGAGTTTATAAATTTACTTTTGTTGTACTCGTTGTAGATAAAATTAAGTGAAATTGAAATTGAAAGCAACGTTAGAAATAAAATAAAATTCTTATTTCTAATTAAGAAATAAATAATTCGTTGCATACTTTTCTATCTATTTTATCAGGACACTTTTGTATTTTGGAATATTTTTTAAAACAATACCTGTTCCCCTTACAACAGCTCTAAGTGGGTCTTCTGCAATGTATACCGGAAGATCAGTTTTCTTAGATAGTCGTTTATCTAAACCTCTAAGCATAGATCCACCCCCGGCTAAATACATCCCTGTATTATAAATATCAGCAGCAAGTTCTGGAGGTGTCTTGGATAATGTCTCCATTACTGAATCTTCGACCCTTAATATTGATTTTTCTAAAGCTTTTACTATTTCTCTGTAGGATATTTCAATTTGTTTTGGTTTACCCGTTAATAAATCACGTCCTTGAACACTCATGTCTTCAGGGGGGTCGTCAAGATCTTCTGTTGCTGCACCAATCTGAATTTTTATTTTTTCAGCAGTTCTGTCTCCCACATACAGATTATGCTGGGTTCTCATGTAGTAAATGATGTCGTTTGTAAAAACATCACCTGCTACTTTTAAAGATTGGTCACATACAATTCCTCCTAATGCAATAACTGCAATTTCTGTAGTTCCTCCACCAATATCTATAATCATATTTCCTTTTGGCTGCATAATATCTACTCCAATTCCAATTGCTGCTGCCATTGGTTCGTGAATTAGATAGACCTCTTTTCCATTAACCCTTTCAGCAGATTCTTTAACAGCCCTCATTTCAACCTCTGTAATTCCAGAAGGAATACAAATTACCATTATAAGTGAGGGGGAAAATATTTTATTTTTTAAAGTAGGAATACTTTTAATAAATAAGTTAATCATCTGTTCTGATGCGTCAAAATCAGCGATCACACCATCTTTTAGAGGTCTTATTGTTTTGATACTTTCATGGGTCTTTCCTTGCATCAAATTTGCTTCATTCCCTACAGCTATAATTTTTCCTGATATTCTATCCTTGGCGACGATAGAAGGACTATCTACAACAACTTTATCATTATGTATTATTAAAGTATTTGCTGTACCCAAATCGATTGCAATCTCTTCCGTTAAAAAATCAAAAAACCCCATAGGTTAAAGAAAAAAAATAAAGTTTATAATACTCAGGCCTGTAATGTAAATCTAAGAATAAAAATTAAATAATAAAACAATAAATTCATATCAATGTTTAAAATGTCTAACCCCAGTAAAAACCATAGCAACTTTATTATTATCACAGTAATCCACACTTAAATTATCTTTTATTGATCCTCCGGGTTGAATAATCGAGTTTATCCCTTTTTTATGAGCAATTTCTACGCAGTCTGGGAAAGGAAAAAACGCATCACTTGCCATACAAGCACCCTTTAAATCAAAACCAAATTTTTCGGCTTTTTCAACGGCTTGATTTAACGCATCAACCCTGCTAGTTTGACCTGTTCCACTTGCTAGTAGTTGTTTATTTTTTACTAAAACAATAGTGTTTGATTTTGTATTTTTTGAGATTTTGGAAGCGAATAACAAATCTTCAATTTGTTCGGGATTGGGTTTAATTTTTGTTGGATACTTTAACATTTCAACACTATCAATTATATTATCTGGCGATTGTTTTAATGATCCGTTCAAACATGTTCTAATAAGTTGCTCTTTTTTAGGATAGTCATTTAAAAGTAATATTATTCTATTTTTTTTTTCTTTCAATTTTTCCAAAGCATCAGAATCAAATTCTGGGGAAATAACAACTTCACAGAACAAAGAATTAATGGTGTTAGCAGTTTCAAAATCAATTTTCTTATTAGAAATTAAGATACCCCCAAATGCAGAAATTGGATCAGCTGCTAAGGCAGAATCATAAGCTTCTTTAATACTAGATTTCATTGCAATTCCACATGCATTGTTGTGTTTTAAGATAGCAAATGTGGGCTGGTCATCTTTGAATTCAGACATTAAATCCATGGCTGCATCTATGTCTAAAAAGTTATTATAGCTAAGTTCTTTGCCGTGTAATTTTGAAAAAACTTTATTGATATTTCCTGAAAAAATTCCCTTTTGGTGTGGGTTTTCACCATATCTTAACTCAGATTCTTTTACCTCTCCAAAATATCCTTGAATGGCAGAATCATATGAAGAAGATGTTCTGAATGATTTAGCGGCAAATAACTTTCTATCCTCTTGATTTAAAACTCCATCTTGCGTCTTATATTTTTTTAAGAAAAGTTCGTAGTCGTTCACGGATGAAATACAGGTAACATTTTTAAAATTTTTTGCTGCTGCCCTTATCAAGGCAATTCCTCCAATGTCAATTTTTTCTATTATTTCAGATTCGCTTTTACTATTTTTAACTGTTTCTTCAAACGGATAAAGATCAACAATGACAAGATCAATAGACGGGATATCAAATTTCTCTTTTTCGTCAATGTCATTTTTATTATCTCTTCGATAAAGAATACCACCAAATATTTTTGGATGTAAGGTTTTAACTCTTCCTCCAAAAATCGAGGGATATTCAGTTACATTTTCAACCTCTGTAACATTGTAGCCAAGTTCTGAAATATATTTACATGTCCCACCTGTAGAGTATATTTTTACATCATTTTTAGAAAGTTCTTCAATAATTGGTTCGATACCCTTCTTAGAAAAAACAGAAATTAGCACAGACTTTATTCTTGTATCATTCATACTTTCAAAAGTAAATAAATTGATAAACGAATTGTCTTAATTAAAGATCAAAGAATTCAATTTTGTTAACACCTTTTTTTGATAAGTTAATATTTTGATATTCTTGAAATATCTATTTTGATATTTACTATTTTTACATTATTAATATATTAATTAATGAAGCAGATATTTTCTTTGTTTTGCCTTCTCTGGTCTGTGACCTTGTTTTCTCAAAATCTGTCTGGGATGGTTGTTGAAATACTTGACGATAATGAAGCTCCAATTGTTGGTGCAAATATCTATTTAGTTGACGGCTCAAAGGGAGTTGTCTCCGACCAAAATGGCAATTTTCTTATCAATGATATTAAAGATGCAAAAGAATTTGTTGTTAGCTATGTAGGCTATTTAAACGACACACTTAAAACCAAAAATAAATATTCAAAAATTATATTAAAACAAGATTCCAGTTTAGAAGCGATAACAATTAAGTTTAAAGAAAAATCCTCATCTGTCTCCTTGCTAAGTTCTGCAAATGTGTTAAAAATAAGCTCTGAAGAATTATTAAAAGCTGCCTGCTGTAATCTTGCTGAAAGTTTTGAAACTACCCCTTCAATAGACGTGAATTTTTCTGATGCAATTTCTGGAAGAAAGCAAATTAACATGTTAGGTTTAGCTAGTCCAAATATTTTGATATCTGTTGAAAACATACCCTCTATAAGAGGCGCTTTAAATGCATATGGACTAACATTTATCCCGGGTACATGGATTGAAAGTATTCAGGTTGCAAAAGGTTCGGGAAGTGTTGTAAATGGTTATGAGAGTGTTTCAGGACAGATTAATGCTGAACTACTTAAGCCAATGTCTGATAATAAGTTTTTCGCTAATGCGTATTACAACTCTATGGAAAGATTTGAATTAAACACTCATTATTCTACAAAGTTGACGGAAAAAATTGATTATGGTTTGTATTTGCATGCTGATAAAAAAGACAACAGAGACGATCATAACAATGATAATTTTGGTGATGCTCCCACGGGTCAACAAATTAATATTTTAAATAGATTTCAGTATACCAATGCAACTAAGGGTTTAGTTGGTTTTTTTGATATTAATTATGTTGGTGATGAAAGGGTCTATGGAGAAATTGATTATTTTGATCCCGCTATTATTCCTGGACCTCCTATTAACGATTCTTGGGGTGGTTCTGCAGATTCCAATATAATTAGAAGTACTTTAAAATTTGGATATGTTGATCCAGAAATAACTTACAGGTCTTTAGGGTTACAATTGTCATATAGCAATGTTGATCAGGGGTCTGATTTTGGAAATAGTTTTCATGATACAAGTCATACTAGTTTTTATTCCAATCTGTTATATAACTCTATAATTGGTGATACTAGAAGTAAAATTAAAACCGGAATTTCATTTGCTTATGATAATTATGACGAATCCGTTAACAATTTAAATACATCATTTTTTGACTTAGATAGAACAGAAAAGACAATTGGAGCATATTTTGAATACAACTATGATAATCTTGATAATTTAAATCTTTCTGCTGGAATAAGGTATGACAATCATAACATTATAGGTAATTTCATCTCACCTAGATTACATGTCCGATTTCAGGCGCTGCCAAAAACAACGATAAAATTGTCTGCAGGTAAAGCAAACAGAATCGCCAATCTCTTTTCTGAAAATCAAAAACTATTTTACAGTTCAAGATTAATTTCTTTTTCCAGTGCAGATGCTTCAACTGAGTTTATGTCATATAATTATTTTGACATGGAGCCTGAAGTTGCTTGGAATTATGGAGCTTCAATAATTCAAAGTTTCAAACTATTTGGCAAAGATTCTCAATTAATAATAGATTACTACATTACAGATTTTGAAAGTAAAGTTGTTATTGATTGGGAAAGCCCTTCAAATATTTTATTTTATAATTTATTTGGTAGAAGTTATGCTAAGAGCTTTCAAGCACAATTTTCTTACTCTTTAGCAAATAGTATTGATTTACTATTTGCTTACAAAAATACTGATGCCAAAACAGACTATATTTCTGGCAGGTTACAAAACCCATTAACTCCTTCCAACAGATTTTTTCTGAACCTTTCATACGATGGACCTTCAAACGAAAAATCAAGGAAATGGAAATTTGATGTTTCTTATAATCATTTAGGAAAACAAAGAATTCCTTCAACAATTCAGAACCCAGAAATATTTAGATTAGATCCATTCTCGTCAAAGCTGGATTTAATCAACTCTCAAATTACAAGGGTTTTTTCAGATTCATTTGAAGTTTATTTAGGGGCTGAAAATCTGACTAATTACAAACAAAATGATGGTATTATTTCTAATTCTGATCCGTTTGGTCAATATTTTGATGCAACCATGATTTATGGTCCAGTATCTGGTAGAATGTCGTATCTTGGACTTAGGTATAAAATTAATTAAATTAGTAATTCATGAAAAATAACAACCATCTATTTATTTCAATCTTTCTATTAATTACATTAAATAGTTTTAGTCAAACTAAATCTACCAAAATTGTTGTGGATGGGGTTTGTATGATGTGTGAAGAAAGAATTGAAAAAAAAGTAATTGACATAAATGGAATTAAGTTAGCTGATTGGAATTTGGATAATAGAGTATTGAAAGTTGTATATAATGAGAAGAAGATCACGATAAATGAGATTCATGAATTTTTAGGATCAATTGGTCATGATACTGAGAAAAAAATTGCCACCGATGAAGCTTACAGCTTATTAGACCCTTGTTGTCAATATCGTGATTTGCAAGTTATAAAAGACCATGGCTTAGATAGAAAACCAATACATACATCCAATAAAAAAGAGCAATAAAATTAATTATAGCTCTTTTAAATTAAGATTTATCTAAGGAATTACATCATTCCTGGCATACCGCCTCCACCCATTGGTGGCATTGGTGCAGGAGTATCTTCCTTAATGTCAATTACCGCACATTCTGTAGTCAGAATCATACCTGCAACTGACGCTGCATTTTCTAATGCAATTCTTGTAACTTTCTTTGGATCAATAATTCCTGCTTTTAGCATATCAACGTACTCTTCATTTTTTGCATCATATCCCATATTGTCTTTACTGTCGATTACTTTTGCTATTACGATACTTCCCTCACCACCTGCATTTTCTACAATGGTACGAATGGGTGCTTCGATAGCTTTATCTACAATTTGGATTCCAGTAGTTTCATCTGCATTTTCAGATTTGAGTTTTGCTAATTTATCTTTTGTTCTTACAAGAGCAACACCACCCCCGGCAACAATACCTTCTTCTACGGCAGCTCTAGTTGCATGTAATGCATCATCAACTCTATCCTTCTTTTCTTTCATTTCAACTTCACTAGCAGCACCCACATATAAAACCGCAACTCCACCTGCTAGTTTAGCAAGTCTTTCCTGAAGTTTTTCTTTATCATAATCACTTGTTGTTGTTTCAATCTGTGCTTTAATCTGACTGACTCTAGCTTTAATATCAGAAGCTTTTCCTGCACCATTAACAATAGTTGTATTGTCCTTATCAATGGTAATTGTTTCTGCAGTACCAAGCATGCTCAAATCAGCATTTTCTAATGAAAACCCTCTTTCCTCAGAAACAACGGTACCACCCGTTAGGATTGCAATATCCTCAAGCATTGCTTTACGTCTATCTCCAAAACCAGGAGCTTTTACCGCAGCAATTTTTAATCCACCTCTTAGCTTATTAACCACTAAAGTTGCAAGTGCTTGCCCCTCAACATCTTCAGCAATTATAAGTAATGCTTTTCCTGATTGAGATACAGGCTCAAGAATCGGTAATATTTCTTGAAGATTTGAAATCTTTTTATCAAAAAGTAAAATATACGGATTCTCTAACTCTGTAATCATTTTATCTGCGTTAGTTACAAAATAAGGAGAAAGATAACCTCTGTCAAATTGCATTCCTTCAACAACATCAACATAGGTGTCAGTACCTTTGGCTTCCTCAACAGTGATAACCCCTTCTTTACCAACTTTTTCAAATGCTTTTGCAATAAGATTACCCACTGTGGAATCATTATTTGCTGAAATACTTGCTACCTGTTGAATTTTTTCTGAGGAATTACCTACCTGTTTAGATTGTTTATTAAGCTCTTCAGTAATACAAGAAACAGCTTTATCTATTCCTCTTTTTAAATCCATAGGATTTGCTCCTGAAGCTACGTTTTTCAACCCTTCTTTTACAATTGCTTGAGCTAAAACTGTTGCGGTAGTTGTACCGTCTCCAGCTAGATCATTTGTTTTAGAGGCAACTTCTTTAACCATCTGAGCCCCCATATTTTCTAACTCATTTTCAAGTTCAATTTCTTTGGCTACTGTAACACCATCTTTTGTTACCTGTGGTCCACCAAATGATTTACTTATTATTACATTACGTCCTTTTGGGCCCAATGTAACTTTTACTGAGTTGGCTAGAGCATCTACACCTCTTTTTAATCCGTCTCTAGCTTCAATATCAAATTTTATATCTTTTGCCATTTTGTAGTTTTTTTATATTAAACGATTGCCAGAATATCTTTTTCTGACATAATCAAATAGTCTTTTCCATCATGCTTAAGCTCTGTTCCAGAATACTTTCCGTAAAGAACGTGATCTCCAACTTTTACTGTCATTGAGTGATCTTTGGTACCATCACCAACTGCCACTACAATTGCTTTTTGTGGTTTTTCCTTTGCATTATCAGGAATTATTATCCCAGATGCCGTTTTTGTCTCAGCTTGCATAGGTTCAACAAGAA